>NZ_JAAVUQ010000118.1 GCF_018449515.1 Caballeronia sp. dw_19 | reverse complement strand
GCTCGCCAGAGCCACTGATGTGTGAACCCCTCCTTCTCGCGAATCCTGACACGAACACGCTTCGCCCCGTACGCTCTCGGGCAAGCACCAGCGTTCAAGAATCAGCGCAGCCTCACGCGTTCTGGATGCCGCGCTCTTCGCGTGTCAGCTACGTGGTCTGACGGTTATGTCCATAGGTCACGGCACCACGCGTGTTGTTGCTCCGGTTTTGGTGAGTTACCCGCGCGGTCCGCACAGTTATTTTCGTCGGTTACGGCCGCGCGCATCTTCGCGACCTCGTTTCCAGCAGGGTTGGCGACGTGGTTCGAAGCGCGTACACATTTGGAGGGAGGTTGTTCGCGGATAGCGCGGGGTGTCCCTTGGGCAGGTTCAATCACCGGTGGCGAAGCGGTGGGTATCCGTGTTCGAAGAAGGAGGGGTTCACACATCCAAAGACGCGTGAGGCCGG
>NZ_JAAVUQ010000117.1 GCF_018449515.1 Caballeronia sp. dw_19 | reverse complement strand
AGAAACGAAGCAAAGAAAGCGCTTTCAAACACGCTACCCTAAGTGTCCACAGCGTGCAGTTTTCATTCATAGGTGCCCCAAAAGCACGGTGCTCGCCAGAGCGGAGGATGTTTGAAACCCTCCTTCTCCGAACACGGATACCCACACGCTTCGCCACCAGTGATTGAACCTGCCCAAGCAGCACCCCGCGCTATCCGCGGACGACCACCCTCCAAATCAGTACGCGCCGCGAACCTCGTCGCCAACCCGCCACGAAACGAGGCCGCAAAGATGCGCGCGGCCGTAACCGACGAAAATAACTGTACAGAACGCGCAGCCAATTCACAAAAACTGAAGCAATAACACAAACACGCATGAAGCTGTGGCCTATGAATACGATCGCACAGACCAGGAGCTAACCCATCAAAAAACCGCAGCCGTAAATACCCGTAAGGCCGTGCGGCTTCCTTA
>NZ_JAAVUQ010000116.1 GCF_018449515.1 Caballeronia sp. dw_19 | reverse complement strand
TCTATTCATAGGTGCCCTAAAAGCACGGTGCTCGCCAGAGCCACGGATGTGTGAACCCCTCCTTCTCGCGAATCCTGACACGAACACGCTTCGCCCCGTACGCTCTCGGGCAAGCACATTTCCCAAGGAACCTGCACGGCCTCACACGTCTTTACTGTCATGTCTTGATGGGTTGCCCGCGTGGTCAGCGCGGCTCGGTGGGCTATACGGCCGACGCATATTTAATGCTTCTTTTTTTGCAAATTATTTGCGTGGCCCGCGCCTTATTTGCGCCGGTCATGGCCTCACGCACTTTGCGGCCTCGTTTCCAGGAGGGTTGGCGACGTGGTTCGAGGCGCGTGCACATTTGGTGGTTGGGTCGTCCGCGGATAGCGCGGGGCGCCCCTTGGGCAGGTTCAATCACTGGTGGCGAAGCGTGTGGGTATCCGTGTTCGGAGAAGGAGGGTTTCACACATCCGTG
>NZ_JAAVUQ010000115.1 GCF_018449515.1 Caballeronia sp. dw_19 | reverse complement strand
ACAGCGTGCAGTTTCTATTCATAGGTGCCCCAAAAGCACGGTGCTCGCCAGAGCGAAGGATGTTTGAAACCCTCCTTCTCGCGAATCCTGACACGAACACGCTTCGCCCCGTACGCTCTCGGGCAAGCACAATTGCTAAGGAACCCGCACGGCCTTACGGATATTTACGGCTGCGGTTTTTTGACAGGTTAGCCACCTGATCTGTGCGACCGTATTCATAGGCCACAGCTTGATGCGTGTTTGTGTTTACTGCTTCAGTTTTTTGTGAATTGGCTGCGCGTTCTGTACAGCTATTTTCGTCGGTTACGGCCGCCCGCATCTTCGCGACCTCGTTTCCAGCAGGGTTGGCGACATGGTTCGAGGCGCGTACACATTTGGTGGTGGTTGTCCGCGGATAGCGCGGGGTGCCCCTTGGGCAGGTTCAATCACTGGTGGCGAAGCGTGTGGGTATCGGTGTTCGG
>NZ_JAAVUQ010000114.1 GCF_018449515.1 Caballeronia sp. dw_19 | reverse complement strand
ACGGCCTCACGCGTCTTTTCGGTTTCGTTTTTTGGTGCGGTGGCTACGTGGTCTGAACAGTTGTTTTCGCCGGCAACGACATCTCGCGTATTGGTACTTCCGTATTGGTACTTCCGTATTGGTACTTCCGTATTGGTACTTCATTTCTTGGCGGGTTGACTGCGTGGACCATGCGCTTATTTTCGCCGACTACGGCCTCACGCATTTTCGCGGTCTTGTTTCCAGAAGGGTTAGCCAGGTGGTTCGAGGCGCGTGAACATTTGGTGGTTGGTCGTCCGCGGATAGCGCGGGGTGCTCCTTGGGCAGGTTCAATCACTGGTGGCGAAGCGTGTGGGTATCTGTGTTCGGAGAAGGAGGGTTTCACACATCGGTGGCTCTGGCGAGCACCGTGCTTTTGGGGCACCTATGAATGAAAACTGCACGCTGTGGACACTTAGGGTAGCGTGGTTGAAAGCGCTTTCTTTGCTTCGTTTCT
>NZ_JAAVUQ010000113.1 GCF_018449515.1 Caballeronia sp. dw_19 | reverse complement strand
TTGACCGTGCAGGTCGGCTCAACCGTGGTTGCACCGGCCGCGCCGGGCATTACGGCGCTGACCGACAACGTGGGCGGCATCACCGGGCCGATCACGAATGGCATGACCACGGACGATTCGCATCCGGTCCTGACGGGCACGGGCACGGCGGGCAACACGATCACGGTGTATGACGGCGCTACGCTGATTGGCACGGCCACGGTGGCAGGCAACGGCACGTGGAGCGTGAAACCCGCGACGGCACTGGCCGACGGCGTGCACGACATCTTCGCGACGCAGAGCAATTCGGCGGGTACGAGCCCGCACTCGACCGATATCAGCTTCACGGTCAACACCACCACGCCGGCTACGCCGGCCGCACCGACCCTGACCGACGACAACGGCAACGCCATTCCCGCAGGCAGCACGACAGCGGATGCGCATCCGCACATCAACGGCAAGGGCACGACAGGCGACATCATCAAGGTGTACGACAAC
>NZ_JAAVUQ010000112.1 GCF_018449515.1 Caballeronia sp. dw_19 | reverse complement strand
TTGATTCATGGGTGCCCCAAAAGCACGGTGCTCGCCAGAGAGAAGGATGTGTGAACCCCTCCTTCTCGCGAATCCTGACATGAACACGCTTCGCCCCGTACGCTCTCGGGCAAGCACCATTGTCAAGGAACCACACGCTTCGCCACCAGTGATTGAACCTGCCCAAGGAGCACCCCGCGCTATCCGCGGACAACCTCCCTCCAATGTGTACGCGCCTCGAACCTCGTCGCCAACCCGCCAAGAAACGAAGCCGCGAAGATGCGGGTGGCCGTAGACGAAAATAGCTGTACAGAACGCGCAGCCAATTCACAAAAACTGAGGCAGTAAACACAAACACGCATGAAGCTGTGGCCTATGAATACGGTCGCACGGACCAAGTAGCTAATCCACGAAGAACCGCAGAAGCAAATACCCGTAAGGCCGTGCGGGTTCCTTAGCAATGGTGCTTGCCCGAGAGCGTTGGGGGCGAAGCGTGTTCGTGTCAGGATTCGCG
>NZ_JAAVUQ010000111.1 GCF_018449515.1 Caballeronia sp. dw_19 | reverse complement strand
GACCGTGTCGCCGACCACACCCGTGCCGCTGATGGTGGGCTGATTGCCACTGGTCGCCCCGCCACTCGGAATGCTCACAAGCGTCGGGCTCGTGCCCACTGTATCAAGCACATTCGTGATGACCGGCGCCCCGGCCACAGGCATGAACGTGAACGCGACCGCATCCGATGCCGCGCCCGTCGTGCCAGCCGCGTTGGTTTGCGTGGCCGTGATGCTGTGCGTGCCAATAGCCACGTCCGTTGACGGCGTGAAGCTCCACTTGCCGGTGCCATCGACCACGGCCGAGCCGATCAGCGTCGCGCCGTCATAGATCTTGACCGTGTCGCCTGCTGTGCCCGTGCCGCTGATGTGCGGATGGCCGTCGCTTGTCGTGCTGCCCGCCGGAATTGATGCGTTGCTGTCGTCCGTCAGAACCGGCGTCGACGGTTTTGCCGGTGTGGTGGTGTCCACCACCACGGCCGTTGCCGGCGACGTCGCGCTCGGCGTGCCCGCCGGGTTCGTTTCAATCACCGTGAAGCTGTTCGAGCCGTTGGACAAGTCCGTCGATGGCTTGAATGTCCACGTGCCGTCCCCGGCAACGGTGGTCGAACCGATTACCACTCC
>NZ_JAAVUQ010000110.1 GCF_018449515.1 Caballeronia sp. dw_19 | reverse complement strand
ACAGCGTGCAGTTTTCATTCATAGGCGCCCCAAAAGCACGGTGCTCGCCAGAGCGACGGATGTTTGAACCCCTCCTTCTCGCGAATCCTGACACGAACACGCTTCGCCCCGTACGCTCTCGGGCAAGCACCATTCGCCCGGCAACCCGCTCGGCCCCACCCGCATTTAAGGCTTCGTTTCTTGGTAAGTTGGGTGAATGGCTTGCGCTGGAGGGCCCCCGTGGCCAGCTTCGCTAATCACCCCGGGCAATCCGCGGACAACCAACCGCCAGATTAGTACGCACTTCGAACCATATTACTAACCCGCACAAAAACGAGGCCATCGAAATGCGCAAGGCCATAGTAGGCGAAAATAAGGTGCAGGCCACGCAAGCAATCAAAAAAGAACGACGCTGTAAATATGCGTCCGACCGTAGCCCGCGAATACAACCGCGCAAACTACACCGCCAACCTGCCAAGTCATGAAGCAGTGAAGACTCCTGAGGCCGTGCGGGTCCCTTGGCGAACTGTGCTTGCCCGAGAACGTTGGGGGCGAAGCGTGTTCGTGTCAGGATTCGCGAGAAGGAGGGGTTCACACATCCTTCGCTCTGGCGAGCACCGTGCTTTTGGGGCACCTATGAATC
>NZ_JAAVUQ010000109.1 GCF_018449515.1 Caballeronia sp. dw_19 | reverse complement strand
TGCACGTACTGTTCGATGGTGCCAATCAATTCGGGTACCGAGCGCAACACCGCACGTCGCAACTGGTTCACTGACAAGTCACGAAAGAAGCGTTCGACCATGTTGAGCCAAGAGGCGCTGGTGGGCGTGAAATGCATGTGAAATCGCGGGTGCTTGGCAAGCCACGCCTGTACCTCGGGATGCTTATGGGTGGCATAGTTGTCAGCGATCAAATGCAGCTCGCGGTCCTTGGGCGTGTTGCGATCGATCTTGCGCAAGAAGTTCAGCCACTCCTGGTGACGATGTTTTGTCTGGCACTGGCCAATGACACTGCCATCGAGCGTGTTCATCGCGGCAAACAGCGTCGTCACACCATGGCGCTTGTAATCGTGCGTCATCGTTTGAGCGCGACCTCGCTTGAGCGGCAAGCCCGGCTGGGTCCGATCAAGCGCCTGGATCTGGGACTTCTCATCGCAGCACAGGACCAAGGCGTGCTCCGGGGGATCGAGATACAGCCCGACGATGTCCTCGAGTTTCTCGGCGAAGTGCTTGTCGTTCGATATCTTGAAGCTCTCTAACCGATGCGGCTTGAGGCCGTGCGCCTGCCAGATGCGCCGCACGCTCGCCGCACTTATGCCGGCCAC
>NZ_JAAVUQ010000011.1 GCF_018449515.1 Caballeronia sp. dw_19 | reverse complement strand
ATTGCGCGCGAGGAGGAGCGCGAGATGCTGCCTCTTTGTGTTGACGAGGGCATCGGCACAGTTGTCTGGAGCCCGCTTGCCCGGGGACGCCTCGCGCGGCCCGTCGAGGCGTCGACCCCACGGTCCGGCAGTGATCCCTTTGCGGACATGCTCTACACCCAGCAAGCAAGTGACCGTTCGATCATCGAGGCGCTTTGGCGTATTGCCGACGCGCGCGGTGTGGGCGGCGCACAAATTGCGCTTGCATGGCTGCATCGCAATCCGGTTGTTGCAGCGCCGCTAGTGGGCGCAACGAAGCTCTCTCATATTGACGACGCCATTGCTTCGCTTGATATCGACCTCTCAGCCGACGAAGTAATCGCACTCGAGGCGCCTTACACACCGCGAAGCGACTTCCAGGGTGTCTCCGATGATGCAGTGTTAGCCCGGCTCTCCGCTCAGATTGGCATAAAACCCGTGAAATAGTGATGGTTGAAGTTAGGCTCGAAGCGAACGTTCGCGTCTGTTGGTTCAAGGGCGCGAGTGGCCGATCGAGCATGCGGAACGGTCACTCAACAAGGATTCGCTCGGTGGCCGCTCCGGGTCGTCAAGAGCCTTTCACTTCCGTCCCACGACTTCTCGGGCCGCCGCACGCATAAGTCGCTACGACGGCCGATTCCGGGAAGTCCAATCAACTCCGTACTGTCGTGTCTATCTAACTGCGCGCTAGTCTGAGTAATTCCGTTTACCGACAACAGGTCACCCGCGTTCGCGCCGCTGACCTGGAATTGTATCGATCAAGGCTGCTCCGTAAAGATGCAACGCTATGGATAACTTACAAATTGAAAGCGCTGCGGTTCTGCGCTTGCGTTGCTCGTTGTGGATCGCCGCTGTTTTATTACACCCGCAAGATAGATTGCTTGGCGGGAATCCATACAAACAGATTAACCCGATAAATACCTCGTATCAGAAGCGTATTTCGCCAAGTCCGAAGTATCGATTACCGCCGGTAGCGAGTAGCGAACAACCCCGATCCTCATCGCTCAACAAGCGCGTTTAAAGCGCCAAGGAGCCCTCGGGCAAGCAAGCTTCCACGACATCGGCAAGGGACACGCCCATGTTTTCTCCGACGACAAAGCCGTGAACTCATCCGTCTTTCCGCCTTACTGACCGCAAGCTTATAAACGCGGACAGCCCTCGGTCCATTCTTGTCATGCGCCCGACACCTATCGCCGTCACGATGGCGATCTGGCACCTCAAATTCTCTGCGAAGAATTCGGTTCGACCATCGAACGAGACGCGTTGTATCAGCCAGCACGATTCCAGATCGCGCGCCGTAAAAGGCACGCCAGGCCAAGCGAATACGCCCGGGGCTGATTAAACCTCCCGCGTCTTATCGCCATCGCAATAGCCGCAATCGCACCAGGAGTGAGTTATGCATGATGTGGCAGATTCCGACAGGTCGCAGAGCAACGGTGTGAAGTCAGTCCAGCAGTACATCGACGAACACCCCATGTGGCCTGACGGAACGCATCTCGCGTCAGTACCCATGACCGCGATGCAATGGCGCATCTGGGCGCTGGCGGCAGCCGGAAAGTTCTTTGAAGGATTCGTCGTTTTCATGACGGGCGTGGCGCTCCCGCTGATCTCGCGCGAGTTCGGCATCAGCGCGGCACAGAATGGCTTCATCAGCGCCGCCAGTCTCATGGGCATCCTGGTCGGAGCGGTCGGTCTCGGAGGCATGTCCGACTACTTCGGGCGTAAGCGGATGTTCATCGTGGAGATGATCATTTTCGTGGCGTTCCTGGTGCTGCTGGTTCTTTGCACCAACTTCATCTCGCTCGTGATCTGCCTGTTCGGACTTGGCGTGGCGCTCGGCTGCGATTACCCGACCGCGCACATGATCATCTCGGAAAGCATCCCCAGCAGCAGTCGAGGCAAGCTCGTGCTGGCGGCGTTCGGCTTCCAGGCGTTGGGCGCGCTCGGCGGTACGGCGGTGGGCTTCCTGGTCCTGTCGACCATCCCGACCCTCGATTCGTGGCGCTGGATGTACGGCACGGCGATCATCCCGGCGCTGGCGGTGACCATCGGCCGCTTCTACATCACGGAAAGCCCCAGTTGGCTGCATATTCGCGGTGCGGTCGACCGCGCGGAAGCCGCGGCGCAGCGATTACTGGTGCGCAGCCCGCAGTACCCGACAAGTATTGCGTTGTCGCGCGAAATGGAAATGGCCGCCACGGGCCACGGCGGCAAACAGAGCTTCGCCGCGCTGTTCGCGCGGCGCAACCTGCGAGCGACGATCCTGGCCTCGGTACCGTGGTTCCTGCAGGATCTCGGCACGTACGGGATCGGCATTTTCACGCCGACCATTCTCGCAGCGGCGTTCGGCAGCAAGCCGGATCACGTTCGCAGCATCAGCGACCTGATACTGAACGACATACTCGCCGCCAAGGGCTCTGCCCTCATCACCATGCTGCTGATTGTCGGCATCATTTTCGCGGTCATCTTCGCGGACAAGGTCGGACGGATCTGGCTGCAAGTGGTTGGTTTCATCGGCTGCGCGGCGGGCCTTCTGATTGCTTCGTTCTCCGATAGTTTTGAAGGCTCGACCAAGACTGTCGTGATTTTTGCCGGCTTCATGCTCTTCAATTTCATGACCAACCTGGGTCCGAACGCACAGACCTATCTCCTGGCAGGCGAAGTGTTTCCGACGGCCATTCGCGGCACCGGCGCCGGGTTCGCGGCAGCCGTCGGCAAGATCGGCGCGGTCGCGACCGCATTCCTTTTCCCCATTCTGCTCACGGGCATTGGCACCGGTCCGCTTCTCTACATTCTCGTGGGCACATCCATTCTTGGCGCGGTGGTGACCTGGTTATTTCGCATCGAGACAAACGGCGTGAGCCTTGACGACATTGGACGATAAGCGCGCGCTCACAGACCGACACGATGTTCCCTACGCAAAAAATAGTTTCCCGGTATTTCCCCGTATCGCGACGGAGACGTGCATGACTAAGCATTATAAAAACCCGGCACGGCGGCGGCGCTCGCACCGGTTCGCAGCCCTGCCGCTGTGCATGGCTGCGTTCAGCCTGATGGCGAGCACATCGGTCAATGCGCAGGACCTCACATTGAGCGAAACCGGCTCGACCCTGATGTATCCACTCTTCACAACCTGGGTGGCTGAGTACACGAAGTCGCATCCCGGCATCCACATTACCGTCGGCGAGACTGGCTCGGAAGCCGGTATTCAGCAGGTGCTGGCGGGCAAGGTACAGATCGGTGCGTCCGACGCCTATATGTCCGATGCCGAGATGCGGCAGCACCCGCAGATCATCAACGTGCCGCTGGCGATTGCCGCGCAGACGGTCAACTACAACCTGCCCGGCCTCAACGCGACTCACCTCAAGCTGGACGGCCCAGTGCTCGCCGCCATCTACACAGGCGAGATTCGCAACTGGGATGCGCCGCAGATCGCCGCGCTCAACCCGAGCGTAGCGTTACCACATCACCCGATCGTGCCGATCCATCGGGCCGAAGGCTCCGGAGACACTTTCGTGTTCACCCAGTTCCTGTCGTTCTCGACCCCAAACTGGGAAAGCAACCAGGGATATGGCACGTCAATCTCATGGCCGGCCGTGCCGGGCAGTGCTACTGCAACGGGAAACTCGGGCATGGTGAAGGCGCTGCAAACGACGCCCTACTCGATCGGTTATGTCGGCGTCAGTTTTGCTGACGCGCTGGGCGCCGCGCATCTCGGCACCGCCGCACTCAAGAATGGCGCAGGCGAATTTGTTATGCCGAGCAAAGACACGATCACGGCAGGCGCCGCTTCACTCGGCCCGCGCACGCCGGCTGACGAACGTCTGAGCCTTGTGTTCGCGCCGGCATCGGGCGCCTACCCGCTCGTCAATTACGAGTACGCGGTCGTTTCGACGAAACAGCCTGACGCCACCACTGCGGCGGCGCTGCGCAGGTTCTTGCTGTGGTCGATCGTACCGTCCGAGACCAATGAGGCGTACCTCGATACGGTCCACTTTATTCCGCTGCCACCCCATACGTGGGAGTTGAGCCAGGCGCAGGTTCAGTCAATCAAGTAAGCGTCAGGTAAGCGGAATCTTCCACCGGGCGCGGCAACGCGGTTTGTAGTTGCGTTATCAAATCGCGGCGCACTATATGCGGTCATCCGTCATAAGAAAAGTGCCGACATCCGGGCAACGCGCTCGAACAGAGTACGTTGTCCGGAACAACTGGATCAATCAGTGACCGCTGTGCAAGTGCACCGCTTTCTTGGCTGCGTGTTCAGCGTGCTCGCCCGCGTGCAGCCCGTGACCATGCGCCAGGTGAGCATGGTGGCTCGCAGCCTCGTGGTCGCCAGCCTCCGCGTGCTTGGCTGCTTCGCGATGATGCTTCGCGGCCGAATCGAGGTGCTTGGCTGCTTCGTGATGATGGTGATGAACTTCGTGTTGATCGCTCATGGAAGTCTCCAGTATCTGCAACGGGGCCCAATCCACAATAGGAGTGAGCGTCACCACGATAGTGAAATGCGGTGTCACTTGCGTGAACCCGTCACGGAATCGCCAAGGCACTACAACTGAAGATTGCGAAGCGTGTTCGGTAGCAATCGACAAAGCCGGCAGCCAACGAAAACCTCAGCCGTTACGCTCGTCGCGCACCCATTATGCGTAGCGCGCAAGAAACATATCGGCGGCGGATTCCGCTACCTGCTTTTGTTCCTGCTTGCTGAGAGGACGCTGCCCCATCGTCACCTGCGGCCAGAAAGCAAACGCTTTGACGAGACCCTGCAACTGCAGCGACGCGAACACGGGGTCCGATGTCTTGAGCCGGCCATCGGCAGTGGCTGCGCGTATCCACACGGTCAGGTCTTCTTCGCGCTCCCCCATGCGGGCCACCATGTCGCGCGCGCGCTCCGGCGAATGAATGCCTGCCGCGATCGCCACGCGCGCGAGCGACAGGAATGCCTCGTCGTTCAAAAGACTCAGCTTTTTCAACAGCAGCTGGAGCAACTGCGCGCGCAACGGCTGAGAGCCGGAATAAGCGGGCGCCTCTCCCGCGTCACTCGAGTCCCACAACTGCCGCAAGATGGCCGCGAACAGCACTTCCTTGCTGGGAAAATGGTTGTAGACCGTCCGCTTCGACACACCCGCGCGGGCTGCGATGCGGTCCATGCTGGTTGCATCGAAACCCGCTGCGAGAAATTCTTCAATAGCCGCAGCGATCACGGCAGCGCGCTTGCGATCGGTCAGGCGTAGCAGGTTGGCAGTAGCATTCATCAATAAATTTTACACCAGGCAGTTTACTTTTTTCTACGATAAACTACACTGCATAGTCTACTTTCTGTATCGGGACGCCACTACATGACATCGTTCACCGGTTCTATCCGCCGCGCTTTGGGATTCACAGCAGCGCAACGCGGCCGTGAATCATTTGACTCGTCAACCCAGCACGACGGCGAGCGCTTCCGTAATGTCAAGCCTCGTCCCGTGGAAGGAATCCGTAAGACCCTGAGCATCGTGTGGAATGTGTTGTTCAATAAACCGGACGGCACGGTGCCTGCAAGCACCCTGCCCGTCGATGCGCTGACGCGTGAACAGCTTGACGCGGCGCCGGACCGCAGCTTGTATCGCCTCGGGCATTCAACCATGCTGCTCAAGTTGCGCGGGCAGTTCTGGCTGACCGACCCGGTCTTTGCCGAACGTGCGTCGCCGTTCCGGCGGTTTGGTCCAAAACGCTTTCATGCACCGCCCATCGCGCTCGCCGACTTGCCGCCGCTGCGCGGCGTGATTCTGTCTCACGACCACTACGACCACCTGGACCGCGAGACGGTGCTCGCCCTCGCCAGCACGACAAGCGTGTTCCTGACGCCGCTGGGCGTGGGTGACCGGCTGATCGAGTGGGGTATCGACGCATCGAAGGTGCGTCAGTTCGACTGGTGGCAGGGTGTGGAGATCGACGGTCTCGCGTTCACGGCAACACCTTCCCAGCATTTCTCCGGCCGCAGTCTTTTCGATGGCAACAGTACCTTGTGGGCCTCGTGGGTCATCGTCGACGACGATCTGCGCGTGTTCTTCAGCGGTGACACGGGCTACTTTGATGGTTTCAGGACGATCGGCGAGCGACTGGGTCCGTTCGATATAACGCTGGTCGAAACGGGCGCCTACGACGCCCAATGGCCATACGTGCACATGCAGCCCGACGAAACCGTCCAGGCCCACCTCGATCTGCGCGGCCACTGGCTAATGCCAATTCACAATGGCACGTTCGATCTGGCGATGCATCGCTGGCAAGAGCCGTTCGAGCGCGTGATGGGGCTCGCCGCGGCAAGAGGCATTTTGCTCGCGACGCCGCGCATGGGAGAACGGCTCGATCTGGCCGCGCCACACCGTGGTCAGCGGTGGTGGCGCGAGGTGGCCGAGGTTGTGCAAGCGCCCAGAACGCTGCGCCGATGGTTCTCCTGCCGCACGGACCAGGCAAATTCGCAGGGCTAACTATTGACGTAAGCGCTGCAATCAGCGATTCGAGCTATGACCCCGGGGTCCAACGATAAACAATGATGCTCGAATTGTTATAGTTGTCCTTCGTGACCACGTACTCACCGGTCGATCGCAGATATGACCTCAGGCCGTACATCGAATCAACATTGTTGCCCACGTCCACTGTCGTGGGGCTGCTATTGGTGAATGTAGTGTCCAGGCTCCCCGTGGCGAGATTGAAGGCGTCGATGTTGGGCGCGGTGTTTACGTAGCCGACGAACAGATAGTTGCCGGCTGCCGTGATCGATTTCGGATTGGCGCTGGTGAGGTTGATCACCGGATTCGGCGAGCGCTGGTTGCCTGCGAGCCAACCGTGATACACCTCGACACGCGTTCCTATCGAGGTCCAGTCCGTGCTCCCGACTATGCCTTGCGCGAGGATCATGGTGTCGCTATCGGCAAGGTAGATGATCCGCGTCAATGGCAGGATGGTCCTCGGCGTGGCGTATGCAATGCCTGCTCCCCAGCTCGGTTTACCGTCGGCATCAAAGCCGGTCAGCGGGTAGTAATAGATGCGATTCGTCCGGTCCGGGCCGGCCCAGACGTTTCCATTGCTGTCGAGACAGAATCCTCCCGTGATCAATGCGGTCGCATTGAACGCCGTGCCAGGCAGCGACCCGTCCGGTATGGCGATGTAGCCATTGGCCGCGTTGAAGTGAAAGAAATAAAAGATCCCCGGATTCTGGCCGGCTGCCACAAGGATCCGGTTTGCGCCAACGGTAGCGATTTGCGCGAAGTGCTCGCCACGCTGGGTGTCGTTGATGTCGATTCGTGGATCGGACGGGTAGTCAATCGGATCGACGGTGTTCGCCACGAACGTTCCGCCGGCAGTGCCCGTGTAGACATTGAAGCCTCCGTAGAAATACGCGCCATCTGTAGCGGGGTCCGGTGCGCCGTTGCCTTCAAAGTTCAGTGCCTGAAGCTTCCATCGCAGAATGCCTGAGCTGTCGTAGGCGTAGATGTCGGTATTGCCGTTGCGGCCGAGATCCCAGGTTCCACCCCACGGGTTGTTGAGGACATACAGGTTGCCGGCAGAGTCCTTGCCGATGCCGGCAACGCGGGTGAAGCGCCTGTCCCCGACCTGACCTTTGATTCCAGTCGTGGTGTCGAGATATCCGCCCTGAATGCCGAACGTGCCGACCTGGGTTGGCTGGGTTGAAACGCCCGCGATCTGGTAGATCTTGATGTTCATGTCCGGCCCTTCATCGCCGACTAAAAGCTGTCCAGCCGTTGCGTCGAAATACAACGCGCTCGGGCGGGACGTGGGTGACATCTGGATCGTGTTCAACGCTGCGCCGGCCGGGCTGAATTCGACAATCGCGCCAGCATTCTCTTGCGCGACCCAGACATTGCCAGCACTGTCCAAGGCGAGCGCCCCGGGCGCGGCCACATTGATATCGCTCTGCCAGACGCCGTCGGTGGTGAAGACCCGCACGCGATTTCCCGGGAAATCACTCGCATAAAGGAGAGAGCCTGATGTCGCTAGTCCGGTAACGACATCGCCGCGGGTCTGGGTCGTTGTCGCACTGACGGAAATGGAGAGATCACGTGTTTTACTGGTTCGGTTATATCGCCCTACCCAGCCACTGCCGATAGTCCTGTCGTATTGCAAGGCAGCAAAGATTGAAGTTGCATTGCCCGTAATGGCGCTGCCCTGGAACTCGTTGTGCAAACCGATGGAACCCATGTTTTTGCGGTTGCCATATATGGCGACGCCGCCTTCGTTTTCGTCCCACAGAGAAGCGGTATAAATAATTCCCTCGGGCGCTACCCATATGGAACGAGCACCATTGCCGACATAGGTGGAATTCGTTCCATACGTGTTCGCTATCCAGTCAGTGGTGTATTGCGCCTGACACTCCGGCGCAATTGCCGCGATCAGCACAGCGGCAACAAATGCGGCACGAATGCGTTTTCTCAACATGAACAATGGTCTCCTGATGGTCATCCAGCGTGGAGGATGCGCGGCAATGAAATCCCCTTAGGCCGGACCTCACATGGGTTCGTCGCGCGCGTTCAGCGGAGGATTTTGTTGCTTACGATCGATGCAGTTCTACAGCGCATATGCCATGTGACCTTTATGCTTTAAAAAGGGCAGATTTTCCCGAAAACCGTCCGATAGTAATTTTTTACTCATCGTGAGGCAATACTGCGATAACTGATCGCAAATCGAAAATAGCTGAAAAGCCGTCAATAAAAAATCAAAAATAAATGGCGCGCTTTAATGTAATGGCATCGGCGATGGATGAATGCGCCACGCCGCCCAAAACACCACTATGATGGGTGCGCCATGCGTGACGAATTGACCGATTCAATTACTTGCCGGAAATATGTTCATAGGCCGAGCGCCGTCGGCGTCGAGCATTTGATCAACGTATGTGATTGCGCGTACGAGGAGGGATCATGCATTCGGCGTCGAGCCGGACCGCCAGCAAGCGGCCCGATCTCTCCACCCGCAGTCGAGATCGGGCATCAACGAAAGCTACGTGCTCACATCAAGACGCCGCCAGTGCGCGCAACGCAAACCGCTTCAGCTTGCCGGTCTCGGTGCGAGGCAAGGCATCGACAAATTCAATCGCGCGCGGATATTTGTACGGGGCGATCTCTTCCTTCACGAAGGTTTGTAGCTGCACCACCAGCGCGTCGCTCGCTACAAATCCAGCACGAAGAACCACGAACGCCTTGGCAATTTGCCCGCGCTCGTCATCGGCCACGCTAACGACCCCGCACTCCGCCACCGCTTCATGCAACAGCAGCGCGCTTTCTACTTCAGGACCGGAAATGTTATAGCCGGCCGAGATGATCATGTCGTCGGCGCGGGACTGATAAAAGACGTAACCCTCGGCATCGATACGAACCGAATCACCCGGAAGGTTCCACCCATCGCGGACGAAACTAAGCTGCCGCGGGTCGCTTAGATAGCGGCACCCGGTCGGCCCTTTTACCGCGAGCATTCCGACCTCGCCAACCGGAACAGACTGCATGTTGTTGTCCACTGCCTGCACCACGTAGCCCGGCACCGCGCGCCCGATCGCCCGGTCGCGCGTCTGTCCCTCGGCGCACGACACAAAAATATGGATCATTTCAGTGCTGCCAATTCCATCGATCATTTGCAAACCGGTGGCCTGCCGCCAGAGCTTGCGCGTGGCATCCGGCAACGCTTCGCCAGCCGAGACGCTTTTCCCAAGGCTCGACAAATCGAAACGCGAAGCGACGCCCGCCATTTGCCGATAGAACGTCGGCGCCGTGAACATGATCGTTGCGCGAAAACGCTCGACCACTTGCAGCAGCGTCTCCGGCGTCAACTTCTCGATCAATACCGACGATGCCCCCGCGCGCAACGGAAAACACAGCAAGCCGCCCAGTCCGAAGGTGAACGCCAGCGGAGGCGTGCCGCAGAATATATCGCCGGCGGTGGGCTTGAGAATATGGCGCGGAAACAAGTCGCACATCGCAAGCACATCGCGATGAAAATGCATGCAACCCTTCGGCATTCCCGTCGTGCCGCTGGTAAATGCGATCAGGCAGACGTCGTCGGCAGCGGTGTCCACTGCCGTGTACTCGGTGGGTTGAAGCAAGGCGATGGTGTCGACGGAATCAGGGCCATCGTCATGAAAGAGCCTTGTTTTCAGCAGGCTTTCGCAAAAGTACACGTTGGTGGGATCGCTGCATTGCGCGAGTTCATCGAGCAGTCGCGCGTCGCATAGGGCCGCTGACACCTGAGCCTTGTCGATGATCTGCTTCAGTTCCTTGGCACGCAGAAGCGGCATGGTCGGCACCACCACGAGACCCGCCTTCAAGGACGCAAGCCATGCGATTGCCATGTGCAGCGTATTCGGTCCGCGCAGCAAAATGCGGTTGCCCGGCACCAGTCCCATCACCCCGGTCAGCACATGCGCTGCCTGGTTCACGCGCGTGCGCAATTCGCTGTACGTGGTCGCGTGCGGAGCACCATCGACGTCCGACCAGATCGCGGGCCGTGCGCCCTGTCCACGTTCCGGATGATCATCGATTATCCGGTCGAGCAATTCGACTGCGCAATTCAGACGCGCCGGATAGGAGACGTCGGGGTTGTCGAGCAGAAACTGCGGCCACTCGGCGGGCGGCGGCAAGTTGTCGCGAGAAAACGTATCGACGTGAGCCGAAGGTTCCATGGTGAGCTCCGAAAACGACGAAATAAGCGACAGTTGTTAATCTGGAATAACGGCGGTGGCTTCGATCTCCACCTTGGCTTCGTCTTCAATGAGCGCGACCACCTGCACGGCGCTCATTGCAATGTCGTAGTTGCCGATCAGTTCTCGAAATGCGCTCCCCACGTCCCTTAACGCGGCGAGGTATTCGCGCTTGTCGGTCACGTACCAGGTCAGCCGCACGAGATGCTCCGGGCGCCCTCCCGCGGCCGCGAGCACCGCGACTATGTTGGCCAGCGCCTGATGCGCCTGCGCGGCGAATTCGCTGCTCTGGAAGCGCCCTTGCGCGTCCCAGCCGATCTGTCCTGCTATGAAGACCTGCGTGCCACGCGCGGCAACACCGTTCGCGTATCCGCGCGGCTTGACCCAGCCGGCTGGGAGCAATGCTTTTTTCACGAACGTGTCTCCTTTGTCTCGTCCTTTACTTCCGCAAGCGCTGCGGGGTTGAAGCGTGTCAGCGCGGCGCGAATGTCATCGGGGATATCGATCGACGCCCCGGATTCAAGCGACGTTGTCACGAGCACCTGACGTGCGAGAAAGCGCGTTTCACCATGCGACTGTGCGTCGATCACAATCCCGACAGAACGAGCGCCTATACGTTCAAGCGTTAGCGACAGCATGAGCATGTCGCCCATCTGGCTCGGCTTTGAAAACGTGCAATCGAGCTTCACGATCGGCAAGCCGACGCGGCGCGTGCTGATCATCGCGGCATAATCAATGTCGAGTGCTTCGTTGAACCAGTCCTCCACCAGCGCGTTGGTCATCACGAGATACTGCGGAAAAAATACGATGCCGGCGGGATCGCAGTGCGAAAAACGAATGCGCACCGGCCGCTCGAAATGGCTCGATGATTCCGTCATGCGTTCCTCGCGGCATGAGCCTTGAGCAGGTCGCGCCCGACAATCAACTGCTGCACTTCGGTCGCGCCTTCATAGATGCGCAACGCACGAATTTCCCGATACAGTTGCTCCACCACCGCACCGCTTTGCACGCCGCTACCGCCCCACAATTGCACGGCTGCATCAATAACCTGCTGAGCGCCCTCGCTCGCGTGCCACTTCGCTAATGCAGCTTCACGCGTAACGGACTTGCCCTGATCGCGCAGCCACGCAGCCCGATAAACCAGCAACGCAGAGCTGTCGATGGTGAGCGCCATTTGCGCCAGCTTCGCCTGCGTCAGTTGAAAGTCGCCCAACGTCTGCCCGAACATCCTGCGCGACGCGGCGCGCTCAATGCCTTCGCTCATCGCTCGCCGCGCAAAGCCAAGCGACGCGGCTGCAACCGATGTGCGAAAGATATCGAGTGTGCGCATGGCAAGCTTGAAACCTTCGCCGCGATTGCCAAGTAAAGCGGTACGCGGCACGCGTGCGTTTTCGAAAGAAAGGCGCGCTAGCGGATGCGGCGCGATCACATCGAGCCGTTCGGCAATGCGCAGTCCCGGCGTATCCGCATCGACGATAAATGCGCTGATGCCACGTGCCCCCGCCGCCTCGCCGGTACGGGCGAACACCACGTAAAAGTCCGCGATGCCGCCATTCGAGATCCAGGTCTTCTCGCCATCGAGCACGTATGAATTGCCGTCTTCACGAGCGCTTAGCGCGAGCGCCGCGACGTCCGAGCCTGCATCGGGTTCAGTCAGCGCAAACGCCGCGATTGACTCGCCGCTTGCCACGCGCGGCAGATAACGCTGCTTTTGCGCTTCGTTGCCACCGAGCGAAATGGCGCCCGATCCGAGTCCCTGCATCGCAAGCGCGAAGTCGGCAAGGCCGCTGTGACGAGCAAGCGTTTCGCGCAGCAGGCAAACAGCGCGCGTGTCGATGGTGTCACCGTACCCGCCGTAAGCGGTGCCGCCTATGCCATAACGCAACCACCCTGCCTCACCGAGTTCACGTACGAGACGACGGCAGATCGCATCGACGTTCGCATGGTCGGCATGGGTGTCTGCCAGGTGTTCCGCCGCCCATGCGTCAATGCGTACACCGAGTTCGCGATGCCTTGCTTCGAAGAACGGCCACGCGAGGGCTTCGTGGAAAGCGTCGGACGTTGTTTGAGGATTGGCCAACTCAATCTCCCTCGAACACGGGCCGCGTCTTCGCAGCGAATGCGCGATACGCGCGGCCGAAATCGTTGGTCGCCATGCAGATTGCCTGCGCCTGCGCTTCGGATTCGATCGCATCGTCGATGCTCATGCTCCATTCCTGATGCAACATCTTCTTCGTGATGCCATGGGCAAAGGTCGGCCCCGAGGCAAGATCGGACGCAAGCGATTGTGCTTCGCGCAGAACGTCATCGGGCTCACATAGGCGGTTATAGAAGCCCCACGCGAAACCTTCATCGCCGCTTGCCGAACGCCCGGTGAAAAGCAGTTCAGCCGCTCTGCCCTGACCGATGATGCGCGGCAGGATCGCACACGCGCCCATGTCGCAACCCGCCAGTCCCACACGGGTGAACAGGAAGGCAAGCTTGCTGCGCGCGGTGCCTAGCCGCATATCAGAAGCCATCGCCAGGATCGCTCCCGCTCCGGCGCAGATGCCATCGACGGCCGCGACAATCGGTTGCGGGCAATGCCGCATCGCCTTGACGAGGTCGCCCGTCATGCGCGTAAACATGAGCAACTCGGGCATGGGCAGGTCGACGAGCGGCGCGATGATGTCGTGCACGTCGCCACCCGAGCAGAAGTTGCCTCCGGTGCCGTGGATCACGATGCTCTTTACGTCGGTGGCGTAAGCGAGTTGGCGGAACAGGTCGCGCAACTCCGCATACGATTCGAACGTCAGCGGATTCTTGCGCTCGGGCCGGTCAAGGGTGATCGTCCCCACGCCTTGCTCTACCGTCCAGCCAAAGTGCTGCGCGCGATAGTCACCAAGGGTCGTGCGGTTGCCGGCAAAAAGCGCGGCGGTGTTCTCGTTCATCGACTATCTCCGTATCTGTGTGCTTTGCCAGGCTTCACGAATCCGTGCGCTCGCGCAGGTGCTGCTTGAGCTTGCCCAGCTTCTGGTGCATGCGCGCCTTGTCAGCAAGCGGCAATCCGCCGAACAATTCGACGACCCATTGTTCATGCGCACGCGCCATGCGATCGAACGATTCGCGGCCATGGGCAGTGAGTCGCACGGCAAACGAACGGCGGTCGTTCGGATCGGTATCGCGCACGACAAAACCTTCCTTCTCCAACTGGTCGGTCAGACCCGTCACGTTGCCGCCGGTGACCATCAGCCGTCGTGAAAGCTCATTCATCTTCAGGCCTTCGGGATGTCGCTCAAGTTGCGCCATCAGGTCGAAGCGCGGCAACGTGGTATCGAATTCGGCGCGCAGGCGGCGGCGCAGCTCGGCCTGCACAAGATTTGTGGTGGTCAGCATGCGCAGCCACAAGCGCAGTCCCATGTGGCTGTCTACGCCCGTGCTCATCTCAAGGTCGACAACGTTACCGGCGGCCTTGGCCTTCTCGGGCGTGGCGGGTTTAACCGTGCGGGCAGCGGGCTTGTTCACATTACTTCTCCACCTGAAATAGAAATGGTCTGGCCGGTGATCGATCGCGACTCCGGCAAGCAGAGCCATAACGCGGAACTGGCGACTTCGTCCGGCGTCACGAAGCGACGTTGCGGATTGGATCGCAGCAGTGCTTCGCGTGCCTCATCCTCGCTACGTCCGGTCTGTGCAACGATTTTTTCGATCGACTGTTCGAGCAGTCCGGTTTCGGTATAACCGGGGCAAACGGCGTTGACCGTCACGCCGCGTGTGGCGACTTCTAGCGCAAGTGAGCGCGTCATGCCGATCACGCCATGCTTGGCTGCGCAATACGCGGCAACGTAGGCGTAACCTACCTGTCCTGCGGTGCTCGCTACGTTGACAATGCGGCCGCTGCGGCGCTCAAACATTCCTGGCAAGACCTCTTGCGTGCAGAGAAACACACCGGTCAGATTCACGTCGAGCATGCGCTGCCACAGCGCCAGATCCGTCTTCGCAAACGGCGCGGCTTCGGCCTGGCCCGCGTTGTTCACGAGGATGTCGATAAAACCATGCTCGCGCGCAGCAGCAAACGCCGTAGCGACCGAATCGGCGGACGTGACATCGACGCTCTGCACATGCACGACTCCGGCTTCGCTCAGGACTTCAGCCTGATACGCGAGCCGCGCCGCATCCCGGCCCATCAGCGTGACCTGCGCGCCGGCTGTTACGAGCGCGTGCGCAATGGCAGCGCCAATACCGCTCCCACCGCCTGTGACGACTGCGTGCTGGCCGTCGAGTGCATAAGTGCCCGTGTTCATGCTTCGCCCTCCGCACGCTGCGCGCGCTCACGTTCATAGCCGCGTTCGAGCTGCGACTTCGCGGCGTAATACTGCCTCGGCCAGGTGATATCGACATAACCAAGCTTCGCGGCCTGATCGAGTGTCCAAGAAGGATTGGCAAGATGCGGACGCGCGACGGCACAGAGGTCGGCGCGGCCCGCTGCAATGATACTGTTCACGTGATCTGCTTCCGAGATCGCCCCGACCGCGATGGTCGCAATGCCTGCTTCGTTGCGCACGCGATCCGAGAAAGGCGTCTGGAACATGCGGCCATAGACCGGCTTCTCTTCCTTGCTCACCTGTCCCGACGATACGTCGATCATGTCCGCGCCTGCTTCCTTGAATGCTCGCGCGATCAGCACGGCGTCGTCGGGCGTGATGCCGCCATCCACCCAGTCGTGCGCCGAAATGCGCACAGAAATGGGCTTGTCCATCGGCCACGCTGCACGGATCGCATTGAATACTTCGATCGGAAAACGCAGACGGTTCGCGGACGAACCGCCATATTCATCGTCGCGTTGATTCGTGAGCGGGGAGAGGAAACCGGACAGCAGATAACCGTGCGCGCAGTGAAGTTCCAGCCAATCAAAACCGGCGTCTGCGGCAAGCTCGGTCGACCGCACGAACTGCGCTTTGATCTCGTGCAGGTCGTCGGCGGTGGCTGCGCGCGACCATTGACTGATGCCTTTCAGATACTGCTGCCGCGACGCCGATACGATTGGCCAGTTACCCTCTTCAAGCGGCGTGTCTATCCCTTCCCAACTCACGCGCGTCGACGCCTTCGCACCTGCATGACCCAACTGGATGCCGATCTTCGCATCGCTCTCACGATGCACGAAGTCGACAATGCGATGCCACGCGTCGCGCTGCGTGTCGTTGTACAGACCAGGACATCCCGGCGTGATGCGACCTTCGGGGGAAACGCAGGTCATCTCCGTCATCACCAGTGCAGCGCCGCCCATGGCGCGGGCGCCGAGATGCATCAGATGATAGTCACCCGCGACGCCATCGACAGCCGAATACTGGGCCATGGGAGAAACCACCACGCGGTTCTTCAGCGTCACGCCGCGTACGGTGAAGGGCGTGAACATCGGCGGGACGGAGCGCTTGCTGCCGCTGTCTATATCAAGCCCCGAACGCTTTGCGATCCAGTTTTCAAACTCGGCAAGATACGCGGCGTCGCGTGAACGCAGGTTTTCATGGGAGATGCGCTGCGAGCGCGTGAGCAGCGAGTAGGCGAATTGCTCAGGCTCGAACGACGCGTACCGGTCCACGTTTTCAAACCACTCCGTGGAGTTGCGCGCGGCGTTCTGGATGCGCAGGACATCGACGCTGCGTACGTCTGTGTAATGGTCGAGCGCGGCCGTCAGATCGCCCGGATGCGCCGCGATGCTGTTCGTCAGTTCGATCGCATCTTCAAGCGCGAGCTTGGTGCCCGAGCCAATCGAAAAGTGCGCCGTATGCGCGGCATCGCCCATCAGCACAATCGGCGTCACGCTGCCATCGCTATTCGCGCGGTTATGCACCCACGCTTCGTTCACGATGCGCGGAAACCGGATCCACTGCGAGGAGCCGCGCAAATGGTGTGCGTTGGACTTGAGCGCATGACCGTCGAGATACCTGGCGAAGAGCCGCTCGCAAAATGCGATGCCGTCTTCCTTGCTCATTTCGTCCAGGCCGGCTGCACGCCAGACCCGCTCAGGCGCCTCCACGATAAACGTGGACATGTGGTCGTCGAAACGATACGCATGCGCCTGAAACCAGCCGAACTCGGTCTTCTCGAACGCGAATGTGAAGGCATCGAACAGCTTGTCCGTGCCAAGCCAGACGAAGCGGCAGTCGCGCAGATCGATGTCAGGTTTATAGGTGGCCGCGTACTTCGTGCGCACGACGCTGTTGGCGCCGTCGCACGCAATGATGAGGTCGGCGTCGTACGCTTCGTCACTCGCGACCTGTGTTTCAAACACCAGCTTTACGTCAAGTTCCTCCGCCCGCTCCTGAAGAATGTTCAGCAGGCGCTTGCGGCCAATGCCGCAGAAACCGTGTCCGGACGAGCGCTGCGTGCGGCCGTTG
Organism: Caballeronia sp. dw_19; assembly: GCF_018449515.1. Classification (GTDB taxonomy): domain Bacteria; phylum Pseudomonadota; class Gammaproteobacteria; order Burkholderiales; family Burkholderiaceae; genus Caballeronia. Next base: position 202,565 of record NZ_JAAVUQ010000011.1, on the reverse strand, counting down.
ATATGGATGTCGATGTCGTCCCAGTGGTTGAACGCATCGAGAATGGCCGCCGCGCTCGCCTCGTCCGCACGACGCAGGTTACCGAGCGTCTGGTCGGAGAACACCACGCCCCAGCCGAAGGTGTCGTAGGGGCGATTGCGTTCCACTACCGTCACGTCGTGAGCGGGATTTTGCTTCTTCATCAGCAAGCCAAAGTACAGACCCGCGGGGCCGCCACCAATACAAACGATGCGCATAGTGCGCTCCAGGCTGAAAAGTCAGTTTTAATTTAAGCCTCGATAGTTTAGGTGTCAAGTAAATTCATAAAAGAAGCCGCTCATTCTCCCGACGATTTGATCGTAAAGATTAAAGGTGTCGGCGGAAAATGAGAAGGGTCAAACGTCTTCGCAATGGGGAGTGGTTGGATTGGCGTCGTCCGCGGCACGGCTGCCAACCCACGTAATGGATCAGCATCGCATCCTGTAGCTTCACGGCGGCTTCCGTCGCGCCGGACGACCGAGGCGCGCAAACGAACGTTCTTGGGAAAATCAAATACCAGGAAACCTACGCCACGATGGAATTTCAAGGACTCGTTGACTTTCATATGGATTATGATAATAATCCATATGAAATAGGATCACGGAGCGCGAAAGGCCGTGACGAATCCGGGGTCGCAACTACCCACCGTCACGATGTTCCGAATCATTGCAGACCCCGCCGCTTCATTACCGGTCCTGCAGGACTCAAGCAACACCTCGATGAGATCATTCGACTCACAAAGTGCATATGCACTTTACGACATACCAAAGTGAATTTCTGACCACGGTGAATCGAATATCGGTGTTAACAATCCCCTGCACGTGTGACCCGTGCGCGTACCCTTAATTGGAGAATTAACCATGCAGCAACGTAAATACCTCATCACCGGTGCCACTGGTAAAACGGGCGTCCACACCATTCGTCATCTTCTCAAGGACGGACATGCGGTTCGGGCTCTTGTGCATCAGGAAGACGAGCGGAGCACAACGCTGCGGGATGAAGGGGCCGAGGTCATCGTCGGTGATCTTCTCGAGCATGACGACGTTTTGCGCGCGATGGACGGCGTGACGGGTGCGTACTTGTGCTATCCCGTGCATCCGGGCTACATCCAGGCGACCGCGTATTTTGCGGACGCTGCGCAGCGCGCAGGTGTCGAAATTGTCGTCGAAATGTCGCAAATTTCCGCCCGGCGAGATTCGGAGAGTCACGCTGCGCGCGATCATTGGATCGCGGAACGTGTACTCGACTGGTCTGGCGTGCCAACTGTCCACATTCGCCCGACGTTCTTCTCCGAATGGCTGGTTTTTCCGTGGGTGCGCGATCAGATCGTGCGGGAAGGCAAGATCACGCTGCCGTACGGTACCGGACGCCATGCCCCTATCGCTGCCGAGGATCAGGCTCGCCTGATCGCCATCGTCCTCACACAACCGTCCAGCCATATCGGGAAGACCTATCCGCTGTTCGGGCCCGTCGAGCTTAGCCAACAAGAGATTGCCGATGAGGTCGGCAAGGTACTCGGCCGCAAGATCACCTACAGTCCGTCGACCATCGAACAATATCGCGAGCATTTGAAGAAATACGCTCTGCCGGAATTTTTGATCCAGCACTTCCTCGCGATCGCCATCGATTACCAGAACGGAATTTTTGCCGGCGTGGACGGTGTCATCGGCGAGATCACCGGGCAAGCCCCCCAAACCGTTGGCGACTTCGTGAAGGCGCATCGTCATGTGTTCGAGCAGTAAGTTTTGTCACGTATGCAGAAAGGCCGTGGCGCAAATAACGATCGCCGAATTGTCAGTTCGAGCAGCGCGCCAAGCAAGCGAGACGCCTGCCAGCCCTCCTTGTCCGACACCACACCCATGGAAATCCATGAGGACACGCCTGTAGGCGATTTCCGTCGCGCGATTGCGCTTCATGGCGAAAAAATTCTCATCGGTGATCCGGTCAAGATGGCGCAAGCAATGATTGCTTCCTGCGAACTCAAGCCGGCTCCACGGAGACTGGTACTGGGAAGCGATGCGTATCAGCATATTGAGGCTTCGCTGGTCGAACGTCTTGCACTTCTGCGTTCACAAAAGGAGCTCGCTTTCTCGACGGATCTGAATTCGTAAAGCGATGATATCTGTCCACCAGCACGTGGAACGGGCCAGTCTCCGCTCTGATTGATCTGCGATCGGATGAAGGAGTTGAACAGCCGAGCGTCCACCCGCCCTTCTTTGGATCTTCGGGATTCACGCCGCGGTTCTTCCATGCGTGATCAGGCGTCGACGCATGGTACCGCGGCTGATAGCGCGTGCCCCTTGCCGGCTGCCACCACTTCGGCACAGCATGGAGGCCTCGGGCGTGGCTTTATCCAGCAAATTGAGTACATCGCTTGCGAAGAAGGAAACCTGAACTGAGCAATTGAACGTCAATTTTTCAGGGCTGGCACCCACATCAACGGTCGTCCGACTGCCGATGACACGCTCGATATGAGCCCTTTCGTTCCGCTACCTTCCCCGCGCCCGATTGTAAGCAACATCGTCGTAAGACGAATCATCAGTAGGCGCGCGATGAAATTTAGCGCAAGTACCGAATACAAGCTGCTGGGGCCGAACATGCTGCACCCGGATCAAAGGGAAAATAGGCTAAATACTATCGCCGTGCAACCTCAAGTCATTTGGACGCAGGCGGCTCCGCCCCGCAGTCACGAACTCGCCTGCACAACCAGGCACTCGCTGCGGTTTGATTCAAGCCCCGCTAATCTTAACGTCCGTTGACCCGGAAATTCGACCGCGCCAACCCTTTGCTAAACACCCCTACTGATTTTGGAATCGCAAGTTCAGCAGCCTTGCTCGCCTGAAGCGCATGAAGATGTTCTCCAGGTCCGCATGCTCGTTGAACCGGCGTTTTGACTATCCACCACCGTGGATAATGTTTCCAGAATACCGCGTTTATTTTGTTTCAACGCGCGCCTACACTTCGTTCGGCCTCGCGATATATGCCCGAACGCGATGCATGCTAGCGCTGAATATCTGACTCACCGCGCACATACATCATTCGAATGAGCGGCTATGTAATTCGGCATCCTTAGTTTTATTAAATTCGGCTTCGTGCCGCTGAGAGTCGAGGCATGCAAGTCAAGCTGGCTCTCATCTCCTTGAGTCGAGCGTTGCGCAATCGGCGTTGCCGCAATGGACGCGGCTCCTGTTCGGTCAGCGCCTCACCGTCCAAAAACTTTTTTGTCGACTGACACATTTAAAAGGTGGTTTTAATGAAGATCCATGACATCACAGGTTTCCCCAACCCGGCCCGCATTCGCATCGTGTTAGCGGAAAAGGGAATGGACTCCCAGGTGGAGTTTGTTCGCGTGAAACTCTACGATGCAGAGCATCAAAAAGGTCCGTTCCGCGAGAAGAATCCGACCTCGACAGTTCCCGTTCTTGAGCTCGACGACGGCACGTTTATCGGCGAGTGTATTGCAATCACAGAGTATCTCGACAACCTCGACGGGAACCCGATCCTCACCGGACGCACGCCTCGGGAAAAAGCGGTGATCCACATGATGCAAAAGCGCGCGGACCATCAGTTGATCGATGGCATAGGGGTATTTTTTCACCACTCGACGCCGGGACTCGGCAAAGCCAACGAAGCCTTCAAGAGTGCAGACTGGGCTTTCCGCAAACAATGGGGCGACAAACACGGGGAACGGGCGATAGCGGGAATGAAATATTTTGACAGCGTCCTGCAAACTCAACCCTACGTCGCAGGCGATCAGTTTTCCGTCGCGGATATCACTGTTTGGGCCGCCTTAATGCACGGGGATTACGCAGGATTGACGGTTCCGGCGGACCATACCGCCCTGGTGGAGTGGCGAGCCAGGTTGGACGAGCGTCCAGGCATCAAAAACCGTAGCGGCAAGGATCTCCTTGCCGAAGATCTTCCCCGCCTCGAACCACTGCTGGCTTATCTTAATGCCAAAGCCGCCGCATCGTCCGCGAGCTGATGCGGCGGCTCAAAGCCTAGAGACGAACCTGCCAGGGTATCGCGGTGGTGCCGGTAGTTCTAAACAACCAAGGTGAACGCGTCGCCTTTTCAAGTATGCTAGTCAAAATCTAGCTGGTTCCTGCCCGGTTGACCGGACATTCAGGTCATCTGTAACCCGGGCGGGTAATACTCACAGCATGTTTAACGGTCAAGCTGTGGATATTCCTGCTCGCGCCGAGAGTGAAACAGAGGGCAACCTTCGTCGGAGGATACCGTTGAACAACTTGATGGCGATTCGGGTCTTCGCGAGGGTGGTCGAGACAGGCGGATTCACAAAAGCGGCGGACTCGCTAGGGATTCCTCTGGCAACCGCAAGCAAAATGATTCAGGAGCTTGAAGCGGAATTGCGAATCAAGCTCCTGCGGCGGACAACGCGCATTGTCGCAGTGACGCCAGAAGGCGCTCACTATTACGACAGTACGCTGCCTATCATCCAGGCGCTGGACGAAATCAACAATTCGTTTGCGGTGGAAAATGCTAACCCCGCGGGAAAGATCAGGATCGGGATAAGCGCCTCACTAGCAAGCAGCTTTGTTATACCGGCCCTCCCCCGGTTCCATGAGAAGTATCCAAACGTTGAAGTAGATCTATGCGTTCGCGACAGCTTGACCGACATGATTCAGGATGGCATTGACTGCGCCATTCGAGGCGGCCCGATGCACGACGAATCGCTCGTGGCACGAGAAGTTGGCCGCGCGAGCTGGACGACGTGCGCTTCACCTGAATATGTGAAGCGCCACGGGACGCCCTCCAATATCGAAGATCTTGAGCAAAACCATACGCTCGTGCGATACGTCTCACCACGAACGGGGCGCATCGTACCATCACCGTTCGGCACAGGCGCTGAGGCGACTGAAGTACAACCCAACGCATTTTTAAGTGTGAATGAGGGCAATGCCCATCTTGCGGCCGGTCTGGCTGGAGTCGGTGTCATTCACATCTTTTCTTTCAAGGTTCGGCCCTACATAGCAACGGGCCAACTGGTCCCATTCCTCGAAAGGTGGCAACCGCCACCCTATCCATATCACGTCGTGTATCCACGCAACCGCCACCTTAGTCAGCGTCTGCGGATTTTCATAGACTGGCTCGTCGAGATGTTCGACGAATTGGACTAATGCCAATGCCGCACTCGTATCACGATAGGTGAGAGGCAACAAACAATGAAAGCAGTCGCACTAATGCGTTATCTGGCGATCTCTGATCCCGAATCGCTGATCGATGTCGAGCTCGAAAAACCAGATGCCGACGGTCACGACCTGCTCGTCAAGATCGAGGCTATTGGCATAAACCCGATTGATACAAAGGTTCGCTCTCCCAAGGATCAGGTTGAGAAGACGCCGCGAGTGCTCGGCTGGGACGCATCTGGCGTAGTAGAAGCGGTAGGCTCGAAAGTAACGCTGTTTCGCCCGGGCGATGCTGTGTTTTATGCAGGTAGCATCACACGTCAGGGTGCAAACAGCGAATACCATCTGGTCGATGAGCGCATCGTCGGCAAGAAGCCGAAATCCCTGGATTTTTCAATGGCAGCGGCACTCCCGCTAACTTCAATCACAGCCTGGGAGGCGCTGTTCTCGCGGCTGAGAGTGTCCACAAGCGGAGGGGACTCCGGCAAATCAGTGCTGGTGATAGGGGGCGCCGGCGGAGTCGGTTCGATCGCTATTCAGCTCGCTAAGAAAGTCGCGCGGTTAGAGGTAATCGCAACAGCCTCGCGGCCGGAATCAGGCAACTGGGTAAAAAAACTCGGCGCGGATCACGTGATCAATCACTTCGGTGACATGCTGGCGCAATTGGTAGCGCTCGGCATAGACGCAGTTGATTACGTACTTATTCTCAACAGCATCGACAGGCATTTTTCTACCGCTGCCAATATCATCAAACCGCAGGGCGCCATTTGCTCGATTGTCGAAAACGAGCGGCCGCTTCCAGTTGAATTGCTTAAGGCGAAAAGCGTTTCGTTCCATTGGGAATCGATGTTTACGCGCTCATCCTTTTGCACATCGGACATGATAGCTCAGCACGTCATCCTTTCGACGATTGCTGACCTGGTTGATGCGACAGCGATCGGAACGACCTTGGGGTGCAATCTCGGGTTGATCAACGCCAAAAATGTGAGAGAAGCGCACCGTCTTCTCGAGAAAGGACGGGTAATCGGGAAGCTCACACTGGCAGGTTTCTAGAAGGGAAACCCGCGGCACGGCCGTAGCGCGGCGCCCTCTTTTAATGATTCGTACTCCGATCATTACCTGTGGCTTGGGCGAAGGTTCGTTGTGCACTCGGAGAAGGAAGTTCTACCGACGCGGGTGATCCATCTGACCTGAGACACGTGTCCTTCTTCCGGGAAGAAACGCGGCCGCGTTCTCATGTGTTTTTACGGGTGAGAGAACGGGCAATGTAAATCTGGACCGCCGTCACAATGGACAAGACCCCAGTTGCAAGCAGGGGAATTGAAGATACATTAGCGTGACAGTCAACTGCGCCATTACCGCCCATAACCCGTTGAGCCTTAAGCCAATACGAGCCAGGGACAGTTTTGTCCGGCATGCCTGCACGGTGGGCATTCTTTTGCTTTGCTCAAGCTAGCGTTAACAAAGCACTTCGGTCGAATGGCGATAAACTTTCCAAGCGGTTGTCGCGGACCTTTTGCAACCAGAGCGGATCGACTAGCAACGCCCTCCCAACGGCAACAAGATCGAATTCTCCCATGGCCATGCGACGCTCAACATCAGCCAGGGACACGGCCGTGGCTCGATCCGGACCGCCCCGTAACGCGCCTATTACGTCTCCCCCTTCAAGCCCGACTGATCCGACCGTGATTGACGGCAAGCCAGTAATTTCTCTGGTCCAACCGGCAAGGCTTAAATCCGATCCGGAAAATGCTGGATCCCAAAATCGGCGCGCTGAGCCGTGGAGGATATCTATGCCAGCATCCGCCAGTGGTGTGAGAATCGCTTCAAGTTCCTTTGGATTACTAGCAACTTTTGCATCGTAGTCCTGAAGCTTCCATTGCGAAATTCGCAAAGAAATGACGTAGCCCGGACCGACAGACGCACGGACCGCCTTAACGATCTCGCTTGCAAACCTCGTGCGCCCTTGCGCTGTTCCACCATATCGATCCGTGCGGCGGTTGCTCTCGCTCCATAGGAATTGATCAATCAGGTAACCATGCGCTGCGTGAATTTCGACCCCATCGAAGCCTATTTGCTGCGCTGTAGCCGCAGCCCGGCCGAACGATTCGACAGTGTCCGCGATAGCTTCGTCCGACATCGCGTCAATATGCTCCGTTGTAGCGCTCGGACCTTCTGAACGGGCGTCGGGATTGGGGCCGCTCCCCATCGGTCTTAACGAGCCCGCGTGCCATAATTGAACGAAGATTTTTCCGCCCGCTGCGTGGACTTCGGAGACGACGTTTTTCCAGCCAGCAATGCTGACCGGATCGTGTATGTTGGGAATGTTAGAGTCAAAAGAGGCAGCTTGCCGGTCGACGGTCGCGCCCTCTGTGATGATAAGTCCAACTCCGCCCTCAGCGCGACGGCGATAATAAGCCGCAACGTCGGGTCCAGGAACACCTTGAGGACTTTTCTTTCGCGTCATCGGCGCCATCACTATCCGGTTTTCGAGTGATAGTGTCTTGCAGGACCATGGTTTCAGGAGATGCGGGATCATTTTTTCGATATGAGGGTAAGTCGGGCTGGCCGAAAGAACCACTGCGATTCCCCAAAAAAATTGGAGCGCGAGCCCTCATAATAGGACTGCCCCTGAGAAATGATTCAGCAACTTTCTGCCGATATCACATTGTCAAATCGCACATAGTTGATTGAAAAAATCATCGCCCGAACCAAAGGAATCCGATGGACCGGCTGTTTTCGATGAAGGTGTTTACGCGTGTGGTGGAGATGTCAAGCTTCGCTCGAGCCGCGGAGAGCTTGCAAGTGACGGCGGGGGTTGCGTCCAGGATGGTGCAGGCGCTCGAATCTCATCTCCGCGTCAAGCTGCTGAATCGAACAACGCGTAACGTAAGCGCCACAGACGAAGGAATGGCGTATTACGAGCGTTGTATTCGAGTACTCAGTGAAGTGGAAGACATGGACGCCGCCGCGTCGGACGCGCGCCGCACGCCACAAGGCCGATTGAAGATAAGCTTGCCCGCTTCGTTGGCAAAAGGGGTTTTGATTCCAGCGCTGCCCTCTTTTTTCGAGCAATTTCCTGACATTGACATCGAACTGTTGATGTCCGATCGACGCGTGGACCTCGTCGAGGAAGCCGTTGATTGCGCAATCCGCGTCGGTCCCCTGCAAGACTTATTGCTGGTTGCCAAGCATATTGGTGAAGTCTCCAGAATTACGTGCGCATCACCCGCCTATATCGAGAAATTCGGCGAGCCGAAAACACCGAAAGAACTCGGCAACCACATTGTTGTGAACTACGTCTGGAACAACGGGGCCCGCCTCCGCGAGTGGGATTTCATGGTAGACGAAACGTTGGAATCAGTCACCGTCCGCGGGAAAATCGCTGTTAACGACGCTGATGCATATCTTGCATGCGGCATAGCAGGTCTCGGCATTGTCAGCGGATCCGACTATACGCTTTTGCCGTTCATTCGCAGCGGTGCACTGAAGGAAATACTCTCCGGGTTTCGCGCCCCCACTCGTACAGTCAGCTTGATCTATCAACAGAACCGTCATTTACCAAGCAAGCTGCGCGTATTTATTGAATGGTTCACTGATGCTTTTAACGCATCGCGGTGAGTCAGCCCGTTGATCATGGTCCCGGTCGAGAACATCGCACGATCACGTCATAGGCGCCCTGAAGCATCCAGGACGCATGGTACGCCGGCTGCACCGTCCCTTGCGCCTCGCTCAATCCGATTGCTCAACGCCACTCGCTTCGTGAGACAACGATCAAGCGGGATTGCCCCCGGCTTGACACGAACGTCTTGCACGAATTGCGCTTGATACCCGTGTATGCCATCGCTACGATTCCTCTTTGTTTGCGCTCCTTGCAGTCGTCGAGGTAATAGCAATTTCTTAGGGAATTCAGAGTGTCCAAGCTCATGCGTGTTTTTTGGGGGGCCGCGACCCTGTCAGGCTTCTTGCTTACCAGTCCCACGCGGGCAGCACATGAGGTTTCGACGCAGTACACAATGATGATTGACAGCCAAGACTCCGTCTCAATACGAGACCTCTACAAAACACTCATTGATAAAGAGAATCACCATGATCTCCACGCGGTGAGCGATCTTTTATGGGATTCCCCATCTACTCTTTTTGTTGCAAAGACGGCCACGCAAGCCGAGGGCGGATGGGCCGGCTTTTGGAGCAAGGACACCGTAGTCTTACATTTCGGTGAATTATTCAAAGGTGCCTTCCGTATAGATCCCGACTACGCTTCGGAGAAAATAGTTGCTCTGTCCAAGGACGTGGCACAGACATACGTGCCAGTTCAGATCACAGTCGGATACGCCGGCCAAACTCCGGTACCGAAGCCGTTTCTGATGATTCTGGAGTGGGTCAGGACACCTGATGGATGGCGAATGGCAACCGACATCGCTTTGCCAATCCCTCCCGCAGCCAAGCCGTAGGCGAGACTCCCTTCATTTGCGGATTGGAGAACCGTTATTAAAGCCGTCGTTATTCACTCGTATGGAACGCCAGACGTGCTCAGCGTCGAAGAAGTGCCTGTGCCTCTCCCTGCACCCAATCAAATCTTGATCCGGGTAGAGGCTGTTAGTGTCAACTATGCAGACATAGTGCGCCGTCGAAACGATCCCTATCCTGTGCCCACGCCCTTGCCGGCAATTTTCGGAGGCGAAGTGGCTGGCTTCGTGGAAGCACTGGGATCTGAAGTACACGATCTGGCAATCGGAGACCGCGTTTTTGCTTTACTTGGAGGGGGCGGAAAAGGAGGTTACGCTCAATTCGCGGTAGCTGATCGAGCTCAAGTCATGCCCGTTCCGTCGAGCTTCGATCTCGACATTGCCTGTACGCTGGTAGTCGCGGGCGTCACCGCTTACCAAGTCCTCAAGGAAGCAGCTCAATTGCAACCGGGTGAAAGTGTCTTGATACCTGGCGCCCTTGGAGGAGTCGGATCATATGCACTCCAATTGGCCAGGATCTTTGGCGCCTCTAATGTGATTGCAGGTGCGAGCTCGGCGGAACGACGTGAGCTACTGATGAAGCGCGGCGCGAGTCATACGGTTGACTACACCGTAGACGATTGGGCCGAACAGGTAAAGCAGGTCACTAGTGGTAAAGGCGCGGACGTTGTACTGGACATGGCCGGAGGTAAGGCATTCCAGCAAAGCTTATCCGCACTGGCGCCGTTCGGACGCCTGGTCATCTATGGCAGCGCGAGTCGCGAACCAGCGACGCTGGCTCCGCGAGCGCTGCTCCCTCAGAATCAAACGGTCACTGGATATTATGTGGGACAGTGGTTTGCCGCACGCCCCCGACAATCAATCGACGCATTCAACGCCCTGATAGAACTGGTTGTTTCCGGCAAGCTCAATGTGCAGTTGGCCAGTCGCCTGCCATTGAGTGGGGCCGCCGAAGCTCACAGAACCATGGAGGCGAGACGTTCGACGGGCAAAACTGTACTAAAGCCCTGGATGGACGCTTGATCTTGCGGGCACCCGTGCCTTTCACCAGACTTCATATCAACTCCCGTATCGGGCAACAGAAACAAAGGCAAATATGCGAACTGTTCTAGTCACCGCAGCAGGAGGAAATGCCGGCCGTAATACGGTCGAGTCCTTGCTGAACAAAGGATTCAATGTCGTTGCAACGGCACGCGATCCAAAAAATCTGAAGCTTTCCAGGGATGTCGAGACGCGGGCTTATGATGCTAACAACACCACAACAGATTTTGATACTCTCTTCAAAGACATTAACGATGTCGTCCTCATTGGGCCGCCCCTGGACGGAGAAGTACACAAAAAACTCGGGGCGATTATTGATGCCGCAGCAGATCGTGACGTCGGCCATCTTGCCTACATGTCCGGAAATTATCTCGCGGCATTCTCCGGGCAAAGTCTGGTAGACCTGCCGATACGAAAGGTCGAGCTTCAAATCGTTAGTTCAGGCCTGAAGCATACCTTCGTACGAGCTGGCTTCTTCATGGACAATTTCGTCACCGGCTTTAATGCTCCGATGGTAGAGCGTGGCAACATCACACTGGCGGTTGGAGATGCCAAGTCGTCGTTTGTCGCGGCCGCGGACGTTGGAGCATTCGTTGCCGAGGCGTTGGTACAGGGATTAACCGGGGAATACCTTGTCACGGGCCCCGAAGCCCTCGACCACTGGGAAGTCGCTCGCCTTCTCACAGAAAAGATGGGACGCACGATTTCTTACACGCCCATCAGCGAGGAAGAGCTTACCGCTGCATATAAATCGCGTGGCCTCGCACCGGAAACTGTCGAATACGGTTTGACTCTCTACCGGGCGTTTCGCAACTACGCGACGGCGGCGGTGACTGACACTGTGAAGCAGATCCTCGGACGTGATCCCATCAGCTTCAGGCAATTCCTGAAGCTGATTTGACGTTCATTTAGGGCCTGCGGATCAATTCGGCGTGGATCTCGGAAGAACTTTGCCCATTCCTGCGTTCTGACAGAGTGCACGGCGGGCACAGCGCTAGCCCTGGTTTCAGACGTGACGAAGGAAACCAGGCTATGGCGGAGTGAAGTCGGTTTAAAGCCGCGGCTGCGAACGTGTTGGGCAGCGTGCTGACGCGGATCGTGTCACTCCATGAATGCCACGGATGAGAGGTCATCGAGACGAGCCCGCATGTGCAATGGGGGCTCAAGCAGCAGCGCGGCTTGTGTTCAAAATGAAAACGGTCATTGTGAAGGGGAAAATCAGATCGGCTTATGCTCGCGATTGAACTCCCAATAATCTGCAGTTCGCCGACACATCCGGCTAACGACTCGATGAACGCACGCCCTTCTTCTTCGATTTCGCCACGCCCAACTGATCGTTGCCGTCCATAGCGATCGCGTCCAGCACCTCGCGATTCGCTTCAAGCAGTTCGTCGGAGAACGATATATCGTCGACCATGCGAGACAGGATCAACCCACCCAGCATCGCGGAGAATCCGGAAATGGCAGTGCGGCGGCGTCCCTCAGCGTCTTCTCCAGGCGCCAGCTCAGCAATCACCTCGATCATCCGCCTGAGGCTCTCGGTCATTTCATGGCGCACGGCGGGCGCCTGACGAACCGCCTCACTCGCTAGCGCCGCGAAGGTGCATCCGCCAGCACGATGCTGTCGATGGTATGCACTCAAATACCCCGCGCAATAGTCTTCAAACGTATCCGCCTTGACCTCTTCCTGGCGCTTCAAGGAGAACGCGCTAGCCTCGGCGATCAACTCGTCCTTCGAACCGAAGTAACCATAGAAGCCGCCGTGCGTGAGCCCGGCGTCTTTCATGACGTCGACGATAGTAACGGCGTCGAATCCACGCTCGCTGAAAAGCCGGCTGGCAGCTTCAAGAATGTTAAGGCGGTTCTTCGCCACCTGCTCACGACTGACCTTCATGCGACGCCTCCGAAAACGCCAATATACATGTTGACTAACCTGATTAGTTAGAACATTATCATGTTTACCAACATGAATAAGTGGCGTCAAGGCCAAATCGAGGTCAACGACGACCATGGCGAAGAGCACCATTTCATCGCTTTACAGCTGCTGGGCGATGCGCAGCCTTCACCTTCACCGCTCGGCAGAATCGATCCAACCAACACAGAAACGGAGCGACATCATGGGGAAACTGGACGGCAAGATCGCACTGGTCACTGGCGGGACAAGTGGAATTGGATTGGCAACGGCCAAGCTTTTTGTAGCAGAGGGCGCACACGTCTATGTCACGGGCCGGCGACAGGAAAAACTGGACGAAACGGTGAAAGAAATTGGTGCCGGCGTTACCGCGGTACAAGGCGACGTCGCGATCCTGAGCGATCTTGACCGGCTCTTCGTCCAGATCAAGCAGGAAACCGGCCGGCTCGACATCGTGTTCGCCAATGCAGGCGCAGCGGAGTTCGCACCGTTCGGTCAGGTTGATGAAGCGCACTACGACCGCATGTTCGACGGGAACGTCAAGGGACTGTTTTTTAGCGTGCAAAAGGCACTACCGCTAATGCCCGATGGCAGCGCCATCGTCTTGACCAGTTCGATTGTGGGAAGCAAAGGGCTGGCGGCAAACACCGCCTACGCGGCTACAAAAGCTGCCATCCGTTCATTTGCCCGGACCTGGGCGACCGACCTCAAGGATCGCAAGATACGCGTCAATGCAGTGAGTCCGGGTCCTATTGATACAGCCGGCCTGCGCGAGCTTCTGGGCGATAGCCCCGAAGGCCAGCAGCGCAAGGACAGCTTCGCACAAATAGTGCCTCTCGGGCGTCTCGGTTCCCCCGAGGAAATCGCGAAAGCGGTGCTGTTTCTTGCTTCGACCGACAGCAGCTATGTCACCGGGACAGAGTTGTTCGTCGATGGAGGAATGGCTCAGGTTTGAACATTCCCCGGGGCGGAATGGACGCATCACGCGCGCAGCGCCGCCTACCTCCTCAACGCTTCCGCCTTTAGTCAAAACAGCCATCGACCCGGGCATCTTCGCGCGGGTTCGTCTCCGCCCATCTAACAGAAATGAGCAGGATCGTTACTCACATCATAGATAGGACTCCAACATGAAAGACTTCCTGATCACGGGCGCAACGGGTCAGCTTGGACATGGAATTGTCAAACAACTGCTGAAACGTGTGCCGGAAAAGTCAATCGCAGTACTCGTGCGCGATCCATCGGCCGCGGGCACGCTTGCGTCATATGGCGTCGAGATTCGACAGGGAGACTATCAAGACCTGGCGTCGCTCGAATCCGCTTTCAAGGGCGTCGACAAGCTGATGTTCGTCTCCACCACAGCCTTCTCGGATGCGATCACTCAGCATCGTAACGTTGTCGATGCGGCTGAAAGCGCAGGCGTGCGCCATATCCATTACACCGGTGTGCAACGTCCTGAACACTCGGAATTTGTGATGTCGCAGGTGACGGAGTGGGAACAGGTGACCGAAAAAGCGCTGGCCGCGTCCGGCATGGCGGTGACATTGCTACGCAACTCTTTGTACCTCGACGCACTCCCGCTTATGTTGGGCGATGACGTATTCGTGAATGGCGTTTGCGCACCGACGGGATCTGCGCTCGCCGCGCTCGCCGCCCGCGCCGAGTTGGCCGAAGCTGCAGCAGTCGTGCTGGCGGGAACCGGTCACGAGGGCCGCACCTATACGCTCGGCGGCAGCGAAGCCGTGTCAATGGGCGACATCGCAGCGATCGTGTCGACTATCGCGGGAAAAAGCCTGCCGTATGCCGACGTCACGCCTGCCGCATTCATTGCCGCACGCACTGCAGCGGGTATGCCTGATTTCGTTGCCGCCTTTCTTTCCGAATGGTTTACCGCCGTTGCCGCCGGGGAGTTTGCCGAGATAACAGGAGACCTTGAGCGCCTGATTGGCAGAAAGCCCCTGACAGCCTCGCAATTCCTCCCAAGCGTACTTACTCCTGTCAACCAATCACACGCTTAGACGATCGTAGGAACCTGCTTGAATAACCGCTTTCCGGGCGTGAACTTTAGCTGCATGAATAAGCGAGGTTAAGGGAGCATCAAGGGAACAGCCCAGCCGCCCGGTATGCCGCCACTGCGCGGTCGAACATCGCGATGTCACCCCGCCCTCTCGCGACAAGTTGAGCGCCTTCGATAGCGGCGAAGATCGCAAGCGCCTGATGTTGAATTGCATCCTTTCCTGCTTTCGATTTTCGAAGCGAGAGGATTTCAGTCAACCATTTGACGTTGACGTTAGTGAATCGGTCGACCTCTGCTCGCACCTCTGCGGGCAAGTCGTCGTACTCGGCGGACATGAGTCCAACCAGGCACATCCGATTGTCATTGAGCAACGCCGAGCGAAAGATGCCCGTGTAACCGGTCATGCATTTGTGAGCATCTTTGGAACTGGCCAGCAATTTTTCGAGTGCAGCACTTCCGTCGTCTGTATAGCGTTGCGCCAGGGCAGCGCCAAGATCGCCTTTGGTGGGAAAGTGGTGATGGATGCTCGCGCTGGACACGCCTACTTCTTTTCCGATTTCACGAAAGCTTAGTGCGTTGTAGCCGTGCGCCTGCACCATGAGTCGCGCCACACTCATGATTCGTTCTTTGGTGTCTGGAGTGGTCATCAAAAGCCTTCGTCTACCAATAGCAGTGCTGTTTAGAAGCAAGTTTTATCGAGTATATTCCTATCGATAGATAAGCACAATCGTGCTGCTTATCTATCGATCGATAGTTCTTGACACGGTGATCTTAGCGTCGCATGCTTCGCCCCACGCCTTACCTATCGATAGATAACACAAAGGAACTGATCATGAAAATTTACGACACCCCTGGCTTCCCGAATCCGGCCCGCATTCGTATCGTCCTCGCCGAGAAAGGACTGGATTCCCAAATCGAATTCGTGAAGGTGGATCTGTTTTCGGCCGAGCACAAGCAAAGCGCATTTCTCGCCATCAACCCGGCAGGCACGGTTCCCGTTCTCGAACTCGACGACGGCACGTTCATCTCGGAAGGCGTTGCGATCACCGAGTATTTCGACAACCTGGATGGGAACCCAACGCTCACAGGCAGGACCCCGAAGGAAAAAGCGGTCATTCACATGATGCAGAAACGGGCTGACGATCAACTCATCGATGCTGTTGGCATTTACTTTCACCATGCAACGCCGGGACTTGGTGCGCGCCTGGAAGCCTACAAGAGCCCTGAATGGGCGCACAGGAAGGAATGGGGCGAGCGGCACAATGAGAAGTTCGTGCGCGGCATGAAGTACTTCAATGAGGTTCTTAAGGCAACTCCTTACGTGGCCGGCGATGATTTCTCGATAGCCGACATCACGGTCTATGCCGCGCTCATGCACGCCGGCGCCGCAGGCATTGCGATTCCAGACGATTGTTCGGCCTTGTCTGCGTGGCAGGCAAAGATATCGGAGCGGCCGAGCGTGAAGAATCGAAGCGGACAAGTGATGGAACTGCCGGCCTGACACATTGCAACGCCCTTGAGTACCCGGGGCCTTGCTATCCCACCGTATCTGGAAAAACTACCATGAAGCATTTCAGCAAGACGTCCGGCTTTCGTTTGGGCCTTATCGTGGCTGCGTTCGCAACGGCTTTTTATCTCACTCCCGCGAACGCCGCGAACGCCGCGAGCGCCAGGACCGCGCCGGTAAGCGGCACGTCATACACGTTTCAAACAGCCCCAACCCAGTTCATCGATGCCGGCGGCACGCGTCTCGCCTATCGTCGATTCGGAAAACGCGGCGGTGTTCCGCTGGTGTTCTTCCAGCACTTCGTGGGCAACCTGGATAGTTGGGACCCGAAGGTCATCGATGGATTCGCACACGACCGTGACGTGATCCTCTTCGACAACGCCGGTGTTGGCAACTCCGGCGGCGAAGTGCCCGGCACGATCGAAGCGATGGCAAAGCAGGCAATCGCTTTCATTCATGCGCTTGGCATTACGAAGGCCGATTTGCTGGGCTTCTCGATGGGAAGTCTCGTCGCGCAGGAAGTAACCATCGAACAACCTGATCTGGTTCGTCGTGTCGTGCTGGTGGGAAGCGGACCGCGAGGCGGTGCAGGCATGGCGACGCTGACTCCGGAGTTCCAGGGATTCCTGGCGAAGAAGCGTACGCCGCAGGACGATTTGTTGCTCGACGTCTTCTTCACCCAGTCGGATGCGTCGCAAGCTGCCGGACGTGCATTCCTGACGCGAATCCATGCACGCACAGTGGATAAGGATGCCGCTATCGGCGCCAAGGTGGCTCCTGCGCAAGTGGCCGCGTTTGCGGCTTGGGGTGCCCCGAGCGCGGATTCCAGTGCTTATCTCAAGGCGATCAAGCAACCGGTCCTGGTGGTAGCTGGCAGCAACGATATCGTCCACTACACGATCAACTCCTACACTCTGCAGCAAAACCTGCCGGACGCCCAGTTGATCATCTACCCGGACTCGAATCACGGCTCGCTCTATCAATATCCCGATCTGTTCCTGAAGGAAGTTACCGTCTTCTTGAACCAGCCAAAGTAAGCAACTCCATGCCCACACGGTAGTCGCGTCCCATACCGCCTCACTTCGCGGTATGGGCTTCAACACTTTTTGCTCCGCTTACTTCCAGGCCAAGCGCCGGTTTTTAGCCGCGGCCGGCACTATCGCAATCAGCGGGTCAACCACATGCATTGATTGCACAGCCATGTCCGGAATTCCTGTGTCGAAGCTTCCGCTCTGCACGCTAGCTATTGCGTCGCTCACCCTGCCCGCTCGGTTGTTCATCGCAAATCGCCAGCCCAAGCGCTATGCCGAGGCGGCCTGGGAAAGCTTACGCAAGTCCGCGCATTGTCTCGATGACAAAGTCACGGTGGCCGCGCGGAAATCGAAGCGGTCGTGGTGAGTACACGGGGACCAGGGCCGCCCAGCCCAAACCGGATACCGTATTCCAAAGCGGCCTAAAACGGCTTGAAGGGCAGAAACTTGCCATCGAGTATGATGACTGCCCGCGAACCGCCCTCTGGATCCTCGACCTTCTTGATATCGAGTGTGAAATTGACCGCGCTGATGATGCCATCTCCGAATTGTTCGTGGACCAGAGCCTTCAGGGTCGACCCATAAACCTGCACCATTTCATGGAAGCGATAGATAGTCGGGTCCGTTGGCACGCCGGCTTCCAGAGTTCCTCGCAACGGCACAGTCTGAAGTAGAGCCACCGCGTCCGGCTCAAGATCCAGGCGAGTGCCCACCACCTGTGCAGCCTCCTTTGGAAGCGGATGCTGGCCAAGCAGCGCGGCGGTGACAAAAACGAGGCTGAGGTTCGTCCCCTCGGTGAGTTGTGCAAATGACAGGTCTTTAAGGGCCTTTGCTTTCAAAATGACGTCCGTCAATGCAAGACGTGCATCCCGGGAAACTTCAGACTGCAACATGACGATTTCCTTCGAAGTTAAAATACACTGTCTGACCGGGCTTCCTGATACCTTCGAATGGCGGGTTCTGGCATAGACCCGGGCATGCTCGGTAAGCGATACGGTTCCCACATGAATTCAGCGCGTCGATATCTCCAGACCAAATGCCATAGCGCCGGGCGTGAAGCGAAAACCTTCGTTGCGGAAGAGCCAGCGCGATGCAAGGACGGTCTTGATGTTTGCGAACTGCGCCACGACATTCTGAAGGGGTCAACGCGTGAAGCCGGTCCGCCGCCAAGGCATGAGTCCGCGCGGCATTGATGACCCCGCTTGACCCGGTATATTGCAACCAGTTCGCCACGGCGGCCATGTGGTCCAGACACGTGCGTGTGGCAATGGCGGAAATGGCCCCGCAATCCCAATGGCCGCCGATCGCGTTGTCGCACACTCCCAGCGAGTCCATGGCGTACTCGACCGAAGTCGATGCACACCCGGACCCGCTCCGTCCGACGGAACAATATTTCCTGCGTTACGAATGACGAACAAGTCTCCCGGCCGACGCTGCGTCAAAACTCCGGAACCACGCGGCTATCCGAGCATGCGATAAACAAAACCTGTGGTGCCTGACTGCATGGCAGACCGTTGAAAAGCGCTGAGCGCTTTGGAAAACTCTTCCTGCCAAGAGCGCAGGCAACCTTCAATGACACCGCTCATGGCAGTTCCTCCGGCAGGTCCGGACATCAGCTCGATAATTGTTCGACGGTATGGTCCGTGGTCCAAAGCGCGTGAGCGAGGAAGCGATAATTGATGATCGCGGCGAGGTAGCCATCACCTTCAGGCAGACGCGGGCCCGCAGTCGCGTCGCGCACTACCGCTACTTCAAACCCCTGCTCGATGAGCTCGCGCAAGTGCGACTCGATGCACAGGTTCGCGGCCATGCCCGCGAGAATGATTTGCGTCACGCCCTTTTTTCGCAATTGCAAAGCCAGGTCGTTCGTCTCCGGGCCGTAGATCTTGTGGGGTGACGCGATAATCGTCTTGCCGTCCAGGATGTATTGCTTGTATTCATCGAGAAAATCGGCACCTGAGCCGTCAAACCCCTCCAGCGTATTCGGCCCTTTACGATCGAACATGCAAATGTTGTGCATCACTTTTTCCACGGGGCCACCGAAGTGCCATTCATGATCGCATGGATAGTAATAATGTGGTGACACAGCGACGGTGAGGCTCGCTTCCTTTGATGCCTTGAAGAGCCGCCCGATGTTTGAGACGGTGTTGTTCTCCACAATGCTTTCGCCGAACAACGCCCAACTCGCGCCGCCAGGACTCAGGAAATCATTCTGGGGATCGACTACGACCAAAGCTGCTCGCGATAGGTCGAGTTTGAAGTCGCTTGGCGGCAACGCCGGGTTGACCGGATCCGCATAGCGGTGTGCGTTGACTTGCGCTGGTCGGCTTTCGTTGCTCATGATGCCCTCTATCTGGCGATTACTGCGGAAGGACCCGCCCCGTCTAAAGGAGTCGGGCTCTGATTAATACATGACCAGTCGTCTATTAAAAAAGCAAAAAAAATTAACTAATTAGCCGGGGCAAAACCAAGTTCTCAAACCGCTTGAACGCATTGCCATTTTGCTCAACCTTTCCTCGCATGACCGCGCCCTCATAGGCCTCGATCATGATTGCCGCAAGTTGATCAGGATCGGTATCGCCGTTCAGCTCGCTTCTCTCTTGTGCTTCACGCAGGCACGCCGCCAGCGCCTTTTCCCACCTATCAAGCACGTCGGTCAGTTTGGCGCGTGTTTCGTCACTGCCATTGGCCAGTTCGAGCGACAGATTGCCGATCAGGCAGCCAAGCGTAAAACCATGTTCGCGGTGATCCTGCGATAACCCCTTGAAAAACCGGTCGATACGTACCAGCGGCTTGAGGCGTGCGTCGTAGAGAATGGGGCCGTGCCGCCGTTCAATGGACTCCCAGTAATCCTCGATAATCTCGGCCGCAAAGGATTCCTTACTATCAAAATAATTGTAGAACGAACCCTTGGGCACGCCTGCTGCGGCCGTAATGTCCTGGACCCCGGACCCGTTGAAGCCGCGGTCATGGACTACAGTGCGTCCGATCAACAACAAGCGGGAACGCACTTCGGGATTAGCGGGTCTGGGCATTGCAATTATCTTCGGGCGAGTAACAATTTAGCAAGATAACCGGTCATCTATTAAAGGTCAAGCCCGCAACCGGAAGTTTTTCAATGTAGATGCGCGTTGTCGCATAAGCGAATCAGGAAGTATCACCCAGGATACAGCGCCACGGCGCGGCCACCATGGGAAGCGGAGTGACTCAACACTATCTCGAGCGGTTCCTGTGCCATCGAATGTCTTCCTCTGCGAGGACAAATGGATTATTAAACGACCTCAAAGCCCTTGCGGGAAAGCATTTGGATATGTTTGCAAGCGCGGAACATTCTCCAACAGATGTCTTCGCATGAGCGCCATACGTCTCAGGTCTTGCGACAACGCGATCACCTCTCCGCAGCCCGGGCGTGAAGCAACCCCGAGACTGACACCGGAAGCCATCGCGTCACCGGGCGGATTTACATCGGGGGCGTCACGCCGTCCTTCTCGACCACGACCAGATTCCCGTCGTAAGCTCCGTTTTTCCCGGGAGTTGCCACGACGAACACTTTCTTGCCCGTCGTCAAATCGTCGCGTGTAGCGGGAACGAGCGTCACGACCGGAACATTGACCGGCACGTTGATGGTGTTGCTGCCGCCCTTGTACGAGAGCTTGAGATCTCGTCCGCTAGTACTTTGCACAACGGTATCCACATTGGCGTTCGTCATCGAACTGTTCGCGCCAAGATCCCACGCGTAGTGGCCCTCTCCTGTACCCCGTGCGGCTTCCGGAAACACCAGGACCTCCTTCGCAGTCAGCTTGCCGTCCACGGCTGGCATCGCTGCCGCGCCGACGTATGAGCCGGGCTTGATATCCGAAAGCTGGATCGCCTTCACAGCGTTCAGACCGGTCGACTCCTTCACTTCAATGGTAACGGTGTCGCCGCTGCGACGGTGTACCTGTAAGGTACTACCCGAGAAAGCCAAAATTTCGCCCCGGATCCGTTCGGGCTTGTTGGCGGGAGATTGAGCGACTGCAGCGCCAGCGAGTGTCAGCGCGACAAAGGAAACAACGAGTTTGAGGCGAGTGGACATAGGTGATCCGTATGGTTTGTTGCGGTTAAAAAATCATCGGCTCGCGGCTAAGTAGCCGCCGAACCAGTTGTATCCCGGGTTTTCCAAATAGCCGCCGGAAAATTCATTGGTCGCCGTGATGGCGACGATGTGCTTCTGGTTTTTGTATCCCAGTTTGGTAGGTATGCGAATCTTAGTGAACGATGCGCGCGTCGTACACCTGCCGGTCGCTCAAGCACAAGGCGATAACGGCAGCGGCATGGACCTGGTGAAAAATGCGGACCCGCACTGGATGGATAGTGACCTGGTTCAAAGCTACCTCACTGACGACGACATTTAGATTGGGTTGCGGGACTGTCAGCGCGTATCGAGGAGTTGCTGGTTGTCCGTCTGTGCAGGGCCGCCCGACTCCACGTAGGTGTCATATGTGCCCCCGTCAGCGTCTGCATTGATGACCGCGACATACGGTTTCGCAGCCAGGGTTTGGACGCTCGGACCACGCTGTGACGCAGGTGCACCCACTATCGGCTGGTACGAAGGCTGCGGACCGAAACCGCTTGCAGCAGCCGTTGTGGATAGCAGTGCCGTCACAACAGCAAGTGCGGTCGCAGCAAGATTGGTGCTGATGAACAGGAGTGGGGTGATGAAGTTGCGTTTCATAGGGCGTATTCAGGATGTTGGGCGGGTCGCGTTATGACACGGTGGAGAAACCGAAGTCTCGCCATCTCGCCCAGGGGGTGGATTGGCCTTAATGATCGCAGCCGCGCCGCGGCAGCGGTATCGGTCAAATGACCGACCCTAGTATCCTGCCCGCTGCGCTACTCGGGTCTGGAGCGGCGTACGCCATTGGTAACCCGAAGTACGTGAAAGACGTATTGAAGGAATGGATGGCCGGCTCGCACCGCCTCGCCTCAACGCCGAGCGCGACACATGCTGAGTTCCTGGTGCGGGCCATTCGTTTGGCTACCTGGCCATAGAAGGGCAACGAGTATTGCGCAACGAGTGACAATGCCAATGTGTCGACATGATGGCTCGCGTGCCTGCGACGTTCACGTGAACGTCGGTGTCCAAGGAATTAAGATGTTTCTGGACATGTAATCACATATTTATTAAGCTCTACGATAGAAAGTGTGTTTGTCGTTCTAGCGAAAGGAAGGTGATATGAGAAAATCAAGACGGGAGACCGCTGAAACGCGCCAACGCATCGTTGATGCTGCTGCTGGCGAGTTTCGACGAAATGGCATTGGAAATACAGGCCTTGCTGATCTTATGGCCGCCGCAGGTTTAACACACGGTGGTTTTTATAAGCATTTTGCTTCCAAGGAGAACCTGGTCGAGGAATCGATCGTGGTCGCTTCTGGTTCATTTGCAGAAACAATGATTTGCTCCCTGTCGAACTCAACACGTACGCGGGCACTGGACAGCGCGATCTCAGATTATCTTTCTTTGGAGCATCGCGATAATCCGGGCAGTGGCTGCCCTTTTGTCGCCCTCGGTAGCGAGATGGCCCGCGGTAGTGACGAGTTGCGGGAAGCGTCCACCGCTGGCTTCTTGAAGCTTGTCGGGATTTTCTCCGCGCACTTAGAAGACCGATCTCCTGCGGCAGCGAAAAAGGAAGCTTTGGTGATATTGGCCACGCTTATCGGCGCGGTCACAGTTGCGAGAATGGTCAACGACCCGAGTTTGTCGGCAACCATCCTTCAACAAACGAAAAAACATCTCTCAAAGCGCAACTGACTAAAAGGTCGCCACACAGATGCCGGAGCCAATACTGGTTGAACGTCAGCCAGCATTGGCAAGTTTCATAGCAACGTCAGATCTCGCATCAAAGACTACAACGCCAGCATCAGCGTCGCAGTCGCGCGTCAGTTAGCCGCTTTTTGTTCCGTCGCAGCCGTGGCCACAACTCCACCCGCCGACGAAAGGTCCCACCCACCGCCTAGAGCGCGATATGTCGTCACGGCTGCACGCGCTGAATCAGCCTTTGTGCTGTCAAGATCGTCACGGGCCACCAAAAGTTGTCGGTCTGCATCCAAAACGTCGGTGAGCGTAATAGCGCCAGCTTTATAGGCACGCTCTGATAGAGCTCGTGCACGTTCCAACGCAGTGACTTCGTCCTGCAACTCCACCCGTCGTGCTTCAGTCTGAGAAAGGCTCGTAAACGCGTCCTCAACATCTTCTGTCGCTTTCAACGCTGCCTGCCGGTATTGAGCGAGTGCCTCCACATTCACACCGCGCGCCTGTGCAACTTCAGCATCGACCTTTCCAAAGTCAAATAAACGCCAGCGCAACGCCCCTGTTCCAATGGGCTGAAACGACTGCGCAGAGAACAGATGATTAGTGCTCACACTATCAAATCCCAACGCTCCCGAAAGCGATATTTTTGGATAATAGTCCGATATGGCAGCACCTATCCGATCGTTTGACGCCGCTAGCCTCCGTTCAGCCGCAATGATGTCAGGACGACGGCGCAGAACATCGAGCGGTTGGTCGGTGTCTGCAATGGAAGGGACACTTGGAATTGCGCTCGGCTGAGCCAGCTCCTTCGCGTATGTTCCTGGTTGAACTCCCATCAACACGTCCAAGCGATTAAGTTGTGCTTCCAACGAAGTTTTCAGCAGCGGAACTGTCGCCCTTGCTTGCTTGAAGAGCGCTTCCGCCTGCGCCGTTTCCCGATCTTCCGCCGCACCTAGGCGACGGCGAACTTTGACCAAGTCCAATAGGTGCGAATCGGTGTCGATCTGGTCTTGCGCAACGGCTAATCGAGCCTGAAAACCCCGAATTTGTATATAGGCGTCAGCCGCATCAGCCGCAACGGTAATGCGGGTACCGAGCTGCTCAGCCTCCGCCGCTTGCGCCTCCTCCCTGGCAGCGGAGGCACTTCGTCGCAGTCCACCAGCGAGATCGATTTCCCAGCTTGCAGCAGGACCAATGTTGTACTCCTTCTGATCTCGACTGTAGCCCGGAAAAGTCTTGGCAAGCGTTCCGAATGGGCTTTGCAGACTCTGATGTTCAGCTGTCCCGCTCGCGTTCAGGTCAACAGTAGGCAACAGATTAGCGCCTGCTCCGGCAGCTGCGGCGCGGGCCTGTTGAACACGGCCAATCGCCGCGGCAAGATCCAGATTTTGCGCCAATGCCCGCTGAACAACGGTTGTTAGCATCGGATCGTTGAATCCCGTCCACCACACGTCGAGCTGCGGCGCTGGTAATGGAGCCTGTGGCCCCGCCGTCGCAATATGACTATGAAACGGTACGAACTGCGAGTTGGGCGGGACATAGTCAGGACCTACTGCGCAACCCGCCAAGACGAGGCTTAAGACAATGCCTGCCGAAATACCCCTCAAAGCACCAAGCGAATTGTCCGATTCCTTTGACTTCCTCTGAGGACCGTTTTGCGAGGAATCAGCCGACAGTGGCGTGCCTGTAGAGCCACTGACGCGGTCGGCGTGGGCGAAAATGTTCGTCATACGCTCTCCTTACGGCCAAACTTTCCTACCAAGATGTAGAACGCCGGCGTGAACAGTAGACCAAAGCAAGTCACCCCAAGCATCCCGAACAGCACTGCGGTACCAAGCGACTGCCTCATTTCCGCCCCCGCCCCCGTTGCGAACGCGAGCGGCGCTACTCCGAGAATAAAAGCGAAAGATGTCATCAAGATCGGGCGCAGGCGGGTGCGCGCAGCATGCACTGCGGCTTCCACTGGAGACGAGCCCTCGCCTTCTTTCTGGCGAGCAAATTCCACAATCAGAATCGCGTTTTTCGCCGCCAGTCCTACAAGCACAACGAATCCTATCTGCGCCAGGATATCGATCGGCATACCTCGCGTAATCAAGCCCGTCACCGACGCAAGGATACACATCGGCACGATCAGGACAATCGCCAGCGGCAGCTTCCAGCTTTCATATTGCGCCACGAGGACAAGGAACACGAAGAGTGCAGCCGCACCGAAGACGAGCAGAGTAGGAGTGCCACGTTGTTGCTGCTGGAATGCCAAGTCGGTCCATTCGAAGCTGATTCCTTGCGGAAGAACCTGTTGAGCGAGCTCTTCCATGCGCTTAAGGGCCGTGCCAGTGGCAACCCCAGGCGCCGCAACCCCTTGAACCTCAGCAGCGGGATACAGGTTGTAGCGCGGAACACGATACGGAATGGTCCTGCTTTCCATCGTCGCGACGCTCCCGATCGGAACCATTTCCCCGGCCTGGTTACGCGCTTTAAGGCGAGTAATGTCCTCAGCGTTGTGCCTGAATCGATCATCAGCCTGGACAACGACCTGATACGTCCGACCAAGGTAGTTGAAATCGTTCACATACTGCGAACCAAGGTAGACCTGCATGGCCGAAAAGACGTCTGTTGGCGTCAGTCCAACCTTCTCAGCTTTCACTCGATCGACATTCGCATAAATCGAGGGCGACCCCGCGTTGAACAAAGTAAATGCGCCGGCGAAATCGGGATCTTTTCTTGCCGCAGCAACGAGAGCGTTCGCAGCACGCACAAGCGCTTCGGATCCCAGGCCACCGCGATCCTCGAGCATCATCTTGAATCCACCCGCGCTACCCAGGCCTTGAACAGGCGGCGGCGGGATCGTCAACACATAGGCATCCTTGATTACCGATAGCCTTTGGCGAAGGTCTGCCAACACTGTAGCGGCCGTCACACCAGAAATAGAATGGTTGTAGAGCGATGGAAGTCCCGAAAATACTGTTCCAGAGTTCGACGCCACGGTAGAGGTGGTCGCGTCCAGGCCAACAAACGGAGCAACGTGCTCCACACCGCGGGTTGTAAGCGCGATGTCAATCGCTCGCCGAACCACCTGCTCCGTACGGTCCAGCGACGAACCGGCCGGGAGCTGAACAATGTTGATCAGATACCCTTGGTCTTGCTCCGGGATGAAACCCGTAGGCGTGCGCGCAAATTCCATGGCCGTTATGCCAATCAGGGCCAGGTAGATAATAAGAACGACCGTTAAGCCGCGCACCAATCGACGAGTAAGTTTTCCGTACCCGAACGAAAGCTTGTCGAACCCTCTGTTGAATTTATCAAAGCCGCGGTGCAAGAAACGCTGCGCAGCATTTGTGTGCAAGGCGTGAGAGACATGCTCCTTAAAGAGCACGGCACACAGCGCTGGACTCAGAGTAAGCGAGACAAAGCACGAAATGATCGTGGAGGCCGCAATCGTAACCGCGAATTGCCGGAAAAAGAGGCCCGATATCCCACTCAGAAAAGCTGAAGGCACAAACACTGCGCACAGCGTCAGCGCGATAGACAGCAGCGCTCCACCCACCTCGTCCATCGTTCTGTGCGCCGCCTCGGTTGGCGACATGCCTGAACGAATGTTGCGTTCGACGTTTTCTACCACGACGATCGCATCGTCGACCACAATCCCGACGGCCAAAACCAATCCAAACAGTGAGAGGTTGTTCAGCGATATACCGAATGCGTAGAGAACGATGAAAGACCCGAGCAACGAAACGGGAATCGCAACCACCGGAATAATGGTCGCTCGCCAATTCTGGAGGAATATGAAAACGACACCGACTACAAGCAAGATGGCGACAAAAATTGTAGTGATAACTTCATCGACTGACTTGCCGATGAAGATCGTCGGATCATAAATAATCTTATAGCCAAGGCCCTGGGGAAAATCGTGCTCAAGGCCTTTCATGGTCGACAAAACTTCGCCTTCGACCGCAAGCGAATTTGCACCTGGTTGGGCGTAGATTAGAAGCGAAGAAGCGTCGCTGCGATCCATGAACGCCGTCGACCCATAATCGGCTGCGCCGATCTCGACGCGGCCGATGTCGCGCACTCGTGTGACCCGTCCCTGACTATCGGACTTGACCACGATATCGTCGAATTCAGCAGGGGTGGACAGCCGACCCAACGCCTCCACGTTGATCTGGTAAGCCTCGTTACCATGTGTTGGAGGTTGGTTCAGAACCCCGGCGGACACCTGCAGATTTTGAGCACGCAATGCATTGAGCACTTCGCCGGCATTCAGGTTGTTGGCAGCGACTTTATCGGGATCGAGCCAGATGCGCATAGCGTATTCGCGTGCGCCCTGGAACTGCACATCTCCCACACCCTCAAGCCTGGCGAGCGCATCCTTTACGTGCAACGTCGCGTAGTTGGAGAGATAAAGCGTGTCTCGAGTCTTGTCCGGCGAATAGAGGTGAATCGCCATAAGGATGCTTGGGGTTGACTTTCGAACCTGAACACCCAAGCGCTGTACGTCCTCCGGCAGCCGCGGCAACGCATCCTGAACGCGATTCTGCGTCAACATCTGTGCGACATTCAGATCGGTGCCAATGCGAAACGTAACCGTAACAGTCAATCTTCCATCGCCGGTTGACTGGCTGCCCATGTAAATCATGTTTTCAACGCCGTTAATCTGTTGCTCGAGCGGCGTTGCGACTGTACGAGCAATAGTGTCTGCCGACGCGCCAGGGTAGGACGTCGTGACTTGTACTGTTGGCGGAACGATTTCCGGATATTGCGCAATCGGAAGCACAAACATTGCGCCAAGCCCGATCAGCGTAAGAAAACTGCTCACGACCGTCGCAAAACGCGGCCGGTCGATAAAGAAATGTGCGATGCGCATGGTTCGGGTGGTTCCTATTCCTGGCCTGCGGCGTAGCTAATCTTGCCGTCCTGCGGAGCCACTTTGGCTCCGGGTGTCGCGAAAGGAAGGCCGCCCACAATCACCCGGTCGTCCGAGTTCAGCCCAGAACGTATGACACGCAAACCACCACGAATATCTCCTATCTCAACCCGTTTCGGAGTGACGACACCATCAGCAGAAACCGTAAAGACAGCGTGCTGTGATTGATCCGGCAAGACCGAGGCGTCTGGAACCAGAAGTGTCGGGGTGGCTTGAGCGACGATCACTCTCACCCGCGCGAATTCCCCGGGTGTCAAGGCAAGGTCACGGTTAGGCACGGTTGCTCGAGCGTGGATGGTGCCGCTCGAACGATCTAGCACGTTATTAATGAAGTCGAGGACGCCCTGCCGTTCGAACGTCGGCTCGGTACCCAAAGCGAACTGAACCTTATCGGCGGATGTTCCTTTCGACAGCTGCTGATACTTCGAAAATAGCTGGAAGTCAGCCTCACTCATATCGAAATCCAAATGGATTGGATCAAGCGAGACGAGCGTAGCAAGCAGCGTAGTGGGGCTCGTCGCCGCGCGGCTTCCGGCTACCAGATTGCCGACCGAAACAAGGTGATTGCCGATGCGCCCCGTGAACGGAGCGGCGACGCGGCAGTGCGCAAGATCGAACTCAGCATCACGAATCTGCGCTTTGGCGTTGTCTACCGCCGCTTGTGCGGCAAGTCTTTCAGAGGTCTTCTGCTCAACGTTTTCAACCGTTCCAGCGTCGTTACGTTGAAGCTCTTGCGCCCTGCTAAATTCGTGATTTGCCAAGTCGACCCGCGCGCTTGCTGTTTCCAGTTGAGCCTTCGCTTGCGCTAGCTTGATCTCGTAGGGGACTGGATCGATTGAAAAAAGCGGATCGCCTTTGTGGACGACGTCCCCATCCTTGAAGTAAATGCCAGTAAGAGTGCCGCCCACTTGCGCGCGAAGCTCAACCTGGTCAACCGCAGAAAACTGACCGAGAAACCCAATGCGCGTATCGAGGTCGTGCACTATCGGTTTGCTAACAGTCACCTGCGCAAGAGGCGGACTGGCGCTGGCTGCGGCAGCGTTGCTACCGCGCGAGTGCACAAACCATCCAACACCGATGACCACGACTGCCAACGCGATCACCAGGACAGATTTCTTTGGTGCGCGTCCGCGAGTACTCGACCGGGACCCGTTCCGGACCTCCGCATTCTCCAATTTCGTCTTTGTATCCACTCTCGTAAGTCCTTAAAATTTCGGTTGCTTATTCGGTTGAAGTTACACATGAGGCCACGACGGCGCTAGCCGATTGCGAGCGATTGGCCACTTCGAGCTAACGTGCTGACCAGAAATCGAATGGATTACGATCAGACTCCAGATTTCGCAAAGATGACACGTAGCATCTAATAGGTCAATATTTTTTTGCGGATCGATTGACCGCTGAAAACCCGACGAGGGCGGATACCGTGGCATCTAAGCGCAATGCCTTCATGTGCCGTAGAATCGCGCCCGAAGCGCAGTTGTCGCTCACAGCGCAAGCTTGGGCAGCCGCATCCAAAGCAAGAAATTAAGTAGTCGAGAGTGGTTGAAGACCGACGGCGATGACTTGGTCTGCGCGGCCATAAAAAGTTGCGACGACCGACGCAAATACTGCCGGTCTTTGGGTTGACTTCAAGCGCACGCGGTTATGGAACACTCGCTTAGAGCCGGCAACCATTTGCCGCATCGGCGCACGAAGAAGCATCCAGAGCCAAAGAATTTCGAGGCGGATCTTAGTCGACAAGCGATTGTTCGTCTTGAGCAATGAGACTATTCGCTTTACCCGACTTTATCTTCTTCCTAGCATCTCTTAAAGTCAGCGAACATTGCCGGTCAAGGCCAGCTAGCTGGATTGGTGCCCGGCACGTCTGCGAACTTCGTTTCTGGATATCCGACAAACATGCGCGCCTTCATACCAACGTCTCTCGTGGTTTTGTTGTTTTTTACCTGCTTGGCCCATGCTGAAGCCGTCGGGACCGCATCGGCCAAAGCCGGTACCACTCCCCTCACTGTCCAGAGCAACGCAGATCAAGCAGATGCGCGTGTCGCTCTCGAATCCAAAGCAACACATGTTTCGGACTACAGTTGGTTAGCCGAACAAAAAAACCGAAAGATTGTTGAGTATGCGACAGCACTTCCCACACGCTTGCCTGAATCCAGTGCGCGATAAGTCGACCATCCGCTTCAACAGTCATCTATCAAACATGGGCTATGCGTAGAATGAGCGTAATTGCCGACGACACATTTGAGGCACACTATGTCAACCCAGATGATCTCCGATAACGCCGCGTTGCTTGCTAAAGCCAAGTTGTTGAGCGTTGCACACGTAGCAGCTCAGCGAGCAATGAGGGCGGCTACCAGTCGCCTTAGCTCTGCACTTAAACCAGCAAAGATAACGCCAGCACAATTTTGTCTTCTTAGCCTTCTTTACAGGGACGAGCCGCCAACAGTAAAAGACGTCGCCGATGAGATCGGGATAGACCATCCGCAGGTCTCGGCCCAATACAGTATTCTCGCTCGAAAGTCGCTGATCACCGGTAGTTATGAATCAAGCGACCGAAAGCGCCGCTTGTCGCTGACTCAAAACGGTCGGCAAGTCTTGGACGCCGCCCTTCCGCTTTGGCTCGACGCCACAGCAGGAGAGCCACGGCTCGATGTTCTTAATGCAATCGTGGACCAATTCGCGCATGCCGCAAATCACTCCACGGAATCAGCTTAAGAAATTTACGCGACCGAAAACGCTCCTTAGAAGCTTGGCGGCGACCCATGCTAACGATGCATGTGCTTCCTGCCTGCATCACTCAAGCCAGAGTGACAAAGTGACGTTTGCAGCTAACGTTTAGCCTGCCGTTCCAATTGATAACGGTATGTTGCAACACAGCCACAAGTCATTAAAAACCTGCGACGTCCCCCCGTTCATCTGGAGTTTATATATAATCCACCGTGTCCTAACTCCTTGCAGTACGTTAACTATTTCGGCAACGGTATGTCTTCCCATCGCATAAGGTGAAGTTGCGATATAGAGAAACGTGCAAGTGTTAGGACGCCAAACTTGTATGTAAAACGAGATGTTAATTTGGACTAGTGCGAGTACTCGACCCGAGCGCGAACATAATTCCGCCGTTGAGTCTCGTCTCACAAAGGTGAATGGAGGAGACTTGAAAAAACATATCTTAGCTGGCGTAACCGCGCTCCTGGCCGGCACAGTGGCCCATGCTCAAAGTAGCGTAACCTTGTACGGCCGGATCGACGCTGGCTTGGAATACCTAAACGGCGCACCAACTGGCCCCAACAACGGAGCGCCGACAGGTTCAAGCAGCAGGTTTCGTGCTGAAAGTGGAGACTGGGGAACCAGTCTTTGGGGCATGAAAGGCGTCGAGGATATTGGTGGTGGCAACAAAGTTCTCTTTCATCTCGAGGGGTCCTTCAACACCGTGAACGGACAAGGGCCGTCCAACAACGGGCTGTTCGACCGATTCGCCACCATCGGGATATCTAACGACGTCTTCGGTACAGCCTTGTTAGGCAAAGAGCTGTTTATATCAAATGGTGTTTGGGATTTTGATCCCTTTGGCCAAAGCAATTGGTCGTCTGCATCACTCGTTCGCGGGCGTAACTGGAACCATTCGAGCAACAACATTTCGTATCAGTCGCCCAACATTGCTGGCTTTGATGTCTTTGGCCAATATGCGCTCTCCAACGCAACAAGTTGGAACGGCAATGGCACCACGGCCCAGGGTCGCGCAGACGGTATCCAACTGACCTATACGAATCCTTTTTTCCAGCTTCGCGGAATCTATGACGAGTGGAGAGATGCCGCAAATGGAACGTTAGACGACGTGTTTAACTATTCACGCGAATACTTTGGCGGCATCAACGTGTTCCTGGGACAGTTTAAACTGCAAGCGACCTACCAACAGGCGCATTCAAGCAGCGGCGCGAATTCCGGCGGCATAACAACGACGAAACAGGAATGGGGCGGAGTAACCTGGCAAGCGACGCCAGCGGCGGCGCTCATTGCAGCCGCGTACCACGTGAACGCAAACAACGGTGGTGGCAATGCCACCATCTACACGGTTGGCGGCACTTACAATCTTTCGAAGCGGACATTGCTCGATTTGCAGATTGCGACTGCACGAAACAGCTCGCACGCTAACTTTGGACTCAACTCGAACTCCTACGGGTCAACCACCGGCACAGACAACCCGTTGCCTGGACACTCTCAGTCAGGGGCCTATGCTGGTATCCAACATTTGTTCTAAAACCGAAGCGTTCTGACGGCAAAGGGGGCCTTTATAAGGGCCCCTTTTTTTCGCTGGTGGTCTGCTCCATTCGCAAGATGCCAGTACGCTCGAGATTTGTGAAAAGATCAGTTTCCCAGGCGTGATTCAAAGCGCATGGTGCCGGGAGCGACAAGAATAAAATTTTGAATAGTCCATGTCGCATTGCGACAAACCCGCTCGGCGAAATCGCGGATTCCACGGCAATGCCGGGTGCCGCGTCATCCGAAAATTCGCGCAAGGCTTCTTTGTTCGTGAAGGGTCTCTCGCTGACGGCGCGGCCGAACAAATTTTCTTTCCGTCTCACGTAGGGTTGTTTTGCGCCACATCTCTGAACTGCGCCTTAAAATTTATCGTCCAGTCTGGGCTTACGATGGACTCGATGCCAGCAGGTGACGTATCTCTTTACGGCGTTATGGATTATTCATTTTATCCAGAATGCCAATTTGACTTCCACGCCGTATCTCCTCGTTTGCGGTCCTTTGACGCGCTGTGACATTGTCGAGACGCAGTTGGGATCCCTGACTACGGATAGAACGTTCCGGCGCGACAACGCCGAGAAGAAATGACGGCCGTCACCGCTATTCGCCAGTGCCGAGAATACAAACAAATTTCCAGAGCTTGATCATTGGTTCAGCAACCCGAGACTTCGGGATCTCGGGGGAAACTATCTAGTCGATAGCTATCTTTTCCTTGACAACAGGATTATGATAATGATTTAGATTTTCAGGAACTACGGCGAAAGACATGGGACATTCTCAGGCTGAGAAACTTGCAACACATGCGAAAATCGTAGATGTGGCCGCTCGTCGCTTTCGGGAATTAGGTATTGAAGGCATCAGCGTGGCCGACATCATGAAAGAGGCAGGCCTGACGGTCGGCGGCTTCTACAAACATTTTGCTTCGCGGGATGACCTCGTCATTGAGGCACTGTCCCTCGCGTTCAAAGACCTTGACACGTGGGAGGGCGCCGCGACTGTCAGTCTGAGCAGATGTATCAGCGGATATCTTTCCGAAAGTCATCGTAACAATGTGTCGAGAAGCTGCCCGCTGTCCTCCCTTGTGAACGATGTAGCAAGAAGCAACGTTGCGACGCGTGAGGCCTACACAGCCCGCGTGAGCCGGGTGTTCGACGTTTTGGAAAAAATGCTCCCCCCGGCCCTCGCTGCTCGCCGCAGAGCAAAAGCGATGGTTCTTTTCAGCGCTTGCATGGGCGCCATCTCGGTATCACGTGCGATTTCGGATGAAAACCTATCCGCAGAGATACTCGAAGGCGTAGCGAGTGAGCTCATTGACCTTTATTCATTGCCAAAAGTAAATTTGCGCCAAATGGCCGAAGCATCGTAGCCACATTTTCCGCCACGAGCGTGAGGGCAGCCGCCTGAGAGCTTAGCGCGTGCTACAGGTCAGCGCGTCACCCTTCCAAGAATACGGCTGAGCGGCGCCTCGATGGACGCCGCGCCTCATCTGCTTAGCGGCTCAGTTGAGTGTGCGATAAGAGAGCGCAGTCCCTCGTTTGGGCGTTACGCTTCGCCGCTTGGATCTCACTGCTGCTTGGCAGCCACGCCGCGACGCCGGCACACGAAAATCAAGACTTAAGAACTAGTGTTGTAAGCCGCTTGCGAAAGAACATGCCAATATCGGTTAGCGCCCCAGGGTGGCTAGCCAAGGAATCGTGCGACGCGCTCTTATACCTCGTCACCTCTGTCGGCACACCCGCTGCAATGAGCTCGCTTCCATACTTCTCTGCCTCGACACGTAAGCGGTCATTTTCGGCGCTTGCAATTAATGCAGGGGGGAGACCCGAAAGCCGAAGAGATTCAATGGGTGCCGCGTACGGATGCATCAGTAACGATACGTACGGCAAGTAAGCGCGATAGCACCGTGAATACTCTTGTGCTGCAAAGTCCGCCCCCGCGAGGTCTTGGCTGCGAGCGATCCTGGTCATGCTTGGATCGAGAAGAGGCGCAATAAGTGCCTGCGCGAGAAACTCTATTGATTCGCGATCGCGCGCCATGGCAGCAATGCAGGTTGCCAGATTACCGCCAGCGTCATGCCCACAAATCCCGATGCGCCGCCCGTTGGCCCCCATCGCGCGAGCATTGGCAACGGCCCAGCGAGCCGCTCGGATGCCGTCTTCCAGCGCTGCCGGAAATGGAAACGCGGGTGACAAGGAATAGCCGACCGAGACTACCCAGGCAGGTGTGGTCCGGGCGATATGAGAAGCTGCTGCGTCGCCATCTTCAAGCGTTCCGCGTACGAACCCTCCACCGTGAAAATAGAGGATAACGGGAAGCTGTCTGCCATTGGACGAAGGCCGATAGCTTCTAAGCGTTACGGTTTGAACATGACCCGCAATGACTTCTTCCTCGACACATAGCGCGCCGTCCAGCTTCGACTTCATAAGTTTTGAGAGACGCGGCGCGCCGGCCCTCCGGGATTTCAACGTGCCTATTTTGCCCGAATACGCGAATCTGATAAATGGTTATAATCCAGATTATAATTCGGCTGCGTCGAACAATTGCCGAGCTTCGAGGCCGTTGACGTGCAGCAAGGATGCCGGAGCAACTCTCCAGCGTTGAGGAAACAGATATGGACCGCTTACAAGCGATGCAGGTTTTTACCAAGGTGGTAGAGCTTAACGGATTCTCGCGAGCGGCTGACGCGCTTGAACTGCCGCATGCGTCTGCGACAACCATCATCAAGAATTTGGAAGCACATCTCCAGGTTCGACTCATGCACCGGACAACCAGGCGCCTCAGTCTCACCCCGGAAGGAGCCGATTACTATGAACGCTGTCTTCGCATTTTGGCTGACATCAGCGAGACGGAAGAAGCGTTGGCTCATTCGGGTAAAGGCCCGCGTGGCAAGTTGCGCGTTGATATGCCCGGCTCGATCGGGAAGCTAATCGTAATTCCGAAGATAGCAGCGTTCCGCGAAAAATATCCGGACATTGATTTGATGATCGGATTCGGTGACAGACAGGTCGATCTCATTCAAGAAGGCGTAGACTGCGCCGTCCGCGTAGGACAACTCCAAGATTCCAGTCTTGTCTCGCGGCGCTTAGGAAACCTTCAGACCGTAACCGTTGCGAGTCCGGCGTACATTGGCCAATTTGGGTTACCAATCAAGCTGGCCGAAGCCGAAAAACACCACGGAATCCAGTACTTCTCCAGCCTTACAGGTCGAGTCTCACATATGAACTTCACGATCGATCGCGAGACGATCGAAGTCAAGGTTCCTGGCACTCTATATGTGAACGATGCGGAAGCGGCCGTGCTTTGCTGCCTGGAAGGTTGCGGCTTGATTCAAGCCCCACGCTTTATGGTCGCAACGCATTTGCTTTCCGGTGCGTTAGTTGAAGTGCTGCCGCGATGGAAGCCGCGTTCAATGCCAATTGCAGTGGTTTATCCCCACAATCGGCATTTAGCAGGAAAGGTACGTGTCTTCGTTGAGTGGCTCGCAGCCCTCTTTGAGCAGTGTCCACTGATGGCCGAGGGGAATGGCGATTCGCGCAACGTGGTTTCTCAAAGCGGACGCGCAGGCTCACGTAGCAAATCCCCATCGCTGACCGCCTTACCTTTGCGAAGGCAGGAACTCGTCGATGCGATTGATTTCGTGGTCAGCGATGTGAGTTAGCGCATAGTCCCGGTAAGCACGCAGATCGATGTCATTCAGATACAAGGCCTGTACGAATGCCGGCACCAAGAGACCAGCGAGATAAAAAAACGGCCTCGTGTGTCGAACCAATCCTGGGGCCGGATGCTCTGCTGAATCATTGAACATCACACTGGCACGCCAAGGGGTCCGG
This sequence comes from Caballeronia sp. dw_19, assembly GCF_018449515.1. Classification (GTDB taxonomy): domain Bacteria; phylum Pseudomonadota; class Gammaproteobacteria; order Burkholderiales; family Burkholderiaceae; genus Caballeronia. The sequence goes on along the minus strand of NZ_JAAVUQ010000011.1, from coordinate 166,624 downwards.
CACTTTGCAGCACGGCCTGCAGCAACACATTCGCCCCGGACGGCGTAATTGACTCGGCTTCGTTATGACTGATTCCGTCCACGCAGGGAATGAAAATCATCCCCGTGGGGACGATGCGAGCAAGATGGCAGGCATCATGTCCGGCACCCGAAACAATGTCGGCATGAGGAAGATCAAGCGCCCTCGCCGCGCGTCGCACGAAGCTGACGCATGTCGGCGTGAAACTCACCACTCGTCTGATGAAGCCTCACAACTCCGACACGCACCGCCAGCGTCATTGGAACCTTCGTGACCGTAGCATCAGACTCGACGCGCGTGATCCTGAATTGGCCGTGAGCAACTCCGTCACCCACGTCCGGAAGTTCTACCGATTTTCCGACACGGATTTTCTCAAGCGGCTCGGGAAGAACAACCTCACGAAAAGGAATTTCGGAAGAAATGCCGTGTGTGTCTGATAGATAAAACTTGTAGACGTATTCCATCGATTTGTTCTCTCTGATAAATCATTGAGATGCAATGGACAATGAGACCATTCGTACCTGCTCGTAATCAGTACGCCGGTCGCGCAAGGCGACGATGGTTGGCCATACCTGATGAACAGAGCTACTCGACAAACGGCGGTGTCTCCAAGGTATGTGCCGACTGGGCTCGGAAGGACGCTCTGTGTCATCACATGACATGCCGGTTCGCCCTCACGCTTCCCGTGCATTTCGTAGAGCCAAGATCCCATCCGAAGAACAGCGACCCGCACCCGGTACATCGTGGAAATGCGCAACCACGTAATAGGAACATCGCATCTATATACGGGCGCTATGATAACGATATTATCATGGTATCAACATGGCAATTTGTCGATTGCCGACGTTCCTCACCTTGTCCCTTGACGACGAAGGTAACTGCGGCCGATCAAGTTGAAGAGTCGCAAATGAATGCGTCAATATAGGCGCCGTAGTCACCGAAACGTCATGGGATGGTGTTATAGCCACAGAGGTAGAAGTTGCTGCGCAGTGAGACACACCGGCTGCGGCGCTTATCGGAGATGGTTGCTAACTCGTAGACGGATACCTTGTATTCCGTCTTTGATACGTTAGGGGACAAGCCGCGCAATAACAGAAAGGACTTGCGCTTGATCGACAAGCGGACCGATCTTGGGTGGGCCCCGAGAAGCGCCGCCAGGCCGAAGCTCAATAGGAACGCCTACGTGCCTTCAGGAACCGGAAAGCCGCACATCTGACGCTCGCGTTCACGCGTGCACTGGCTTTAACGAAGACGTGTAATTTACCTTGCATGCTGCAAAGGTAACCGCATGAAGGAGCACCCTGCGGCATTCAGTACGAACGGACGGTAACTTCTCAACCGGATCGCGTCATAGCCTGACGCCGGTGTACCTCAGGCCGTTTTCCGGCGTGGGCGCGCACCAACGGCGCTCTTTGTCTTGTAGGTGACACCGTGCTGCTCAAGGTATTCGCGAATCAGTTGCCGCACCACCTGTGAGGGCGTCAAATCCTGCGCAGCGCACAGTTTTTCGAATGCTTCCTTCTTCACAGGATCGATCAGAATCGTGAGTCGAGCGCTTTTTGTTTCCATGACAGGGCGAAGTCCAGATATGTTAATCGAATTATAATACATCGCCTGACCCGAGTCATCTTCGTGCCGCCAGAAGCGCTCAGCGGGGATTAATCGCCGTGCGCTTGCTGCGCTCAGCACTCGATCTGCTGGCGCCAACAACACATCGTGGCAGCGCCCTGAAGCTCTGCGCTCGCGTGTAGACATCCTGTCCGGAGTTGGTAATCAGGAGACCACCTCGTCTCCAGACGGATACCAGCCCCCACACGAATGGGTCACGGCACTGCTTTCGTTACCACACCCCGCTGCCCTCTTCCTTGCTCGAGAATGCTGCTGATCAAAAGGCCGGGAACATGCGCGTGCCGATATCCGCGCAATGCAGGCGAATACGATCAACACGTCTGCTCGTATCTGTTCCAGTTAAATCGCTTGCCGTATTCGATGCGCGTGGCCGTGGCATGAAGGTTAACTCCGTGTCCGGTCGCGAGCCCACGCGCCCGATCAAGCATGACTGCAAGCGAAGGAAGTCCGTCGGCGCTACCCTTCCATGCAAAGACGGTGACATTGTGTTGACTGCCCTCCGACGGCGCCAAGGTCACCGCGTTATCGAAGACGTCCTTGAGCGCGCGTAAATAGCGGTGGAAGTCCGGTTCGTCCGTTACCAGATTGGCCACCAGAATACCGTCATCGCTCAACCGTCGACGACAGGCTTCATAGAACGTCTTGCTACCCAGTTCGGCCGGCAAGCCATCGGCATTGAAGCCATCAATCAGCAGCACGTCGGGCTGATGACCGGGAACCAGCACAGTCACGTACTTCGCACCATCGGCACAAACCACCCTGAAGCGTTCATCGTCACGAGGCACATGAAACTGGTCGCGCAGCGCGATTACCTGCGGATTGATTTCGACAGCGGTAATGGCCGTGTCCGGCAAATGACGATAGCAATATTTAGCCAGCGAACCGCCGCCCAGACCGATCATCGAGATACGCCGCGGGGACGGCCGGAACAACAGGAAACCCATCATGGTGCGCGTATAACCCAGCGCAAGGGCATAAGGATCATGCCGCAGCATGGTGCTCTGGACCCCACGCGCATCGAAGTACAGCGAAACAACCTGTTCGTTCTGTATGACCACCGGCTTGTTCAGATTTATCTTTCTTTTCTTGGACATATTTGAGCGCGAGTGGTTGCGAGGCCGATCTACGGACGCGCACGTAGTGTCTTGCCTAGATCAGATCAGGAGGATTCCTGCGCACGCAGAATGGCCGAGAGTGCCTCAAGTGCCTCTACTTCGTCGGGACCCGTTGCCAGGATACGCACATGCGCGCCCGGCTTCGCCCGCAGCGACATGACCGACATAACATCCTTGGCGTTGACGGAACGGCCGTTCGCCATGCAGACGATATCGCTCAAAAACCGGGCGGCAGTCGCAGCAAGCCTTGCTGACCCGCGCCCGTTCAATGCCGATCGACCGCCTACCTGAATCAATGCCTCGACCAACCCGTTCCCCTCGTGCCTGATCCGTGACTCAGGGCGCGGCGCCCCTCCCGGTTGTGCTCAATGCATGGAACGCGCGACAACCTGTGCAAAAAAGGCGCGCAGCAATGGGTCCCACGTTTCGTCCCGCAAGGCGATGTCGGCCGTATCAAGCCGTCGCATTTCCGGATCCAGATACAACGCGCGAAGCGATTTTGGGTGAGGCGGACCGCGAAAGAATAGACCATCATCGTCCAGGAACAGACAGGGCCTTTGCCTGCATCGCGCGCCGAATAACGAAGGCGCATCCTGAACATGGCGCGCCGATTCCTTCCGATAGACAAAAATGACATTGACCCCGCGTTTTTCCAGGCGGTCGCAGATATCGGAGAATCTGTACAGCATCTGGAATCCACGCTCGCCTGTCTTGCCCACGCCAATAACGATCAATCCGCGACGGCCCGTCACCTCCCGTAAAAACAGGTGCGTGTAGTCATGGGACAACAACGGAACACTCGCATCAATCACGTCGATCTTCCCCTCAGGCGCCGGTGAACGCTCTGCTTCGCTCAATCTGATCATTCAGGTTCGATCAACTGGAAGCAGTCCAGTTGATTTCCGTCATTGGTATTGTAGCGTAAGTAAATGATGATCGTATTATCATCGTATGTGCATCACGGACTGTAATCCGCTCTCTCCACCGCGTCAGCGAACCGGCGCGAACGAGGAGTGGATCGGCGCCTGTTCAGTCAGCACTGAACGTGCGCGTTCGCGCATCCAGTTCCTTCATCTGCCCATTTATTTATAACTGCCGTACTAGCGGTCAAGCCGGTAGATCTGGCCGCGCAGATCATCAATCAATGGCACGATCGCCAGCACGGTTAACAGTCCTGCCAGGGGAATCGTTGCCGCGTATCCGATGTGCTTGAACCCCATCGCGCCCGTGACACCCCCGATGAAGAACATGGTCAGCATCGTCCCGAGCACTTTCAGCTTCGCCCGATTCGCGAGTACGGAAGGCGTGGCGGCGTCGACGCTGGAAGAATTCCAGTAGAAGAGCTTGCCGAGTTCGATGCCGATATCCGTCACGATGCCCGTCATGTGGGTGGTACGGATTTCTGCACCGGACAGCTTCGTGATCAGCGCGTTTTGCAACCCCATGATGAAGCAGAGCAGCACGACCGTCGTGGGCACGAACAGAGGTTCCCACAAGGCCAGGTGACTGCCGAGCAGCCCGAAACACAGGAGCAGGCCAGCTTCGATCAACAAGGGTGAAGCGTACTGGCTGTTCAACCGCCTGCGCCCTCCCCAATTGACGAGCACCGCGGAACAGGCGGCACCGAGCAGGAACGAGATCAGCGATCCGGCGCCCGCAAGCACGAGTGAAAGGTCCCCCAGTGCAGTCTGGTCAGCAATTGCAGATACCACGCCGCTCATATGGGACGTGTATTGCTTGACCGCGAGATAGCCGCCAGCATTGGTCGCACCTGCCACGAACGCGAGCGAAAAGCCAAGCTGCCTGTTGGCGTCAGTGCTGCGATGCTTTCCCGTCAAGGTCCGGAAATAGTGTGCTGGCATCAGGTATCGACTCGTGTGTTCGCGGGTCCGAAGCGCGCTTCGGCGCAAACAAGGACCGGTGCAACAAGCTGGTTTTCCAAAATTCCACATGCAGGGTGCAACCCTGCGTTCCCGACGCCTCGAACGAAGCCGGCGAGTTCTTCGCGAATGCCGACAGCTCATCACGTGTGCATCACGCGTGCATCACGTGTGGAATCGGGTCAATAAAGCTGCTAGGATGATAACGCAATTATCATCAACTGGTAACTTGATCCCCCGGGCGAACACCCCCTCCAGACGGTGAGCGGCGCGCGTGCCGCCACGGTTGCATACGCGGCGGCAACAGCGCAGAGTCAACGCGGTTCGTGGTGGCAGGAGGACGAAACCCGGCAGGCGACAGAATCCCGGTCGCCCCGCACGCCATTTTGAGGAGAAGTGCCATGTCGCTTGGCGACACGCTTGAAGAACACTGGATAGCGGGCGTCTCGTTGCGTAACGGAATGGGAATGCACAAGCGCGTGAGGCTTGTCGCGTCCGCATTTGGCAACGAACGATGCTGCGCGCTCGGACGCTGGATTCACGAAGACGCCCAACGGTGGGACGACGCTCCCGAACTTCTGCAACTGAAACTGGCGCACGCGAGCTTCCATACCGTGGCGCTGGTGATTGCCATTGCCATCACGCAAAAGCGCATCGCTGAAGCAGCGGTGATGCTTGAACCGGACGCGCTCTTCGAAAACGCAGCGCGTATGCTCGCTCATGCGGTGTCGTGTTTCGAAAATCGCCGGGTAACGGGGACGCTCCCCACGCCGGTCCGGCATGGGGAAATCCACTAAGACTGTCGCGGCTCACCGGTCGCGGCACCACGCCGGTTCGGGCAACCGGTCGCGCAGTTTCAGGAGAACATTGGATTGTCAGCCGATCACAACCAACTCAGGCATGCCCTCGCCGAGCAGTGGGGAGAAACGTTTGGAAAGCCCGTGGTACGCGATGAACCATGCACGCGGTCGCTGTGTTTCGACGCTTTCAGCATACAAAGCTCAATGCGCAGAGGTAATCCGCTGGAACTCGACCTCGCTTATACGCGGGCCATGATGTCATTCCAGCTTTTTCAGTCCGACCCCAAGGACATCCTGATCGTGGGTCTCGGCGGGGGATCACTGTCCAAATACTGCTTCCATAAGTTTCCGTCGGCACGCGTGACCACCGTTGAAATCGACGAGAGAGTGATTGCGTTACGCGAATCCTTTTTCATTCCGCCTGATTCAGAAAGATTCCAGATCGTGCACGCCGACGCGGTCGAGTACCTCTCGGACAAGGTTGACGTCGCCGATGTGATCCTGCTCGACGGCTTCGACGCGTTTGGCCTGCCCGCCGGCCTGTCGAGCCAGTACTTTTACGATTCCTGCTACAGCGCCCTGCGTAACGAAGGTGTGCTCGTAGCCAACCTGCTGAACAGCGACCCGCAGCTCACCACCTACCTCGGCCGGATACGTGGTGCCTGCAACGGAAAGCTGTTTCGCACCATGGCGCGACGCGAAGGCAACACCATCGCCATAGGCGTCAAGCAGGCAAACGTGCCAGGATGGCTTGACCTCTACGCTCGCGCGGAAGCCATCACGATATCGATGGGACTTGACCTGTACCGGTATGTCAAAAAAATGGAACGCCACCATCGCGGTGAGCCAACCTCACGACACCCTTCGTCCGACAAGGCAGCTGTTAGACAAGACATTTGACGGCACCGGAGAGAACGCCAATGGAACACTTGCTGATCATCCATTATGTGCTGCTGGTAGTCGCGGGCTGGCTGGTCGTTGGGGTGCTGGGGCTGGCCAATCTGCGCCGCACACGTGTGGTGGCGCACGGCCTGTTTCCTGTCGGTGCGGTGTTCGGCCTGCTGCTGTGCGTACTGGGCGTGGCTGGCGTTTTCGCAGGTCCCCAGGAAGCCATCCTGCCGCTCGGGTTGCCGAACCTGCCATTTCATTTAAGGCTTGACGGTCTGTCGTCGTATTTCGTGGCCGTACTAGGCGTGGTGAGCACAGGCGTGAGCGCGTTCTCCGCCGGCTATTTCCGCAAGGGCGAGGGCACTCCGCCCGGGTTGCTGTGTTTTGAGTATCACGTGTGCCTCGCGAGTCTGGCGGTCGTGCTGCTGGCAGACGATGCGTATTGCTTCATGGTTGCGTGGGAGACATTGACGCTGTCGGCCACCTTCCTGGTAATGACCAATCACCGCATAGCCGAGATTCGCCGGGCAGCCTACTTGTATTTCCTGATTTCGCATGTCGGCGCACTGGCATTGCTGTTGTGCTTCGGGCTGCTGCAGGCCAACACGGGCGACTACACGTTCGCCAACATGCGGCTCCAGCATCTGGATGTGTTCTGGGCTTCCGTCGCGTTCCTGCTGGCACTGTTTGGTTTCGGCGCGAAGGCGGGGATTTTTCCGCTCCATGTCTGGTTGCCCGAGGCGCATCCCGCAGCGCCCTCGCCGGTGTCTGCCCTCATGAGCGGCTTCGTGCTGAAGGCCGGCCTCTACGGCCTGCTTCGTACGGTGTTCGATCTGCTGCACGTCCAACTGTGGTGGTGGGGCGCGTTCATGCTGGCGCTCGGCCTCTTCACCGCCTTGTTCGGAGTGGTGTTCAGCACCGTCCAGACAGACATGAAGCGGCTGCTCGCCTACTCGTCCATCGACAACATCGGTCTGATGTTCGTCAGCATGGGACTCGCGATCCTGTTTCGCGCGTATGGCATGAACGCGCTGGCAGCACTGTCGTTGACGGCGCTGCTGTATCAGATCGCCAGCCACGCGACGTTCAAGAGCTTGTTATTCCTCGGGACCGGTTCAGTGCTCCACGCAACGGGCGAACGCAATCTCGGACACCTGGGCGGCCTGATCCGGTTCATGCCGTGGACCGCGTGGGTGGTCCTCGTGGGTGTGTTTGCCAGTGCGGGCCTGCCGCCATTGAGCGGCTTCGTCTCCGAATGGTTGCTGCTGCAAAGCTTTCTGTTTACCCCAGGCTTGCCGAACTCGTTCCTGAACATGGTAGTGCCGCTCGTTGCCGCGCTGATCGCGCTGGTGGCCGCGCTTGCGGGTTATACGATGGTCAAGTTCTTCGGCATCATCTTTCTCGGTCAGCCCCGCGAGGCGAAGCTGAGCGACGCACGGGATGCGAGCCCGTGGGAGCGGGTGGGCTTCGTGTGGCTCGCGGCAATATGCATGCTGCTAGGTCTGCTGCCGGTACAGTTCGTGATCGTTCTCGATCGCGTCACGCAGATGCTGGTCGGCGCCGGCATCGGACAAACTGTCGCGAAAAATGGCTGGCTGCTGCTGGCGCCCACTGGCGTAGACCGGGCCAGTTACATGCCGGTGGTGTTTTTGCTGTTCTTCTTCGCCTGTTGCGGGCTCGCGTGGCTGCTGGTCCGCCGTCTCTACCACGGGCGCCTGCGTCGGGCCATACCCTGGGCGTGCGGCTACCCGTTCGTGAACGCCCGCATGCAGGACACGGCCGAAGGGTTCGGACAGCCGATCCGCGAGATCTTCACGCCGTTGTTCAAGATCGATCGGCAACTCCCCTCGCCGTTCGACACGCACCCCGTATATAGCGTCACCGTGACAGATCGCACGTGGACCCTGATCTATGAGCCTGTGGCGCGGTTGGTCAAGCGCGTTGCTGCACTCGCCGGGTTGCTGCAGGCGGGCCGCATCGCGGTCTATCTGATGCATAGCTTCCTCGTGCTGATTGTCCTGCTGATCCTGGTGAGACGATGATCACGCCCTCCGGACTGCTCTCGCAGGGACTCGAGATCGTGCTTGCACTCGCGGCCGCGCCCTTGCTGACGGGTTGGGTCAACATGTGTCGCGCACGGTTGCAGAACCGGCGGGCGCCGAGCATCTGGCAACCCTACCGGATGCTGCACAAGCTGTTCAACAAGGAGTCCGTCGTGGCGGAGCACGCAAGTCCCGTGTTCCGCGGCGCGCCCTATATCGTGTGGGCGTGCATGACGCTCGCATGCGCGATCGTGCCGACGCTTTCAACGGACCTGCCGCTGTCGCCCGCCGCCGATGCCATCGCCCTGGTGGGCCTTTTCGCGCTGGCGCGGGTCTGGATCTCGCTGGCTGCGATGGACGTCGGCACCGCATTCGGCACGCTCGGCGCGCGCCGGGAGATGCTCGTCGGGTTCCTCGCGGAGCCGGCATTGTTGATGGTGTTGTTTTCGGCGTCCTTGCTCACGCAGTCCACCTTGCTGACCAGCATCGTGGCAACGCTCAGTCACCGCGAGTTGGCGATCTATCCGAGCCTCGCATTCGCGGGGATCGCATTCACGATGGTGTCGCTTGCCGAGAACGCGCGGCTTCCGGTCGATAACCCAACCACGCATCTTGAACTGACGATGATCCACGAGGCGCTGATTCTTGAGTACTCGGGCAGGCACCTCGCGCTGCTGGAATGGGCCGCGAGCCTCAAGTTATTCGCGTATTCCTGCATTGGCCTGGCCTTGTTCATCCCGTGGGGGATTGCCGAAGCGGGCAATCCGCTCGCCCTGCTTCTTGCAATACCGGTGCTTTTCATCAAGCTGTTTGTTGGCGGCATCGTGCTCGCGGTGATCGAGGCGAGCAATGCGAAGATGCGCATTTTCCGCGTGCCGGAATTTCTCACGACGGCTTTCCTCCTGGCGGTGATCGGGATGCTCGTTCACTTTCTGCTGGGGGCATGAATGCACGGCTTCGCCACGCAGATCATCAACTTCCTGGCCGCCATCCTGTTGCTGCTGTCGTTTGCGATGCTCAGCCAGCGCCGGATGCAGTCGTTGATTCACCTCTATACGCTGCAGGGCCTGACGCTTGTTTCAGCCAACCTGATATTGGGGTTCATCACGGCCGATACGCACCTCTATATCTCCGCTGCGCTGACCCTGTTGCTCAAGGTGGGCGTGATTCCCTCGATACTTTACAGGCTGGTGCGGCGTCTGAACGTGAAGACGGACGTCGAGCCGCTCCTCAATATTCCCGCCACCCTGCTGATAGGCATTGTGCTCGTCATCATCGCATTCAACGTGGCGTCGCCCATCAGTCAGCTTGCCTCGTCGGTTGCGCGCGGCACACTTGGCATTGCACTCGCCTGCGTGTTGTTGTCGTTCATGATGATGATTACGCGCGCAAGGGCGATCCCTCAGGTGATCGGTTTCCTGTCGATGGAAAACGGCCTGTTCTTTGCCGCCGCGGCTGCCACCAACGGCATGCCGATGATCGTCGAACTCGGTATCGGGTTAGACGTGCTGGTGGGCATCCTGATCCTCGGCGTATTCATGTTCCAGATTCGCGAGCAATTCGACAGCCTCGACATTCATCACCTCGAAAAACTCAAAGATGACTGATGCCTACGTCCTGCTGCTGGTTCTCGGCATCCCGCTGGTTGCAGGCGGATGTCTCGCGCTTGGCGGACAGCACCATTTCGCGCCGAACCTCAACGTCGGGTTCAGTTTCCTGACATTCACGGCCGCCATGCTGCTCGCCGTGCAAACCGTGGCGCACGGGCCGGCTTTCGCGCTAGGCAAGCTCTTCTTCGTCGATCCACTCAATGTGTTCCTGGTCACGCTGACGGCCTTCGTTGGCTGGACCACCTCGATTTTTTCGAGGCCATACATGCGGATCGAGCGTGACCGCGGCAAGATGACCGGTGGGCGCATGCGGCTCTATCACAGCATGTACCAACTGTTCATCTTCGCGATGCTGCTCGCGCTGCTCACCAACAACATGGGGATACTCTGGGTCGCCATGGAAGCCGCCACGCTCGCGACCGTGCTGCTGGTCAGCGTGTACCGGACTGCAGCAAGCCTGGAAGCCGCGTGGAAATACTTCATCCTGTGCGGCGTCGGCATTGCGCAGGCGTTGTTCGGCACGATCCTTCTCTACCTCGCCGCGAGCCGGCAACTCGGCGGCAACGATGCGCTGCTCTGGACCAGTCTGAACGCGGTCAAGGGAAGCCTCGATCCGACCATCATGTCACTCGCGTTCGTGTTCCTGCTGATCGGCTACGGCACGAAGGTCGGCCTGGTGCCCATGCACAACTGGCTGCCCGATGCGCATGCCGAAGGTCCGACGCCCATTTCAGCCGTGCTGTCCGGTTTGCTGCTCAACGTCGCGCTCTATGCGGTGTTGCGCTGCAAGGTGCTCGCGGATGGCGCGCTTCGGAACGGCTTGCCCGGGCGCCTGCTGATCGGCTTCGGGCTGGTTTCGGTGCTCGTCGCGACCTTTTCCATGTTCCGGCAGAAGGACGTCAAGCGGCTCTTTTCGTATTCATCGATCGAACACATGGGCCTGATGACGTTCGCTTTCGGGCTGGGTGGCCCCATCGCGACCTTCGCGGGTCTGCTGCACATGACGGTTCATTCGCTTGTCAAATCGGCCATTTTCTTCACCGTCGGGCACGCGGTTCAAAAGGCTGGTACGCAGACGATGGACGACATCCGGGGATTGTTGCGCGTGAGCCCAACCGTCGGGTGGGGCATGATGCTGGGCGCGCTCGCCATTTTGGGCATGCCGCCATTCGGCGTGTTCGCGAGCGAGTTCCTGATCCTGACCACCGCGATGAGCACGCTGCCATGGGCCACGCCCTTCCTGCTGCTCGCGCTTGCCGTGGCGTTCGCGGCCATCTTCGTGCGCGTGCAGGGCATGGTGTTCGGGGAAACGACGGCCAAGACGCTTGAACACTCGCCGGCATTGCTGCCGGTGTTCGTCCATCTCGGCATCGCCCTGATGCTGGGGCTCTACATTCCGCCGTATCTTGCGACGTGGTATAGGCAAGCGGCGGCCATGATCGCGGGGTAACACATGCGCATCGAGGCATTCGAGTTTCCCAATCAGGTCCGCCTGTCTGCATTCGCGGGCAAGTCTTCGGCTTTTCTGGCGCGAATCGATGCCGATACGTGGACCCGCACCGCCGGGACGGTGCGCGAGGCGGGCGGGCGGCTGATCTCCGTGTGGGGTGCCGAACAGGCCGCGGGCACATTCGTGATCTCTGCCGCGTACGCGCTGGAAGACGGCGTCCTGTGGCTTCAACTGCCCGTAGGCGACGGGGACGGATACCCGGATCTGTCGACCGTCTTTCCGTGCGCGGCGCGCATGCAACGGGCTGCCTACGATCTGCTGGGGCTGCGGGCGATCGGCGCCGACGATATCCGGCCGTGGCTGAACCATGGCAACTGGCCGGCCGACTACTATCCGCTACAAAAATTGTCCTCCGGTACCGAACGATTTGAGTCGCGGGAAGCGGACTATCCGTTCGTGCCGGTCGCCGGAGACGGTGTCCACGAGATTGCGGTGGGGCCGATCCACGCAGGCGTGATCGAACCGGGGCACTTCCGCTTCTCAGTTGTCGGCGAAAAAGTGCTGCGACTTGAGGAACGGCTGGGCTATGCGCACCGGGGCATCGAGCGGCTGTTCGAGCGCACGCCGCTGCTGCTCGGGCATCGTCTGGCGGGAAGGATCGCTGGAGACACCACAGTCGCCTTCTCATGGGCGTTTTGCATGGCCGTGGAGCAAGCGCTCGACGTCCGCGTTTCTTCGCGCGCGCTGTGGCTGCGGGCGCTGTTGCTTGAGCGTGAGCGCATCGCCAACCATCTGGGTGATCTCGGAGCGCTTGGCAACGACGCCGGGTTTGCGTACGGCCTCGCCCAGTTTTCGCGCCTGAAGGAAGACTGGCTGCGCATGAACGACCGGGCTTTTGGACATCGTTACCTGATGGATCGAATCGTGCCGGGAGGTATTGCAACGGACCTCGATCCGCGCTTCATCACCGCGATGTCGACGCAGTGCGACCAGGTTGACGCGCAGGTTCGTGTCATGCAAACCATTTACGACGACCAGTCGGGACTGCAGGATCGTTTCGCGGGTGCGGGCATTCTCTCTGCGAAGGTAGCGCAGCACTTCGATGTGTGTGGGCTGGTCGGACGTGCAAGCGGCCGGAAGATCGATGTGCGCGTTGATCACCCGTACGCGCCATACCATGAGGTTCAGGTGCAAATGGTCAGCGACGATCGGGGTGATGTGACGGCCCGGGTCGCTGTCCGGTTCAACGAGATCTACGAGTCCATCCGGCTGATCCGGACCCTCCTGAGCAATCTGCCGGACGGCGACATCGTTACACGGATCGAGCACGACGGCTCACCGTCCTGCGGGGTGGGCTGGATCGAAGGCTGGCGTGGCGATGTTTTCGTCGCACTCGAAACCGGCGCGGGCGGCACCATTACGCGCTGCCATTGCCATGACCCGTCGTGGCAGAACTGGCCGGCCCTTGAACATGCGATCATCGGAAATATCGTTCCTGATTTCCCGCTGATCAATAAGTCGTTCAATCTGAACTACGCTGGACACGACCTGTAATGTGGCAACTTCTCAAACAGATCGCCAGGACCGACGCGCCTACTCAACGTGTGCCCGAGGGCGATGACGCATGGCGTACCGAGGGCCATCGGATCCAGCAGGAAATCCTCGACGTGCTAGGCCGCGCGCTGTGCATTCGCGAGATCGACGCGGGCTCCTGCAACGGCTGCGAACTGGAGATCAATGCGCTTAGCAATCCGTACTACAACATCGAAGGCCTGGGAATCAAGTTCGTTGCCAGTCCCCGTCATGCCGACATGCTGCTGGTCACCGGACCGCTCACGCTGAACATGAAGGAAGCGGTGTGGCGGGCATACGAAGCAACGCCGCATCCCAAGCTGGTCGTCGCGGTCGGCGAATGCGCGTGCACGGGCGGCATTTTCACTGAAAGCTACGCGGTGTGCGGACCGCTCTCGAATCTGCTTCCCATCGACGTCACGATCCCAGGCTGCCCCCCGCCTCCCATCGATATCCTGAGGGGCATTCTCACCGCGCTTCGCGTGAAACACCTTTCTCCATGATCTCCACCGGCGATGTGCGCTGACTGTGGTCGTGGGCATGAGCTTCACGCTGGATGGACGACGAAGATTCCGTGCCGCCGCGGTGATGCTTTCGTGGATAAGAATCGAAAGGCCAACGATTGAGCAATCTGAAAGGAATCGGCCATACCCTGATGCGCATGGCATGGCCATACGTGCTGACGATAATCGTCTTCATCGTGACGATCAGCCTGCGCTTTCCGTTGTGGTTTGTCATCCTCTCGACCGCCGTCAACGGCGCGGCGGTGGCATACCTCGCGCAATGCTTGGCATCCCGGCAGTCGGGGGTTGGTGGCTGGGTAGCGGGCGCGTGGAATGAACACAGAGTGTGCTGAGCACAAGCCGGCGCAATGGCGCGATTGACGACATCGAGCGAGATGGCCGAGGCGAATGGGTAAAAGCCTGCCTTCACGGTCGATCATTGCGTTATCCCCCGCGCAGCGACCGCACTATTGCAACAACGCCCTGCGACAGCGCCGGTCCGGCGACGACCCCGGTGAGCCGGATCAGGATCAACAGCGCGCTCGCGCCAACGAAGCAGGCGCTGATCGGATGCTGGACGTACACCGTCAGATCTCCGCCCGAGAGCAGCATCGTGCGCCTGAAGTTCTCCTCGAACATCGGGCCAAGCACAAAACCCAATACGATCGGCGACACCGGAAAATCGAGCCATAAAAAGATTGCACCGATGATCCCGAACCCCGCCACCTCGCCAACCTCGAAGAGACTGTTCTGTGCGCTGTATACCCCGACCGCAATGAAGAACAGCGCAGTGGGAAACAATAACCGATAGGGGATCTGCAGCAGCTTCACCCACACGCCGATGAGCGGTACGTTGAGGATAACCAACAATACGTTGCCGATCCAGAAGCTCGCGACCAGACCCCAGAAAATGTCCGGATGCTGGGTAATCAGTTGCGGCCCGGGCTGAATGCCCTTGATGATCAATGCGCCGAGAATCAACGCCATGATCACGTCACCGGGCACGCCGAGCGATAGCGTCGGAATAAAGTCGACCTGGGTCTTTGAATGCGATGCGGCTTCGGGGGCGGCGACACCTTCGAGCATGCCGGTGCCGAAGCGTTCCGGGTGCCGCGAAACGCGCTGCTCCAGCGCATAGGCGAGGAACGACGTGATGGTCGGGCCGGTGCCTGGCATCGCACCAAATGCGGTCCCCACGGCCGTGCCGCGCACCATCGGCCAGAACGAGCGTTTGATTTCCGCCCAGGAAGGCCGCATGTCCTTCATGCTCACGCTGACCGCACTCGCATGCGCCACTGCGCCGGGCTGGTTCACCTTGCTCAGAAAATCCGCGACACCGAACAGCCCCATGCACAGCGCAACCAGTTCGACGCCGTCGGAGAGCTGTTCGATCCCGAACGCGTAGCGCACCGTGCCGCTCGTCACATCGGTGCCGACTACCCCGCAGAAGAGACCAAATACCATCATCGCCACGCCCTTCAACGGCGAGCCGCGCGACAGCGTCGAGCCGCACAGGAGACCGAGCAGCATGATCGAGCTGATCTCCGGCGGCCCGAAGTTGAAGGCGACTTTCACGATCAGCGGCGACAGGAAAATCATCACGACGATGCCGACCGACGCCGCGAAGAATGACGCCATCATCGTAATGCCGAGTGCGGTGCCCCCCTTGCCCATCCGCGTGAGCGGATAGCCGTCGAGGCAGGTCACCGCATGTGGCGGATGACTCGGCAGGTTCAGCAGGATCGCGCCGATCGCGCCACCATACGCGGAGCCGTAGAAGATGCCGGCCAGCATCAGGATGGCGGGAACCGGCGCGATTGCATAAGTCAGCGGCAACAGCATCGACATCGTCGACAGCGCGCCCATGCCGGGAAGCACCCCTACCAGATTGCCGATCAGCACGCCGAACACGCACCACACCAGATTGTGCGGCTGCAAGGCGACGCTAAAGCCGTACCACAGGCCCATCAGACTTTCATGCATGAAGTTTCAGCCCCACGAAAACAATGGCAATTGCAGGCGCAGTCCCCAATGGAACACGAGCACGGTGAAGGTCAGCATCGCCACCGCCAGCAGCGCGGCGTCGCGGACCGAGTTCTTTTTGTCGCCGAGCGCGGCGATGAACGTGCAGCCGAGCGTCGCCGGCACGAAACCGCCATAAATGCCGAAACCAACGAACGCGAACAAGCCTCCAAGTACGCACAGCCAGCCGCGCCACTGCGGTTGAAAGGGACGATGCTCGATCTCGGGCAGCACGGGCCGCTCGGCGATGGCAACGGCGGTCCCAGGGGCGCTTGTGCCCTGCGGAACAGCCGTCTCTCCCGGCGTATCAGCCGCCGCCGCGGGGTGTGCCGGCTGCACGCGATCCTCCGTCGAATAGCCCGCCTTGAGTCCGATCGCAGCCCCCACCAACATCAGGATCGCGCCGAGCACCACCGGCACGAAGCCCGCGCCCATGTCTGTCAGCGAGCCGGTACGATATTGCACGCCCTGCACGAGAATCCCGAGGCCCATCACCATCAGCAGCACAGCGCCGTAGTGGTCCTTGCTGAGATTGATCCGTTGTCGCATCGTCTTCCTCCTGGTTGCTGCGCTGGCTTGAGCGTCGCGGCTAGCCCAACGTCTCGCTGAGCAGGCGCAGCGTGCGCGCCATCGCCTGGCTCGCACTGGCGGCGTCGTACGCCGGACGATCGTCGCAATTGAAACCGTGGCCCGCCGGATAGCGGAACACTTCGAGATCCGGATGCCGGCTTTCGATCAGTTCGACATCGGCTGCGGGAATGTTCTTGTCCTGCTCACCGAAGTGCAGCATCACCGGCACGCCCGGTTGTTCGCTGACGTAGCCGGCAATACCCGTGCCGTAGTAGCAGACCGCTGCATCGATACCCGCCAGCCGCGTCGCGGCAAGCCATGCGAGCGTGCCGCCCCAGCAGAAACCGATCACGCCCACCCCGCTTTCGGCCACACCGCGCTGCTCGCCGACGTAGGCGATTGCGGCGGCCAGATCGCGCAGCGCGAGCGCGTCGCTGATCTGCTTGCGTATCGCGATTCCGCGTGCGACACCCTCCGGCCCGTACGGCAGTTCACAATCGCGCTCGACGCGGTCATACAGCGCCGGCGCGACCGCCAGATAACCCTCCCCCGCGAACCGCTCGCAGACTTGGCGGATGTGCTGGTTGACACCAAACACTTCCTGCACGATCACGACTGCGCCGCGCGGCGGGCTGTCGGGAGCCGCGCACCACGCCTGGAAAGCGTGCCCATCGTCGGCTTGCAGGTGGATTTGCTTGCTCATATCGATTCTCCTTTCCGGTTATTCGCGCACGGCGCCGTCACGGATGGGTACGCCGGTGCACTGTTCATAGAGCGTGACGACGCTCGCCAGATCCGCGCTGGTTCCTCCGAGCGCGGCGGTGGTCTGCCAGACGATATCCGCCGCCGCGCCGACAAATGCCGGGCAGCCTGCGTCACGGCACATCTGCAGATAAAGTTGCATGTCTTTCAGGATGATCGACAGATCCCCTTGCCCGATATGACCGCGCAGTACGGTGTCGGGAAACTTCGTCGACGTTGCCCAGTTGCGCCCGGTGCTCGCGTTCAGGAACTCGAGCAGACGGCTCGGATCGGCGCCTAGCTTCACGCCGGCTGCGATCGCTTCCGCGCTCAACACGACGCTTGCGAACGTCAGCCCCTGATTGACCAGCTTGTAGACCTGCGCGAGACCAGGCTCGTGGCCAGCATCGACGATCTTGTGCGCGTAGGTTCCAAGCAGCGGACGAATGGCCGTGAGCACGTCAGCCGCCGTGGCCACGGCGGTGCTCAGCGTTCCGGCATGGGCGCTTGCGACGCCGCCGCTGATCGGCGCGTCGGCCAGCTCGATGCCGTGCTGGCGCAATGCATCGGCCATCTCACGCATCGCACGGGGTCCAATCGTCGAGCATTCGACATACACCCGGATCGCGCGGCCATGCATGAGGCCGTTTTCACCGAGCGTCACGACACGGCAAACATCGGCCGACGGCAGGCAGCCGAAGCAGATTGACGCTTTGTCTGCGACTTCGCGCGGCGACGCGGCGACGCCCGCGCCCTGCGCCCGCAAGCGCGCGAGCGCAGCGGTGTCAGGATCCGCGGCAATCACGCTGTAGCCGGCGCTCAGCAATCGCTGCGCAATGGCGCTGCCCATCTGACCAACGCCGATAAAGCCGACCACTGTTTTGTCCATTCGCTTGTCTCCAGCTATCTTCAGCGCCTACAACAGGCTCACTGCGGCGTGATGCCCGCGTCCTTGATGATCTTGCCCCAGCGCTCGTTGTCGAGCTTGACCCGTTGCGTCAGTTCCTCAGGGGTCGAGGACTTCGCTTCCCACAGCCCCTTGGCGAACAGCGCCTTCACGTCGGGGTCGTTCACTGCGGTGGTGATCGCGGCGTTCAGTTTCTCGACGATCGGCCGCGGCAGATTCGGCGGCCCGAAATAGCCGTTCCAGCCGGGAAGATCGAGTCCGGGCACTCCCTGCTCGGAGAGTGTCGGCACGTCCGGCAATAACGGCGAGCGCTGGGCCGCGGTAATGCCGAGCATCCGCAGACGCCCGGTCGCGACGCTTTGCACCGCCGACGGCGCACCGTCGAATGCCAGTTGCACGCGCCCGCTCAACAGATCCGGCATGGCATCGCCGGCCCCCTTGTAGGGCACCTGCAGCAGATGGATATTTGCTTCCTGCATGAACTTCGCCGCATAGATGTAGGGCGACGAACCGACCCCCGGCGACGCGATCCGCAGCTTGCCGGGGTTGGCCTTCGCATACGCGACGAGCTCCTGCACGTTCTTGACCGGCAGCGCAACGTTCGACTCCAGCACCATCGGTCCGGTGGCGACCATGCCTATCGGCGTGAAATCCTTGAAGACGTTGTAGGGGATGTGCGCCATCGTGTAGGGGTACTGTGCAAATGTTCCGGCGAACGTGAAGAGCAACGTGTAGCCATCGGCTTTCGCGTGCACGACGTCCATTGCAGCAATCACGCCGTTCGCGCCCGGCTTGTCCTCGACCACCACCGTCGTACCCAGTGCCTTCGAGAGCGCCGGCGCGATTTCGCGCGCCATCAGGTCCACGGTGCCACCCGCCGCGAAGCCGACCATGACGATGATCGGGCGCCCCGGTTCTGGAAAGGTCTGTGCGAAGGACGGCGACACGGCGAGCGCGGCGCCTGCGAGCGCCCCGCCGCGCAGCAGGCGGCATGCACTGCTGCGGGAGAAGAAATTGAACATGACGATACGTCTCCTATTATTTTAGAGCCGGCATATTGGGCCAGCTTATGCCTGACGCGCTTGAAGCATGCGATCCGACGGCCGTGCAATGCCGTCGCGGCGGCCCGTCAAACCGCCCCGTTGTCAGATCGAGCCGGATGTGATCTGAATGGCCCAAGCGTCTTGAAGCTCAGTTCCGACCACGACCTCGCCATCGCATGCGTGGCGCTGAGCGTATTGAACTCGGGCCAGCGCAACGTCACGCCGAGCTCGCATAACGCGCGTTGCAAGCCGATCAGTCGTTCGGGATCCGAACGGATTGCCCGCGGCGGAAGATGCGCACGCACGGCATGCGCCGCGAGCGCGCCGGCTGCTTCGCCGATCACCCAGTCGATCGGATGATGACGCAGTGACGCCGTCGTCATCCGGGTGCCGCCCACCGTCTTGCAACAACCGGCGATCAGGTTCTCCACGCGCACCGGCAACAGGATGCCAAGCGGGATCTGATAAGGAAAGCAGTCAATATCGATCGCATCGCGCACGCGGGTCGGATGCACATTCAACCGGTATGCGGCGATGCCGACCGCGTCCGCAAACTGTTCGGCCGAGTCGGCGCCAGGACGCGCATCGACGCCGATATGCTGTTCGAGCAGCCGGAATTCGGACACGATGCGCCTGCCCTCGCGGGTGTACGGTTGCTTCGCGAGGCCGTCGGCAGTCTCGAACACATCGGGCCGCAGCCGCAGGCCTCGGTACCCGATGCCGCCATCGTGACGCGGCGCCTCGGTCTGCAGCCAATAAAGATACGACAGGCTCAACTGCTTTGCGTCTTGCAGCGCCGTTTGCATCGCTGTCGCGTCGACGCCGAGCAACGGCAGCCGCAGATACTCGTTCTGGATGCTGCAGAACACTGAGATATCGCTGTCGAAAAACCCCGTCGAGAAATTGCGGCGCCGTGCGATGCGCCTGAAGTGCCAGCCGTCGCGCAGCAGTTCCTCGTCGCTGTCGCCCGCGAAGAGCGGCCGTTGCTTCGGCTCGTGCGTGAAGTGATCGAGGCCGAGAAAACCCAGATGCGGGCCGGGCCAATACGGCAAGCGGAACGTGCGCCAGAAGTCGTAGTCGCGCGGGCGATCGGTCGTATAGTCTTCGTCGGGAAAATAGTCGGCGGCGAACGCCCAGTTGAAGCCCTGCTGCTCAAGCGGGTCGGCGACGTCCAACGCGTTCAGCTCGCCTGTATCGGCCTTCGATTCGGCGCCGACCACATGCTCGACGCCAGCCCGCTCGATCAATTCGCCGATCTCGGTCGAGTCGATCACGACCTGCGCGTGAATGGTGATGCGGTCGCCAGAACCGACATTCTCGACTGTCGCGCCGACCACTGCATCGCCGTTCAGATGAGCCTCGCTCAAGCGGTAGGGTTTGAGTATCCGGATCCGCCCGGGCAGCGTGTACACCGACAGCATGTCCTCCAGCACACGTGCCGAAACACGCGGATCATGCGACAGCGTACTGACGATTCCCATGCCCGGATTGAGCGGGAAACGCGTGCGCGCCTCGGGGGTCAACGGCAGGTTGTCGAGATAGTACTGGCGAATCCGTTCACGATAGGCCGAGTAGCTGCGCGACACGGTCAGCGATTCATTCCACGGGTATTCGTCGAACGGAATGCCCTGCGCGCTGGCCTGCCCTCCGAGCCAGTCGGTTTCCTCAACGAGCACCGTTTTCATGCCGAGCCGCGCGGCAGTCATCGCGCATGCAACGCCGCCCAGCCCACCCCCGATCACCAGGACCTCGGTATGCATTTCGCGTCCCGCGGACGCCTCGCCTACCCTCATCCTCACCTCCAGATATTCTGTTTTCTATCACGCTGCGCCGGAGCACAGGACGATATGAAAGGCTACCGGCGGCGCTGGAATACTGTAAGACAGTCAAACGTTGATGCGTTCACCAAAGGTATCCGACCGGTCGCGCGCATCTTTACCGGCGATACATCCTCGACACTCTGCGGAACTCCGTGGCAAGCGTCTCGGCTGACTGCGTCAATGGGCGCAATGTCGACGTGATCAGGCACTGGACCATCGGCGCAAACTTGATATCCACCGGGACGACCTCGAGCAGTCCGTGGGTACAGAATGTCTCGATGGCGGGATAGCTGCTCGCGGCAAGGAAATCCGTCTGCAACAGCATATGAAGCAGCGCACTGAATGAATCACGCTGGATCGTAAAGGTCGGCGCTGGCAGCCCTTGCGCCAGAAAAGCCGCCCGTATGGTTGTTTCGGCGTTGCTCTGTCGCGCGCCGATCACCCACGCGTAGGGGATGAGCTTTTCCAGACTCGTCGCACCCGAGATGGCGTGCCCCTTCCGCCCGACGACCACGATATCCGTACTCAATAAACGCTCGACGTTAATGTCATTGCCGATGTTTGCGGGTTGTGCCGGGCACACGGCAAAGTCGATGTGGCCTTCCCGGATCGCTTTGATAATGGAGGCGGGGGGACCGCCGATGATACTCACCATGGTATCGGGATAGTTCTTTTGAAACCTCATCAGTGCGCGCGGCATCAGCAATGCTTCCGCGGTCGAAGAAATACCGATCGAAACCACGCCGTGCCGCTTTCCAGACAGTTCGGACAACTCTTCGTCCAGCTTGCGAAGCTCCGCGTCAACGAGCCGCGCGCGCCGCAATACGAGCTTTCCGTATTCGGTTGGTTCAATACCACGCGCAGATCGCACCAGCAACTGGAGGCCGAAAGAACGTTCGAGCGCCGACAAGTTCTTGCTGACCGCAGCCTGGGTAAGCCCTAGGTGGCGCGCGGCAGACCGGACACTGCCGGTCTCGATGGCGGCAATGAAATCCCGTAGATGAGCTTCGCGCATCGGATACCTATGGTGAACGCATTAACACTTTCTGATCTTACCGGATCGCAAAAGCTGGGATAACCTTTTTATGCACGGTGAAGATAAGGGGATTCACGGACGTATTGCAGTGAGATCTCCTAAGCGGTAGCGCGCGATGAATGCAACGCGGGCGATGGGTGATTTGAAAGCTTGATGGGATCCGGCACAAGCAGCAAAGCGCCGCATAAAACCTGTTGTCTGCGCCGCGAGACCCACAGAGCTGCGCCTGAGTGTTCTATCTGACATCCCGTACCCGCGGCGATGGTGGACCCACTTGCCAAAAAATAAATGAAGTCAGGAGACGCAATGAAAAAGACCACTAAGGCGATCAGTTTTTTGGCCGCATGCCTCTCGTCCTCACTCGTTCACGCGCAGTCCAGCATCACCCTGTACGGACGAATCGAGGAATCGGTGAATCTTCAGGATTTCTCCGGGGGTAAACCCGGTTCCACTGACGGCACGCGGACAGCGTTAGCGAGTGACACATCGATTTGGGGAATGAAGGGAAGCGAAGATCTGGGTGCCGGCATGCGCGCCTATTTCAAGTTGGAGAACGGCTATAACGCGACCAATGGAGCCCTGAGCAACGCTACCGAGATCTGGAATCGCGAGTCGTACGTCGGGTTGTCGTCTCCGACTTACGGCTCCATCGAACTGGGCCGGCACTGGGCCCCTGGCGTGTGGCTCAGCTCACGGACCGATCCGTTCGGCCGCGCCGAGGTCGGCGCCCAAATCACGCTGCTTCAAGGCTCGAACGTGCGCGGCTATTCGATGTCGCTACCGAGCAGCGTCAAGTACATCACCCCGGATTTTCATGGGCTGTCGGCGAATTTTCTGGCCACCATCCCCGGCGGACAGGCGCTGAGCAGCAACCAGGCTGTTGCGATCGACTATAGCCACGGACCGCTCTATATCGGCTTTGAATACGACAACGCCGCCATTGCCGGTTCGACGGTGGGTCAGACCATCGGCGCGACCAGCAGCAAGACTGCGGCGCTCGGTGCGACTTACAAGTTCCAACCCGTCGAACTGTTCGGCTACGTGCAGCGCAACCACGTTGCGAACCTCCCGAATGTGCTCGGCTATCTGCTCGGCGTCACGATCCCGACCGGCCCGGGCGGCGAGTTTCGCGCATCGTTCGCGCATACGTCCAATCCGGGCGCGTCGGCTTCCCTGTTCGCAGTCGGCTATAACTACTTCGTATCGGTCAGGACCGAGGTGTATACGGCAGTTGCCCGGCTAAACAATGGCAGCAAGGCGACCTTTGGAATGTGGCCTGCCAGTCAAGTGTTCGGAACGAGCGCGCCAGGGCAGGACATCACAGGCTTCCAGGTCGGCATCCGCCACCTGTTCTGAGTGCGGGAGACGATCATGTCGAAACTGAAGCTTACGTTCGGATGCTGGAATTACGACCGCACGCGCGCATTGATGGACGGCGCTGTACAGCCCGAGGGAATCGACCTGAACTACCTGAACATGCCGGTCGAGGAAACCTTCTTCCGGATGCTGCGCCATCGCGAGTTCGACGTCTGTGAGATGTCGCTGTCGTCTTATACGGTCGCGCGCGGCAAACCAGACTGCCCGTTCATCGCTATTCCAGTCTTTCCTTCACGCTACTTCCGGCATTCGAGCATCTACGTGAACGCGGCGGCGGGCATCGACGCTCCGCGCGATCTGATCGGCAAGCGGGTTGGCTGCCCGGAATACCAGATGACCGCGCCAGTCTGGATACGCGGAATCCTGGCTGATCAATACGGCGTACCGGTCGATTCGGTCAGCTATTTTACCGGTGGCGAGGAGGAGCCGAACCGCTCCGAAAAACTGAAGCTCAATGTGCCGGCGAACATCTCCATCACATCGATCGGCCCGACGCAGACACTCTCACAGATGCTGCACGATGGTGAAATAGACGCGCTTTATACTGCGCGAATGCCTTCGTCGTTCAGGCAGAACGGACGCGTAAAGCGCCTGTTCAACGATTACCCGGAGGTCGAGCGCGAATATTTTCGACAGACGGGTATCTTCCCGATCATGCATACCATCGTGATTCGCGAAGACGTCTATCAGGCCAACCGCTGGATTGCGCGGTCGCTGTACAAGGCGTTTATCGACGCCCAGCAGCGAACCTACGCAGACCTTCGCGAAACAGCAGCGTTGAAGGTGATGCTGCCCTGGCTGCCGGCCCATGTCGACGCTGTCACGCGCGAAATGGGCGACGACTTCTGGCCATACGGGATCGACAGGAACCGCGACACCCTTCGCACCTTCTCGCGCTATGCGATTGAACAAGGATTGGCTACTCGCACGTTCGAGCCCGAGGATCTGTTTGCTCCCGAAACGTTTGAGTCGTTCCGGATCTGAGTCTGTGCAAACGGTTTCCTTGTCGAGCGCGCATCTGACACGACAGGAATCAGAGTCACGCTGTGGATCATTATCAAATATGACGGGCTCATACCTCAAGCTGTTCAAGGATTCGCCCTTTCGTCTCGACGCCCAGAAAATGAACCGCTACCGCGGCCAGCATCGGCACGATCGCGAGCAGGTACAAAGCCGTGTCGAGATGACCGCCGACGAGCGTCTTGCCAACCATCGCGGGGGCGAAGATGGCCGCCAGCTTCAACCACGCACCGGCTACGCCGCAACCGAACGCACGGATGCTGGTCGGATACAGTTCGGGCGTATAGACGTATGCCGTGATGAATCCGCACGACATGAACCCGATGGCAAACGCGCAGCACGCCGCGACCACATACACCGACTCGTTGTGGAACACACCGGCGAGCGCCAGTGAAACCGCGCACAACACGAACGACACGTTGATGACCGGTTTGCGGCCCACCTTATCCACTATCAGCGCACAGATCACGGACCCCACCACGCCAAGGAGCGACGCCGCCACGGCCAGATTCAGCGCCAGTTGCAGGGGCGAGTGATAGACAGTCTTGTAGATCGTCGGCAGCCAGGTCGACAGGCCATACTGAATGACGCCGCAGGTCATCCACAGCAACGCGACCGCGATCGTACGCTTGATATAAGCAGCCCCGAAGACATCACGTGCACGACGCTTGGGATGACGATGCGCCATTGCGTCGAACTCAGTCGTGGCCGACAGCGGCGGCAACGGTCCCTTGACCGTTGCTTCGAACGCCTTGAGCGCGTGGTCGGCGTCGTGCATACGATCTTTCGATGCCAGCCAGCGCGGCGATTCAGGCACGATCTTGCGCAGCGCGAAGAACAGGAGCAGAGGCACGCCACCAATGATATACATTACCTCCCAGCCAAAGCGCGGCACGATCCAGGCACCCAGTGCATTCGATGCCAGCAACCCTATCGGGAACACAATTTCATACAGCAGAACGAAACGTCCCCGGCCGTGTGCCCGCGTGATCTCGTTGATATAAGTTGCCGCGACCGGCAATTCGCCGCCCAGCCCCAGTCCTTGCGCAATCCGCAGCGCGACGAAAACGGCAAACGTCGGTGCGAATCCGCAGGCAATGCTCGTGATGCCGATGATCCCGGAACTCCACGCAATCGAGCGCACGCGGCCGAAACGTTCGGCCAGCGCCGGAAAGAGGAATGCCCCGATCAACTGGCCGATCGAACCCGAAGCAATCAGGAATCCGATCTGTCCAGGCGTGAGACCCCACTTCTGGATCAGCAGCGGCAGCGTGGTCGCGATGGTGATGACGTCGAAGCCATCGAAGAAAGTCGCCGCGCCGATCAGGAAGCGCGCACGCACCTGCATCGGGTTGGTCGGCAGACGCTCGATCCGCGCGATGATCGAACCGGCGGTAAGCGCCCCCGAGGCACTCGCCCCGCCCTGCGCTGCAATCGTATTGCCTAACGTATTGCCAAACGTTCTCATGTCTGTACCTCGTCCTCGTATGCCGTCCATGGGGTTAAGCGAGCGCCTTGCTCGTATCGGCGAGGGTCGCGACGTCGATCTCGCGGCCCTGGCTCATCCACTTGCGCGCGAGCTTCAGGTCGCGCGGCATGTTGATTGAAATCACGCCGCGGATAACGCCCGCTTCCAGAAAGAAAAGACTCGCGCGGCGCGCGTTCAGGTCGCCGCGTATGACCGGTTCGATACCGGCGGGAATGTCGCCGAGTATCTGCAGGTTCACGTCGTATTGGTCGGACCAGAACCACGGAATTTCCGCATAGGGCTCGCGCGTGCCCATCAGCGCGCGTGCGGTTGCTATCGCCTGGTTTTGCGCATTGGCCCATGATTCAAGCCTCACGCGACGCTTGAGCCACGCGTTCGGATGGTTCGAGACATCGCCGCAAGCGAAGATGAGCGGGTCGGACGTCGCGCCGAATTCATCGACCACGATGCCGTCGTTCACATCGAGCCCCACCTCTTGTGCAAGCACCGTATGAGGCGCCAGGCCAATCCCCGCGACCGCGAAATCCGCATCGAGCGTGCTGCCGTCCGCGAACGAGGCGCGCACCCCTTGCTCGTGATCGTCCAGCGCGACGAGCAACGCATCGAGCCTTACATCGACACCATTCGAGCGATGCAACGCCAACAGGAAATCCGACACCGTTTGCGGCAACGAACGGCCGCACAGACGCGCCGCACCTTCAATGACGGTCACCTCCACGCCCAGCTTGCGCGCCGTCGCCGCCACCTCGAGGCCGATCCAGCCGCCGCCGATCACAAGCACGCGCGCACTCTTTCGCAGTCTCGCGCCAAGCGACACGGCGTCGTCGAGCGTGCGCAGATAGGCGATGTGCGATGTCCTCACAAGCGATTCCGGCAAGCGCCGCGCAGCACCGCCGGTCGCAATCACCAACCGGTCGTACCGTACCTCGCGGCCCCGCGATGTGCGCACGATCCGTCGTTCGCGATCGATCGCCAGGGCGCGATCCGGCTGCCATGCTTCTACGTTCAGCGCCGCGAAGTCATCGGATGAAACCAGATGAACCGTGTCTATATCAGCATCGCCGGAAAGGACCGCCTTCGAGAGCGGCGGCCGCTCGTACGGCAAGTGAATCTCGTCGGCGATCATCACGAGGCGCCCCGTGAAGCCGTCCTTTCGCAGCGTCTTGACGATCCATCCCGCCGCCTGCCCGCCGCCGATCACCACAACCGTATGCAGCTCGCCCAATGCCAGATCGTCAGCCATTTTTACGCTCCGTCATGAACTTCCCTTCCGGCGCCTTCGCGTTCTTTTGCCGGCGCGTGTTGCCGTCGAGACCGCCGTCGACCGCCCATTCCGCGAACACCGTCGGACCGGGTTCGAAATCGCGCGGCTGCCAGTCGGGCGTGAGCACGTCTTCGTCGGCGTAGTACTCGATCAATCCGCCAGCGGGATTCTGGAAGTACCAGAAGTACGCGGACGACACCGGATGCCTGCCGGGCCCGAGTTGCGTCGTCCAGCCGCATCGGCTGATATGCAGGCCGCCGCCGAAGACTTCATGGATATCGCGCACGGTGAACGCGACGTGATTCAGCCCACGCTTGCCGTCGGGGAGTTGCAACAGGAACAGGTCGTGATGTCCGCCGTGCGGCGCGCAACGCATGAACGCGCCGCGCCCCGGATAGCGGTCCGACGTCTCGAAGCCAAGCAGGTCGTGATAG
The DNA here is from genome assembly GCF_018449515.1 of Caballeronia sp. dw_19. Taxonomy (GTDB): domain Bacteria; phylum Pseudomonadota; class Gammaproteobacteria; order Burkholderiales; family Burkholderiaceae; genus Caballeronia. The sequence goes on along the minus strand of NZ_JAAVUQ010000011.1, from coordinate 139,394 downwards.
AACTTTTCCTGTTCGGCTACGCAATTCGTGAAGAACACGACGTGACCGACTTCGATAGGTTCAGCGCGTTCATACACGGGACTCGGCGTATTGATGCGGATATCCTGACCCCACACATTCGAGGGCGAACCCTTGATATCAAGCGTGCGCTTGCGCGTGACTTCAACGCGGATAGCCATGCCGTTCGGGTCGATGCAACCCACCGCATCGCTGGTTTCGAAGTGACCCGGTTGACCCGCGAACTTCCCGCGCAAAGCGTCGAGTTCCGCAGCAGTCGCGACACCCCATGTCACTTCGCGCAGCGTCGGACCCGGTTCGAAAGCGGGTGGGAGCGCTGGATCGTTTGCATCGACGACCATGATCGTGCAGCCGTTCTGCGCTTCGAAACGCGCGTGGGTTTCGTCGTGCGCGACTTCTTTCAGGCCCCAGTCGCTGAAAAATGTCCTGCACGTTGCGAGGTCGGTCACGCCGTAGGTGACCTGTTCAATGCCAAGAATAGTCATGACTCGTTTCCTAGTTGGCCCACGGCAGCGGAGCGTCGTTCATGCCCCAGTAAAGGCTCTTCTGCTGCATGTATTCGCGAATGCCGAGGTGGCCCTTTTCGCGTCCCATGCCGCTGTCCTTCCAGCCGCCGAATGGCGTCGAAATCGAAAATTGCTTGTACGTGTTGATCCAGACGGTGCCGGTTTCCAGCGCGCGGCCCACTCGCCATGCGCGTTTGTAGTCGTTCGTCCAGATGCCGGCTGCGAGCCCGAAGACGCTGTCGTTGGCTTCGCGCATGAGCGACGCTTCATCGTCGAAAGGCAGCACGACGAGGACCGGCCCGAAGATTTCTTCCTGGCAGATGCGCGCCTCGTTGGTCAGGCCGTCGAGGATCGTGGGCGAGTAGAAGAAGCCTTGTTCGCGGTTCTCGCCTGCGGGACGTTCTCCGCCGCACAGCAGCTTGCCGCCCTCTTCCAGTCCGAGCGCCACGTAGCGCTCGACCGACTCGCGATGCTGGCCCGTGATGAGCGGCCCCATCTGCGTATCCTCGCGCGACGGGTCGCCCACGCGCAGGCGTTTCGCGCCTTGCACCAGGCGCGTGACGAACGTGTCGTAGATCGAGCGCTGCACGAACAGGCGCGAACCCGCGATGCACGACTCGCCCGATGAACTGAAGATGCCGTACAGCACGCCATTCACGGCATGGTCGATATCGGCATCGGCGAAAACGATGGTCGGCGATTTGCCGCCCAGTTCCAGCGAGACCGGCATCAGCTTGTCCGCCGCCAGCCGCGCGATCCCGCGCCCCACTTCCGTACCGCCGGTGAACGCGATCTTCCTGACCAGCGGATGGCGCACCAGCGCGTCGCCGACAATCGATCCCTTGCCCGGCAGAACGCTCAGCACGCCCTTGGGCACGCCGGCCTCTTCGCAGATGCGGGCAAGCGCCAGTGAAGCCAGTGGCGTCACCTCAGCGGGCTTCAAAATGACTGCATTGCCGGCGGCCAGCGCCGGTGCCAGCTTTTGCGCATCGGAAGCGATGGGGGAATTCCACGGCGTGATCGCCGCCACCACGCCGAGCGGTTCATGCACGCTCATCGTCATGAAATCGCCGCGCGAAGGCGTGAGCGACTCTTCAAGCGTCTCGACGCACGCAGCGAAGTAGCGGAACGTGTTGGCCGCGCTCGTGACCAGTCCGCGCGTCTCGGTGATCGGCTTGCCGTTGTCGCGGCGTTGCAGTTGCGCGAGCGCTTCATGGCGCGCGGTGATCAGGTCAGCAATGCGATGCAGCACGGCCGCGCGCTGATGCGGTTTCAAACCCGCCCAGTTCGACTTGCGCCAGGCCGCATCGGCCGCTTCGACGGCCTCGCGGGCGTCGTCCGCGTTGGCGGCGCTGATCTCGGCGTTGATCGACTGGTCGGCCGGGTACAGGCTCGTGTAAGCCGTGCCGCGACCGGCGCGCCATTCGCCGCCGATCAGGATGTCGCTCGATACAAGAAGACTGGATTCGGGAGAGTTCATTAAAGTGTCCTTCGGATCAATCAAATTACGCAGCGCGCTGCACGGTTGCGCAGGGCACGGATCGCGCTGAACGCCGTCAGCGCGGACGTCTTGGGATTGTCAGGAAGCGGCTTGCCGCACATTTCCAGCGACATCTCGCCAAACGCGCCCCGCGCCACGATTCGATGCACGTTGCGTTCCACGCGCGGGTCCGCGATAAGCCGCACGATGGTCTGATCGAGACCGAGACCGGCCAGCGCGATGGTCGCCGCAACGTTCGCGTTCTTCGGATAGAGACGCGCCGCATCACGCGCACTGCCCTCGAAAATCACGCGTTCTTCAGTCATGTTCAGCAGATCGAACAAGTCTTCCGCCGGCGTGCCGAGCCAGCCCGAGGGGGGCTTGCGGCCCGTGTACAGCACTTCGTCAAGGCCGCCTTCGCGGGCGGCAGCCAGCGCATCGACGCCGCCGATAGCCCCGGACAACAGCGTCAACGTGGCCTCGCCTTCATCGGCGGCGCTCGACAACGCGTCGAGCAACAGCGAGTCCGATAACGCACCAATCGATGCCACCGCGCAGTCCGTCCCCGCTTTCAGCAGCGGCACCACGTGATCCAGCAGCGCGCCATGTCCCGCGCATTCCAGCGCGAAGTGCGGACGGCGGCTGAGCGCATCGACGGACGACACAACGTCGACGTCCCGGCCGACTTGCGCGCGCACTTCGGCCGCGTGGCGCGACGGCACGATCACATGCGACACGCGCACCATCGGATCGGACGCCATCGCGCGATACACCGCCGAGCCGATCGCGCCGAAACCGATCATCGCGACATCGACGGGTACGGTGTGGCCCTGGGCGTCACGCATATTCAGGCTCCTTCGGCTCTTCCTTCTTGACCGGCGGACCGGCGAACGCCGTCGCAAACGAACCCACGGACACCATGTCCACCTCGATCATCACCGGGCCGGTTTTCTCATAGCCTTGACGGATGATTTCTTCCGCCCGATCCAGCGAGGTAATACGGTGGTGGGTCATGCCGAAGCTTGCACAGAACTGTGCGAAATCGGGTTGATGCAGATCTACGAACATGCGCCGGCCGCCGTATTGCGCGTCCTGGATGTTGCGGATCACGCCATAGCACTGGTCGTTCATCAGCACGATCATCACGTTCGCGTCTTCCTGCACGGCCGTCACGAGTTCACCGACGTTTACCATCAAGCCGCCGTCACCGACGAGACACACCGTTTTCTTCGCCGCGTCCGCCAACGCCGCGCCGATCGCCATCTGCATCCCCTGGCCGATACCGCCGCCCAGCGCGTGCACGCCCGAGCGCGGCTCGAAGACTTTCAGGAGGCGATTGCCCCACGTGCTGTTGGAAATCGTGACGTCGCGCACCCAGTTGTAATCGCGGCCGATCACGCGTTGCAGTGATTCCACGAGACGCTTGTACGGGCCCAGGCCCTTGGCCACATCGGCTGTCGCGGTTTCGCGCGCGGCCGCCAGATCGCCGGCGAATGACGGATCAATTTTCAAATGGCCTTCAAGGCGCGTCGCGAGTTCATCGAGGATGGACAGCGAGTCGCCATGCACGAACAGTTCGTTCTTATAGCCACGATTGTCAGAGCACGCATCGGCATCGATTCGATACAACGGTGTCGGCAACGCCAGCTTGTACTTGAGCGTCTCATTGCCGCGCAGACGTGAACCGACCACAAGCATGGCGTCGCAGGTCTTGTAGAAGCTTTCCACGGCCGGATGCACATTGAACGCGCCGAGCGTGGCCGGGTGATCTTCCGGGACCACGCCGCGTCCCTGTACGCTCGTCACCACGCCAAACCCCAGCGCAACGAGCCGGTCCACAGCATGGCGTGCATGCCGCGTGCCGCCGCCAAGCCACAGCAACGGGCGCTTCGCACGCGTCAGCGCCTGGGCCAGTTGTTCGACACGCGCGCTGTCATGCGTGAGCGTACTCACGTGAGGAGCGGCGAGATCGGCCGGCCATTCGATTTCAGCAGCCTGGATATCGATGGGAATCTCGACGCTCACCGGTCCGCTCGGCGCGGTGAACGCGACGCGCACGGCCTCACGCACGGTGGCGAGCGCGGTGTCGACCGAGCGCACACGAAACGCCGCTTTTGAAATCGATGCCAGCATGGAAAGCTGGTCCGGCGCTTCGTGAATGTAAGCCAGGTCCTGATCGAGAAATTGCGTCTCGATCTGGCCGGTGATATGCAGGAGCGCGGTGCCCGCCGTCAGTGCTTCGACCATCGCACCGGCTGCGTTGCCGGCGGCCGTTCCCGTCGATGTAAACGCAACGCCGAGGCCGCCTGAGACACGCGCGAGGCCATCGGCCATGTTCAGCGCGCCTGCTTCGCCGCGCGCGCCGACGTAGCGAATCTTGCCGCGCGTACCAATGGCATCGAGGATCGGCATGTTGTGGATCGAGATCACGCCAAAGGCCGTGCGAACGTCGCATTGTTCGAGAAAAGCGGCGATCACTTCGCCAACGGTAGTGGTGTTAGACATGACGTGCAAACCCTCCGGAAACATCGATATGGCTCCCCGTCGTATAGGACGACAGGTTCGTGGCCAGATAAAAGAGTGCCTGCGCCGCTTCTTCGGGACGTCCGAAGCGGCCAAGCGGAATGTTTTTCTTGCGTGCCAGTTCAGCCGTCCATGCTTCCCAACTCTGACCGTCCTGCGCCTGAGCCGCGTGCCGACGCCGCCATTGACCCGACTCCACGATGCCGATCAGGATCGAATTGACGCGAATGCGTTGCGGCGCGAGTTCGGTGGCGAGCGACTTGACGAGACTCAACACCCCGGCGCGTGCCGACGATGTCGCGACCATATGCGGCTCAGGCTGCAGCGCAAGCAGCGAATTCACGCAGACAATTGACGGCGCCGGTGCGTCGCGCAGCATTGGCAGGAACGCGCGAGTCGGACGAATGATGCTGAAATACTTGAGGTCGAGTTCATCGCGCCAGGCTTCGTCGGTGGTATCGGCGAAGGTGGACACGCGGCCCTGACCTGCATTGTTCAGCAGCATGTCGGCGCGGCCGAAACGTTCAGATACCTTCGTGGCAAATGCTTCGACATCCTGTGCATCGAGTACGTCGCATTGCACAGCGAGCAATTGAGCATCGGAGAACTGACTGCTCAACTGTGCTTTCGCAGCATCGAGCCGCGTGGCGTCACGTCCGCAAATTGCTACCGATGCCCCGGCGCGCAGGAACAGCTCCGCTGTCGCCAGGCCGATGCCCGACGAGCCGCCGGTGATCACGGCCACCTGGCCGGTGAGGTCGATCTGGATCATGATTTCAGTCCTAGCGATTTCAGATATTGGCTTTGCGCACCCGGCCGGTAGTTCAGGCGGGAAGACAACTCGGCCGCTGCATGACGCACCTTGTCCACCAAGCCGGTATCGAGCAGCGTTGCATCGATTTCCGGCCGTGGAATCGTGGTCGTGATTACCGCGACAATGCGGCCCGTGTCGTTGCGCACCGGCGCCGTGACAACAGATATGCCGCGCTCAAACGATGACTGGCTGATCGCATAACCGCGCTCGGCATCGGCGCGAACCATGTCGTAAAGCGCCTCGACCGTTTCCGGCGTGAGCCGCGTAAAGCGATCGAGCACGGGCTCGGGATACAACGCACGCAGTTCATCGAGGGAAAGATCTCCCATCAACACGTGACCGTGCGTGGTCGCGTGGGCAGGCAACCGCGTACCGACATTGACCTTGACCGAACTGAAAATCGGCTCCTGGCTTTGGGCCTTCGCCACGAACACGACGTCGCGGCCATCGCGAATCAGGATGTGGCTCGTGAGCCCGGTCGAAGTGCGCAAGGCTTCGATGATCGGCAAGCCAAGATCGGTCAATTCCAGCGAGCTGAGATACTCGAAACCCAACCGCAATACTGCAACGCCCAGTCTGTAGTTACGGTCTTTGTCAGCCCGTTCGAGAAAGCCCAGCGATTCAAGCGTCTGCAATAGACGGAACACGGTTGTGCGCGGAATCTTCAGGCGCTTCGATAGTTCCGGCGCACCTAGCACCGGTTCGCGCGGTGAGAATTCGGCCAGTATCTTCAAGCCGCGTTCGAGTCCGGGCACGATGTAATTGCCATCGTCCTTCTCAGCGTCGTCAGCCGTTCTGGCGAGGGTCCCGAGTGTCATTGCGTAACTCCATTACATTGCGCGCTGAACGCCTCGATCAAGGCGCTGTAGCGCACTGGCGCTTCGATGTAGCCCGCATGACCCGCACCCGGAATCACTTGCAAGCTGACGTTGGCGGCTTTCGAGATCTGTTCGCAGGCAGCGGGCGGCGTGATCGTGTCTTCGGCGCCAACCGCGACCGCTATGCGGCCGTTGTAGTGCGTCAGGTCAGACGCCAGATCCGCGTTGGCGAGAAGATGCGTCGCCTGTGCGTAGCCGGCCGGGTTGATACGCGCCATGTTCCATCGCACCCACTCTCGCGCTTCATCGTCCGCACCGGCCGACACCATGTTCGCGCTGCGCTTTTCAGCCAAGCCCTGCGGCCCGAGTTCAGCGAGCATCGCAAGGCGCGCATCACGCTTCTCTTCACGCACGTGCGCCGGTGCCGCGCCGTATCCCGCTGCCGGCGACAACAGCAATAGTCCTGCTACGCGCGCCGCCTCGCGGGCCGCGAACGAACCCGCGATGAGTGAGCCGAGCGAATGGCCCACGAGGACGCAGCGCTCGATCCCGAGTGCATCGAGCCAGTCGCTCAACGCGTCTGCATAGTCCGATGCCACAGGTGATGCAGGCTCAACGTGGCTCGACTTTCCATACCCCGGCGCGTCCCACGCAAACACCTGATGTGCGTTTCCCAGCGTCTCCAACTGGCGCACCCAGGATGCCGCGCCCGAGCCAATACCGTGCAGCATCACGATCGGCATGGCGCTCAGGTGCTTGCCACCTTTGTCACCCGCCTCGCGATAACCGATCGTGCGTTGCGCGGTATCAACGCGTTGCTCGGGGAAACGAACGAGCGCGTCAGCGTGAGTGAGCTTGAAAGCAGACGATGTCATCGCCTTAACGCTTCAGCTTGGCCAGCGGAGAATCGGGCGGATACGTCGGCGTGATCGGCTTGGCAGCGCCGAGCATCACGCACATGAGCGCGTCTTCGTCGCCAATATTGATTTCCGTGCGATACACGCCCGGCGGCACCGAGATCAGGTCGCGCTCGCCAACAACCGTTTCCCACGACTCGCCGTCCTTCTCGCACACCACTTTCATCTTTCCGCGAATCACGAAGAAAATTTCTTCGACGTCCATATGAATATGGCTCGGGCCGATGTTGCCGGCCGGAATGACCATGGTGGAGAACGTGAAGCCGCCGGCCGGAACCGTGTTCACATCCTTCGCTACTCCGGTGCCGCCCGTGCCGACATAACGCATCTGCGCCCGGCGATACTTCGGGTCGTAATCCGCCTGGAACTTCAGTGCGTCCCAGTCGTACTTGCGCGTTTCAAGACGCGCGACGCGTGAGTCCATCCATTGGGCAAAGCTCACTTCTTCCGGCTGTTCCCACGACTTGCGTTCGATATCCGTATCGGCCATTGATTGCTCCTTCAAGGTGTTGAGTTCGTTACTGCCTGAGTGAGTGACTGAATCAGTTCATGACGAAGCCGCCGTTCACCGGCAATAGCTGGCCGGTGACGAAGCGCGCTGCATCGGACAAGAGAAACAGGACGGGGCCGTTGACGTCATCGGGAACCTGCGCACGATTGAGCGCGCGGCCCTTGAGGTAATACTCGTGGCGTTCGGCCGGCACGTAGGCGGTCGCCTCGACTTCGGTCAGACCGGGCGCAATGGCATTCACCGTGATGCCATGCGCGCCGAACTCGCGGGCAAGCGTCCGGGTCATCGCGATAACGGCGCCCTTGCTCGCCACATAGGCGAGCAGTTTCGGCGCGCCCCACAGGGCCGTATCGGACGCAATATTCACGATGCTGCCCCGCCCTGAGTCACGCAGATGCGACATGGCAGCAACACTCATGAGCCACGTTCCGCGAACGTTGACGTTCATGACGGCATCCCACGTCGCGGTGCTCAGTTCGTCGGCGCTCTTGCCGCCCGAATTCGTGATCGCCGCATTATTGATAAGCCCATCAATACCGCCCATCAATTCAGCGCTCGTTGCGACGCACGCCTGAATGCTCGCCGGATTGTTCAGATCGAGCGGCACGAAGTCCACGCGATGACCCGCTTCGCTCAGCGTTTTCGCAAGCGCCCAGCCTTCGCCTTCCAGCACGTCGCCAAACGCCACGCGCGCACCGGCTTGAGCCAGAGACGTGACGAACGCAGCGCCTAATCCGCGCGCGCCGCCGGTGACAAGAATGCGGCGTCCGGCGAGCGCGTCACGCATGACCGTGCTCCGGCTGTTGCTCTTTCAGCGCATCGAGCGCTGCAAGATGTTGTTGCGCGCGTTGCTTGAACAGGCGGCGCACGCGCGTCATGCCAACATCGTGCTGATACAGAAACTCGTGGTCGCGCGCGTTCGGCGCCATGCTTTCGAGTACGTATCTGTCCTGTTCCAGCACCGCCCAGTGCAGTCCTTCGAGGCGATTGCGATACATGAATTTCCACGCGTCACGCTGCCAGCCTGAGACCTTGCGGGTACGCCAGAAATAGACCTGGCAATGGTTTTCATCGACAGGAACCGCGAAGCCGATGATTCCAAAGTTGCCGCCCGGACCAAACTTCTTCTTGTACGGAATCGCAAGACGCATCCACAGACAACCCGTTTCACCGATCTCGACCCAGTCGAAATTCACGTCGCGCTGGCCGACCTTTTCGAACATCAAACCGGTCTCCGTCTTGCGCACGCGCATGTCGGCCTGCTTGTCGCCATCGGCCATGGAGTGGGACGTGGCGTGCAGATACGCGCCATGCATCGGGTCCATGACGTTGTCGATTGCGTACTGGTAATTGCACTTCCAGTGCGACATGCACAGGAAGCTCGCGTATTCCTCGCCGACCAGTTCTTCCGGCAATTGCAGCGGCGCAGGTTCCTTGTTGGCGTCGTCGCCGAACCAGAGGAAGATCGCGCCCGCATGTTCTTGCGCCGGATACGACTTCACGCATGTCTGCCCTTCAAGCGGACACGCGGACACGGCTGGCACCTTCTGCACGGTGCCGCTGCCATCCACCTCGATGCCGTGATACCAGCACGCCACGCTGCCGCCGAGATTCCATCCAAGCGACAGACGCGCGCCGCGATGCGGGCAACGATCTTCAAGCGCATGAACGTGGCCTTCGTTGTCACGCCACAGCACGATCTGATCACCCAGGCGCGTCAGGCCGATCGGCGCGTTCGCCACTTGCCAGCTCGGCGCGACGGGGTACCAGTAATTACGCAAGCCTCGATCGAGATACGCCTGAACCGGTTCGATCTCAACGTTCGCGCTATTTGTATTGGGGGACGTCATTCAATACTCCTGATATTGATAGAGGCGGCGTTCAATCGGCCAGCGTGCGGAACTCGGCGGCGAGCCGCTCTTCGGTCCACGCAGCACCTTCGGGCGTGCGAAAGCCGATACCGTTCAAGCCGTCGGCAACCTGATCGAGCTCGACTGCGCCTGCATCGAACACACGTTCGAGTGCGTCGCCGAAGTCGTTTTCGTATTGCGTGGGCTCGGCCTTGCGCGTTTGCCAGATAAAGTTTTCAGTCTCGCCCGGCTTTTCGATCACGCCCTTGCCGGCCACGTTGTTCGGCTGCGGCGCAAGCCACGGCTTGAGCGAGGGATTGAAGTTGATGGTTACTTCGCGCGCATCATTCGTTGCCATGTCATTCCACCTTGATCTGGATTTCTTCACCGGCGAGCCGGACCGCGTAGGTCTTCAAGTCGCGGCCACCGGGCTCTTTCAGGCACTTGCCCGTCGGAATATGAAAAACGGCTTCGTGCAGCGGACATTCGACCGTGTCGCCATCGACAAAACCTTGCGTCAGCAGCGCGTAAGCGTGCGGACACACGTTCTCAAGCGCATACAACTCGTCGCCCACGCGATAGATACCGACCTCCGCGCCGCCCTCGATCTTGTATTCGATCGGAGAGTCCTCCGACAGATCACCGGCATGTCCGGCGCAACGCCATTGCTCAGCCATTGCTCACTTCCTCCGGGGTTTGTTTTGTTCCATATAAGGAACATTGATTTACATGTGGTTATTATAGGAGTGGTTTCTCGCTGGTCAAAAATAAAAATGCGGCTCTTAGTGAAAACACTGAGACGAGCTTGAATCAGACAATTCCCCTCTCTTGTGCGATATGCGCGTCTATCCCGCTTTTTCTTTCAAAACAGTCAGTTACGGCCCATTTTTGGTGCCTGCCAAGTTCCCCGGGTCACAATTTCCGATCGCACGAATTTATTTTTTCCCAGCTTGAAAACTCAATATACTTTCCATAGGCAAGACGTTGATCCATAGGTGGAACACACCAATCGATCATTCGACTTGAGGGAAAGGGAATGCGTTGCGGGCTGGTTATCAGCGCCCGCGAATCAATCGGACGATTAGGAGAACGTAAGGTGAAACACATCATCGCGGCGGGGTTGATCGGAGCGGGCGCTGCATCGGGCGCGTGGGCGCAAAGCACCGTGACGCTGTACGGCAGCCTGGATGCCGGCGTTGCATACGTCAGTAACAGCGGCGGCCATGCCAAGTGGATGGAAGAGCAAGGCAACATGCAGCCGGACCGCTGGGGCATTCGCGCGGTCGAGGATCTGGGCGGCGGGCTGAAGTCAATCGTGCAGTTGGAGAATGGCTTCTACACGACCACTGGTGCGTTTGCGAAGAGCGGTGTCGAGTGGAACCGGCAGGCTTTCGTGGGTCTCAGTTCAGACCAGTTCGGCAAGGTCACCTTGGGGCATCAAACACCGTTTTCGTTTGACTACCTCGGGCCGCTTTCCACGGGGTATCAAGCGGCAAGCTGGTATGCGTTCCATCCGGGAAATATCGACGAGCTCGCGGATACCGGCGTGGTTCCCTACGACAACTCGGTGAAGTTCACCTCGGCGAGTTATCACGGGCTCACCATCGGCACGATGATGGGGTTGGGCAACACGACCAACTTCTCCACGGGCAAGTCAGAGGGATTCGGCGTGAATTACGTGAACGGTCCCTTTACCGCGGCCGCGACTTACTCGAATGAACATAACCGCTCGGTCTCGGTCTCGACACTCGGCTATGTGACTTTTCAGAACCAGCCGGCCGCGACTTATACCGCCGATAAAGTCGAGAACATGGGCGCAGGCGTTTCCTATACGCTCGGCAACGTGCTCATGCATGCGTTGTACACACGCGTGAAACTGGAATCGGGTAGCGTGTCCGACGTGTTCCAGAGCTACGATGCGGGCGCGACCTGGAAGGTGGTTCCGGATAACTGGATCGCGGGCGGCGCAGCCACAACGACATTCGCCGGCGAGCGTTATACGCAGTTCGAGATTGGCGACATCTATCTGCTGTCGAAGATGACGCAGGTGTATGTGAATGCGTTGTTCGAGCGCGCCAGCTCAGGGGCGAATGCGGCGCTTTACACGGCGGGCGTATCGAGTAATCGCAATCAGGTGGCATTGCTCGCCGGCATCCATCACTCGTTCTAGGCGGGGTCCAAGCGGGGTTTAAGCAGAGTCGTCAAACAGCGTCGCGCATCTACGCGACGCTTGCCCTTTCAATCCGATTTTTCGGTGCGGCGCGCGGCCAGCTTCGCGGTGGGGTCCCCGTCAGCGGGCCGGTATCCCATTCGCATCGACAATTCGATTGCCGCGCCGCACACCGCGGTAACGAGGTCGTCCTTCTCACGCGCGGTCCCGAATTCCGAACGCGGCACCGTGACCGTGACCGCGGCGACTATGCCTCCCGAGCGTTCACGCACCGGCGCCGTCACCACCGAGATTCCCCGCTCAAACGCCCCTTCGCTCGACCCATATCCCTGCGATGCACATACCCGCACCCGCGCTTCCAGTTCGCTTACCGTGCCCGGCGTCCGGTCCGTGAACTGCTCAAGACGTTTTTCCGGATAAAGCGCGCGCAGCTGCGCCAAACCCAGATCGCTCATCAGCACGTGACCGTGCGTGGTTGCATGCGCAGGAAAACGCGTGCCGACATGCACCCGCACCGAACTGAACATGGCGTCGTGACTCTGGGCCTTGGCGACGAACACCACATCGCGCTGATCGCGGATAAGCAAATGGGCATTCAGGCCGGTCGCGTCCCGAAGACGTTCGAGGATCGGCGCCGCGAAGTCAGTCAACTCGAGCGAACTCAGGTATTCGAATCCAAGCCGCAATACCGCGACGCCCAGCCTGAAATTGCGATCGTCATTGACACGCTCCAGGAAACCCAGCGATTCGAGCGTCTGCAGCAATCGGAATGTCGTCGTGCGCGGAATGCCGATACGCTTCGATAATTCCGGCGCACCCAGGATCGGTTCGCGAGCGGAAAACTCCGCGAGGATCCGCAAGCCGCGTTCGAGGCCTGGGACCAGATAGGACGCGCCGGCGGTGGTGTCTTCGGCGCTCTCGGCAGCGTCGTTCTGTCCGTCAAGCGCGGACGTTTTTTCAGTGATGGGTTGTTTGGGCATACCGTCTTACTCGGAATCTCGTCGGCAACTATCATAACCGACGCGATTGGCAGTTTAGACGGATCGTTGAAGCGCTTCCATGCCCGTCAGGCCACCACGTGAAAACCGGCGTCGGCGTAGATGGTTGAACCTGTCAGCGTCATGCCGGCGTCGCTGGCGAGCACGGCCGCGATACGCCCGATTTCCTCGATCGTGACAAGATGCTGCGCCGGCGTGCGTGCGCGGACCTCGTCGAGAAGCGCATCGAAGTGGTCAATGCCGGACGCCGCACGTGTCATCACCGCGCCGGCGGAGATGGCGTGAACATGAACCCGGTGAGTCGCGAGATCGGCCGCCAGATAACGCACGCTTGATTCGAGCGCAGCCTTGACCGGACCCATCAGGTTGTAATGGTCGACCGCCCGTTCGGCGCCGTAGAAACTCACCGTCATCAGGCTGCCGCCGTCAGTCATCAGCGGCAACGCCAGCTTCGCCGTGCGGATGAATGAATGGCAGGACACGTCCATCGCAAGCGCGAAGCCCTCGGCGGAGCAATCGACAAGGCTCGCGTGAAGATCGGCAGCGGGCGCGAAGGCGATCGAGTGAAGCACGAAGTCGAGCTTTCCCCATTCCCGCTTGATCCGCGCGAAGACGGCTTCGAGCTGACCCGGCACGCTGACGTCGCAAGCCATGATGAGGGCTGCCGGCAGGGTCTCGGCGACAGCGCGCACATACGGTTCGGCTTTTTCGTTAAGGTAGGTAATCGCGAGTTCGGCACCGGCCGCGCGGAACATGTGAGCACATCCTGCGGCGATGCTATGTTCATTAGCAATGCCAATGACCAGACCACGTTTTCCGGATAGATCGATGAGCGCATTCATGCAGTGACTCCTTGGCCATGAAGAATGGAAACAGCTTCGTCCGCGATGATCTGCTCTTCATCGGTCGCGAGCACTAACACGGTGACGCGACTGCTGGCGGCGCTGATAATGGTCGCATTGGCGGCGTTCGCCTGGTCGTCCAGTTCAACGCCGATCCACGCGAGACGCGCGCATACCGCTGCACGGACCTGAGGCTGGTGTTCGCCGATCCCGGCGGTGAACAGGAGGCAGTCCAGGCCACCGAGCGTGGTCGCGAGCCGAGCTGCTTCTCCCGCGATTCGAAATGCGAAGAGATCGAGCGCTTCGCGCGCTTCCGGCCGTGTGCTGGCCGCGAGTTCGCGACTGTCCGCGCTGATCCCCGAAACGCCGAGCAAGCCGGACTGTTCGTACAGGATCTTTTCAATCGCTGCAGCGCTCAAGCCTTCCTGCTGCATGAAATGAAGGACAACGCCCGCATCGAGCGCACCGCAGCGCGTAGCCATCGGAATGCCATCAAGAGTCGAGAAGCCCATGCTGGTGTCGCGGCTCGCGCCTGCGTTCATCGCGCACAGGCTTGCGCCGCTGCCAAGGTGTGCCGCGATCAACTTACTATTGGCGAGCTGAGGAAACTGATGCGCAAAAGCGCGGGCAATAAAGCTATACGAGAGACCGTGAAAGCCGTAGCGTTTGACGCCATTATCGAAGAAACGGCGTGGCAGCGCGAAGCGGCGCACAAGGTCCGTTTGCGTGCGATGAAAGGCGGTGTCGAATGAGGCCGACTGCACAAGGTGAGGCCGCAGGTGTCGAATAGCACGAATCAGCCGGACACTTTGCGGCTGATGCAACGGGGCGAGGGGCGTGAGCTGGACGATCGCGGCAAGCGCTTCATCGGTGATGGCGACCGGTCCGGAAAAGGTGTCGCCGCCATGCACGACCCGATGCCCGACCGAGACCAGATCCGTCAGCGAAAAATGCGTCGCAAACCAATTGAGCGTTTCGTCCAGCACCTCGTGCAGGTTCTCTGTGACAACGGCCTTCAGAGGGATATCGTGAACGGCGCCCTCATTCACCAGATGCAGCGAGAGCGGCACGCGCCGGAAATCGATCATGCCCTGGCCAATCCTCGTCGCGCCACTGGACGAGACGCTGAACAGGCCGATCTTGATCGTCGATGAGCCGGGATTGAAGGTAAGCAATAGCGGCGCGCTCATGATGGCAACGCCTTGCTGAGCAGCGTGCGTTGCGCGACTATCCTGGCCAGCGCCACCGACGCGAGCCGCACCCGCAGGCTGTCGGCGCGGCTGGTCAGGATGATCGGCAGGCGTGCGCCGAGTACCAGCCCGGCGGCATCGGCGCCGCTGAAGTACATCAATTGCTTGGCCAGCATGTTGCCCGCTTCCAGGTCGGGCACGAGCAGGATGTCCGCCTGCCCCGCGACCGGCGAGACGATCCCTTTCGTCTTGGCCGCCGCCATGCTGATGGCGTTGTCGAAGGCGAGCGGGCCGTCGACAATCGCACCACGAATCTGGCCGCGCGCAGCCATCACGGTGAGCGCGGCTGCGTCGAGCGTGGTCTGCATGTGCGGGTTGACGAGTTCCACCGCGGCGAGCACGGCTACCCGGGGTTGCGCGATGCCGAGCAGATGCAGCAGGTCGATCGTGTTCTGGCAGATATCGCGTTTCTGTTCGAGCGAGGGCGCGATGTTGACGGCGGCGTCAGTGATGAACAAGGGCTTGGGATAGGCGGGCACGTCCATCGCATAGACATGGCTGATACGCCGTTCGGTCCGCAGGCCGGACGCCGAGCCGACGATCGCCGCGAGCAACTCGTCCGTTTCCAGGCTGCCCTTCATGAGGGCGGCGACCTTGCCTGCCGCACCCATTTCGACGGCGCGCGCGGCGGCCGCATGGCTGTGTTCGACCGCTTCGATCGTCACCCCGGCGAGGCTGACCTCCGCCAATTCGGCGGCGGCACGAATCTTCGCTTCCGGGCCGATCAGCACGGGATCGATCATCCCTTCGTTGCGGGCCTCGATCGCCGCCTTGATCGCCTCCGCGGAGCACGGGTGCACGATCGCCGTGCGCAAGGATGGCATGCTCTGGGCTTCGCGGATAAAAGCGTCATAACGACCGTGGCTTCGCACCGAAACATCCGGACGGGCAAGCCGCGGCCATACGATAGTCTCGGCCGGCGCAATCACCGTCGCCAGGCCGATCAGGACCACCTCGCCCCGCTGGTTGGTGCAACGCGTATCGAGCAGCACAATCCGTTTGTCCGCGCGTTTTTCCTTGACGATCACCGTTGCTGTCACCACGTCGCCCGGTACGACCGGATGACGGAACTGCAGGTCCTGGTCGAGATAGATCGTGCCCGGTCCGGGCAGTCTCGTACCCAGCAACGCAGAGATGAGCCCGGCCGTCCACATGCCCTGCACGACAACATGACCGAACATGTCATGCGCGGCGAAAGCCGCATCGACGTGGGCGGGATTGACGTCGCCCGACATGGCGGCAAACAACTGGATATCGTCGAGCCCGGCGGTGCGTACGAGCGATGCCGACTCACCGATCGCGAGTTCATCGAAGGTACGGTTGTGAAGGAGGTTGTCGTCCATGGGTCGCTCTCAGTCCTGAAGTACGTAGGTGCCGGGTGCATCGACAAGGGTCACGCGCTCTTCAGCAGCGAGCCCCATGTGCGGTGGTGCGACAAGATCCTTTGCTGAACGGCTGGCGAGCCAGGCGGTCCATTCGGTCCACCATGAACCGTCGCGCGGTTCGGCGGCGGCGATCCATTCGTCCGGGCCGACGCGAAGATCCCCTCCCGCTGCGTATTCGATCCTGAACTGCCGGTTCGCGTGCCCCGGTTCGCTGACGATGCCGGCATTGTGGCCGCCGCTCGTCAGCACGAACGTGATCTCCGTGCTGGACAGGTAGTGGATCTTGTAGACCGAACGCCACGGCGCGATATGGTCGCGGTCAGTGCCGACCACGAACATCGGCGCCCGGATGTTGCGCAGCGAGATGGGCCGTCCATCGACTTGATACCGGCTCGACGCGAGGTCGTTGTCGAGAAACAACTTGCGCAGATACTCCGAGTGCATCCGATAGGGCATGCGGGTCGAATCGGCATCCCAGGCCATCAGGTCGAACATGGGCGTGCGATCACCCAGCATGTAGTCGTGAATGACATGGGACCAGATCAGGTCGTTCGACTCCAGCATCTGAAACGCGCCCGACATCTGGCTGGCGTCGAGATAACCCTTCGACCACATCATGCTTTCGATGAAGTAGACCTCGCTGTCGTCGATGAACAATTGCAGCTCACCGGGTTCCGTGAAATCCGTTTGCGCGGCAAGCAGCGATACGGAGGCAAGCCGCTCGTCGCCGACGCCCGCCATTGCCGCTGCGGCTATCGACAACAATGTGCCGCCGAGGCAATAGCCCGTCGCATGGATCCGCTGATCCGGCACGATTTCGCCGATGGTATCGAGCGCGGCCATGACGCCGAGCGTCCGGTAATCATCGAGACTCAGGTCCCGGTCTTCTGCGCCCACGTTGCGCCACGAGATGCAGAACACCGTGTAGCCCTGGCCGACCAGGAAGCGGATCAGCGAGTTGTGCGGCGAGAGATCTAGTATGTAGTACTTCATGATCCAGGCGGGCACGATCAGGATCGGCTCGGCGACGACCTTTTCGGTCGTGGGACTGTACTGAATAAGCTCAATCAGATGATTGCGAAAGACCACCTTGCCGGGCGTCACCGCGAGAGCAACGCCGACCTTGAACTGATCGACGCCGGCGAGAGGCTGGCCGTTCGCCTGGCGTCGCGCGTCTTCGAGCAAGTTGCACGCGCCCTGCAGAAGATTGGCGCCCAGCGTAGCCTGGGTGCGCTGTATGACCTCGGGGTTGGTGAACGGGGAATTCGTCGGCGAGGACATATCGAGCAACTGGCGCGCGCCAAAACTCACGACGTTTTCGTGATGTTTCGTCGCGCCCGGTACGTCACGGGTTGCGGCTTGCCACCATTGTTCGGTCAGCAGGAACATCTGCTGCAAAAGTCGATAAGGCTCGGTCTGCCAGACCTCCGCGCGAAAACGGTGATCTCCGGGTGCTGGCTGCGCAAGTGGCGCGGCCGCGTTACCCGTCAGGCTGCGCAGCACGTAGTCACCGATCTGGCCTGCATTCGCGGCGGCTAGCGACGCCAGCTCCACCCGTTTCCCCGGTGCCGACGCGAGATGGATGAACCAGTCAGCAAAAGCCAGCGATTGCGCTGCAGGGGACAGACCGCCTGTGAAACGAGCGATCGTTGCCTCCTTCGTGTGATCGAGCGCGCGAAAGGCGTTGGTGGCAGCAGGGGAAACCGGTTGCTGCGGGAGTGCGGGGTTACCGGTGGAAACAATCCTGGAGCGAGTGTCCATGAAGATCCTTCAGGTCAGTCTTGCTTACCTTGCAGCGACGTGTACGAACCCATGCGAGAGTCTTCTTCAAAACGTGAATGACTACGCGCAGAGGGTGATGTTGTTCGTGAGACCCGATGAAGCCCGGTGAAGCCCGGTGAGACCTTTAAGGGCAAGGCCCACCCATCGCGGCCGTTGTGACTTGCCTCGGGAACAGCGATTCAAAACGACTGTAGCGGTATCTTTTTCGGCGCAATTGATCTGCGTCAAGTCGACGGTGTCGAGGTTTTCGTCAGGCCGATGCTGCGTTCAGATGTCAGCGGGATCAAGATGCTTTCGCTCGACTAACGTTGTAGAACGACTGGAAATAGAAGATCAGAGAATTGCACCAGGACCGCCCGTGGCGCTGGCGATATCTTTGATCTACATCACTCCCGGAAACCGCTAAAGGCACAGTATCTGGACACACCGTCTTGGAGTGCGTCGTGCCATCCAACTCTCCCGCATCATCGCGTACCGACTGTTTTCACCCCGCGTTCATTGTCGCCTGGGTGTTCTGCCTGATCTTCTATTTCGGGCAGTACGCATTGCGCTCGGCTCCGGGCGTCATGGTTCCAGAGTTGACCCATGCCTTCGCGCTTTCCGCGCTCGGCGTAAGTTCGCTCGTCGGGCTCTACTACTACACGTATTCATTATTCTCTCTCGTTGCCGGCGCCTCGCTGGATCGGTACGGCGCGAAATACGTCATCCCGCTAGGCGTCGCCATGCTCGCGGGCGGGGCCGCGCTATTCGGAGCCGGATGGGTCGCTTCCGCGGAGTTCGGCCGCTTGCTCCAGGGCGCCGGTGGTGCATTCGCCTTCACCGGTGCCGTATACCTCGCCACCCACGGCTTTCCGCCACGCTATCTGGCTACAGCCGTCGGCTTCACCCAATGCTTCGGCATGTTGGGCGGATCGGCGGGTCAGTTCGTCGTCGCGCCGTTGATTCATGGTGGAATTGTCTGGCAGCAGTTCTGGCTGTATGCGGGCTTAGCAGGCGTGATTGTCGCGGCCCTCATCCTGATCCTGACCCCTGCGGATCACGATGCCCGGACAGCGGAACAGTCGTCAATCTGGTCGATGTTCACACCGTACAAGACCGTACTGACAAATCCGCAATCGTATCTGTGCGGGTTCGCCGCAGGCTTGCTGTTCCTGCCCACGACTATCGGCGACATGATCTGGGGTGTCGCCTTTTTGCGCGACGGCTGGCATATCGACTATGCGCAAGCTGTCAATCGCGCGTCAATGGTGCCGCTTGGCTGGGTAATCGGCTGTCCCGTGCTCGGGTACATTGCCGACCGGATCGGCCGCCGCAAGCCCATGTTGATCGCTGGCGCTCTCGTGATGCTGGCAGCCGCACTCTCCATACTCTACCTGCCGCAGAACACCCTGCCGCCCTACCTGGCTGGCTTCATTCTTGGATTTGGGTCTGGCGCCGCGATGATTCCCTACACCATCATCAAAGAAGTCAATCCGGATCATGTGAAAGGCAGCGCGACGGGCGCCATCAACTTTCTCGTGTTCACGTTCAGCGCGGTGATGGCGCCGCTATACGGCTGGCTTTTGACAAGAATTTCAGGTGGCGCGGAACTGTCGCTGCCGGTCTTTCAAAAGGCGGGAACCGTGGGCATCGCCGCCATCGTGCTTGCAATCGTCTTGTCGTTGTTCTTGAAAGAGACAGGCAGCGCAGTGAAGGCCCGGTCCGGCACGACCGGCGAATCTACGCCGCCGGTGCCAAATCCGTCTGCGATCACGGAGCATTGAAATGACCTATCCTAAGCACACCGACATGACGCCAAGGGTCGAGTTGACAAGCGTCACGGGCGCGGGGCCCAGGCGTTCCAAACGCCCCGTCTACGTGGACCTGTTGCCGCCGTGCAATGCCGCGTGTCCCGCGGGCGAAGACATTCAGGCATGGATGGCTCATGCGCAGGCGGGCAACTTCCGGGCGGCCTGGGAAACGCTGGTGCGCGACAATCCGATGCCCGCCATACACGGGCGCGTCTGCTACCACCCGTGCGAGTCCCATTGCAACCGTGCGGAGTTGGACAGTACGGTCGGCATTCATGCTGTCGAGCGCTTTCTGGGTGACAAGGCGATCGAAGGCGGCTGGACCTTGCCGGTCGACATGCCGCCTTCCGGCAAGCGCGTATTGATCGTCGGCGCCGGCCCAAGCGGCCTGTCGGCCGCTTATCACCTGGCACGACGCGGCCATGCTGTCGAGATCCATGACGCCGGTCCGCTTCCCGGCGGGATGCTCCACTTCGGGATCCCCGCGTATCGCCTGCCACGCGACATCCTGATGCGTGAAATCGCGCGTATCGAAGCGCTTGGCGTAAAGCTCGTGCTGAACCACAAGGTCGAGGATCTGCTCGCGGAGAAACGGGCGGGCAACTTCGACGCCGTCTTCGTGGCGATCGGCGCCCACCTTTCCCGGCACGTTGACATTCCCGCGCGCGATGCAGCCAGGGTATTCGACGCCGTGTCATTGCTAAGTGACGTCGAGCAGGGAACCACGCCGTTGCTCGGCCGACGCGTGATCATCTATGGCGGCGGCAATACGGCGATGGACGCGGCGCGCACCGCCAAGCGACTAGGCGCGAACGACGCATTGATCGTCTACCGGCGCGATCGCGAGCATATGAGCGCCCATGGGTTCGAAGCGGACGAAGCGCTCGCCGAAGGCATCAAGATCAAATGGCTGACTACGATCACGGCGATCGACGCAAGCGCCCTGACAGTCGAAAGGATGCGCATCGACGAGCACGGGCATCCACAGCCGACAGGACAATTCGAAACGCTCCATACTGACGCCGTTGTGCTGGCGCTCGGGCAGGACGCGGACAGCCAATTTCTCAGGCAGATACCCGGCATTGAGTTTCAAGCTGACGGCACGATGATCGTCGGTCCCAACATGATGACGGGCGAAGCGGGCATCTTCGGGGGCGGCGACCTTGTACCGGGCGAGCGCAGCGTGACCGTTGCGACGGGCCATGGCAAAAAGGCGGCCGCGCATATCGACGCCTGGCTCAACGGCCTCGTGCGCGAGTCCGCACCGAAGCATCCCATAGCCGATTTCGCGCTGCTCAACCTGTTGATCTACAGCGACGCCGAACCATCGCGGCAAAACGAGCGCAGCGCCGCGGATCGAATCCAGTCGTTCGATGAGGTGGTCAGCGGTCTCAGCGAACGCGAAGCGGTACACGAGGCCAAGCGCTGTCTTTCATGCGGCAACTGTTTCGAATGCGACAACTGTCTCGCCGCGTGTCCTGAAGATGCGATCGTCAAGCTCGGGCCGAACCAAGGGTACCGCGTCGACTTCGAGCGCTGCACCGGCTGTGCGGTCTGCTTCGATCAGTGCCCTAGTCACGCGATCGACATGTTTGCAGAACCATCGGGCGCGGTCTTGCCTGACGTAGCTGAAGTTCCACGTTAGAGGAAACGATAATGGGCAACAGAACCACGATGGATGGCAACACGGCAGCCGCCCACGTCGCCTACCGCGTCAACGAGATCTGCGCGATATTTCCGATCACGCCCTCTTCGACCATGGCGGAACTCGCCGACGAATGGGCCGCCAAAGGTGTCAAGAACATCTGGGGCAACGTTCCGGTCGTGCAGGAAATGCAAAGCGAAGGTGGTGCAGCCGGCGCGGTCCATGGCGCGCTGCAATCCGGCGCGTTGACGACCACGTTTACCGCGTCGCAGGGTCTCATGCTGATGCTGCCGAACATGCTGAAAATCGCGGGTGAATTGACGGCGACCGTGTTCCATGTCGCTGCGCGTTCGCTGGCAACCTCCGCACTATCGATCTTCGGTGACCACTCTGACGTGATGACCGTGCGTACCACCGGCTTCGCCTTGCTATCGTCCGCGTCGGTGCAGGAAGCGCATGACTTCGCCTTGATATCCCAGGCGGCAACGCTTGAGTCGCGGGTGCCCTTCCTGCATTTCTTCGACGGCTTTCGCACCTCGCACGAACTGAACACACTCGAGCTTCTGCCTGACGAACACATCCGCGCGATGATCGACGACCGCCTGGTCCGCGAGCATCGTGAACGCGCGCTCAGTCCCGAGCACCCTTTCATTCGCGGCACGGCCCACAATCCGGACACCTACTTTCAGGCGCGCGAGGCATCCAATCCTTTCTACGAGAAAGTACCCGCCGTTGTCGACGCTGTCATGGCTCGCTTTGCCGCATTGACCGGACGCCAGTACCGCCTGTTCGAATACGAAGGCGCGCAAGACGCCACACGCGTGGTCATCGCCATGGGGTCAGGTGCGGAAACGGTTCGTGAGACAGTCAAGGCGCTTTGCGCGAAGGGCGAGAAAGTCGGCGCGCTCCAGGTACGTCTGTACCGGCCGTTTTCCGCCGCGCACTTTCTCGCACAACTGCCCGCGACGGTGCGCTCCATTGGCGTGATCGAACAGACAAAGGAATCGGGCGCTCCGGGCGAACCGCTCTATCTCGATGTCGTCAGTACGCTTGCTCAAGCATTCACGAGCGGCGAGCGCAGCACGATGCCGCGCGTGATCGGCGGACGCTATGGCATTTCATCGAAAAATTTCTCGCCGGCAATGGCACGCGCAGTCTTCGATGAACTGAGCAAGCCGAATCCGAAAAACAGCTTCACGGTTGGTATTGATGACGACCTGTCTCACACCAGCCTCACTTACGATCCAGCTTTCTCCATCGAGCCGCCGAGCGTCAAGACCGCGGTCTTCTACGGACTGGGCGCCGACGGGACTGTCGGCGCCAACAAGAACACCGTGAAGATCATCGCCGAGGATGCGGGGCTCTATGCACAGGGCTATTTCGTCTACGATTCGCACAAGTCAGGCGCTCAAACGGCATCACATCTTCGCTTTGGGAACGAGCCGATCCGGGCACCATATCTGATCGCATCGGCGTCGTTTGTCGCCTGCCACCAGTTCGGCTTTCTGGAGCGGCAGGACATGTTGCGACTGGCCGCGCGAGGCGCCGTGTTTCTGCTCAACAGCCCGTTCGGGCCCGAGCAAGTGTGGGACCAGTTGCCCCACTCGGTGCAGCAAACGCTCATCGACAAACAGCTGCGTTTTTTTGTCATCGATGCGACCAGCGTGGCGCGCGACGCGGGCCTTGGGAACCTCACCAACACGATCCTGCAGACCTGTTTCTTTGCGATTTCAGGCGTGCTTCCGCGAGACGAGGCCCTGCGCCACATCAAAGAATCAATCACCAAGACCTACAGCCGCAAGGGCGAGGAGACTGTCGAAAAGAACAATGCGGCGGTCGACGCCGCCCTAAGCCATCTTCATGAGGTACCCCTGCCCGCCCGCGCCACCAATGCGCACGACCTTGCAGCGCAGGTGCCGGCAACCGCCCCTGAATTCGTTCGGCGTGTGACCGCAAAGATGTTCGCGGGCATGGGCGACATGATCCCCGTCAGCGCGATGCCTGCCGATGGCACGTTTCCATCGGGGACGGCCGCATTCGAGAAACGCAACGTCTCCGATATCGTCGCAAGCTGGGATGCGCAATCGTGCATTCAGTGCGGGCAATGCGCATTCGTGTGCCCTCACAGCGTGATCCGCTCGCGCTACTACAACGAGGACCAGCTCAACGGCGCGCCGTCGTCGTTCAAGTCGGCGCCCGTCAATGCGCGAGGCTACCCCGAAGAACGTTTCACCCTTGAGGTGTATGCGGAAGACTGTACCGGTTGCGGCCTATGCGTCGAAGCGTGCCCGGTTCAAAGTTCCACGCAAGCCGATGTCAAGGCGATCAACCTCACCGCGAAAGCACCCTTGCTCGCCGAGTCTCTCGCGAACATTGCGTTCTTCGAGACCCTTGCGGTCAACGATCGCTCACGCGTCGACTTCAAGAACGTGCGCGGCGTCCAGTTTTTGCAGCCGCTATTCGAATTCCCCGGTGCGTGCGCCGGATGCGGCGAAACGCCTTATCTCAAGCTGCTGTCGCAGTTGTTCGGCGACCGGGCGCAGATCGCCAATGCGACCGGATGCTCATCGATTTACGGCGGCAATCTGCCCGTGACACCCTGGACGCTGAACCACGAAGGCCGGGGCCCGGCGTGGTCGAACTCGCTGTTCGAAGACAACGCCGAGTTCGGCCTTGGCTTTCGCCTCGCCGCCGACAAACACCTCGACATGGCACTCACGCTGCTGCGCTCTCTCGCGCCGCAAGTAGGCGAGGCGCTCGCACAAGCGATTATCGATGCGCCGCAGACGGAGGAATCAGATATCCGCGCCCAGCGCCAGCGCGTCGCTGAATTGAGGTCGAAGTTGCTCGCGCTGAAAACCGACTCCGCGCGCGATCTGCTGTCGCTGATCGATCACCTGGTTCGCCGTAGTATCTGGATCGTCGGGGGTGACGGCTGGGCCTACGATATCGACTATGGCGGTCTCGATCACGTGCTCGCGACGGGACGCAATGTGAATGTGCTCGTGCTCGACACAGAGGTCTATTCGAATACAGGTGGTCAGGCATCCAAAGCAACACCGCTCGGCGCGGTCGCCAAGTTCGCTGCCGCAGGCAAGCGCGTGGCACGCAAGGATCTGGCGCTGCAAGCGATCGCCTACGGCAATATCTACGTCGCGCAGGTGGCCATGGGTGCGAATCCTCAGCAAACGCTGCTCGCCTTTCGCGAGGCGGAAGCTTACGATGGCCCGTCCATGATTCTCGCTTACAGCCATTGCATCGCGCATGGCATTGACATGCGCCATGGTATGAAACAGCAAGAGCTTGCTGTCGCGAGCGGCTTCTGGCCTCTCTTGCGCTTTAACCCGGCGCTACGTGCCGTTGGGCAAAATCCTTTCTGCCTTGATTCACCCCGTCCGGCTATTCCCCTGCGGGACTATGCTTACAACGAAATCCGCTATAGCGGCCTGTCGAAGTCGGACCCGGATGAAGCGCGCGTACTGCTCGATGCTGCCCAGCGTGACGTGACGGCGAAGTATCGTGAGTACGAGTTGCTGTCCGAACTCGACGGTGCGCGGTTCTATCCAAAAGCTCAGGGCGCTCAGAGCAAACGTATTCCATGAGGGGATGTACACCGTTTCATGTTGGCGAATAGGGTGCTGCACCTATTCGCCAACAGTGCAGCCGTCACCGCACTCAACGAGTATTCTCGTGCAGGGCCAACAGAAAGAACCTTCTCAGTTCGTCCATCAGTTCCGATTTAGCCGCGGCGAAATCGAATTCTCCTCGGCTCTCGCCTGCGAACTGGTCGCGAAGTTCGCTTGCTTTAGCTCTCGCTTCATCTGCCTGTGCAGAATCAAGTTCCGGCGTGCGAATTGCATGGTCAGCCAGCACGATGACCGAGTCCCGCAACACTTCCAGCACGCCTCCTGCGACAAAAACATGCTGATCTTCAGCCGCCCCAGGCTGACGGATCTTTATAACCCCTGGTCGAATGCGCGTCATCAGGGACGCGTGGCCGGGATAAATGCCCAATTCACCTACCTCGCCCGGCAATACAACGAAAGTAGAGTCGCCTGTAAAAAGCAATTCTTCGACACTAAGAATGTCGACCCGCAAGAGATGGTCCATATTTACCTTGGCTTAAACGGCCGATGCGCCATTGACGATGTCACATAGCTCGGTGGTGATCGCCGCCTGGCGGGTCCTGTTATAAACGCGAACCAGGTTCTTGAGCATGCGGTCGGCATTGTCGGTCGCCGCTTGCATCGCCAGCATTCGGGCGCACTGCTCGCAGGCATTATTCTCGGCAACCGCCTGGTAGATGAATGATTCGACGTAGCGCAGCAGCAAGGTGTCGACCACGGGCTTGGGGTCCGGCTCGTAGATATACTCGGGCAAGGGCTCCGGCGGCCCGTCACGATTCGCCAGGAGCTCGTCTAGCGGCAGAACCTTCTCGAGCTTAGGCTCATAAGACAGGGCACTGGAAAGGTGGTTATACGCAATGTAGACTTCGTCCAGCTGTGCGTTGAGAAATCCGCTGAGCGGCACGGTAATCGTGCCGAAGAACGCATCAAAGTGCAGCTCCGCGGTCAATACGCCGGTACGCGCTACAACGTTGGCGCCATGACGATGCAATGGGCCGATACCCCGGGACCCGATCACGCTCACCTCGACCTTCACTCCCGCCTTTTGCCACTCGTCCAACGCCTCCGAGCACTTGAGCAGCAAGCGATTGTTTAGCGGCCCGCATAAACCCCGGTCGGTACTGACAACAATCAGGCCGACCCGGGCAACCGGCATGCGTCGAGCGAGGAAAGCCGACATGTAGTCCGGTTTGTCTTCGTGAAGACGTATTGCTATGGCGCGAATACGCTCCGCATACGGCCGGAACACGCGCGCGCGTCGCTGCGCTTTAGCCATTTTTGTACGCGCCATCATTTCCATCGCGCGGGTAATCTTGCGCGTATTGGTAACGCTCTTGATCTTTGATCGAATTTCTCGAATTTGCATAAGCCCGTCCTTTTGCGATGTCGTGATTTGCATTCGACTCGCGAGCGCAAGGCTTAACCAAGCACCGGTCACGAATTCGAGCTGCTGGTTCGCCGGTAGGTAACATGCTCCTCGCTGTCTTGCCGGCCGGTAATATCCAGAACAGCGGTAAGGCAATCGTCGGGGAAGCAAGGAGTGAAGCTGAGTGGCCGTGTTCCGCCCGTGTTTCGCGTTACTCCCACCGAAAGAGTGCTGACAGCATAGGCCGGCCAGTCTTGCGCACTATTTGATCCATATCAAACAGACATGGATGGCAACTACTGGACTAATGTTTTCCCCATTACGATGCATTCATACATCGTGCTAAGCGGTGCGTTAAGTCCGCTTTAAACCAAGCGCCTTAAAGAGGTTTGGTCGGCAGGGTCCCCCAACCGAATAACCCAACGGCACCGCCACGATAGAACATGCAAATACAATCCTCTCCGGAACTAAAGACGGGTGCTCACCATCATGCACCGCATCGGCGGCATGACCGTCCCGTCGATGCCTTCTACATCTGGATCTATTTCGCAGTGGTCTACTGTGCGGTCCAATATTTAACCCACCATTTTGTGGGCTTTGACGATCTGCGTGGACTAGCCCTGGGCGCTGCGGTGGTGTACTTTTCCGCCTATCTCATGGACCTCATTGCGAAAAAGCTGGGGCCGCCTTTCGCGCCGGCTTCGGCCATAACCAAAACTAAAGGCGAGCCGGGGTAAGTCGCGGGGCTAACGCATTCGGTTTGCAACCCGCCTGCCCTTCTCCCTTCCCCCTGCTCCGAACGACGCTATCTCTCTAGTGGCGGAGCAAAATTCCGGGTGAACGCCATTGTTCATTGGCATTCATGCCCGCGCTATTTCTCGAACAGATCTGCCTTGATCTGAGTCAACGGCGGCTCGTACAAAAATGCTAGTTTGAATTGTGCACGCGACACTTCGCGAAGCGCCGATCCAGACGAAGAACTCTTTGCTTTTGCGATCACCTCGTCATTCGTTTTTGGAAAATTCAGCTTTTCCCCTACTGCTTCCGAACGAGGAAATCAAAGTGAATAGACCCAGCGATGAGAGAGTTGTTGAGCAGATAGCCGAAGAAACGCATACATCGGTGCTAGCCGTCTCGAAGATGTATGAGGACACGATGGCCTCCTATCGAGATGGAGCACGCGTCCTTGACTATATGTCGCTTTTGGCAGCAAAAAGGGTTCGCGCAAACTTGAAGTCGCTACCCGCGAAGCGCCTTTGATAGAAGGGATTGTCGGACGATAAACCCAAGCGCAGATGCTTAAACCGTGGCTGAAGTTCCAGCGCGGTAACCGACGAGGCAATCCTTGCCAGGCTGCCGTGCAACAACCGCGGCGTGCGCCGTTCGCGAACCGCGTTGCGTAGCAAGCCACTGGCTAATTCCCACGCGGCTTTATCGCCCAATCACGTTGATCTGAGTAGATTCCGAGTCTTTCGCTTTGCCACGTCGAAAGCTATCCTGTAGTGAATTTTCAGGCGTTACCTTTTAGGCGCAATCGCATCTTCGATCAGAACGTTACTGGTCGCGTGGCAGCATCATCCACGAACGTGCCCTGCAAATGCTTAAGCTGCTAACGACTTAGGTGCCAGGCTCGGTGAAGCCCTTATTAAAGGCAAAACTCATGTACAGCCGATCCATATGAACCCGGACAGCAGCGGGCGCGTGTTGCCGAAACCCGGGCTGCTCCCGGTCGAATCGGGCGGTCGAGCCACGCGATACCTAGCCGCGGGCATGGATAGGTGGGCCACAATTTCAACCTGCTTTGTCGTGCTGTGGTCTTTAGTCGAACTTCCATGGGAAATAGATAGCGGAACGAGCGTTGAACAGTCTTCCGCGCTATTGACCTCGAAGCTCCTGTTTGTTGCGCTCGCTGTTCTTTCCTTTAAGGGAATTATCCTGGCGAGATATGCTCTTGCATTTCTGTGTCTGGTTAGCGTAGCCGTGATCGCGGTTGCAGTGTCATCCGAATACGCTCACTCACGTTCCCTTGCTTTTCTCTCGGCTATAGAACTCGCTGGAAAATTAGGCGTTTTTATAGCGGTTGCTTCTCAGCTCTGCGCTAAAACCCGTCGAGCGACTACCGACTCAAGCCTGTGACGGCCCGAAGTCAGCATCGAAGCCCGTCTCTCGTTTCATGGCGCCGATTGACTGTGCACGATGTTCGCGCCGGCTATTCCATTCTCCGTCGCAGTAAGAGCCATCAACTATCGCCCAGTGATAAAAATTGTATTTGATTAACGTCGTTCCCAATTGGCCGTAGCCAGCAAAGGAGTCTCCCATGACAACGCAAACATTTCTTGAGTCATTGCTTTCGCTTCCGCCCGGAGCGGAGGTAAGCGAAGGCGATCTTGCCAGCATGGTGGACCAGGAATTCGCACGTCTTTCTTCGAGCGTGCCGGCTCAAGACACGATGAGAGCCGGCGAAATGGCGCGTCGTCGCAGGAACAGACGGCTAGAGGCACGTTCATCCGCTCCGCCCGATACGGCGGACTGAAATTCAATTTTTCAAGTCGAGCGAAACTTGCTTTCGCTTCGATAGCCATCCTTACCAATGAGAGCCGGTCATGTCCTATCAAAGCGTGAACCCGTATGACGGTACGATTCTGAAAACATTCGAAGAGTTTGACAATAAGCGGCTTGAAATAGCAATCGAGCACGCACAAGCTTGCTTTGAAACCTGGCGGCATACCAGTTTCTACGAACGAGCGGCAATTGTCGCAAGAGCCGCAGCGCTGATGCGCGCGCGGGTCTATGAGTTTGCCCGGCCGGTAACCCTCGAGATGGGTAAGCTGGTCGCACAGGCTCGAGGTGAGGTGGAGCTGAGTGCAGATATCCTCGACTACTACGCGAGGAACGCGGAGTCGTTCCTGGCACCCCGGGTCCTGCAACCGCTCACAGGGGAAGCGCAAGTCGAAAGCAGCCCATTAGGCGTGCTCTTCGGCGTACAACCGTGGAATTTTCCGTACTATCAACTCGCACGCTTTGCCGCACCGAATCTGATGGCCGGTAATGTAGTGATGGTAAAGCACGCCGGCTGCGTGCCCCAGTGCGCCATCGCTTTCGAGCAGCTATGGCTTGACGCAGGTGCACCGGCAGGCGCCTATACCAACCTTCTGATTTCCTATGACCAGGTCAATCAGGTAATCGATGATCCGCGGATCAAGGGCGTAGCGTTGACTGGGAGTGTGGACGCCGGAAGAGTGGTGGCCGCCCGGGCTGGGATGAACCTCAAGAAGTCGACAATGGAACTGGGCGGCAGCGACGCATTCATCGTGCTCGAAGATGCGGACCTGGAAAAGACGGTCAAATGGGCTGTGTGGGGCAAGATGAACAACATGGGCCAGTGCTGCGTAGCTGCCAAGCGCTTTATCGTTGTCGAGGAAGTAGCGGGCCACTTTCTGCACAGGTTTCAAACGGCGCTTGAGGCGCTCAGGCCGGGCGACCCGATGGATCCCGTGACGACGCTGGGTCCGCTGTCGACCGAATCGGCTCTCGTCAAACTCCTCGATCAGGTAGAACAAGCGGTTGCTCACGGTGCGAAGCTCGTCATGGGCGGCAAGCGTCTTGATCGTCCAGGCGCATTCATGCAGCCCACGATTCTCACCCATATCCGGCCAGACAATCCCGCATTCCGCGATGAGTTTTTCGGACCGGTCGCCCTGCTTTTCACCGTAAAAAACGAAGACGAAGCGGTGGCGCTCGCCAACGATTCAGACTTCGGTCTTGGCGGTTCGGTCTTCACAAGGGATATCGCACGGGGCAAGCGCATGGCGAGCCGCATCGACACCGGCATGGTGTTTGTCAACCAACCGACCTGGACGACACCGGAGTTGCCGTTCGGTGGCGTCAAGCACTCAGGTTACGGCCGAGAACTGTCCGAGATGGGCATTCAGGAGTTCGTGAACAAGAAGCTGGTCAGGGTCGCTGACATCAATGCACCGGTGTAGGCGTCAATATGTGAAGTCAGGTTGGCGCGCCGTGGAACCTGACCGCCTTGAGGCGTAGGGCATTTCCGATTACCGACACGGAACTGAATGCCATGGCGGCACTTGCGATAACAGGGCTTAGCAGGATGCCTGACCACGGATAAAGAACGCCCGCCGCGATCGGTATCCCGATCAAGTTGTAGGCGAAGGCAAAGAACAGGTTTTGCCGGATGTTCTTCATCGTGGCGACGCTCAACTGCCTTGCGGTTGCGATACCCCGCAGGTCGCCTTTGACAAGGACGATGCGCGCACTATTCATCGCCACATCCGTTCCTGTCCCCATTGCTATGCCAACATTGGCTTGCGCCAGGGCCGGCGCATCGTTCACACCGTCTCCAGCCATCGCGACGACATGTCCTTGCTCCTGCAACTCTTGCACATACTTATGTTTGTCTTGCGGAAGCACCTCGGCTTTCACGCCGTCCAGAGCCAAAACCTTCGCAACGGCGTTAGCGGTCATCGCATTGTCGCCCGTTAGCATGATTATCTTGATTCCGGACGCTCTAAGCTGCTTGACTGCCTCGGGCGTCGTGGCTTTGACGGGATCCGACACACCAAGGTAGCCAGCTAGCTTGCTGTCGACCGAAAGATACATAACCATAACCGTTTGCGCGTCTGTCAGCAGTCGTTCCACGCCTGCTCTCGCGGCTAAGCAATCGACTTTCGCGTCATCCATCAGCCGCGCGTTACCGAGCAAGACGCTATGGCCATCGATCGTCCCGCTTATACCTTTGCCGGTCACGGAATTGAAGTCGGACACGGAGGGAAGCGTGACATTCCGTTCGCGCGCCTCACTGACAATAGCTTGCGCCAGCGGATGTTCGCTCTGCCCCTCGAGGCCGCCTGAATAAGCGAGCAGCAAAGTTTCGGTGAATCCGTCAAGCGCGATGACTGCACGCACCCGTGGCCGACCCTCCGTCAACGTCCCGGTTTTATCGACCAGCAGGGTATCCACCTTTTCCATCAGCTCCAGCGCTTGCGCATCTTTGATAAGGACACCTTGTTTCGCCCCTCGTCCGACACCCACGATGATCGAAACTGGCGTAGCCAGGCCGAGCGCGCACGGACACGCGATAATGAGTACGCTGATAGCCACGACAAGAGCGTTTCCGAGCACCGGCTGCGGTCCGAAGAGCATCCAGACCACGAACGAAACGGCCGCGACCACCAGCACCGCCGTGACGAACCATCCCGAAACCTCGTCGGCAATCTTCTGAATGGGCGCGCGAGAGCGCCCGGCCTCGGAGACCAATTGAACGATTCTCGCGAGCAGGGTCTCGCTCCCGACCTTCTCGGCCTTCATCAGAAAGGATCCGGTCTGATTCACGGTCGCCCCTGTGACGTTGCTGCCGGTTACCTTCTCTACCGGGATCGGTTCCCCGGAAATCATGGATTCATCGACGCTCGATCGCCCTTCCAAGACCACGCCATCGACAGGAATTTTTGAGCCGGGTTTGACGCGCAGAGTGTCACCCACGACAACCATCTCGAGCGCAACGGTTTCTTCCGTACCGTCGACGCGCACTCTATCCGCCGTTTGTGGCGCCAGCTTCAACAAGTCCTGTATCGCGCCGGTGGTCCGCGAGCGCGCACGCAGTTCAAGCACCTGCCCTAGCAAAATAAGCGCCACGATTACGGAAGAAGCTTCGAAATACGAAGGCAGTTCACCCCCGCGTCGAAACGCATCGGGAACACTGGCAGGAAAGAACAAGACGAAAAGACTGAAGAAATACGCTGCCCCAACCCCTATGGCGATAAGGCTGAACATGTTCAACTGCCACGTGGCGAAGGATCTCCATCCCCGCGCGAGGAACGGCCATCCAGCCCATAGAACGACCGGTGTCGCCAGCAAGCCCTGCAAGCATTGCGACCACGAGACGGACAGGAGATGCGGAAGCTTGAACGCTTGCGCCATGCGATTGATCGCGTCGTTCGGATCCGGAAGCCCGACGTCATGTCCCATGGTCAGCCACAGCAGGGGCACCGAGAAGACCACCGCCATCCAGAAGCGGCGAGTCATATCCCTAAGCTCAATAGAAGACTGCTCCGTCAAGACGGGGGCAACCAACTCCAGCGTCATGCCGCAGATCGGGCACGCGCCGGGGTTCGGCAACCTTATCTGGGGATGCATGGCGCAGGTGTAGACCGCTGCGGGCTTTGGCCCATAGGCGGGCGCGGCGGATACTGCTGGGGCGACAGACTTCATGGCTCACTCCGATAGCTAAACCTGCGATTCGTGTACACGCTGCCTAGCGTATCACCGTGGAATCGCCGTTGCCGGTGTGAAAGCCACATCATCCGGCATCGCCCTCGTTCGTGGCGTTCGCAACCGGGCTATGCCAGCCGCCATCACGCGAGATAAGCTGTTCGCTTTCTGCCGGTCCCCAGCTCGACGATTCGTAGTACCTGATTGGAACGGTGTTCCCAAGAATGGGGGCAACGGTGCGCCAGGCTGCCTCAATGCTGTCATAGCGAGCGAATAGCGACGCGTCCCCCAGAATCGCGTCGCCAAACAAGCGTTCGTATGGGGCCATTTCGCCGCCAGGATGACGATGTGCGAGGAGTTCCACCGTTTCGCCTGCCATGACCTCGCCAGGGACCTTGACGCGCGCGCCCACCGAGATCAGCACGTCGGGGCTGATCCGGAAGCGGAAGTAGTTTGATTGGCCCGATGCCGCGGTATCGAAGACTGCGTGCGACGGCGATTTAAGTTTCACCATGATCTCGGTACCGGTCACGGGCAAGTGTTTGCCGGCCCGAATATAGAACGGCACGCCGGCCCACCGTTCGTTCTCGATATGCAGACGCAACGCAACGAAGGTCTCAACCTGGGAATCAGGGGCGACACCGGGCTCATCCCGGTATCCACGGAACTGTCCTCGCACTGTCTCGTCCACAGAGATTGGCCGCATCGCCTCGAATACGCTCAGTTTCGCATCGCGCATTGCATCGGGATGATCGGCGACCGGGGGCTCGGCCGCCAGCAATGAAACCACTTGCAGCAAATGATTCTGCACGACATCCCGGATAGCCCCGACGCCTTCGTACATACTCCCACGGCCTTGTACCCCGAATGACTCGGCCATGGTGACCTGAACGCTCGCTACATAGCGACGATTCCATACCGGTTCAACGAGCGCATTCGCAAAGCGGAAGTACAACAAGTTCTGGATCGGTTCCTTGCCCAGGTAATGATCGACGCGGAACACGGCCGATGGCGCGAAGGATTTCATGAGCAACGCGTTCAGGGCCTGTGCCGAAGCGAGATCGCTCCCAAACGGTTTTTCAACCATCACGCGGGCATTTTTGGCGCAGCCCGACCGGGACAGGCCATCTACCACGACCCCGAATATTTCCGGGGGAAGGGCAAGATAGTACAAGGGCTGTCCGGAGTTGCCCAAGGCCTCGCGCAAGTGCCGATAGGTCTGCTCGTCGCGGCAGTCGCCTACGACGTATTGCAGTCGGGAAGCGAGTTTTTCGAAAGCCGCAGCGTCCAGCGTGGCGTGCTTTTCGATGCTGTCTCGCGCCCGCGCGATGAAACGATCGTTGTCCCATGGCGATCTGCCTACGCCAATTATCGGCATGTCGAGGCGACCATGTCGAATCATGGCTTGTAACGCCGGGAAGATCTGCTTGTATGCCAGATCGCCGGTAGCGCCGAAAAAAACAAATGCGTCCGACCGGGGTGCGACCATCTCAAGCCCCTGCTTTCGGGGTCGATCTTTCCGGATGGCCTTCGAATTCGTTTCGCATGACTGATAATATTTTGTCAGAAAACAATGCTTCACCGCGCGAGGTAAACCGCTCGAAGAGCGCAGCGTTCAATCCAGTCATTCCTGCTTGCATCGTGAATCTCCGTGGAGGTCAGTTGAAACAAACGAGAGCGTTTTTCATCTCTGCATCTCGCGTTGTTTGTTTCGATGGACGCCGACTTGGAACGCAATCGCATCATCATCGACTTTGATGATAGTCGTCACCTGGTCGACTGTGCAGGCTCGGAAACTACTCACTTTCTGGTGGTAATACACACGAGATCAACAGATGCGCGGCAGCGGCTCGCCGCTCAGCCAGTCGACAACGCGCCGTCCACCAACACATGTGTTCATCTGGATAAAACAATTCTCGTCTTCTGTGACGCTGCCTATACACGCGGCTGCGTGGCCCAAAGAGTGTGCATGCATTGCCGCCAGCACCGCCGCTGCAGCCTCCGGCGCGACGATCGCCACCAGCTTGCCTTCGTTGGCGATATACAGCGGATCCAGGCCGAGCAATTCGCAGGCAGCATCGACCTGAGGCAGTATGGGAATAGCAGATTCCTCCAGCATCATGCCCACGTTCGACTGCCCCGCGATCTCATTGAGCGTGGTCGCGAGCCCGCCGCGAGTGGGGTCACGAAGCACATGTATCGCGCCAACGGGGGCAGCCGCCAACATCGCCGCGACCAGCGTGTGTAATGCAGCTGTGTCGGATTTGATCGTGGTCTCAAACTCCAGCGAAGCGCGTTGAGACAACACCGCGACGCCGTGCTCGCCGATCGTTCCCGACAGCAACACCGCGTCGCCGGGCCGCGCACAAGCCCCGCCGATGACGCATCCCTCAGGCACTGTGCCGATCCCCGTTGTGCTGATGAAAACGCCGTCACCCTTACCGCGCTCGACTACCTTCGTGTCCCCGGTGACAATAGGCACGCCTGCATCAAGCGCGGCACTGGCCATCGACTGCACGATGCGTTTGAGCTCCGCCAACGGCAAGCCTTCTTCCAGGATGAAGCACGCGCTCAGGTAGAGCGGCGTCGCTCCCAGCATCGCTACATCATTGAGCGTGCCGTGCACCGCAAGGCAGCCGATGTCGCCGCCGGGAAAGAACAGAGGTGAAATGACATGCGCGTCGGTAGCCATGACCAACCGTTGGCCGGCAGGCACCGGCAAGAGCGCCCCGTCATTGCCCTGCCGCAGAAATTCATTGTCGAAAGCGCGAGCGAATATCTCCTCGATCAACTGCGCCGACAAGCGGCCGCCCGCACCATGGTTCATGTCAATGCGGCCATGCTTCATATCCAGAGGACGTGTGTAGTGTCTTTTCGGTGTATCCATAGATCGGGGATCTCGATCAAAAGTGCGTCACGCTGAATACTGCAACTTCATGCGGCCACCACCGGGATGTCCCGGAACCTTCCATATGAGTAGTGCGCCGCACACGAGCCTTCGCTCGACACCATGCAGGATCCCATCGGATTGTCCGGCGTGCAGACCGTGCCAAAGAGCTTGCAGTCGATGGGCTTCTTGACCCCGCGCAGGATTGCACCGCATTCGCATTGCTTATGGTCGGGCACCGCACGGTAGTTCAGATCGAAGCGGCGCTCGGCGTCGAAGAGCGCATATTCCGGGCGAATCCTGAGTGCACTCATCGGCACCTCACCCAGTCCGCGCCACTCGAACGTAGCGCGCACTTCGAGCACCTGCGCCGTCACAGCCTGGGCGCGAGCATTGCCTTCGCGATTCACCGCACGCGTAAATTCATTCTCGATCTCGGCGCGGCCATCATTGACCTGGCGCACCAGCATCAGGATGGCCTGCATCACGTCCAGGGGCTCGAACCCGGCGATTACCACCGGCTTGCGATGGGTCTTGGCAAACCCCTCGTAGGGACCCGATCCAATCACGATACTCACGTGGGCCGGCCCGACAAAACCGTCGATCTCGACCGTGCCGTATTGACGCACTTCCGGGGATTCAAGGATGTGGGTAATGGCGGCCGGCGTCAGCACGTGGCAGCACAGCACGCTGAAGTTTTTCAGCCCTTCACGCGCTGCTTGCTGAATAGCCAGCGCGGTCGGCGGCGTGGTGGTCTCGAAACCGATGGCAAGGAACACCACTTCGCGTCGTGGGTTGTCGACGGCGAGCTTCAACGCATCGAGCGGGGAATACACCATGCGGATGTCGGCGCCGCGTGCCTTGGCGCGCATCAGGGACAAGCCGGCCGACGCCGGTACCCGCATCACATCGCCGTAGGTGCACAGCATCACACCGGCATCGAGCGCGAGGCGCAAGCCCATGTCCACACGCCCAATGGGAAGCACGCACACAGGGCAACCGGGGCCGTGGATCATGCGTACATTTGGAGGCAGCAGATCCGCGACGCCATAGCGGGCTAGAGCATGTGTGTGGCCGCCGCAAAACTCCATGAAACTGTATCGCCGGGACGCTTCAGCTTCTCCCGCGATGTTGGCGGCAATGTTGCGGGCGAGCGCGCCATCACGGAATTCATCGACGTATTTCACGTGGCCAGCTCCGCGAACAGTTTAAGCGTTGCTTCCGCTTCCTCTATGTCGAGCATGCCGATGGCATAACCCACATGAACGATCACATAGTCGCCGACCTGAACCTCGGGCACCAGCGCAATCGAAATTCGTTTCCGCACGCCACCAAGGTCGACGACGGCCATGTCCGTGCCGTCGAGCGCTATAACACGAGCAGGCAACGCTAGGCACATGATAAGGTTTCCTCAGCAGATAGCATTCCTTGACTGGCA
Organism: Caballeronia sp. dw_19; assembly: GCF_018449515.1. Taxonomy (GTDB): domain Bacteria; phylum Pseudomonadota; class Gammaproteobacteria; order Burkholderiales; family Burkholderiaceae; genus Caballeronia. The sequence goes on along the minus strand of NZ_JAAVUQ010000011.1, from coordinate 102,547 downwards.
TTGATGGTGCAGCCCGCCACCCACGCCTGACCTAGCGCGAGGCCCGCATCGCCACAACTCACGCTTTGTGGTCGCAACACCACCAGGCTCGCGCCTTGCAGCGCTGCGCTCAGACGTTCGCTAAGGACCTGGTTGAGGAAACAGCCGCCCCCCAGAATGACGGTTCGGGTGCCATGTGCGCGCGCAGCCTCGGTGGCCGTGTGTGCCAGACCAGCGGCCAGACCCAGGTGAAAAATCGCCGCACCGTGCGCGCTCGACGCGACGCCCTGGCCGGCCATCGCGAACAATTCGGCTACGAGCGGCGCCAGATCGAGCGAGGTCCATTGCACGCTGAATTCGGGGTGGGCCTCCAGCCACATTCTGGCCTGCTGCTCCAGTGCAATGGCCGCTTCTGCTTCGACTGTTTGGTGAACGCACAGTCCCAACGCGCCAGCGGCAGCGTCGAACCAGCGGCCGGCACTTGTCGTGGAGGGACTGTTGACCTGACGCTCCAGCAGGCTGCGCACGACGCGCGCCGCAACCACGCCAACCACCGGAGCGAACCTTGCTTCGATTTCGTCGGTACGGCCCAGGCGGTGCAGTACGGCAGCGGCCATGCGCCAGGGTTCGCGCGCAGCCACGTCGCCGCCGGGCAATAACAAGGGCACCAAATGATCCAGTCGACGCCACCGATGGGCGGCCGAATCCACCCAAAGTACTTCGCCACCCCATGCGCTGCCGTCGTCGCCCAAGCCCACACCATCCAGCGCGAGGCCGATGACAGGACCGGCTACTCCTTGCTCGGCCTGGACCACCGCAATGTGCGCATGATGGTGCTGGACAGCGATCGCCGGAACGCCCAGACGGCCCGCCAGCGCCTGTGCAACGTGAGTACTGTAAATATCCGGATGCAGGTCATGTGCCACAGCCTGCACCGGCCCCGATGCGGCACGCAGCAGTTCCTCGACCGAGTCGTCCAGCGCCTCGCGGTTGGCCGCGCCGACGAGATCTCCGTGCGCGGCGGACCACAGCACTCGCTGGCCATCGATCAGGCAGGCAGTATTCTTCAGGTATGCACCGCAGGCCAGCACGCGCGCGGGTGCCGCTTTTGGCAAGCGGACTGAATGGATCATGGCGTCACGCCGGTTGACGCCGTGATCCGTTGCGCAGCAGTGTCGTGCCCGAACGGTTCGGCCACCGGACGATGATCCGGGTCATCGCACTGCGGCAACAGCCAGTCCAGCCAGCGGTCCATGCCATCGCCGGTCGTGGCCGACACGAGCAGCACCTCGATGCCGGGGTTGACTTGTCGGGCGTACCCGATGCATCTGGACACATCGAAACTGACGTAAGGCATGAGGTCGATCTTGTTGATCACCATCAGCGTTGCAGCGGCGAACATGTCCGGATACTTGAGAGGCTTGTCCTCGCCTTCAGTCACCGACAACACCACGACCTTGGCGGCCTCGCCCAGATCCCACAGCGCCGGGCAAACCAGGTTGCCGACGTTTTCGATGAACAGCAGCGCATCAGCACCATGAGCACCGTGGCCGTGATGCGCGCTTGCGTGCAGATCGAGACGCGCGAAAGCGTCGCCCACCATTTGCGCATCCAGATGGCAACCGCGGCCAGTGTTGACCTGGATCGCCGATACGCCGGTGGCGCGAATGCGATCCGCGTCGACACTGGTTTGCTGGTCGCCCTCGATCACCGCCACGCTCAAGGCCGGCCTGCGGATCTTGAGCGCGTTGATGCTCGCGCAAAGCAGCGTTGTCTTGCCCGAGCCGGGGCTGGAGACAAGGTTGAACGCGCTCACGCCATGCGCCGCGAAATGCGCTCGATTGCGGTTTGCCAGGCGCTTGTTCTCGCCCAGCACATCGGCTTCCATATGGATGACGCGTGCCTGGCTGATACCGGGCACCGACAATCGGGCGGCGCCAACGCCATAGTGAAGATCGCCGTCACCCGTCTCCATAGGTACATGGAAAGCGCTGGAGGTTGTTTCCCGCGCATCGGTGCGCTGGGAGTTTGAGTCGGAGTTTGACTCGGAGCTTGATTCGGCGTTACAGCCGCAGACGACACACATGACCCTCTCCTTCAAAGTTCAATCGTCGAACACCACGAGGTCGACCACGCGTAGCTCGGAGCCTCCAGTGGCCTGCAAGGTGAAGCTGCCGCATCGCGGGCAGGGTTCAAGATAGCTTTCAATCTCCACGCTGGCGGCGCAGTGCAGGCACCGGGCCGTGCCGGGAATCTCGTCGATGGTGATCTTTCCCCCTTCCAGACAGGTGCCGGGCATCATGGCAGTGAGCGCGAAACGCAGGGCCTGCGCTTCGACACCGGCCAACGCGCCGACCTCAAGACGCAGTTGTGAAACCCGCCAGAAGTGCTCGCGCGCGGCAACCTCTTCGACCATGCGCAGGATGCCGCCAGCCAGGCTGATTTCATGCATGCATGGCCTCAGGCGCGATGGCGGGCGGCGGTACGCTATTTCCTAACCAGGCTTGCCCCCAGGCCAGCGCTAGCGCCAGGTGTTCGAGCGCGAGCGGTCCGGGCGGCTCCCCGAGTTCGAAACGCATGCCTCGAATTGCCAGCAGCGTGCATGGCGGCGGATTGACGCGGTACAGGTCGCGGTACACCTGCATCACTGACGGCGCAGACATGGCGTGCGTGGTGAAGGTCGCGTCACGCGCCGGACTCAGCGATGTAACCTCGAACGGGGCTGTGCAAGTCAGGCTGGCATCGACGAACAGCACGCGCTCACGACACACGAGGTCCAGTGCGTGCTCGATTTGAAGCTGATAGTCTTCGAGAAACTCCACACGGCTGTCGTTCGCTGACCCGGCCCACGTGCACAATTGCTGCACGAACAACGGGCCTAGCGCGTCATCGCCACGGCTCAGATTGCCCCACCCGCACACCAGCATGGGAGCAATCATGGGAGCGGCTCCCCGAACGCCTGGGCGTTGCGCACCATCTCGCCATGCGGCGACTTCACGACGTGATCGACTAGTTCACCGCCAGCCCCGAGCAGTACAACATCTAGCGGCATCTGACCCAGCGCATGCGTGGCGCACGACAGGCAGGGGTCAAACGCACGGATGGCCACTTCAATACGATTGAGGAGCCCTTCGGTCAGCTCGCGGCCATCCAGATACTGACGTGCGACCGACCGCACGGCTTCGTTCATCGCCTGGTTGTTGTGCGTGGTCGAGACGATCAGATTGCACATGCTCACCAGGTCGTCGGAACCTACTTGATAGTCGTGAATGAGGGTTCCGCGTGGCGCTTCGATGATACCCACGCCCCCTCCCCGGCGCTCGCCGCTGGCCATCAATTCCCCTTGCAGGATGTCCGGGTCGTTGAGCAGATCCTTGATGACCTCCACCGTATGCAGCACCTCGATCATCCGCGCCCAGTGGTAGGCAAGTGTGGCGTGAACCGGCGCGCCCTTGCCCCAGGCGACGAACTCCTGACGCTGCACTTCCGCAAGCGGGCTAGGAATGAAGTCGCAATTTTGAACTCTCGCCAAAGGTCCGACCCGGTACCACCCGGCATCACGGCCGAGGCTTCGCAGGTGGGGAAACTTCATGTACGTCCAGGGCCGGGCCTCTTCTTCTATCAGGTCCATGTAGCACTGGTCGCTCGCGCCATCGAGAATGATCTTGCCATCGGCGTCGCGCGCACGCAGCACGCCATCGTAGAGATCCATCGCGCCATCGGCTCGAACGAGTGACAGCATGTTGGAGCGAAAGCTCCCGAAACCGTCGTACAGGATGGGGTTTTGCGCGTGCAACTGTTTGGCGATGTCCACGGCATCGGCAGCCCACGCGATCATCTGGTCCACATCGCGATAGAGCAGATCGCGTTCAGCCTGGCTCACGTGCTTGTTCATTCCGCCGGGTATCGCGCCAGTGCCGTGGATGCGCTTGCCCGACGTGACGCGGATCAGCTCCTGCCCGAATTTGCGCAAGAGGATGCCCTTCTTCGCGATGTCCGGGTGTGCCTGCGCCACGCCAACGATGTTGCGCAGGTCGGCTTCCGAGTCAAAGCCAAACAGCAGGTCGGGCGACGCGAGATAAAAGAAGTGCAGCGCATGCGATTGCATGACCTGGCCGTAGTGCATCAGCCGACGGATCTTCTCCGCACTGCGCGTAATCGGCTGTGCGCCGACCACGAGATCCATCGCCTTGGCCGCCGCGAGTTGATGCGAGACCGGACAGATGCCGCACAAACGCTGCACCATCACCGGGACTTCCCAATAGGGACGCCCTTCGATAAATTTCTCGAAGCCGCGGAACTCGACGATATGCAGGCGCACCTGCTTCACGCGATTCTGCTCGTCGAGCAGGATCGTCACCTTGCCGTGCCCTTCGACGCGCGACACCGGGTCGATAGCCACGCGGCGCAGGCCTTTCGGTTCTGCGGCGGTTTCGAGGTCGAAGCTCATTGCGTTTTGGTCCTCGCTCTCAGTCGTAGTGCATCAACGCGTGACCGAGTTGCGGTGTGCGTCCGGCCATCAGGTCGTTCAGGAAACTCCAGAATGCATCCGCCGACGGCGGGCAACCGGGCAAGAAGTAGTCGACATGCACGACTGCATGGATCGGACGCACCTGCCGAAGCAACAGCGGCAGTTCGGGGTCGTTTGGAATCTCGCTGCCTTCGCTCAGGCCCGGGCGGTCGTGATAAACCTCGCTGAGCAAGACGCCCAGCTCGAAGCGATTGCGCTCGGCCGGCAAGCCGCCATTAATGGCACAAGCACCCATGGCCACCAGCGTCTTGCAGTGGGCACGAAACGCGCGCAGCACGAGCACGTTCTCGGAATTGCACACACCCCCTTCAATCAGTCCGATGTCGCACTGGCCGACTTCCTTGATATCGGTTAGCGGCGAGCGGTCAAACTCAATGTGCTGGATCAGCTCCAGCAGACGTTCATCGATGTCGAGGAAGGATGTGTGGCAGCCGAAGCAACCCGCAAGCGAAACGGTGGCGACCTTCAACTTGGCGGGCCGGGGGGCTACGTCGACGTTCATGGCCGGATTCATGACAGGGCTCATGACGCCTCCTGCGTGTCCGCATCGGCCGCCGTGTGCGGGTCGTACCGGCGCTCGCCGATCGGGATCACGAAGCCGCGCCGCTTGGGCAGGATCGCGCCGACAGGGCAAACGCTCGCAGCCCGGTCGGTGAGCGCCATATCGGTATCGACCAGCTTTCCGCTCATGCTGTTGACCACCAGATGCGTTCTGATCCCGTGACCCGCGATGGCGAAAACGTCTTTGCCATCGACATCATGACTCGCGCGCACGCACAGCTCGCACAGGATGCAGCGGTTGAAGTCAATCATGACTTCGGCGTGGCTTGCGTCGATCGGGCGTCGCGGGTAGAACTCATCGAACAGTACGCCCTCCATGTTCATCTCGTAGGCCGTGGCCTGCAGCAGGCAATTGCCGCTCTTTTCGCAAGAGGGACAAAAGTGATTGCCTTCGATGAACAACATCTGAATGAGCATCTTGCGATCGGCGTTCAGCTCATCTGTATTGCTTTCGACCTCCTCGCCTGCGGCGGCGTGCAAGGTACATGCCGAGCCGGCGCGGCCCTTGACCTTCACAGTGCAAACGCGGCATGAGCCCTGCGCAGGAAAGTCCGGATGCCAGCATAAGTGCGGGATGTAACGCCCCGCTCGCCGTACTGCCTGCAGAATGGTGTCGCCTGGCTCAAAGGGCACGTCGTCACCGTCAAGCAAGAACGTAGCGCCGGTCTCGGCGAGCGTAGTCATGGGGTGCTCTCCAGATGCGCCGCCGCGTCGTCTCGACCGGTCACGCGGCGTGCGTCCGCAAGCTCGGCGTCGAGATCGAATGCCGGTTCGAAGTGCAGCGACTTCAGCCGTCGCTCGTAGGCGGGCCGAAACTTGACGATGGTGTCGTGAAGGGCGTTGCAGGCCGAGCCGCCCAGGCCGCAATGCGTGGTGCCGTGCATCAGCTTGTCGATACTGCAGAGTAAATCGACGTCATGGCGCGAGCCTCGGCCGGCGGCGAGTTTGTCCATGCTCTTGACGACCAGCGCCGTGCCCACCCGGCACGGCGTGCAAAAACCGCAACTCTCTTCAGCGAAAAATCCCGCATAGTTGCGTGCCACTTCGAACATGTCTCGCGACCGGTCGAACACCATGAATGCACCCGCCGTAGGTACGTCTTCGAACCCTATGCGACGACCAAACTCCGTCGCCGGGAGGCACTTCCCCGACGGGCCGCCGACCTGCACCGCCTGGGTATCGTGCGCGCCGCAATCTTCGAGGATGCGATCGATGCTCGTGCCCATCGGATACTCATAAATACCCGGCCGATCGCAATCGCCCGATACGGAATGGATGTTGGTGCCGGTTGACTTGGGCGTGCCGATAGCCGCCCACCAGGCGCTGCCTTGCAACGCAATGTGCGTCGCGGCGCACAAGGTTTCAACGTTGTCCACCGCAGTAGGTTGCCCGAGATAACCGTGCTCCGCGGGAAACGGCGGACGGATGCGAGGCGTGCCACGCTTGCCCTCAAGGGACTCGATCAGCGACGATTCCTCGCCACATACATACGCGCCGGCGCCGACGTGAATCTCAATGTCAAAATCAAATCCAGCGTGTCCCTGAATGGCAGTCCCCAGCAAATGGGCATTGCGGCGGCGTTGCAGCACATCGCGCAATGGCTCCAGCAGGTAGCGATATTCACCGCGCAAATACATCAATCCGTGCCGGGCTCCGATCGCGAGTGCACCAATCGTCATGCCTTCAAACACCATGTCGGGGTGACTGGTCAGCAGCACGCGGTCCTTGAAGGTTCCGGGCTCGCCTTCGTCGGCGTTACACACCATGTAGTGGTCGCTGCCTGCCGCATCGCGGCAGAGTTCCCATTTCTTGCCTGTGACAAAGCCTGCGCCGCCGCGTCCGCGCAGGTTCGAGATCGTCATCTCGTCTACCAAAGCGCGTGCTCCGCGCGCCAACGCGGCGGCAATGGCTGCGCCGGGCGGTAACGGAGTGCCTAGCAGGACATCGGCGCGTCGGATGTGATCATCCACGCGAGACCAATGCGCCGGCCAGTCAGAGACGGCCACCCTTGCTTCGATCAGGACGGCGATCGCAGCAACGCGCTCGGCGTCGAGCCGGGTGACAACCTGATGGTGATTGATCAGTAACGACGGCCCCTGATCGCAAAGGCCGGTGCAAGAACAGAAATCCACACTGACCCGGCCGTCGGCGCGCATGTAACCCGGCTCAACCGCCAGGCGCTGGCACAAGTCGGCCAGCAATGCAGCGTTACCTTGCATACGGTCGGTAATGTTGTCGCTGAAGAGTATGCGGTACTCGCCCACCGGTTCAGTATGAAAGAAACGGTAGAACGTCGCGACGCCCTCAACATGGGCAAGTGTCAGTCCCAGCGCGTTCGCCACATAACGCAGCATGTCGCGCGGCAGCCAGGTATGCAGCGCCTGTGCCTCACGGAGAATCTGCACCAGCGCGTGCGGATCACACGCGTGGCGCGAGACGAGCGACTCGATGGCCTCGTTTTGGAAGCTGGCGGCCTTCGCCAGAAAACCGTGTGCATTAGTCACGACAGATCGCTCCCATGTCTGGACCGATGCGCTGATTGCGTCGGGCGGTGAAGTTCAAGCCAACGATAAAGCACCCTCTTTCATCGCTCGATTTGCATGCACAGAGTAGCCCGCATCCGCCGCTGGGCGATAGCCTCGGAAAATACTCAGGTCTCGTCGATTACGCCGCTCAATGACTCGTGAACTCCAGCACCACGCGGGAAGGCACGTCGCCATGCGCCAGCCGATGGAACACGTCGTTGATCGCCGATAGCGGCTGCAACTCGATATCCGCCTTCACCTTCCCGTCCGCGGCAAAGGCAAGCGCTTCGGCCATGTCGCGGCGATTGCCGACGAACGAGCCCTTGATCGTGATGCAGTTGGCTACCACGTCGAACAACGGGGTCGGGAACTCACCCGGCGGCAGGCCCACCAAAACGCAGGTTCCGTGCTTGCGGGTCATGCCTACACCCTGCTTGAACGCCCCGAGCGATGGCGCGGTAATCAGCACACCATGAGCGCCGCCACCGGTGGCCTTCTTGACGGCGGCGATCGGGTCTTCGTCCCGGGCGTTGACCATCACGTCAGCGCCCAGACGTTTGGCGTGGGCGAGCTTGCCGTCGTCGATGTCGACCGCGCAAACGTGCAGACCCATGGCCTTGGCGTACTGGATACCCAGATGTCCCAGGCCTCCGACGCCTGAAATGACGACCCATTCGCCCGGGCGGGCCAGCGTTTCCTTGATGCCCTTGTAAGACGTGATGCCGGCGCAGATAAGCGGCGCTGCATCGCGGGCGGCCAGGTGCGCCGGAATGTGCGCTACATAGTTGGGGTCCGCGAGGATGTACTCGGCGAAGCCGCCGTTCTTTGTGTAGCCGCCGAACTGAGCTTCCGGACACACGGGCTCGTGCGCCGCGAGGCAATATTCGCAATGTCCACAGGCGGAATAGAGCCAGGGCACGCCAACGCGGTCGCCCTCTTTCACGGCCGTGACACCCGCACCGATTGCAGTGACAATGCCAATCCCCTCGTGGCCCGGGATGAACGGTAGCGAAGGCTTCAAGGGCCAGTCTCCATTCGCGGCATGCAGGTCGGTATGACAGACGCCACAGGCCTCGGTCTTGACCAGCACCTGCCCTGTTCCTGGCGCTGGAATGTCGACTTCCTTCAGCACGAGCGGCTTGCCGAACGCTTCGACAATAGCGGCTTGCATCTTCGTTTTCATGATCTTTCCCTCGGTTAATATATGTCAGCCGCTTTACGCCACGGCGGGCAAATTCAGGCCTCTGACTGCCTCGATCATCTTGACCAGCACGGTCTGCGCATCGCCATACACCATGTCGCAGTTATCGGCGTAGAAAAGGGCATTGACGATACCGGCGTAGCCCTTGCCTTCCCCACGCTTGATCACGAATACTTTCTTGGCGTAATCAGCGTTGAGGATCGGCATGCCGTAAATAGCGGAGGATTTATCAGTGCGCGCGGCCGGATTCACCACGTCGTTGGCGCCAATCACAAGGGCCACATCGGTACTGGCGAACTGGTCGTTGATGTCCTCCAGTTGAACAATCAGGTCGTAGGGCACACCCGCCTCGGCCAGCAGCACGTCCATCTGACCCGGCATCCGGCCTGCAACCGGATGGATCGCGAACTTCACCGACACGCCGCCCGCCTGCAGCAGTTTGACGAACTCGAAGAGCTTGCCCTGGCCTTGCGACACGGCGAGGCCGTAGCCCGGCACGATGATGACCGACGCCGCATAGCGCATCGCGATACCTGCGTCGCCCGGCTGTATGGGCTTCAGGCTGCCTTTTATCTTCCCCTGCTTGTGCTTCGCCACTTCTCCGAAGTTCGTGAAGACCACGTTGCTGACGGAGCGGTTCATCGCCTTCGCCATCAGCAACGTCAGCAGCATGCCGGCAGCACCCACCACCATCCCCGCGATCATCAGCGCCGGGTTCTGAAGCACGTAGCCCTCAAGCCCCACCGCCAGGCCCGTGAAGGCATTGAAAATGGAGATCACGACAGGCATGTCGGCGCCGCCGATCGGCAACGTCATCAGGATGCCGAGCGCCAACGCGCAACCAAAGAACAGGTAGATCGTGGTCGGCATGGCCAGTACCAGTGCGGCCTTGTCCGCGCTCGCCACGACAATGTATGCGCCGACCGCGACGGTCACGAGCATCACCAGCGCGTTGAAGGCTTGCTGGCCCTTCACCCGGACCGGCTTGTTGATGACCCCGTCGAGCTTGGCCCAGGCGATCAGCGAGCCCGACAGCGACACCGCGCCGATCAACGCTCCCAGCAAGGTCACGATGAGCTCCGTCTCGCCTTGCGCCTTGTTGCCGAACAACTCCACGGCGGCGATAGCGCCGGCCGCACCGCCGCCCATGCCGTTGTAGATCGCGACCATTTGCGGCATGGCCGTCATTGCCACCTTACGGCCGCTCCACCAGGCCGCGCCTCCCCCAAGCACGAGGGCGACGACAGCCAGGCTGATGTTCACCGGCAGGTTCGACCGCGCAGCAGTATCGACACCGAAGGCGTAGAGAAAGCTCGCGAGCACGGCCACCGCCATCCCTATACCAGCGACGAAGATGCCCGAAGGCGCCGTCACGGGCGATGACATGCGGTGCAGTCCATACAGGAAAAGAAAGGCGGCAGCCAGATCAGCCGCACCGATGCCGAGTTGTTCAATGAGGATCAGCATGGCGGCGTCCTCAATGCTTCTTTGCGTGGATCGACTTCACGCGAGCCGTCTTGCCGTGGGCGCCCCGCTTCGCGGGAGGGCCGCTGGTCTTGAACATCGCGAGCATGCGGTCGGTAACGGCATAGCCTCCTGCGGCATTGCCTGCGCCGAGCAGCACGGCGAAGAAGCCGATCACCTGCTCCTGCACCGTCGATGCGTTCAGAAGCGCATAGATTCCACCCACCACCACGATACCGTGCACGAAGTTCGAACCGGACATCAAGGGCGTATGAAGGATCGCCGGCACGTGTCCGATGATGACCCATCCCGCGAAAGCGGCGAGCATGAAGATGTAAAGGGCAACGAAGCCGGAGATGCTGATCTGGAAGTCCATGCGTGTGTCCTCTGTCGGCTCGTGATATCTAACTGGATGTGGCCGGTGTCGCTTTCTCAGGCGGCACGGCGGGCGTGTCCGATCTTGCTGCTTTGTCGCCTTTGTCACTCTTGGCAGCTTTGTTCTCACCCGCATGCGTGAGAACCGTGTTGGCGAGTATTTCGTCGCTCCAGTCGATCTCGATCACGTTGTCTTTCATGATCAATGCGAGCAGGTTGTACTGATTCTTCGCATACAGTTCGCTCGCGTCCTCGCCAAGCATTGAAGGTACGTTCAACGGAGCAACGATCGTCACGCCACCCAGTTTTACCGTCTCACCGGGGCGCGTGTCCTCGCAATTACCGCCTCCCTCGGCTGACAAATCCACAATGACGGCGCCGGCCTTCATGCCCGCAACCTGCGCGTGGCTGATCAGCTTGGGCGATGCCTTGCCTGGGATAGCGGCCGTCGTGATGATCAGGTCGGCTGCCTGAATATGCTGTGTGAGTACTGCCGCAACCTTGGTCTTTTCCTCTGCGCTTAGCTCGCGGGCATAACCGCCTTTGCCACGCGCATCGACGCCGGTCTTCACGAAGGTCGCACCTAATGACAACGCCTGCTCCTCCGTTTCGGGACGCACGTCGTAGCCTTCTACAATCGCGCCAAGCCGGTGAGCCGTGGCGATAGCTTCAAGTCCCGCGACCCCCATTCCCATCACGAGTACATGGGCCGGCCCGAGGGAGCCCGCCGCACTCGTGATCTTCGGCAGCACGCGCGCCAGATGCGTCGAGCCAAGCTGTACGGCGTAATATCCGGCGAGCGCCGCCTGGCTTGAAAGCGCGTCCATTGCTTGCGCGCGGGTAATGCGCGGCACCCGCTCCATCGCGAAGCAGGTAATCTTTTTCTCGATCAAACGCTTCACCAGTGCAGGCTCGTTGTGCTCATAAATGAAGGAAACCAGGATCGAACCCTCCTTCATCGCATTGATTACATCGAGCGCGGGTGGTTGAACGGCAAGTACGACATCTGCATTCCTAACCAATTCGCTTCGATCCGCCATGAAGACCACGTTCTCGAAGGCCGCGTCGTTCAGGTCGATGGCCACCCCTGCGCCGGTTTGCATGTGCAGTTTCGCACCCAGCTTGATGAGTTTAGGAATGACAGCGGGCACGAGCGCCACCCGGCGCTCGTGTGCCTGTGTTTCCTTTAGCACGGCAACGTTGATATACATGTCGGAGTTTCCGTGGCGAGTCGTGACAGTCAGGTCGGAGCGTTCAGGTTAGCGGTGCGAACCAGCTTCTTATTGACGAACTCCTGAATGCCCATGTTGCCAAGCTCCCGCCCGTAGCCGGAATACTTGATGCCTCCGAACGGCAGTTCGGCGTCGGACCAGTCGATGTTATTGATGAACATCATCCCGGTGTCGATCTGGCTGGCCACGCGCTTGCCACGCGCCTCGTCCCTGGTGAAAACGGAGCCGCCCAGTCCGAAGTCCGAGTCATTCGCCAGAGCAATCGCGGCGGCCTCGTCCTTGACGCGGAAGAACGAGACGACCGGGCCAAAGAACTCGTCACGGAACGCCGGGTTGTCGGGCTTGATGTCCGTGAGGATTGTCGTTTCCATGAACGAGCCAGGCCGGTCGATGCGCTTGCCACCCATAACCAGTTTGGCGCCCTTGGCCACTGCGTCGTCGACCTGCTTGAGCAGTTGCACCAGAGCCGCCTCGGTGGACAAGGGACCATGCGTGGTCTTCTCGTCCATCGGGTCGCCAGGCGTAAGCGCCGTCAGAGCGAGCTTGAACTTCTCGAGAAACTTGTCGGCGATGGAATCGAGAACGATGAATCGCTTCGCGGCGCAGCAAGTCTGGCCGGCGTTGTACATCCGCCCCCATACCGCCCATGGAATGGTCTTTTCGAGGTCCGCATCGTCGAGCACGATAAACGCGTCGCTGCCGCCGAGTTCCATCGACGTCTTCTTGAGATTCTGCCCGGCCCGCGCCGCAATACTTTTGCCGGCCGCGACGCTGCCCGTCAACGCCACGCCCTTGATTCGCGGGTCGTCGATAATTTTCTCTGACTGTTCATGCGAGATCAGCAGGTTGGTGTAAGCGCCCTTCGGTGCGCCTGCGTCAATCCAGAGCTTTTCGAATGCAATCGCGCATTGCGGTACGCAGCCCGCGTGCTTGACCACTAACGTGTTGCCCGCCATCAATTGCGGTCCGGCGACGCGCGCAAGCTGATAGAACGGAAAGTTCCACGGCTCCACGCAGAAGAGCACGCCGAACGGGCTGCTTTCCATGTGGGCTGCGCCTACTTTAGGATGGAGCTTGGTTGGCGCCAGGAATTTTTCAGCGTGCTCGGCGTAGTAAGTCAGGATGTCGGCGCTGAACTTCACTTCGCCACGCGCTTCGTCAATCCGCTTGCCCATCTCCAGCGTCGCCAGCTTCGCGAAATCATCAACGTGGGCGCGCATCAGTGAGGCGGCCTTCCCTACGATCGCAGCACGCTCCGCGTATGTGGTGTGCTTCCAGGTCTGGAAGCAGGACTCGGCGGCGGCGAGAGACTTTTCCAGCTGTGAGTTGTTCAGTTGATCGAAGCTCTTAAGGATTTCGCCGGTGCCAGGGTTGACGCTTTGGTAGGCCATTGTCTTGCCCTCTTCAGGTAGAAGTTTTCCGGAGGTCAGGGAGACGACCTCAAGTGTGTTGAATCAACTTTTATAACTGCATTAGTTATACTGACTAGTAACTTTGGAAACGTTAAATTTCAGCTTAGTTAAGCCACGCATACTGAAGCCGCGCATGCGCATTGACTGAAGCCGCGCATGCGCATTGCGTGCCCGCAGAACCCGCTTCAACAAAACGGTATCTGACGTTGACCTTTGAGTTGATGCCCCATCATAGACTGTGTCCACACTAAAACCAGCCTCGGAAACTACTCAGTGCTTATTCGGCTTACCGGCCATGCGCCATGACACAAATCGGACACGACACCACTTAAGCCGCAGACCTTGTTTAAAAGAGCATCCACCTGTACAAGCCCCACTTTGAGGGAAGGAGTCTCCTGATATTCCGTCCCGTTCGGCGAAATTGGATAATAAAAAGTCTCGTCTATTCTCCTTAGCATCGGGCGAATGAGTCGTTAGCAACGGGACGAAAATTTCCGAACTATCCCGGGCCCGGGAGCACCTTGACTTGGATCAAGCGTCCAAGCATTTCCTCACGAATTTATTCGGCAGTAGACCGAGGCATTATGATTTTCGTCACAACTCGGATTCGGCAAACTAAGTAGTTTCCGATCCCACCCAGTCAATGTTTTGCGGATTACATTGATCAGGTAGGACCGAGATGGCTTCGCTATTTCATCGCCGGAGGTGCTGTCCCGCAAAGTGAAAATACGTCTCCCTATAGTCATGAAGCCAAGAGTATGGTCATGGCGCTGCCAAAAAATAAGACTGACTATGCGGAGCATGAGATTCCCGCGTTCTCCTAAAGCGAAGTCGTACCCTGGATGGTCCGCGAACTTACTGTTGTGAAGAACACGGACGGTTCGATCGATGTGTACTTCACTCCAACGGCACAGCAGGACATGATGCAAACTGGATGTACACTGCGGCGAGCAAGAGGTGGTTCGGGAGGGTCCTGCTATACAGCTCGGACAAACCACGCCTCAACGAGACATGACGGTCCGCCGACATTGAGCCAGTTTGAGCATGCGGGAAAAGTATGGCGGCCCCTCGATGGTTGTATGCCAGCGGCAAATCGACTACGGGGTTTGGAAGGTCGAGATGTCCGTCGAGGGTCGACTCACTGAGCATCCGGGGGAGCGCCCGTGCTCACAAACGCACGATGAGGATATATCAAATGGAACCGAAGTCTTCTAACCCGGATAAGCCGCCGCGCCGAAAATTATTGCTCAGCAAAGTACACATCGCTCTCGCTGCCATTGGTACGTTATCCTCGGTAGTCGGCATCGGAGTCGCGATAGATGGCGGGCTTGAATTCAACAGGACGAAGGTCTTTGTCGGTGTTGGAATCATAGTCGTTTCGACGATTCTCTATATTTCCATGCTCTTCGTCCCGGACGCTGAATAGCACGAAGACGCTATCAGCGCTTTCACAGTTTTAACGCTCATGGCATAGTGCGGCCACGTCCATTAACGGAGGCCAACATGCCAACGCTCGAACAACTTCATGAAAAGATGAAAAAACTGCAGGCGCAGGCCGATGCATTGATTGCAAAAAAGGCGCAAGCAGCGGTCGACCAAATCCGAAAAATTATGCTCACGCACGGCTTGACTACTGCGGACATCGAGGCGAAAGCAAAGGCAAGACGAGAAGCGAAAGCAGCCAACGGCAGTGCTTCGAACGTCCAGGCGAAGGTTGCCGGCACTCTAAAGAACGGGGCTCTACCGAAATATCGTCACGCCAAAACAGGCGCGACATGGACTGGCCATGGCCGCGCCCCGGCCTGGATTGCCAACGTCAAGGACCGCACCAGGTTTTTGATTTCAAGTGGTACTGATGCTGCTCATGCAGCGAGCGTCGGTGCTGCGGGTAAAGCGAAGACTGCACCCGGGAAAGCAGCGGATGTTGCCGGCGCTCGTGCTCATAAGGGACAGCGCAAAGGTCCGCAACCCGCGAAATATCTTGATCCCAAGACCGGCGCAACATGGAGTGGGCGTGGTCCGGCGCCCGCGTGGCTTGCGGCAGCAAAAGACCGGACGAAGTTTTTGATTGCTGACGCCGTCGCGACGAAGACGAGTACTGCAAACAAAGCTGTTAGACCGAAGTCCCCGGCAAGAAGGAAGTGACAGAGAAGGCCGCGACGGTCGCTGAGTCGACGACCTGAGCACTGCCGTCAGTTTCCCGGTGGGGCAGCGAAGCGCCCGGCCCACCGGGAACCGAGTGACGCGATGTTTTATTGAGCTTGTGGCATTTAATGCTCGACAGCGTAGCCTCCAACCGCCGTAACGACCGTATGTATTCGGCACAGTAGCCTGCTCCTGCAGTCTGGACACACGTCGCAATTTTTGGGTCTCGGCGGGTACATGGGCTACGCAATTCTGAACGAGACGCCCCGCTAAATCCATTCGCAAAATATGTCGCTAACTGCCATTGTCAAGTTGCAGGATCGGTGGCGTAAATTGGCACACTGACGAAATCGCTCTATGACGATCACCATTTCCCAGCAGTGGTCATTAGTTGGGCTGTGCGTTGGCTCTTCCGCTTTCAGTTAAGCTTGCGCGACATTAAGACCAACGCGTGAACAACTGCGTTCGCCACCTTACGTTTCGCGCCACCGCGGCGTGCGTTTCTGAATGAACGCCTCCGTTCCCTCAAGCGCTGCGTCGTCGAGCATGTTTCGCGCCATCGTGTCTCCGGCCAGTTGGTACGCCGTATCGATGCCTGCCTCCAGTTGCCGGTAGAAAAGACTTTTGCCAGCGGCGATCGCTACACGCGGCTTCTCGCTGATACTTACCACGAGTGCATGAACTGCATCGTCCAGCCGCTCGGGCGTGGCGACTCGATTCACAAGTCCGCGCTCACACGCGGTTTGTGCATCGATATAGTCGCCGGTCACAAGCATTTCGAATGCGGCCTTGCGAGACAGATTACGCGACAGCGCCACACTGGGCGTCGAGCAGAACAATCCCAGATTAACCCCCGACACGGCGAAGCGAGCAGTGCTTGCGGCTACCGCCAGATCGCACATCGCGACCAGTTGGCAGCCCGCCGCGGTCGCGACTCCGTGCACGCGTGCGATCACGGGCTGCGGCATGCGCTGGATGGTCAACATCATCTGCGAGCATCGAGCAAACAGAGCCTGGTAATACTCGAACGACGGTTTGGCGCGCATCTCTTTCAGATCGTGGCCCGCGCAAAACGCTCGCCCCGCGCCCGCAAGCACGACGACGCGCGCATCTGATGCAGCCACTTCATCCAGACTTCTCTGCAGCGCGTCGATCAATGCTTCGGATAACGCATTAAATGATTCGGGCCGGTTCAGCGTTATCCGCACTGCGCCGGGCACCCCGTAGATATCCTGTTCGATTACCACCTGCGGGTCTGGATTTACGCTTTCGTTCATGTTCGCCTCCGTCATACGTCGATGGCCGCGACCGATCCGGCGCGCTTACGCAGCTCGAACTTCTGTATCTTGCCGGTCGATGTCTTCGGCAACTCGCAGAACTCCACCGCGCGCGGTACCTTGAAACTGGCAAGATGGGCCCTGCAATGCGCGACTAATTCGGCGGCGCTTGCCGT
Source organism: Caballeronia sp. dw_19 (assembly GCF_018449515.1). Classification (GTDB taxonomy): domain Bacteria; phylum Pseudomonadota; class Gammaproteobacteria; order Burkholderiales; family Burkholderiaceae; genus Caballeronia. The sequence goes on along the minus strand of NZ_JAAVUQ010000011.1, from coordinate 85,669 downwards.
TGCGCCCGCCTTTAACTCGACGAAAGCGCAAGGCGTCTCACCCCAACGAAGGTCCGGCTTCGCAACCACGGCGACCGCAAGTACCGCTGGATGGCGATACAGCACATCTTCAATTTCGATGCTTGAAATATTCTCGCCGCCCGAAATGATGATGTCCTTGCTGCGATCCTTGATCCGGACATAGCCGTCCGGATCAGCGACCGCCAGGTCTCCGGTATGAAACCAGCCGCCGCCAAGCGCTTCCTGCGTGGCGGCCGGGTTCTTCAGGTAGCCCTTCATCATGATGTTGCCGCGAAACATGATCTCGCCGATTGTCTCTCCATCCGCCGGCACCTCCTGCATCGTCAGAGGATCGCGTACCGTCACGGCATCCTGCAAGTGATAGCGCACGCCCTGCCGCGCATCCAGGCGCGCGCGTTCACTTATGTCGAGCGTGCTCCATTGAGCTTGCTGCGCACAGACCGTCGCCGGGCCATAAACCTCCGTCAAGCCGTACACATGCGTCAGCTCGAAGCCGAGCCGCTCCATTCCTTCGATCATTGCCGCAGGCGGCGCCGCGCCGGCGACCATGGCGTGAACACGGTGCGTTATCCCGGTTTTCATCTCGTCGGGGGCATTGACCAGCAGGTTCTGTACGATCGGCGCGCCGCAATAGTGCGTCACTCGCTCGCGGCGAATCAGATCGAAGATCGTTTTCGCATCGACCTTGCGCAAGCATACGTTGACGCCCGCCCGCGCGGCCACGGTCCAGGGAAAGCACCAGCCGTTGCAATGGAACATCGGCAGCGTCCACAGGTACACCGCGTGCTTTGGCATATCCCATTCCAGTATGTTGCTGACTGCGTTGGTGTACGCCCCGCGATGGTGATAGACCACGCCCTTAGGATGTCCTGTTGTCCCCGAGGTGTAGTTCAGGCAGATCGCATTCCACTCATCGGATGGAGGTGCCCACTCGAATGCAGGATCGCCGCTTGCCAGCAGCGCTTCATAATCGAGTTCACCGATAAGCTCGCCAGGTCCCGTATATTCGGAATCGTCGACATCGATGACGAGAATCGGCCGGTCTGCATTCGCGATCGCCTCGCGCATCACGGCGGAGAATTCGCGGTCGACCAGCACCACTTTCGCTTCGCCATGATTCAGCATGAACGCGAGCGTGTTTGCATCGAGTCGGGTGTTGAGCGTATTGAGGACTGCGCCAATCATCGGGATACCGAAATGAGCTTCTATCATCTCGGGAATATTCGGCAGCATCGCGGCGACCGTATCGCCGACACCGATACCTCTGGCGTTCAGCGCGGAGGCTAGACGCCGCGTGCGCGCATAGGTCTGCGCCCAGTCACGTCGCACCGCACCGTGCGAAATGGCGGGCATGGTTGGATACACCGACGCCGCGCGTTCGATGAAGGTCAAAGGTGTCAGCGCCGCGAAGTTGGCTGCGGTCTTGTTCAATCCCTCTTCGTACATGTCGTTGCTCATCGCATCTCCCTTATCCCGTTCGGCCTTCGGTTTTTCGCAGGACTGTTCGGACGGCGAAGTTCGCCCCTGCCCCTTGGCACTCGATATTACGCGCGATAGATCGTAGTAGCGGTGATTACGCTTGTGATTGCCGAAACCACCGCATTTCGCGAGACGCGCGAGCTTGCACCCGGAACCTCGAAGCCTCGAATCCTCAAGACGCCGGGCGCTGCTCAAGGCGCGTGATTTCGTCTGCAAGCCGTTGCGCCTCAATTCCGATGTCGCGCAACATACCGGTCGGCGAGACGATAAACCCACAGTAATGCAGCCCGGATTTTTCCTCCCCGCCGTTCGGCGGCTGCAACGGCTTTCCCTCGAGGATATCGCTCTGTGGCCTCAGAAAACCCTCGCCCTGTGGGCGAAATCCCGTCGCGGCAACGATTGCATCAAAGCTCCGCGAACGCCCGTCCTCAAACATCACTTCAGTCTCGCCTATCTCGCGAATGTCTCCGAGTACCTCGATGTGACCCTCGCGGACCAGTTTGATTGTGCCGACGTCGATGAGCGGGATTCGTGTCCTTGCCTTGATTTGCGCAAAGGGACCCATTGGGGGTTTGCGGAAACCCAGCTTGGTGATGTCTCCGATAGTAAGCCGCACGAGTGGTGCGGCCAGCGCGTCAGCGAATCGGGCAGGAAGGCGGTTCAACGCAATAGAGATAGCGAGCACGGGGACACCGAGGACCTCGCGAGGGACAATGTTCACCGGCCCGCGCACCGCCATTGCCACTCGCGCGCCGTGTTCGTGGAGATCGATCGCAATCTCTCCACCACTGTTGCCCAAGCCGACGACCAGAACCCTCTGGCCGCGGAATGACTCGCCGCTGCGGTACTCGCTGCTGTGCAATATGCGGCCGCCGAAGCGCTCCTGGCCGCGCCATCGTGGCAGGTAGGGAACGGCGTTGTAGCCGGTGGCTACGACCACCTGGCGCGAATGATAGACGCTGGCTGTCGTGGTCACAATCCATCCGGGGTTGCGTGGCCGTACCGTCCTGACCTCCTCGTTGAAGCGCAGTACCAGTTCGAAATGCCGCGCATACAGTTCGAGATACTCAATCACCTGTTCGCGCGACGGATAACGTGGCGTTCCAGCGGGAAACGAAAGATAAGGCAGCGCCGAACGGTCCCGGTCCGAGTGAAGGTGCAGCCGGTCGTAGTGATGGCGCCAGCTCGAACCGACCTCGGACGCCCGGTCCACAATGATGCAGGATGCACCCCGCTTCTTCAGGCACGCAGCAACCGCGAGGCCCGCAGGCCCAGCACCTATCACGAGCGTATCTATTTGCTGTTCCATCTGCGCCCCCACGAGGCCTGATTATCGCAATGCGTTGAATTCGGCTCACAAAACCAGGCGTATCAGCGAGCAGGCGCTAATGAGCTGCACGAGCCGGGGCACGTTGCTGTCAAGTACCCGCGCATGACCCGCCCTTGCGACGTTGCAGCCGCGCCAAGCGCCAAGGCTAAAGTTAGGGCCAAATCTAAACCCGGAAAAGGAAATCCATTCCGCACTCAGGGTCGGTCTTTACGGCAACATTATTCAATTACACCGCGTCACAATCAGCCCATCAAATAAGCGCTTATCGTACAATTCGCGGCCACCAGATCGTTTATCAAACTCCGGAATCGCAATGATTAACCTGAGATTGCAATCTCGGGCCGGGGAAGCCCTGTCCGTTGTATGCGCGGTGCTGTTATTCGTGGGGATGTTCGACCATCTGACAGCCATTAAATACATTGGGATCGGCGTCCTCATAGCCATTGTCTCGTGGCTTGCCATTAAGTCTTTGCTAACAAATTCCCGCGAGGGAGCATTCCCTGCATCTTCCTTGCTAATAGCGCTTGGCGTCTGGTCGCTTTGGACCTTGATGTCCGCAACATGGTCAATCGACGCAGGCGCGACCTTGCATGCATGGCTTGACGAAGTGGCTTATCCGCTAGCGGCGTTCTACGCCTTCTGGCTCGTTGGACAATCACCGCTCAAGCAGCAGCGCCGATTACAAAACGTGGCGTGGACCACATGCCTGATTCTGGCGGTGATGAGCGTCGTCTACTTCCACTATCTTGACCCGGGCGCACCCAAGCCGGGGCTGATGCATTTCTACGCGCGGGTCGGGCATTCCAGCACGCTGGCGCTAATGGCCATTCCCCTCTTTGCGACAATGGCCGCCAAGACCGAAACGAAAATACGCGGCCTGACGGGCGTGCTATTTTGCGTGGTGATTGGCGGCGCTACATTGAACCGCTTCTTCTGGATTGCGCTGGCGGTGGTTGCCGTGGTGTTGTTATGGCCCCGTTCGTCACGCGAGCGTGTGCGGGCGTGGACCGCGCTGGGCGCGTTGCTTGTAGTGACGCTGGTAGCTGTAGGGTTCAGCAACAAGCTCCGGCTAATGGGCTCGGCCGTCAGCAGCGTGGCCGCTCCCGCCGTGCACGTGTCCGGCGCAACGCCGGGCATTCTGCGGGTTGTTGCTCGCGCCCCTGATATGCAACTTACGACTATAGAAAGCGCACCAGAGCCCAGGCCCGCAACGTTGATCGAGCGGCTGCGTGTTGTCAGCGGCATGAACCGGGCAATGAGTTCGGATGCGCGGCCAAGAATCTGGGCGTTCTATGGAAGCCAGGTCGCGAAGCACCCCTGGATAGGCATTGGCTTTGGCAAACCCTTACCCTCGCTGGCTTACGGAAGCCTTATTCCCGACGACCTGTTCAAGCTGGACGGTAATGTGCGCACGCATGCGCACAACCTCTTTCTCAATACGCTGCTTCAGGTCGGGATTGTTGGGCTGGTGCTCCAGCTTGCAGCTTTGGGTTGCCTCGCTTATCAGTTTTTCAAGGTGCGCCTGATTTATCCTCAGTTGTATCGAGCAGGCATTGCGCTGATTCTAGGTATGCTCGCCAAGAACCTGACCGATGACTTCATGTGGCAATCGACCATGCTGATGTTCTGGTCTTATTGCGGCTGGTTGTTAGGTCAATCCACCATTCGCTCGAATACGCTTGGCGCACCAGCCAGTGGACATTGCGCGGCGCCGCATCCTGTCGACGCCAAGCCAGCAGAGCGTGAGTTGGAAACTATCGGCTGACGGTTTTAGGGGACGTTCACAGCTTAGGGAATATGACGTTTTCCTAGGCTCCCTGAACGTATCGATCCAGTCCTTCAGCCAGGGCTGCAAACGCGACCTTACAACTAGGGTTGTCGCGCAGGTCTTCATGCATGGCAAGCCAGGTATCCAGTCGAAGCGATATCTTCTCGGGGAAAAGACGAATCAGATCGGGGTCGCGGCGAGCAAGCCCCACCTGACACATTCCAATACCAAAACCCGCCCGTAACATCGCAAGTGAAGCCAGGTCGCTGTCGGTGCGTAACGCCATCAGCTCCCGGCGCAATTCGGGTAGCTGGGTCTTCATGCTACGAATAAAGGCGGTTTCCTTGTCGAAGCCTATGAGCGCGTGGTTAGCCAGTTCGTCGATATTCGCTGGCTTGCCGCGTCGTTCCAGATAACGCTTGTGCGCATGAAGGCCAAGCTCGACATTTCCTATCCGGCGCGCAATCAACACGCCCTGGCTTGGCCTCTGCATCCGCACTGCTATGTCCGCTTCGCGCTGCAACAGGTCTTCAATCCGGTTGGACGGCATCAGTTCTATGACCAGCTCAGGGTAAGCGGCGTGCAGCGCAGTGATGATAGGCGGCAGCACCTCCACGCTAATGACGTCGCTTGCAGTAATACGGAGGGTGCCGCGCACCCCCACGCCCTGACTCGACGCGGCACGCAACAGCGCCGCACTATTCGATTCCAGCGCCTCGGCAAACGGCTTCAGCGCCAGCGCTTCCTGCGTAGGGCTAAGGCCCTGTTGCGTACGGATAAATAGCGCATAGCCCATGGCCAGTTCGAGTGCATCCACATGGCGCCCTACCGTAGGCTGCGTCAGTCCTAGCGCACGCGCCGCCCCCGAGAGCGAACCCTCACGCAACACGCCAAGGAAAGTCCGGTAGAGGTCCCAGCCAGGTTCAGTGTCAGTCATACAAAAATGTATATCAGCTCTATTGGTATCGATAATTTCATTTAACCGCCGCCTGCGCAAGAATAATCACCATTACTTCAGGAGGCAAAGATGACAGACACTCGTACGGCATTGGTTCTGGGGGCTACCGGCAGCATCGGTGGTGAAGTAGCGTGGCAACTCGCGGCGCGTGGCTGGAAGGTGCGCGCGTTGCATCGCGACCCCGCTTCGCTGACCGATCGCGACGATCGATTCGAATGGATCAAGGGAGACGCAATGAATCGTCAGGACGTTGTCAAAGCCGCGGACGGCGTTCAGCTTATTCTTCACGCGGTCAATCCACCGGGATATCGCAACTGGGCGCGGCTGGTGCTGCCCATGATCGACAACACCATTGCCGCAGCGCGCGCTTCGGGCGCAAGGATCGTGTTGCCCGGCACGGTTTATAACTACGGCCCGAACGCGTTCCCTGTTTTACACGAATCGTCGTCCCAAGAACCGCTCACGCATAAAGGTGCGATCCGCGTCGAGTTGGAGCGTCGCCTGCAAGCGGCGAGCTCGGAGGGTGTACGCAGCCTTATCGTCCGGGCAGGCGATTTTTTTGGTCCCGGCAGTAATGGTAATAGCTGGTTTTCAGGCGGCCTCGTCAAACCGGGCAAACCCGTTCGCGCCATGTTTTATCCGGGCAAGGCCGGTATCGGACATCAGTGGGCTTATGTACCCGACGTCGCGCAAACCATGGTGCAACTGATCGAGCAGGAACGCCAGCTACCCGCCTTCGCGACCTTTCACATGCGGGGCCACTGGGACGCCGACGGCACGCAAATGACCGGTGCAATCAAACGCTCGGTCGACCAGGCCAGCGTCAAGGTACGTGCGTTCCCCTGGTGGGTGCTTCCACTCATGTCGCCCTTCTCCGAGCTATTCCGTGAGATGCGGGAGATGCGCTATTTGTGGAAGGAGCCCATCCGTATGGAGAATGCCTCGCTGCTGGCTACGCTGGGTGAGGAACCGCACACGCCGTGGGACGAAGCAGTCAAGACTACGCTGACTTCGCTGCAGTGCATCTAAGCGTCATGTTTGTCCGCACGGCATGTGGAGCGTGCGGCATATCTTCCAGCCAGGCAATCGCGTTGAAAGAATTCAGGTCCCGTTGCTTGGCGTCAACGCTTCGGCTGTATGAATCGTTTAACTGCAATCGCTGCCTGGAGGTGGCGCTTGTTATCCGGTGAAAATCTTGCCGTAAGACTCGTCACAAAACCCGCAAGACAATAAGGAGCAGGATCGTGCGTATAGGCGGTCCGCCGGTTTGGTTTGTGGCGAGGTTTATCGGCGTGGGGCCTTTATTCGGCGGTATTGCTCGGTTCTTAGTGGACGGGGGCGGGCGGTTTTTTGGTTGGCGGGGGCTATGCTGGGGTGTTTGGTTCTGGGTTAGTGGTCGGGGTCAATGCCGGGTTGGTGCTTTCAGTGTTAGTGGTCTGCAAGAGTCGGATTTTCTCTTTACCACTATTAGCCACTGTGCGTGGCGGCACGTCATTTCTTTGTCCAAAGCGACAAAGAAACGAAGCAAAGAAAACGCTTTAACCGCTCTACCCTAAGTGTCCACAGCGTGCCGTTTTCATTCATAGGTGCCCCAAAAGCACGGTGCTCGCCAGAGCGAAGGATGTGTGAACCCCTCCTTCTCGCGAATCCTGACACGAACACGCTTCGCCACCAGTGCTCTCGGGCAAGCACTATTGTCAAGGAATCCGTACGGTATCACGCGTTCCGGCAGTTGCGGTCTTCGCGTGTTAGCTACGTGGTCTGACGGTTATGTCCATAGGTCACGGCCTCGCGCGTATTTACTGCTTCACTTCTTGGCGGGTTGTCTGCGTGGTCCGCACAGTTATTTTCGTGGGTACGGCCTTACGCATCTTCGCGACCTCGTTTCCAGCAGGGTTGGCGACATGGTCGAGGCGCGTACACATTGAAGGGAGGTCGTCCGCGGATAGCGCGGGGTGTCCCTTGGCAGGTTCAATCACTGGTGGCGAAGCGTGTGGGTATCCGTGTTCGGAGAAGGAGGGGTTCACACATCCGTGGCTCTGGCGAGCACCGTGCTTTTAGGGCACCTATGAATGAAAACTGCACGCTGTGGACACTTAGGGTAGAGCGGTTAAAGCGTTTTCTTTGCTTCGTTTCTTTGTCGCTTTGGACAAAGAAATGACGTGCCGCCACGCACAGTGGCTAATAGTGATAAAGAGAAAATCCGACTCACGCAGACCGCCACGGCCGAAAGCACCAACCCGGCATCAACCCCGACCGCTAACCCAGAACCGCCCCCCCAACCACTAACCCAGAACCAAACACCCCAGCATATCCCCCGCCAACCAAAAAACCACCCCCCCCGTCCACCGGCGCGAGCGAACAATTAACGGCAATATTTAAGAAAACTTTAGGGCTATTTTCGTATTAATTATATTGCTCAAAGAAGAATAACCCACCTCCCAATCCCAGCAAGGCCCACCCCTACGTACCACGTTATTTCTCTTCACCGGTCACGTATTAGTAACATTAAATCAACACTATTCGAGTCTCTTAAAGAATCGCCAAATTCGCAACACCGACCTGTTCTTAGTCAGGGCTCGATACACCAGTTTAGCCCGGGGAGTTCTCAAATGACTATCCGTCATCGCATCACGTTATTGGTCATCCTGATGTTCGTCGCTTTATCGGCGATAGGCGGTTACGCCGTCTACCAGACGCGGCGCAGCGCATCGGAGGTCAGGCAAGTCACGGAAGGCGTGGTGCCCAGCGCGCTGGCTTCCGCCGACCTGGTTTCCCAGGTCAAGGACGTGCAACTCGCCACCATGACGCTCGTGTATTCACCCGACGGTAACGTGCTCGCCCAAGCGCAAGACGCACTGAAAGCGAAGAAGGCCTCCCTGCAGCAAGCACTCGCCTTCCAGGCACGCAACGCACACAGCCACGCGCAAGTCGGGCTGGTAAGCCAAGCCAACGACAGCCTCGAGAACTATTTCTCGGCCATCACCGACACCGCAAAGATGAAAGCCGCAGGCAAGAACGAACTCGCGCAAGCGTATTTGTTCGCTAACGTGGCCCAGTATCGTGACGAACTTGAAGGGATTGTCGAGACGCTTCGTATAGAGAAGAACCGCGAGAAGGACGAGGCAATCACAGCGCTGAACCACACGCTCGCAACAACCACGACCGCCATCGCCATTGTCACAGGTATTGCTATCGTGCTCCTGAGCCTGATCGGTTCCCTGCTCTACCGCCAGATCACGCGACCGCTAAGCCGCATGCAGGCGATGATGAGCGAGATTGCTTCCAGCCAGGACTTCACGCGCCGCGTGCCGGTGGGACGAATGGACGAGATCGGCCACTCTATCGTCGCGTTCAACGGGATGATAGAGAAGATCCAGGAGAACTCGGCCTTGCTCAAACAGAAGACCGCGGACATCCAGGCCATGCTGCAAAACATGCAGCAAGGCATCCTGACGGTCGTATCGGGTGCCGTTGTCCATGCCGAATACTCGGCGCATCTTGAAGCGATCTTCGAGACCCGCGACATTGCCGGCCGCAGTCTCATGGACCTGGTGTTTTCCAATACCGATCTTGGCGCCGACGCGTTCTCGCAAGTGGACGCGGCCAGCCACGCATGCCTGGGCGAAGACAGCATCAACTTCGAATTCAATCAGCACCTGCTGGTCCGCGAAACCGCAAAGCGCATGCCGGATGGTCGCGTGAAAATACTCGACCTGAGCTGGTCCGCCATCACCGACGAAACCGATACCATCGTGCGCCTGATGCTCTGCGTGCGCGACGTTACCGAGCTACGCGCACTCGCTGCCGAAACCAGCGAGCAAAAACGCAGGCTGGAAATGATCGGTGAAATCCTCGCGATCAACCAGGAAAAGTTCCACCACTTCATCGAGAGTTCAACCCGCTTTATCAGCGAGAACGAACGGATCATTCGCGAGCATCGCCAAGCAAACGGTGCGGCCATTGCCGAGCTGTTCCGCAACATGCACACGATCAAGGGCAACGCGCGCACCTACAGCCTCCAGTACCTGACCGACATCGTTCACGAGACCGAGCAAAGCTACGACGACCTGCGCAAGCCCGACCCGCAACGGACCTGGGATCAGGAAGGCCTGGTGCAGGAACTCGCTCGCGTGCGTGAAGTGGTCGAGAGCTACGCCGAGATCAACGAGGTCAGCCTGGGACGCAAGGGACCGGGCCAAGGCGGGAACGCGGAACGGTACCTGACGATCGATATCGAGCATATCCAGGAAAGCCTGCGTCAACTGGAAGCCATGAACGTAGGGAACCCCGGCGACCTCATCGAGATGCGCGACGCGGTGCATCAGACCTTGCGCCTGCTCGGGACTGAAAGCATCGGCCAGGTCCTCTCCGGCGTGCTCGACTCGCTCCCCTCGCTCGCAAGGGAACTCGGCAAGGACGCGCCTCTAGTACGCATTAGTGACAACAACACCCGCCTGCGCAGTCACGCCAGCGGTGCGTTGAAAAACGTGTTCATGCACCTGCTGCGAAATTCGATGGACCACGGCATCGAGACACCCGAGGTGCGTACGGCCCAAGGAAAGACGTCGGGCGGCACCATTGATATCAACGTGGCCCTCGAAGAAGATGCGGTTCGTATTACGCTGAAAGACGACGGCCGCGGCCTCGCTTTAGGGCGGATTCGCAATATTGCAGTTGAACGGGGTTGGATGCGCACTGACGAAAAGACCAGTGACGAGGAGATCGCCGATCTCATCTTCCGCCCGGGCTTCTCGACTGCAGAGCAGGTCACGGACGTGTCGGGCCGTGGCGTGGGCATGGACGCTGTGAGCGACTTCCTCAAGCGTGAGAACGGCAGCATCAGACTGCGTTTTACCGACGATCGTCAAGGTGCGGAATTCCGGCAGTTCGAAACGGTTGTTTGTTTGCCGGACGACGTCGCCGTGGAAAGTACCGGTGCACGGCCGCAACGCGAGGCCGCCGAAGTTTCGGCCTAGTACTCACCAAGAACATAAGCAGCACCGCATTGATTGAAACCCGGAAGGATTGATTGTGATTGAACAGTATCTGTTGGCAGCATTGGCAGCGGCCGTGGCGACGGCCATGCTGGCCTTGCTTTTGCACAAGTTGCATAGCGCACAAGCGTTGGCCCGGCTTCAATCGGAAACGAACAACCGCATCAAAACACTGATGCAAACCAACGCAGAGCAAAGCGCCCTGATCGATCAGGGGCAGCAAAAGATCGAGCAACTGGAATCTTCCATCGCTCAATTGCACGATGACCTTGCCAGGCAGTTGAAGATCGCCGGCGAGGATCGCGCGGCGCTGGCAGCGGCCGTTGAAGACAAAGAAAATTTACTCGATCAGGCCAGACGGATTGCCGGCGAAGCATCGCGGCTCAAGAGCCTCGCGGCAACGTTCGAACGGTGGCACGAGCAGATGATCTCGCTGATGACGCAGAACCAGGACATGCACGCGAAGAATCACGAGCTGTCGTCCATCGTCAAGCATGTAGTCATCGTCTCGCTGAACGCGTCCATAGAGGCCGCGCGTGCAGGAAACGCCGGCCGCGGATTTGCGGTGGTCGCGGGAGAAGTGCGGGCACTCGCGGCACGCTCGGAAGAACTCTCGCGGAGCTACCGGGACAGTCTGCATCGCAATGACCTGACCACAACCGCCACGTTCCAGGACATCCAGGCGGGCGGGAAGATGATCACTGCATCGCTTAGCAGCGTTGAGGTGCTTGCCGATCAATTTCAAGCAAGGCTCCACTAGGCGTCGAAATGATCAGTAACAACGCACAAGCCAGTATTGAAGGCATCCTGCTTAAAGCCGTGCGCTCGAGACTGCCGCAACAGCCGGACGATGCGTGCGAGATCGTCCCGCTGGCCCAAGCCTATGACCGCGCGCGCTCCGAAGCTAACGTGATCATCCTGACCATCTCCTCCATTCTGTTCCGGCTTCTGCTGGTTTTTCATTTCGATGACGACGCGAACACGCGCGACTACTTCGCAAAGGAAACCGGAGACGTTTCACTTGAGGACATGCTTCTTGAAATCTGCAATCTTTGCTGCGGCGCCGTGAATCAGGACCTGCTCCCGTATTTCCAGGATCTTGGCATGTCGACACCGTATGTGCTTAGCACCCGCTGCCTGCCCTACCTTGAAGGCTTGAGGCCAGACTATCTCTCGTCATACGCGATCACGATCAACGGTTCAGTCAAACTGGCCGCAACGGTCTGCGTGTGCGCCCATGCGCCCATCGACTTCGTGGCGGACATGACTGCTGTTGAAGAAACCAGCGGCGAGCTCGAGTTGTTCTAATTTGGCGTTAATACCATGATGACAAGCGATATGAACGAGAACAAGCCGGTCAGCAAAGTACTGGTCCTCGATGACTCCCCGGCGCATGCCAATGCGATCAAGCGCTTCTGCGACGAACACAACCTGGTCGGCCTGAAGGTCCGCAAGAATCGCTTGCTGTCCGTCCTGCGATCGAACATAGACCTGGGCGCCATCCTCTTTTCCGAAAGCTACGGCGGCTCCCTGGAAGAGAGCACCGAGATCGCAATCAAGATCAACACCGTGCGTCCCGAACTGCCGATCATCATCCGCCGCGACTCGAACCCCACGTTCGACGGTCTGCCGGACGGCCTGCGCCGGGTCTTGTGCGCCGCCTACCTGGCCGAAGACATGGCGCCGTTGCGCAAGGTCATCGACGAATATATCTTCAGCCTGGATTATCCGAACGCGTTGGTACGCGGCATATTGGAGATCACGGAGTCGATACTGAGCAGCCTGTTCAAGAACGTCAGCATTACCTGGGACACGCCCTGCATCGTGCGGGACCGTATTATCTTCGGCGAAGTATTCAGCCTGATTCCGCTCGAGAGCACCTGGTGCCGCGGTTACATGATGATGCAGGCCGAAGAGCAACCCATTCTCGAGCTGCTCGACCGGCACGGGATGTGTGACGGTCCCGCTGACTTCCGCGACCTCAACAGCCTGCTGGGCGAGATCACCAACCTGATCTGGGGTTCATTCAAAAACCGCTACATGGGCGACGCCGACGCGCTCGCACGCAGTCAGGTGCAAGTACCGCTGCTGGTCAATCACAAGCAGAAGTACATCTCGTTCGGCACCGCGAACCCGCAGTTATGTTTCATGTATCACCTGACCGACGAACTGTCGGGCCACACGGTAAAACTTCATCAACGCTTCATCTTCAACCTGAGCTGGTCGCCCGAGGACTTCAGTGAAGTCACGAAAGACATCGGCGCGGTGGTTGAAGCAGGCGAACTGGATCTGTTCTGATTTCTCAGGGAAAAATCATGTCGAAAATTCTTGTTGTCGATGACTCCAGCACGGTGCGCGACGAGGTCGCCGGTTTCTTGCGAAAGAACGGGCTGGACGTGGAGACTGCTATCGATGGAAAAGATGGCCTCTCCAAAATGAAGTCGAATCCCGGGATCAAGCTGGTGATCAGCGACGTCAACATGCCCAACATGGACGGCCTGACCATGGTCGAAAAAATCCGGGGCGAGCTCGTGAATACCACGGTCAATATCATCATGCTGACGACAGAAAGCAGCCCGGCCATGAAAGAGCGCGGCAAGGCCGCCGGCGTCAAGGGCTGGATCGTCAAGCCGTTCAAAGGCGACGCCGTGCTGGAAACCTTCAGGAAGCTGGCAAGCTAAGCGGACTTAAAACCTGGCCTTAAAATTCAGCATCAAGTTCGTCGATCTCCTCGACCTCCTGCTGTGCATCCGCTATCCACTGCTGCATCTCGGGCAGTGCGAGAATGCGCTGCGCATACGCGACAATCTCCGGTTCGAGCTTGACGTCGTAAGTCACAAAGCGGGTGACGACCGGGGCGAACATTGCATCGGCAGCGCTAAGCGTCCCGAACAGATAAGGGCCGTCGTATTGCTTGAGACAGTCGAGCCAGATTGCCGTAATTCGCTCGATATCCGTCTGCGCGCGTGCCCAGATCGTGAAGTTCGGGAAGTGCGCTTTTATGTTCATCGGCAATGCCGAGCGCAAGGAAGCGAAGCCCGAATGCATTTCACCGCAAATTGAACGGCAGTGCGCGCGCAGGCGCCGGTCAGCAGGCAACAGCCCTGCTTTCGGCCGCACTTCGTTCAAATACTCCGCAATTGCAAGCGTGTCCCAGACCTTGGTGCCGTCGTGAACCAGGCAGGGAACGAGAATGGACGGCGACAGCAGCAGCAGTTCGGCGCGCGCGCCGGGGTCGTCCATGGGCATCACGAACTCGTCGAACGGCAGCCCGCTGAACTTGGTGAGCAACCAGCCTCGTAACGACCACGACGAATAGTTCTTGCTGCTGATCGTAAGCGTAGCATTCGTCATCTGAAGCTCCTCGGCGGTTCAAACGAAACACGCACGCCAGATGCGCGGCGCAGTGCACACACGCACCAAAAGACAGCATATTCAGTGCGTGTTCAGGAATGCTGCAAGGGATGTGCCACTTTCAACCGCCCTCATGTTGACGCTTCAGGTTGGCATTCGGTTGGCATATGTATTGCGTGCTTTTTCACGACTCGACAATACGCGCTCAAGCGAAAGGCGATGAACCCATTCGCATACTCCGGCTATCAGGCCATGGCAGATCTCACGCTGCCGGTACGCCACGGCGCAGCACTGATGAATCACGCGCTCGACGCGTGGCCGTTTCTCGCCGAGACGCCTCAAGGCCGGTCAATGCGAGCCACATGCGAACTGCTGGCGCTATCAGCACTTACGCATAGCCGGCGTCCATTTGCTATCGACTCAGTGCAGATGGACGGCAAAAGCTTGCCCGTGGTCGAGGAGATTATGCTCACCACGCCGTTCTGTTCGTTGCTGCATTTTGCGAAGGAAGGCGGACCCAAACAGCCGCGCGTCCTGGTGATCGCGCCCATGTCCGGCCACTTCGCCACGCTCCTGCGGGGCACGGTACGCACCCTGCTGCCCGACCACGACGTCTACATCACCGACTGGATCAACCCTCGCGACGTCTCGCTGGCGCAGGGCCGCTTCGGCTTTGACGAATACGTCCAGCATGTAATCGACTTTATCGTCGCGCTGGGACCCAACACCCACTTGCTGGCTGTCTGCCAGCCGACTGTTGCCGCCCTCGTGGCAGTGTCCCTGATGGCCGCAGACGATCATCCGCTGCAACCCGCCAGCATGACGCTGATGGCCGGGCCTATCGACACGCGTATCAATCCGACCTCGGTGAACGTGCTGGCCAAGAGCAAGCCGATCGAATGGTTCGAACAGAACCTGATCAGTGCCGTGCCATGGGGTTTCGCGGGCGCAGGCCGGCGCGTTTATCCGGGCCACACACAACTGATGGCGTTCATGTCGATGAATCCGGCGCGTCATTTCGATGCGTTCGAAGACATGGTGTATCAGCGCGCCAAGGGCGACCCTGCGAAGGCCGAGGCCATCCGCGTATTCTATGAAGAATACTTCGCGACCATGGATTTGACGGCCGAGTTTTATCTCGAGACCGTCGACACCATCTTTCAACGGCACGCATTGCCGCTCCAGGAACTCGAAGTACGCGGACGCAAGGTCGATCCGTCATTGATCCGGCGAACCGCGCTGCTCACCGTTGAAGGCGAGCGCGACGATATCTGCGCGGTCGGCCAGACGCTTGCCGCGCAGGAACTATGCAGCAAATTGCGCCCGTACATGAAGACCCACCACGTGCAAACGGGTGTCGGCCACTATGGCGTATTCAACGGCAAGCGTTGGGAACGCCATATCTATCCGCGCGTGCGCGCAATGATCCACGACAACGAGCCAAACCCGGTTGTCATCAATGCGCGCGCCCAGCCTTTGCAGTCATTGGCGCCGCTAGCACGCCCTGTCGCACCGCGCATGGATGTGAATGTGCAGTCCGAAGGGCCTTGATAAGGTTTGTTGAGGGCGCCACCTCAGCCGCGTTTCATGCGGGTTGCTGGCTCGTCCATGGCGTGAAAGCGGGAACGTCACATGGACCCTTTGCGTCGATGGTAGTGAAGTTGGCAGGGCCAACTATCTCCAGATACTCCATGTCCTCGGAGTAATCGAAGAGGTAATGCACGATTCCCGGCGCCTGATGAACGCAGTCACCGGTTGCAACCAGCGTCTCCTTGTCGCCGTACATGAAGCGCGCCCAGCCCTTGAGCATGATCACAATGTGGAATTCAGCCTCATGACGGTGCCAACCTGTGCCTTGCTCTGGTGCATTGTTAGCTTTCACGAGCTGCGCAATCACCTTGCCGCCGGTCGCGTCTGCGATCCCTAAATCACGATAAAGAAAAAAATCGCGCAACCCTTGATCCTCATAAGGGGTGTCTTGTGGCCGGATATGCGAAAAGCGAGTGGCAAGTTCGAACGTTTCAGATGACATGGGCACGCTCCGGTTAGGCAGCAAAACTGTCGAATGAAAAGGGCTGGCTACTTTGCTATGCATCAAGCGTTCCAACTTGAAGGGCCTAAAGGAAACTGCAATCAAGCGACTGCTTGCGGTCTTCCCTGGACAAAAGCCAAGGCGTACGCTCGATTAAAAGTGGCATTTAAAAGCACATTCACTCGCGAGCAATTCGCGCTCAAACTCCGTTAAAGACATTGCACATAAACAGGTGTGTGTTGCTAAACTTGGTTCCGTAGCGTTTCGTGGCGGTTGCAGCGCGAGCCATCCTGGGTACGTTCACTGGAGAGATCGACACCATGTCCTACATCAGCGTCGAGATCAGAGCCTACGATGAAGCGCGAAAAATAGTCACCGTCGCATTCAGTGAAAAATGGCCCGTCAAACTCTCCTCTGCCGTCATAGCGGAGTTGACCCTTGAAGATTGCGACACCATCGGGCGCGACGGGGAATTGATCGAAGCAGGGCTGACCGATGACGAAGCATGCGTCCTCAAGATGCTGTTCGAGGACGAGGGCACCATTGAAGACTTCCTCGCTAATCCGTCCAGGCTAATTGGTTGCACAAGCGAGCTTGACGAATAAGCCAGTAACGCTTGCGAGGAGCAAGCGCTTGTAGTGCTCAACTATCTCTTCCGCAAAAGACCTGACAAACCTTCGCCTCATGTTTTGCACGTTCAGGCAAGAACGCGCGAGGATCGGTCTATCGTGCGGGCATCGCATCATGGTTCCATGAAGGCTCAACCAGCAAAGGAGCCGATGATGCAGAAAACATGGTTTATCACGGGCGCAAGCCGCGGCCTTGGCGCGCTTATCGCCAAGGCCGCGATCCAGGCAGGTGATCGAGTCGTCGCCACGGGACGCAAGCGCGAAGATATCGCCAAGAGCCTGGGGCCGGACAACGACCAGTTGCTTAGTGTCGCGCTGGACGTCACCGACGCAGCCCAGGCGCACGCCGCCATCAAGGACGCTGTGTCGCGATTCGGCGGGATAGACGTTCTGGTGAACAACGCGGGATACGGCCACCTGGGATTCTTCGAAGAGAACACGATGGAGGACGCGCAAGCTCAGTTCGCCACTAACCTGTTCGGTGTTTTCAACGTGACGTGGGCCGCGCTGCCTGTCATGCGCTCCGCTCGCCACGGACACATCTTCAACATTTCATCGCTTGCCGGCATCCTCGGTGCGGAACTGGGCTCGCTTTACTGCGCCAGCAAGTTTGCGCTCGAAGGTTTCTCCGAGTCCCTGGCGAAGGAAATTGCACCGTTCGGTCTCTTCGTGACGATTGTGGAGCCCGGTCCTTTCCGTACTGACTTCCTCACCAGCGAATCGCTTCGCTTCGGGGAAACGGTGGTGGCCGACTACGATGACCGGCGCGATCGCCTGCGCTCGTCCTTCGAACAACGTAACGGCCATCAACCGGGCGATCCTGTGAAGCTCGCACAAGCACTGATCAAGCTGGCAAACGAGGCCGAGCCGCCGATGCGTTTTATCGCCGGCTCGATTGCAGTGAATGCCGCGGATACGAAACTCGCTGGCATGCAAGCCGAACTCGACCGCTGGCGCCTGCTCTCCGTCGGCACTGACGGCGACTACGCCGCCTAGCGAGTTCATCTGCAGGGATCGCGTCAGCGCCGCATTGGGCGGGCGCTGAGCGGCCGGTGCCGGCGTCGTCTCCATTGACCCGGCACGGCGATTCATCTCGCCTGCTGCCACCGTCCACATCGCCCTGTTCCGGCTTCGAGTAAATTCGGAAATACCAGCCGGTAAACCGGCACTCGCGCATACTTCTGCGGTCCTTCCCTGGCCCCCGCCAAACATCAGATCCACCGCCGCGGACAAAATCGTGGTCTCCTGTCGTTTCGCGTCACGGGCGCCCATGCCTATGCGTCCATCGACCCTCACGCCAGATTTTTTCGTGCCGGCCACAATATTCCCGATCGTGAAACGTCTTCACCTGTATGGAACAGCCGCCGCCCACGAACCCGATGATCGATAGAGACAGCGACATCACCGCGACTGTCTTGCGTGAGCGTACCAAGCTCGGAAACTTCATCCGGCGTCGCGTGCGTGATCCAGGCGATGCCGAAGACATCCTGCAAGACGTGCTTCACGAGTTCGTTCAGGCGTACCGGCTTCCCGAACCTATTGAACAAGTCAGCGCATGGCTGTTTCGCGTGGCGCGCAACCGCATCATCGACCGCTTTCGCAAGAAGAAAGAGCAGCCTCTGAGCGAGACAGCCGGGGCCAGCGCGGCCAGCGCAACCAACGACAACGCCGATGCCGTCGACGACGAATACCGGCTTGATCTGACGCTCCCCGCACACGATGCCGGACCGGAAGCCGCCTATGCCCGGTCGGTGCTCCTGGCGGCCCTGCAACACGCGCTCGACGAATTGCCGGAAAACCAGCGCGACGTTTTCATTGCCCACGAGATCGAGGGCCGCAGCTTCAAGGAACTGGCTTTGGAAACTGGCGTGGCTCTTAACACGCTGCTGGCGCGCAAGCGTTATGCGGTGCTGCATCTGCGCGCCCGCTTGCAAGCCGTCTACGACGAACTGGATATTTAAAGGAGAAGGCAGATGAGTTTCAGACTGAGATTCCTAAGCAAGGCATTGCTGGTGATCGTGGGCATTGCGGTGCTGGGATGGATGGTGATGACCCTATGGAACTGGGTTGTCCCGGCGCTGTTCGTCGGGGCTCGCGCAATCGATTTTGCCCATGCGCTGGGGCTGTTGATACTGAGCCGGATCCTGTTCGGCGGATTCCGGGGGCATGGCGGCTGGCGTGGACGTCAGCACTGGCGCAAGTGGGAACAGATGACACCGGAGGAGCGCGAGAAGTTTCAGAAGGGCATGCGCTGCGGGCGCCGCAAGCCGCAAGAGCCGCAAGAGCCGCAAGGGGATACGGTATGAGCAATACGCCGGCATCCGCATGCAAACAGGCGCCGGGCGTGATCGTGCCCGTTGTGAACTTCAACCGCTGCGAGGGCAAGGCCGAGTGCGCGGTCGTGTGTCCGGAGAACGTCTTCGACATCCGCCGGATCGATACCGCCGACTATCAGCGCCTCGCGCCATTGCAGAAGTTCAAGCTGCGTGTGCACGGCATGAAGGTCGCGTACACACCGAACGCCGATGCATGCCGGGCATGCGGCTTATGCGTGACCGCGTGTCCCGAACGGGCCATTACCTTGGCCCGGATAAGTTAAATGCGGTTAAAAGCGCCGCGCTGAAGCGGGCAAACCAATTGTCCTGATCGCGCCGGCGCCGGGCATTTTCCGGTCTTGCGGACCCGGCGCCATGCCAGGCCCCAAGCTTTTCGCTGATTTTTTTGCGCGTGCCGTCATTAGCGTTCCAAGGCGGCCGCAAACGGCGGCTCAAGCAATCGGCTTAGCAATTTAGTCTTTAAATTTAGGCGCTTAAGCGCGTCAGCGGGGTGACCCGGAACGCTCCACAACCCTTCGCGACAGCATTAAAAACCCTCAATTTGCGGGTTGCAATGCGAAACGCAGGGTCGGTTCAGCCCTCTTGAAAGCAAAATCAGGCAAAATTCGATGGTTAACCCCGGTCGTTGACGCAGCCGGCGGCGCCCCCAACCCATTTTTCTTGAGACTAGCGATGAGTACCGAGCAACCTACGATCATCTACACCCTCACCGACGAGGCCCCGCTGCTGGCGACGAGCGCCTTCCTTCCGATCATCCGCACGTTCACCGCGCCGGCCGGAATCCGTGTCACCACCAGCGACATCTCGGTCGCTGGCCGTATCCTGGGCGAATTCCCGGAATTCCTGACCGAAGAGCAACGAGTGCCGGACAACCTGGCCGAACTCGGCCGCCTGACGCTGCTGCCTGACACCAACATCATCAAGCTGCCCAACATCAGCGCATCCCAGCATCAGTTGATCAGCGCGATCAAGGAACTGCAAGGCAAGGGCTACAAGGTCCCGGATTTCCCTGAGGAACCGAAGACCGACGCCGAGAAGGCGATCCGCCTGCGTTATTCCAAGTGCCTGGGCAGCGCCGTGAACCCGGTGCTTCGCGAAGGCAACTCGGACCGCCGCGCGCCCGCGGCCGTCAAGAATTACGCCCGTAAGAACCCGCATAGCATGGGCGAGTGGAGCATGGCTTCGCGCACCCACGTGGCGCACATGAAGCATGGCGACTTCTATCATGGCGAAAAGTCCATGACTGTTGCGAAGGCTCGCGACGTGAAGATGGAACTGGTTACGCAAAGCGGCAAGACCATTGTGCTCAAGCCGAAGGTGTCGTTGCTGGACGGCGAGATCATCGACAGCATGTTCATGAGCAAGAAGGCGCTGTGCGACTTCTACGAAGAACAGATGGAAGACGCCCGCAAGACCGGCGTGATGTTCTCGCTGCACGTGAAGGCCACGATGATGAAGGTCTCGCACCCCATCGTCTTCGGTCATGCCGTGAAGATCTTCTACAAGGAAGCCTTTGAGAAACACGGCAAGCTGTTCGACGAGCTGGGCGTGAACGTCAACAACGGCCTCGTCAACCTGTACGACAAGCTGGAAAGCCTGCCGGCTTCCAAGCACGAAGAAATCATCCGCGACATGCATGCGTGCCATGAGCATCGTCCTGAACTGGCGATGGTGGATTCCGCCAAGGGCATCTCGAACCTGCATGCGCCCAACGACATCATCGTGGATGCATCGATGCCGGCCATGATCCGTATTGGCGGCAAGATGTGGGGCGCCGACGGTCGTCCGAAGGACACGAAAGCCGTGATTCCAGAGAGCACGTTTGCGCGGATCTATCAGGAAATCATCAACTTCTGCAAGACCAACGGCAACTTCGACCCGGTCACGATGGGCACGGTGCCCAACGTCGGGCTGATGGCTCAGCAGGCCGAGGAATACGGCTCGCACGACAAGACCTTCGAAATACCGGAAGCGGGCGAGGCGCGCATTGTCGACATCGCCACGGGTGAAGTGCTGCTGACGCAAAACGTGGAAGAAGGCGACATCTGGCGCATGTGCCAGGCCAAGGACGCGCCGATCCGCGACTGGGTGAAGCTGGCGGTCACGCGTGCCCGCAACTCCGGCATGCCGGCCATTTTCTGGCTGGACCCGTACCGTCCGCACGAAGCCGAAGTGATCAAGAAGGTCGAGACCTACTTGAAGGATCACGACACCAGCGGCCTGGACATCCAGATCATGTCGCAAGTGCGCGCGATGCGTTACACGCTGGAGCGCGTCATTCGCGGGCTGGACACGATCTCGGTCACGGGCAACATCCTGCGTGACTACCTGACCGACCTGTTCCCGATCATGGAACTAGGCACCAGCGCCAAGATGCTTTCCATTGTCCCGTTGATGGCGGGTGGCGGCATGTATGAAACCGGCGCAGGCGGTTCGGCGCCGAAGCACGTCAAGCAACTGGTGGAAGAAAACCATTTGCGCTGGGATTCGCTGGGTGAATTCCTGGCACTGGCGGTGTCGCTGGAAGACTTGGGCCTGAAGACCGGCAATGCGCAGGCCAAGGTCCTGGCCAAGACACTCGATGCCGCCACGGGGCAACTGCTGGAGAACAACAAGAACCCGTCGCCCAAGACTGGACAACTGGACAACCGCGGCAGCCAGTTCTATCTCGCGATGTACTGGGCGCAGGAACTGGCGGCGCAAACGGAAGATGCAGGCCTGGCGGCTCAGTTCGCGCCGTTGGCGAAGCAATTGACGGCGGACGAGAAGACCATCGTGGGTGAGTTGTCGGCGGTCCAGGGTCAAGCGGCGGACATTGGCGGCTACTACAAGCCTGACTTTGAAAAGCTGGAGTCGGTCATGCGTCCGAGCAAGACGCTCAACGCTGTACTGGCGGCAGCTCAGGCTGAAGCGTTGAAGGGCTGATTGGTGTATGGCCGTTGATCGCTTTCTTCCGGCATCGACCGGAAGAAAGCGTGAACGGTGTGGTTTCTTGCGGGTATCGGCGCGGATCGTTCAACAGGATTCTCCGCGCTGGTTTTTGTCCCATTTAGTTCGTATAACTATCTATTGTTTGGCGGCCGGGCTGCTTTCCGTTCCCGGCCGTTCTCCTCCACTACAACGCCAGACTGCCCATTTCCGCGTAAGCGCGATTCAACCACACCTTGACGCGCTGCCGCTCCAGCAAACCGAGCCCGGAAGCTGCTCGATCCGGATGATTAACGGCCGCCCAAAAACTAACGCCATGCTGATCGATTTTCTGCATGGTGGTATCGGGCAGGCGCCGCAGGCTGATCACACTGGCACCCAGCGCTTTGGCCCGGGCGAGTTCCCCTGACGCTTCGAGAATCTCGAACCGGTCCCCACGAACCTCATTCAGCACGATGACCAGCTTGATCCGTCCGCCGAACTGATCGAGCCACTGTCGCAGCAGGTCGACCGAATCGCGCCCGGCGTCCATCACGTGCCACCAGGTCAGCGTCAGGCCATGCTCTTGCGCGAGATCAATAACGTCCGCGTCGTCAAGCCATTTCCCGAGAGACTGCTGCGTCTGCGCGGCAAGATCGACCAGGATGCGCCGCTGAGGATCCTCAAGCGCATGTTCAATGATGGGGTCCAGGCTATCGTGACGATCAAGCACGGCCGGTGCAGCAAAATCCGCATAGAAGCGCAATAACGCGCCGTGCGATTTGTCTGTGTCGAAACCCGTGAACGGGATGTTCCGATCAACAAAATACTGGGCTAATACGCGGGCGACGAGCGATTTGCCGACGCCTCCTTTTTCGCCACCGATGAAGTGGATGTAGCTCATTTATGCGAATCCTTTGTCGAGGAGCGGGCTGGGTGAAAACAAGAATATCGAGTTTCGATGACGTAATAGCGACTTGGGTAACGGCGACTCAGGCTACACGGAAAAGAAATGCGTGACAGCAGCATGCGGTGCTCTCGCATGGAATTGTTAAATCAGACGGAAGCTGGACTTAGAGCGATCCGCATGAATGATACGACCGCACATGACCCATGCCCGCACCGCTAAATAAAGGGGCTAACGTGCCGTTAACCAAGAGAAAGCATCCACGATCAAATTTCCTCCGACAACAGCTCCGCGGTTCCCGATAGATAATTCACCGGTTTTTCCGAAAGAAAACAGTCTAATGATCGTGTTTTGTCCGAGTAGACGATTCCGGCGGGCTGCGGTATGTTGAATCACCGGCTGCAATAAGTCGCCCTGTTTTAAGAATGTGCCAGGCAAGCGACCTGCTGCGAATTAACAAAAATGCCCTCAACCCGGATCTTGCTTGCCAAGCGACTCAAGCTGACAACAGCCGCCCTGTGCGTGCTGGTCTTGAGCCTTGCGACGCCTTTGCTCCTGCATCAATTACGCGCCTATTCACTGGCGGAGAATGGGGCTCAATCGTTAGACCTCTTTCGCGCCGCGTTGCTCGCCATGGAAAGCGTATCGGCAGAACGCGGCCCCACTAACGGCGCGCTCGGCGCAGACGCGCGCAGTGCGCCGTCTCTGCGACTTCCCTTAATCAACGCGCGTGCCGAAAGCGACCACCGCCTGGCAGTGTTGCGCTCACTGATCACAAGTCAGGCGTGTCCCGGCTGCAAGATTGAACGCGCGTCCGTAGATATAGTGCAAACGCAGCTTGTCGCTGCCCGCAAGCAAGTCGACGGACTCATCGCTCAGCCCATCGACCAACGTGGCCATGATGCCGTCCTAAGCGCGGTCAACCAGATGGTCGCCGTCATTCCCAATTTCGGGCCGCTGGCTAATGCCAGCGCGGCGGGCATTGTGCGGGGCGACCCCAACGCACTGAATTGCATATTGATCGCCCGGTTGTCCGCTCAACTTCGTGAACAGGCGGGGCTTCTGGGGTCGACCTTCACTGCGGCGCTGACCGCTCACCGGCCCTTGAGTGAAACTGAATTATTCGCACAAGAACGGGCTAAAGGACGTATAGATGAATTGCGCGGCCTGATAGCGGCGCGCGTAGAACATACACCGATCAGCGCCGCTACCTATCAGCGCCTCACCAGCGTCTATTACGACACTGGCCTGAGCTACATTGCGCGCGTCCGCGCAATGGCAACGCGCCCGGAAGGAGTCAATCTCACGGCTGCCGAACTGGCCGCTGATTATGTGCCGACCATGCAGCCCATCGCGCAGTTTCGCGACTACGTGCTGGACCTGGCGGGAAACGAAGTCAAAGGACATCGTAATGATTCGCTGATGTTGCTGGTTGCGAGCACAACGGGCACCGCGGGCGTTCTCTACCTGTTGCTGATTGCGTCCGTGTACTTCAGGCGGCGGTTCGTCCAACCGTTCATTGAAGCTGCGGACATCATCATGGCGATCGCCGATGGAAAGCTCGAGACGCCCATCCCTCACGGTGAACACCCGTTTGAGATCCGCAACCTGTTTCACGCGATCCTGGTGTTGAAGGAAAACAGCATCGAAAAAATGCGGCTGGAGCACGAGCGCAATATCCTGCTGCGCGAACTCGAGACCGTTGCCGACACCGACTTCCTGACCCGCTTGCTCAACCGCCGCGCGTTCGAACGCAAGGCGACCGCAACGCTAAGCAAGCGCACGGGAACGCAAGCCAAGCAGGTCCTGATCACGTTCGACGCGGACCGCTTCAAGGAGATCAACGACACCCTGGGCCACGCCGCCGGTGATCTCGCGCTGCAGACGATTGGAAGACTATGCAGCGAGATATGGCATCAGCCGGACATCGTGGCACGCCTCGGCGGCGAGGAGTTCGCGGTGCTGACAAAGGTCGATGATGCCGGCGAAGCCATTGGCGCGGCCAACGAACTGCGGCGGCGTCTGGCGTCCACGGCGCTGGAACTGGATGGTGTCCGCTTTACAGTCACGTTGAGCTTCGGGATCTCGCTGGCTTCGCAAACCGAGCGTGAGACGCTCGACGCCCTTCTGCTACGCGCCGACAAGCTGCTTTACAGCGCCAAGCTGGGCGGCCGTAACTGTATTGTGTCGGACATCGAAAACTCGACAAGCCACTAGCATCGACTGCGAGGAGCGTGCAGCGGTCGCGGACGCCCATGCAGCGGGAGAGTGCCTGCTGCCGATCATTCCACCATGGTTGTTCGCACGCGTACAGCGAGGAACTGTACGAAGGTGCGCACCTTGCTCGAATGGCGGCGATTCGGCAGGTAAGCGGCGTAGACCACCGAATCGCCCGCATGCGGATTGACCTCGGTGTTTTCAAAGAGGCGCAGCAGGTGACCGGCACCGATCTCCCCTGCCACCAGCCACTCGGGCAGCAGTGCAATGCCCCTGCCCGCGAGGACAGCTTCGAACAGCACGTCAGGGTTATTGGCAATCAGGTTTCCCCGCACTTCGACCCGTTCTTCTTCGGCTCCGTGCCGAAACGTCCACACCTGCCTTGTAGCCCGATGGGGTCCGCCATACGAGAAGCGCAGGCATTCGTGGTTAGCCAGCGCCTGCGGTTCAGCAGGTATGCCGTGCCGCTCCAGGTACTCATGGCTCGCCACGACAAAACGCTTGTTGTCGGCCAGCTTCCTGACGACCAGGTTTTCATCGCGTGAGGGCAAGCCGATTCGAATCGCGACATCGATACGTTCTGCGGCCAGGTCTACATAGTGGTCAGCGACCACCACGTCGAGAACCACACGGGGATACTCACTCAGGAAAGTAGTAAGGTGCGGCGCCAGGCACAGGCGGCTATATGCCGTAGGCACGGAGATGCGCAGCGCGCCAACGGGCGCCGCGCCGCTGTCGAAGATGCTGTCGTCGGCTTCAGCGAGGTCGTCCAGCACCTTGCTGATTTGCTCGACGTACGCGGTGCCGGCGTCGGTAAGGCTGACGCGCCGCGTGGTGCGCGTAAGCAACGCTGTGCCCAGCGACGCTTCGAGCGCATCCATCAGGCGCGTCACCGACGAAGTGGCCACACCGAGGCGCTGGGCGGCCTTGGAAAAGCCGCCGGCCTCGGCCACTTCCAGCAAGGTAGTCAATGCAACCAGTTTGTCCACTTTGATGGCTCCGCTGTCTTGGCGTTGCGTGGCACGCAACGCGAGATTGCTCTGCGAACGTATTCTACTAACGAATCGCAATCGATATCCTGTGCGTAATCTTCCTCAGGAGCGCACCGTGCAAGCCATCGAGATCTCTGTCTACTACGACTTCATTTGTCCGTGGTGCTGGATCGGCCACCTGAATCTTGCATCCGGAATTCGCAGCGCCAACCTGCCGGTGCCCGTCTCAATCGAATATGTGCCGTTCGAACTGAACCCGGCGATGCCTCCCGACGGAATGGACCGGCGCGAATACCGGACGGCCAAGTTCGGCAGTTGGGTGCGCTCGCAAGGCATGGACGCGCAGGTCGCGGCGACGGGCCTGGCTGTCGGCGCGCAGTTCAACTATGACAAACTCAGTAGAACGCCGAACACACGCCTCGCCCATCAGTTGATGCAGTACGCGTTGAGTACCGGCGACGCACACAAGACCGAAGCGCTCTACCAGTCGATTTTCGTCGCGTACTTCTCGGAGGGACGCGATATTGGCCTGCCCGGCACGTTGGTCGAGATTGCAGCGAAAACCGGCTTCGATGCTAAGGCGGCAGAGGACTACCTGACGCAAGGTCGAGGTCTTGCAAAGGTTGGCGACGCGCAGCGGCTCACGCAACAGCACGGCATTCGTTCGGTGCCGACCGTGTTCATCGCGGGCGAAGCGATAAGCGGTGCGCAACCGCCAGCGGTATTCGCCGGCGCGCTGCGGGCGGCGCTCGAACGGAGCGCCGCATGAACATCGAACATCAGTACCAATTTCAGCCACTGAAGGATCCATCACATGACGCCTAACGCACCTGCTGCCGACCAGAACGGCGGCACAGTCAAGCTAACCCAGGGCATGATCGCGCTATTCGCGTTCTGCTGCGGCGCGATTGTCGCCAATCTCTACTATGCGCAACCGATCACCGAGCTCATCGCACCGGACATCCACTTGTCGGGCGGTGCGGCAAGCCTGATCGTCTCCCTCACGCAGATCGGCTACGCATTCGGACTGTTCTTCTTGGTGCCGCTCGGCGATCTGCTGGAGAACCGCAAGCTGATGATCACGACAGCCATTGTCTCGATCTTCAGTCTCGCGCTGGCAGCCGTCACGCGTCAGCCGAACGCGTTCCTGGCGGTCTCGTTGCTGGTCGGTTTCAGTTCGGTTGCGGTGCAGATCCTGATCCCGCTGGCCGCGCATCTTGCGCCCGACGAATCGCGTGGCCGCGTGGTCGGCAACATCATGAGCGGGCTTCTGCTCGGCATATTGTTGTCACGTCCGATCTCAAGCGTGGTGGCCGGTCATTTCGGCTGGCGCGCCGTATTCGGCTCGGCGGCGGTGTTGATGGCGATAGTGACGACGGTCCTGGCGTTGACAATCCCACGCCGCCAACCCTCGCATCAGGCAACCTATTTTCAGTTGATCCATTCACTTGGCGAACTGGTTGTGACGTTACCCATACTGCGTCATCGCGCGCTGTATCAAGGGCTGATGTTTGCCACGTTCAGCCTCTTCTGGACTGCGGTCCCGATCGAGCTGACACGTCATTACGGCCTGTCGCAGAATGCGATCGCCGTGTTCGCGCTGGTCGGCGCGATAGGCGCGACGTCCGCACCCGTGGCAGGACGGCTTGCCGACGCCGGGCACTCAGTCCGGGCTACGTTGATTGCCCTTGTGGTCGCCGCGCTCGCGTTCACGCCGTCGCTGATTCATCCTGCGTGGGGCGTGGGCGGACTGGTTGTGACCGGCGTTGTGCTGGACTTCGCCGTGCAGATGAACATGGTGCTCGGCCAGCGCGAGATCTATGCGTTGCATGCGGCCAGCCGGAACCGTCTGAATGCGCTTTATATGACCAGCATCTTCATTGGCGGCGCAATTGGATCAGCGCTTGCCAGCAGTTTGTATGACCATGGTGGATGGACGTTGACCGCGACGGTTGCGAGCGTTTTCCCGATCATCGCCCTGATCCATTACCTGACGGTCGGCAGGTCGGTTGCAGTGGCAACGGCTTGAACGGAGTTGAACGCTCCTCGCAATGGCGGGGGCGCTGGCGTGATAATGTAAGCACGCCACAAGCGATGCAGGACCGCGCGTTGTATGGCAATCAACTCGTGGACTGCGAGCTTGGCATGATGAAGCAAAGCTAAGCGCTATTCGCGCTTACAGATCCTGCTTGTTGCGTGTGCTCTCAATCCGTTCGAACGTCAGTCGCTGTGCGGTGAGATCGCCGGCCCTGCCGGCGATCTCACCGCACAGCCGCAATAGCGCGGCTGAACCGCCGCTTAGCTTAGTTCGACAATGCGGTTTGAATCGCCTCAAGCAGACGCGGATCATCTGCCGTGACATCCGGAGAGAAACGGCCCACTACATGGCCGTCCTTGCCAATCAAGAATTTCTCGAAGTTCCACAACACATCAGGCGCCGGGTTGGGCTCAATGCCGTAGCCTTTGAGCCGCTCGCGAAACGGGCCGTCGCCGGTCGTGTCCGGCTGCGTGCTGGTCAGCGTCTTGTACAGCGGATGCTGGTCGGCGCCGACCACTGATACTTTCGAAAACATCGGGAATTTCACGTCGTAGGTCAGGCTGCAAAATTCCTTGATCTCGGCGTCACTGCCTGGCTCCTGACCCTTGAAGTTGTTCGCCGGGAAGCCCAGTACTTCCAGGCCTTCGGCCTGCTTGTCCTCATAGAGTTTCTCCAGGGCTTCATATTGCGGCGTGAGCCCGCACTTGGAAGCTACGTTTACGATCAACAAGACCTTGCCCTTGAACGGCTCAAGCGTAAGCGCCGCGCCGTCGATGGATTTCACGGGAATATCGTAGATTGTCTGGCTCATGTTTTGACTCAGTGGAGAAAGGGAACAATCAGGGATCAGGCGCATCCGGGAATTTGGTTAAGCGCGATCTATCCTACTCCGGAACCGTCAGTGGCTGCAGAGGTCGCCCATTCTCTTCAATGCGCCGTGCCGTTGATGGCCAATCCCGCTGGACGCGCTTCAAAGCGGTATTGAAGATGCGTGGGGTATTGCGCGTCGACCTCGCGTACCAGACGATCGATTTCATGCTTGAGTTCATCGGCCCGCTCGACTCCCAGCAAGTACCCCGCCTTTACCAGACCTTCACCGAATTTCTCGATCATCAGTGCAGCCAGCGCCGGCGTTTCCGCGCCACGCATCACGTCCTGCGCGCGGTTTCCCGCGTAGCGTCGAATTTCTTCGATCAAAGCCTGAACATCGCCGGTCATAGCACTCCCGCTTTTTATAGTTTCGATCTTGCGAAAACCGTACTGTCTTCGGATCGCTTGGTATGGTTGTATTGTTGACCTTACGCGGTAATTGCCGTGTTGAAAGAACGCTTCCCACCGTATACGTTCTGTAAAAACGACGCCCGGCAAAACGATAACAGCCCGACGGCGATGAAAGCGTAATCGCCATCGGGAGATGCCGCAAGAAGCCCGAGTTGAGGAATGAAACCCGCTCTAATCGTAGATCGACCCGTCATCCTCCATGGCACCGATCATTTCGTTATCCTCCATACGCGTCAGAATCATCTCGGCGTGTGAATTCCAGTGTCTCAATGCAGTCACGCGGCCTCCATCCATCGCAAACTCAAACGTGGTTTTCGGACTTAGGCGGCTTCATGAACCGGATCCGCTCGAACAATTGCTTCGGCGACAGGTGCGCTTCGTACCAGATCATGTCGTGTCGCGGCAGGCCAGTCCGGTGACCCAGCATGTCGCGCAGAGTGACCGCTTCATCGAGTGATTTATCGTAGAAGCTCAAACTGGGGACGAAATCGCGGATCGGCCGGTCGAAGCTCAGCAGACCGCGATCGACCAGCAGGCCCGCCGCCACGGCGGTGAACAGCTTTGTGTTCGACGCAATCGGGAAGCCGGTAGCCGGTAGCCGGCGTAAATGGCAGCTTCTGAGCGTGATCGCGATACCCATATCCCTTGGCGAGCAGGACCTCTTCGTCCTTCAGAATACTTACGCCAATACCCGGAACGTTCCAGTCACGGACCAGCGTCTCCATGAAAGCATCAAAATCACTCAATTCTTTCAGCATCGTTGGTCCTTTAATGGCGAGTTAACTGTCAGAGAAGCGTATTGGGCCGTATTGGGTCGCGGCGTTTCTTGAAGAGTCGGGTAAGCACTGGCGCAATGAAGTTAAAGGGAATCGCGATGCGGGTCAACGAAGTACGATCGAATTTCCTGACACTGGATTTTCATTCCAATGCTAACGATAAATCGACCCGGAAGAAGTGCGGTCGGTTCCCTTTATCTTTCCTGGCACGCGAGAGGGTCGCTACTTCTAAGCTGGCCACCGCCCGCATTAAGAATGACATCGAGCAGCGCCATTGCGTCCATGCCTTCCGGCAAACTACGGACTATGCCGTCGAGACGCCCGTCGATCTGTAGCAAGGCGAACCCATGGACAAGTGCCCAGGCCGCGACTACCCGCGCGGCGCCGTCCGTGGGCAAGGGAGCCTCGGGCCCTTGTGACGCCCCGACCGTTGCGCGCAACACCGACAACGCGTCGCTCATCGCTTCGCGCAAACCCGGCCGTCCGAGGTCGAGCCGTTCGCTGCGAAACATCAGCATGAAGAGACCCGGAAACTGCGTCGCGAACTCAACGTAGGCGCGTCCCTGGGCGGCAAGCCGCGCCTCGGGAGTGGCGGCCGCGGCGGTCGCTTCCAGCAGGCGGCGCTCGAAGCGGCGAAACCCTACGGCGGCCAGCTCGCTGAGCAGTCCCGTCACGTTGTCGAAGTGGTTCTTGGGCGCGGCGTGAGAAGCGCCGGCGTCGCGGGCGGCGGCCCGCAGCGTGAGCCCGCCAATGCCCTCGCGAGCGAGGATGCGCTCGGCTGCCTCCAGCATTGCCTCACGCAATGCGCCATGGTGATACGGACGCCTGGCTGCGTCGGTTAATGCCCCTTTGGCTTGCTTGGCTTGTCTGGCTTGTTTGCTGATCTTCTTGATGGTCATCCGTTTTCACCGATGTTGACGGCGTCAATTTTAACTTGACGAATGCGGATACAGCATTTATTTTAAATGTTGTCATCGTCAACATTCAAGCGAACCTATGACACTCTTCGTTGCAGGTCTCCTGGTTTTCCTCGGTATTCACTCCGTCTCCATCGTCGCGCCACGCTGGCGAGACGCGCAAGCCAGGCGGATGGGCGAGAACGGGTGGAAAGGACTGTATTCGCTGGCGTCGATCGCGAGTTTCGTTGCGATGCTCTACGGTTACGGCATCGCGCGACAGATACCGGTCATGGTCTACATGCCGTCGATGGTGCTGCGGCACCTCGCGCTGCTACTCATGGTGCCGGTGTTTCCTCTGCTGATTGCAGCTTATCTGCCGGGCCGCATTAAACGCCTGTCGCGCAATCCGATGTTGCTCGCCGTGATCTTGTGGGCGGTGTCGCATTTACTCGCCAACGGTACGCTGAACGATCTGCTGCTGTTCGGCGGTTTCCTCGGCTGGGCGGTGGCAGACCTGATCTCGGTCAGCCGGCGCGCCCACGTCCGCCCGGTGCCGTCCGCGCCAGCTTCGGCGGTGAACGATGTGATCGTGGTCGTCGTGGGGTTGGGGCTGTACGCGTTCGTGCTGCTGTGGGCCCATGCACGTGTGATCGGCGTGTCGCCGCTCGGCTGAATGCGGCGGGGTTTCAACGTTCACTGCGCGTAACGCGTCGGCAATTGGCGTCACTCAGAGGACTCATGCTTCAGATGCACGATGGATTCGTAGCGGAGGGAAAGCCGCCACCCCGAAAGCCGCTAAGCCAATAAGCCAATAAGCCGCTATTAAGCTTGCGCGCGGTGGGTTCGCGTAGAAGTGAGGCATCCAACCTTGGCAACGGTAACTGACGGACTCCTGTGTATCGATCAACGATCCGCGAGTTTCCCCGAGATAGTTCGCACCAGCAATGCGCCCAGCACAAGGCACGCGGCCACAAAATACAAGCCCATACGATTGTCGTGCGTCGTCACGTTGAGCCATCCCACCGCATAAGGCGAGACAAAACCGGCGAGGTTGCCCACGCAGTTGATTCCAGCAATTCCGACAGCCACGGAAGTGCCGGCAAGGAACGACGATGGAATGCTCCAGAACAGCGATAGCGCCGACAATATGCCCGCAGCCGCCACGCTCAACCAGATCACCGCGAGCGTCGGGTGGTGACCCACGTAGCCACTCGCAGCGAATCCTATTGCGCCGATCACGGCCAGCACGGAAAAATGCATCCGGCGCGAGCGGAAGCGATCCGAGCTCATTCCAGTGAGCACGATCGCGGGAATGGCGACAAGGTATGGAATGGCCGATAACCAGCCTATCGTCGATACATCACTCAGGCCGGAGTCCTTGATGATCGACGGCAACCAGAAGCTGATGCCGTACAAGCCGATGATCTGGCAGAAGTAGACAGCGCAGAGTTTCCAGATGTGGCGATCGGAAAGAATGGCGCCAAGGTTGTGATGCGTCGTCTTCTCTGAGTCCTCCCGGTCGATCTCCCCTGTGACCAACGCTTTCTCATCGTCGGTCAACCACTTCGCCTGCGTGGGACGATCGACCATCAAGGCTAACACCGCAATGCCGCAAAGCAGAGCCGGAATCGCTTCGATCAGGAACAGCCACTGCCATCCCGCCATGACGGTTGAATGGCTGAAGTTGCTGAGTACCCAGCCCGACAACGGTCCGCCGACCACACCCGACAGCGGGATCGCGATGTAATACACGCCAAGCGCGAAGCCCCGTTTTCTCGCGGGAAACCAATAAGTCAGGTACAACATGATGCCCGGCGAGAAACCCGCTTCGGCCACGCCCAGAAAAAAACGGGCGGTGTAAAACTGCATCGGCGTTTTCACCAGCAGCGTGAGCGCGGAAATAATGGCCCACGTAATCATGATGCGCGCAATCCAGAGACGAGCGCCAACCCGATGCAGGATCAGGTTGCTGGGTACTTCGAAAATAAAATAGCCGATGAAGAAGATGCCCGCGCCCAAGCCATAGACGGCATCGCTCATGTGCAGCGCATTGAGCATCTGCAACTTGGCAAAACCGACGTTCACCCGGTCGAGATAACCGCACAAATAACACAGCACGATGAACGGCATGATGCGCCAGCCGATCTTGCGGTACACGTCGGTACGCGCCGCCGGCGCTACCAAAAGGGTTTCGCTGATATGGCTCATGTCTCCTCCGTCGTCCTTTGCCGGACGTTATCGAGTACGGCCGGGCGGACGCCAGACCATCGATCAGGAATGCCTAAGATGCGAGCTTTTCAACTGCCACCTCTACGCCCAACTCCTTGCGGAACAGCGCCTCCATCTCCAGACGCACGCGCACGGCTTCCTTGCTGGCGTCGAAAGCTACGTCGCTCCAGCGAACCGCTTGCCCTGCCGCAACCGGGCGCTGCAGCACCATGTTGTGTGCGAGGCCAATGGGCAACGCGCCCTGCAGCAGCGAGTCCACCGCGGGCATCAGCTTGCCGTAGACGGTGTGACCACCCTCGCCATCCAGCCGTTCGCCTGCTCGCAGGTCACGCTTCGCGGTGGCCGCAACGTCTCCGTGGAAGCCCGTGGTCGCCCCCGTTGCCTCACCGCGCACCGCAATGCTCGCAATCGATACCCCGAGTTCCAGACCAATCAGGTGATACGGCTTGTACATGGCGGCGAAACGCCCGCTCTTGTCAGTCTTGAGACCGTATTGCGCGAAACAGTCGCGAACGTAATCGGAGGGCGCTTCGAAAACGGCATAGACGCCCCAGCGCAAGTCCCGGAACACGGGACGGCCATCGCGTTCAAGCGACGACACCACTTCTACGCTGCCCCGATGCGGAAGGATTCCGCCCTCGGAGGCCGGGCGCAGCAACTCAGGCAGGTCGTCGACGCCACAGGCGGGAAACGCCAGGCCGTCAGGGGGCGGACGCAGATCACATGCGTTCGATACCGCCGCCATTTCCAGGGCCGACTTTGTGCCGTCGAGGAAGGAGTTGAACATCTGCGCGTTGAAGTCGCCGGAAGCAACCTGCTGTTCCGTGAAGCCGTAATAGCTCCAGACGGTGTCAGGGGTCGACTGATGATAGACCGGCAAATACTTAGTGCCCTTGCCCGCGCAGATGACGTCAAAGCCGATCGTGCGAGCCCAGTCCACCAGTTCCGCAATCAATGCCGGCTGATCGCCCGAGGCCATCGAATAGATGATGCCAGCCTCCGCCGCACGCCGTGCAAGTAGCGGACCGGCGAGCACATCGGCTTCAACGTTGACCATCACGATGTGTTTCTTGTGCTTGCAGCACAGCAGCGCGTGATGGATGCCCGCCGCTGGGCTGCCGGTTGCATCTATGACAATATCGACGTGATCGCTTGCGATCATTGCATCGGCGTCGTCGGTGATGAAAGTGGAGCCGCTGCGCAAAGCCTCTGCCCACGAACTCGCCGAATAGCGCGCTTCTTCCCAGCCGACACGTTGCATCGCGCTGCGTGCTCGTGCCGGCGAAAGATCGGCGATGCCGACCAGGTGAATGCCCGGCGTACGCGGTGCCTGCGACAGATACATCGAACCAAATTTGCCGGCACCGATCAGTCCTACTCTGACGGGACGCCCTGCTTGGGCGCGGGCTTCAAGCTTCGCGATAAGCGCCATGCTGTCTCCTTTATTCATACGGTTGAATCGCGGTTCGTCATGGTTCGTGATGCCGGGATCGAGCCGCGCGCCTTCATCGGGGAAGGACATGAGGTCAAAGATAGCAGCCCGCTTTTTGCAATAGAATGGGCAATTCCACAACTGCGCTGTGCAAAAATCCCCATGCGAAGATTTGATTGGGATTCCCTGCAAGCCTTCCTAGCGGTCGCTCGCGCGGGGCGTCTCACTGTCGCAGCGCAGCAAATGGGCGTAGACCATTCCACGCTAAGCCGGCGTGTTGCTTCACTTGAGGCAAGCATCGGCGTGCAGTTGTTCGAGCGGCGTTCAGTCGGCTTTCTGCTGACGCCCGAAGGAGAACGGCTGATGACCGATGCCGAGGCAATGGAGAGCCTGGCCCTGCGCATCAACGCGCGGTTGGGCGATCCGTCAGTTGGATTAACGGGAACGGTAAGAGTCGGCACACCCGAAGGATTCGGGACCTACTTTCTTGCGCCGAGGCTTGCAAAGCTCACGGCCATGCACCCGGACCTGGAGATAGAACTGGTTGCCAATCCGCGCATGTTCAGCCTGTCCAAACGCGAAGCCGATATTGCGGTAACCATGACGCGCCCAAGTCAGGGGCGAGTTTATGCACACCCGCTCAACGACTATTCCCTTGGGGTTTATGCAGCGCCTCATTATCTCGATACCCATGCGCCCATCGCCACGTTTCAGGATATCTTCAATCATCCGTGGATTGGCTACGTCGAAGATTTGATGTGGAGCGCGGAGCTCGATTACCTGTCGCAGATCTCCACGTCGCTCACGCCGTCCGTGCGTATTTCGAATGTGATCAGTCAGGCGGCGGCCGTTAGCGGCGGCGCGGGGATCGGTGTGTTGCCATGCTTTATCGCACGCATCGATCCCACCCTCGTGCGTATTCTCCCCGATGAAATCTCGCTCAGCCGCTCCTACTGGCTGGTCACGCATGCGGACTCGCACGATGTAGCGCGAGTCAAGCTCATAGCGGATTTCATTCGCGCCGAGTGCAGCGCATCCGGATTATTCTGGGTGGGATAACGTCGCTTGGACAAACCAGGTCCCGTGAAGCACAGCGCTTTCGTCATCTAACGCGCCTGAGATTCACCATACATCGCGGGATTCAGGCTGCATGCAAGACCTTGCCAGTCGACATCGCCGGCCTTCCATCGGGCGGCATTTTCATGGGCGATACGTTGGTAAAGCTGCATCGCCATCTGGTCGTCCAGATGCTCGGTATCCTGCCCCAGATGCTCAAGTAGAAGCTGACAGCGCAGCGCTCGCACCACGTCACGATCCCACACCGCTGCATTCATCTCGCTGTGCCCGAACAGGGAATTCGCATGCAGGTTGCACGAGCCAATCGTCGCCCACGCGTCATCGACCAGCATGATCTTCGCGTGAACGTAGACGTATTTCCGGCTACCGGATTGCGTTTGCCCCGCGATGCCCGTCACCGTGAAATGCTCGTATCTGCCAAGTGCTTCCAGCCGCTCGAAAAATGGCTTGCGCTCAGGACGTTGTCGCCACAAGGCCAGATATTCCTCCGGCTCGCCCGGCACGAGAAGGACGACATGCACGCCTCGTTTGAGCGCGTCCTCGAGCGCATACGCAATCTCCGGCACAGGCAACGCCTGATTTTCCAGATAGATTGAGCGGCAAGCCGTGTTGATCGCCAGCAAGTATTGATCCGTGATCGATCGCTCGCCGTCGACGATGTGATAGGCAGACCCTCCGGGCGTTGCATGAGGGTCGCGATAACAGCCCGCATGCACGTTGCGTTGAATCTGGACGACGCTGTTGCCTCGTGCATCGGATAGGTCCGTTGGGAAGGGCAAACGCTCGTCGCTGTCATGGCCCCAACCTCCCAATGCCACGTTCCGCTCGCTGGCCTCGTTCCATCGCTGGACGAAATTGTGATGCACGTCGGTAGCGGACGGGCCCGTGATCTCAGCATAGATATCGTGGCGTTGCCCCTCGCCCGTATGTCCCGGCTCGACCACTGCAAAAGTTGGATTGATCCCGCCGACAAAAGCTGTTTCCGATGACCGCCCTGCGTCGATCAACCAGCTTTTCTGATGATGACAATAGGCGAGAGGAGCACGGTCCCAGCGTGCGAGAAAACGCGAGCCGCGTGCGGCAAGCAGATCGAAGTCCGCCCTCGTGCCAGCGAACGCCTGCCCGTATCCGCTGCTCTCGGGGTTGGGCCGCCAGAACATCACACGGACGTCCAGACCTCGTTCGACCGCACGGTCCAGGACATCGAAAATCGAGCCGCGGCCATCCGGCATCTGGAAATCCGTGGCGATGAAAGTGACCGTGATCCAGACGCTGTGCTGCGCCTGCTCCACCGCTTCGCAAATCCGGCGAAAAGCGGGGCCGCTGTCAACCAAGGGACTGAAAAGATTCCCTCCCCGCCTCGGATAGGAACCATGCGTTATGAACGGAATGTGTTGCGCGGTTTCAATGGTTGCCGGCGCATTGTGCTGACCCATCAGGCGCTCTCAGATTAACAATGGATACATCAAGCTGAACGACAAAGTAACCCAGCGAAGTCGCCGCCATGAACAGGGCAAGTTTCCACCAACCCATCCTGTCGATCGCGCGGGCATTCGGGACCGCAGCAGGAGTTTCAATCATTTTTATACGCACGAGTAAATGGGGTGACGCAATCCCGCTGACCGGTCATTCGATGGAACGGATCATCAGTTGTCGCCGGGAAAGTCGGCCGACGCAAGAATGCGATGCTCCGAGGCACGTGGCCAATATATTATTAGTGGCTTATTAGGTCGAAGAATATATTAATATGTATGCGTCAGTGCCGGGTTGCATCGGTTTCCGCCACCAGGATCCAAGCGGCTGACCGCCCTGGTTTTGTGCGCCCCTCGATATCTGGATAGCCTCACCAGTAAGACGATTATCGCTGCTTCGACCCTCCCCACCCAGACCATGACCGACGAGGTTTCCGTTTTGCCATCACCTTCAGCGTCCAGCCGTCTCTCGCCCAACGAAGTTCCGGTGGGCGAACCGCTCGTGTGGTCTATCGTTGGTGTCGATGGCGCGCTCTTGTTCGAAGCCGGCACCACAGTAACGAACCTGGCCGCGCGAAGTTTCCTGTTCGAGAACTTCGAACCCTACAAGTTTGAAGAGGCAGGCGCAGATAACGCGAATGATTCGACGCAGACCGCAAACGCAAACGCAAACGCAGGGTCGCCCGGCGATGAGTCCTCCGGGCATCTCACACTCGACAATATCGGCCTGAAGATCGGTGCACGCCTGGGCTTGCGTGCGGCCCCGGGGTCCGCCATGTATTCGAGCCGTGTCATTGGTTTCTCCACGCCGGGAGCGCGCCGCGCCCGCGCGGTATTTATCACGCAACCCGTCATTTCAGGCCACCAGCCGCTGGACCTCGCACGTGGCGAGCAGGTCGAGCTTGTCGCGCTGACAACGCGGTCCGTGTTCCAATTCGCGTGCACTGTCGACGCCGTATGCCACGAACCGTTTCGCTACCTCGTGTTGTCGGAACCGGGAAATATTCGCCGCTTGCGTGCCCGCAAATTCGTGCGCATGACCACGCGAATGCCCGCGCATTTTTTCAACGCGAGCTGCGAGGAGCGCACCCCTCAACTCGGCCTGATTCGCGACATCAGCCCTTTCGGCATGTCGTTAGCCGTCGCTGAGCCGACTGCAAGTCTCGACGACCGGCTCCGCTTGTCGTTTCGTTTCCACACGGACGACACCGACGTCAACATCGACTGCGACGCAATAGTTCGGCATGTCCATGAGGTCGACGCACAGGGTATCAACGGCGCGTATGGCCTGGAGTTCGAGAAAATTGAACCGTCCCAGCGCATTGCGTTGAAGTCGCTCATGGCTGAACAAGTTTGATTCGGCATTGTTCAAGGACGTCCAAAAACCGGATGCCTGTCTAGCCACGGTGTTTTTCGTCGAGACACAATAGAAGCTTCCAGCGGCATCAAGGCATATTGCCCGATGAATGCTTCGCCTTCTGGAACCTTTTTCCGCGAGGCCGACAACATGACAGCATCCCCCGCGCTGGTCCTGTTCGACATGGAAGGCGTACTGTCTCACTACGACCGTTCCGCACGCGTCGATCATCTGTCGGCCGTGTCAGGTCAGCCGCCCGACGCCGTGCGTCACGCCATCTGGGGGTCCGGACTCGAAGCGCGCGCCGATGCCGGACAGATCAGCGACGACGAGTATCTGAGCGCATTGGGCGACCTGCTAGGCTGCCCCATCAGCCGCGACGACTGGCTGGCTGCCCGGCATGCATCGATCACGCCTTATACGGAAGTGCTCGCACTCGCCGCAAAAGTGGCCGAACGCTGCCGGATTGCGGTGCTGACAAACAATTGCCGCCTGGTCACTGATTACATCGGCTATCTGAATCCTGCCGTCGCGCAACTCTTCGGTCCTCACGTATATGCATCCGCATCGTTCGGTGCAGCGAAGCCGGCAGCTCAAGCCTATCTTCGTTGCCTCGAGCAACTCGGCGTGGGCGCGGACCAAACTCTTTTCATCGATGACACGGACACCAACGTAGCCGGCGCGATCAATGCCGGTCTGCACGGATACAAGTTCGTCAGCGCCGAAGCGTTGGCAGAAGAACTGGAACGTTGGCAGTTGCTTTAGCGCGTGCGTTGCCAATCCTGATCGGCTTCAAACGCAGACAACCCCGCGTCACTATTTCCCAAATCAATCGTCCGCGCGCCGCCGATGGAAGCTGTAGATGCCGCACATCGAGCAGGAATAGCGGCGTGCCTTCGTGGTCTTCGTCTATAGGTGTATTGCAATGCCGTTGCACATGCTCAAGACCATCGCAACACACCGTCGCGAACATATTGCGCGAATGCTCGCGCCGCCGGCCCGCCGTTGGCCGGCAAATGCAGACTGATCGCAAAGTTCGGCAGCGCCGGCATGCCGGTATCTGTATTGAGGATATCCATGTCGGCGGGGACGGTAGACGCCAACCATGCCGTGATCGCGAGGTCGCTTCTCACCGTCGCCGTTGTCGCCTCGATGTTGCCGCTCTCGAACACGCTTCGCCATTCGAGATTCTTCTCGCGAAGTGCTTGTAGAACCACCGGCCTGAACGCGCAGGACTCCGCCACGATCGAGACCGGCAACGGCCGCTTCAGATGCGCCATTCCCCCTCTTGCACCCACCCACACAAGTCGTTCGACCCGCAGGCATTCGCCCGCCGCTTCGTCCGTGGCGGCTTCTATGACAGCCAGGTCGAGTGAACCGCTGGCAAGCGCCCTGGAGAGCTCAGGCGACGTTGCGCACATGAGCGATATCTCCACGTAAGGACAGGCCTCCGCGAACGCCTTGAAGATGGGCGGGAAGCACGTTCCGACGAGGTCATACGGCACGCCGATCCGCAGCGGTCCCTGTAGCGGACGCGTTGCCATATCCGCCCAGATTTCGTCGTTCATTCCAAGCAGGCGTTTGGCCTTGCCCAGAAAACGTTCGCCGATCCGGGTCAGCTCAAGGCGACGTCCCTCTCGTTCGAACAGACTGCAATCGAACGATTCTTCGAGCCGCTTGATCTGCTGGCTCACCGCCCCTTGCGTCAGATGAAGGCTGTTCGCGGCCACGGTCATGCTGCCGTGGTCCGCCACAGCGACGAAGGTCCGCACGAGATTGATGTCGAGATTCTGGGTCATGGACATATTATGGATCGTAATGCGTTGCATCAATAAGTATCGATTCTCTAATGCGAACTGGCGGAATACAGTGCGATTCACGCTTTGTCACGCCAGGGGACCCATCATGAGCAACGCCATGACAACACGGACAGTCGGTTTCATCGGACTCGGCGCGATGGGGGAAGCGATGGCGCTGAACCTCGCGAAAGCCGGCACGCCGCTCGTGGTCTGGAACCGCACGCCTGCGAAAACCGGGACCCTCGTCGCTGCCGGCGCAGAGCTCGCACAAGATGCGGCTGAGGTGTTCGCGCGTGCCCCGACCGTCATCCTGATGCTGGTCGATGGCGCCGCCATTGACGCGGTCCTCGAACGTGGCTGCCCCGCCTTCGTGTCCCGCGTACAGGGCCGTACGATCGTCCACATGGGCACCACCTCCCCGGCCTACTCGCGTGGTCTGGAAGCCGATATCCACTCGGCTGGCGGACATTACGTCGAGGCTCCCGTGTCAGGATCGCGCAAGCCCGCCGAAGCGGGCCAGCTTGTCGCCATGGTGGCGGGCGATGCAGATGCCGTAGAAGCCGTCCGCCCGCTGCTCGCCCCGATGTGCCGCGAGACCATGGTGTGCGGGCCTGTTCCGAACGCTCTGCTGATGAAACTATCGGTCAACCTGTTTCTGATTGCACTCGTCACGGGGCTGGCCGAAGCCGTGCATTTCGCCCAGCGCAACGGCCTCGATCTCAGCCAGTTCCTGGCCGTGCTGAATGCCGGCCCCATGGCGAGCGATGTATCACGCGTGAAGGCGCCGAAACTCATCGACCGGGATTTCGCGGTGCAGGCCGCAATCTCCAACGTGCTGGAAAACAACCGCCTGATCGCTGAGGCGGCGCGTGAAAACGGTATCGCTTCCCCGCTGCTGGACGTCTGCCACGCGCTCTATGGCGAAGCGCTTGGACTGGGCCTCGGGGAAGCAGACATGGTCGCCGTGCTCAAGGCAATCGAAGCGCGCAGCGGCCTGCAACAATGATTGGTTTCTTCCTGACTGGTCTTGTACCCGCTGCTCACATGGTTTGTTCTCGGGTACGTGATGGCGCTCGATCCGTTCTGGGTGCAAGCAGGCGTTCTGATTGCGTGCTTGCCCTCAGCCGGGAATATCTACATGCTCGCGCAGCGGTATGACGCCGATCGGCAACGAGTGTCGGCGGCCATTCTTTTGTCCACGATCGCCAGCGTGATGACCTTTCCGTGCGCCGCATGGCTCGTCCTTCGGTAAGACTTCCGTGCCCCACCGATGAACGACTGTATATTCAAGCTATCGACGAACTCCCCGACGAGAAAAACAACTATGAGTGATGTCCAGCCTACGCCGGTCACGATACATGCCGATGACGGCTACGCGCTGAAGGGCCAGATATGGCGCCATCACGATGCCCCCGATGCGGGCGGACCCAGGCCCGTGGTCATCATCAACCCGGCCACATCGGTCCGATGCAGCTACTACTCGCGCTTCGCCGCGTTCCTGCACACACACGGATTCGATGTCATCACCTACGATTATCGAGGCATCGGCGGGTCTCGCCCGGCGTCGCTTCGCAGTTTGCAAGCAGGATGGCTGGACTGGGGACGTCTCGATTTCGAAGCCGTATTGCGCATGGCATCCAGCACGTTTGCTCGCCAGCCTGTACAGGTCGTCGCCCATAGCATAGGCGGCGTCCTGGTGGGACTGGCTCCGTCGAATCATCTGATTGACCGCGTTTTCACCATGGGCGCGCAATTCGCCCATTGGCGCGACTACGCCAGTCATAAACGATTCGGCATGCTGATCAAATGGCACGTAATCATGCCGGCGCTCACGGCTGCACTCGGCTATTTTCCCGGTGGCACGCTAGGCTGGATGGAAGACACCCCGCGCGGCGTGGTGCGCGACTGGACCGCGCCGCAACCCAGGTTCGAGGATGCATTCCGGCACGGTCCGCACGCCCTGACGGAAGCAGAGCGCGCGACGCTGGTCAAAGGTTTCGCCGCATTGCATGCGCCAATACTCGCATTCAGCGTAACCGATGACGAATTTGGCACGGTATCGGCCATCGAAC
This sequence comes from Caballeronia sp. dw_19, assembly GCF_018449515.1. Classification (GTDB taxonomy): domain Bacteria; phylum Pseudomonadota; class Gammaproteobacteria; order Burkholderiales; family Burkholderiaceae; genus Caballeronia. Next base: position 43,310 of record NZ_JAAVUQ010000011.1, on the reverse strand, counting down.
GTTTGCTTGCTTACTTCAGGAACAGCCCGATCACCCATCTGCGTATTCCGCCCGAAGCGATGGGGTATCACGAGATCGGCCACTTTGCGTTTTTCCATAGCCGCTTTGAAACGTCGCTATGGCAGATCCCGCTCGAATGGCTGAAGGCTCGCTCAGTGCGTGCCGACCTTGCAGGGTTTGTCGTCAAGACTAACGCTCGATGAGAGCCTTACGCCGATGTCCGCGGCTCCCACGCCAGTTCCATGAATACCTGGCATAGCGCTTCCATTCCTTTGGCATCGTCCGCATCGAAGCGGCCGACCGAAGGGCTGTCGACATCCCAGACGCCGGCCAGGCTGCCGTCCTTGGCAACGAGAGGCACGACAATCTCCGATTGCGAAGCCGAGTCGCACGCAATGTGTCCGGGAAACGCGTGAACGTCCTGCACAACCTGTGTGAGCCGGGTTTGCGCGGCCGTGCCGCATACGCCTTTTCCCAGCGCGATGCGAACGCACGCCGGTTTTCCCTGGAAGGGACCCACAACGAGTTCGATGCCATCGAAGAAATAAAAACCGCTCCAGTTCAGGTCGGGCAGCGTGTGATACACCAGCGCCGAGAAGTTGGCGGCATTGGCGATGCGATCGGTTTCATCGCTGAGAAGCGAGCGCGCCTGAGCAATAAGCTCGTCATATTGCGCTGCTTTTGAACCGGTGGATTGTTGAACGGTGAAGGACATGATGGCGATGGTGTGCGCCATGACCGGTTAGGTCATGGCTGTTGGAGAAGGAAGTCATTCGACCATAGCACAGCGCGCTAAATCGAGCACGCATGCACCTTCTACGTCTATCTCGGCGCTTGCAGCGTCACTGTCGTCATGCCCGGATCGGCGGTTATGGCCTCTTCGGTGAACGGAAAGCGCAGCCATTGCTTACCGGCGAAGCGCCGGGTTGCATCGGCGAAATGGGGCGAGGCGGGGTCATCGGATTCCGAATGCGCCAGCATCGTGTCCGCTTGCACGCCATTCGCATCGAACGAAACCACTTGCAGGTAACTCGCACCGTGGCCGCTGCGATCGACGGCGTAGCCGTTTGCATCGACGGGATGAAGTGCACACATCACCGTGAAATAACCCGCTTCGTCGCAACCGCCAAAGAGCGGCACGCGCTCACCGTTCCGGTCGGCGTGCAGCAGTTCGCCACGCGTGGAGTCGAGCGCAAAACCGTAACGCTGCATAGCGAGCACCGCGCCGCCGAGCGCCTGCTGAAGAGCGGGTTTAAGCGCGGGATTGGAGGCGTCGAGACCGCGGGGCGTCGCAAGCGGCGCGGCCGGATCGAACGGCACGCGGTAGAAATGCGCCAACCCTGTCCCGTTCAGGCGACGCCAGAATTCGTCCCAAAGATTGGCGCCACGCGCCTGGGTGTTGGCGGTGCCGTCCCACTCACGCAGTACCTTGCACGCTTGCGCCAGATCCACCGTTTGCGGCTTGCCGCCGGGCGTGCCTTGCGTGACTGAAACCACCGAAGCCGATGCATCCGGCACATCGGTGCAGACCGCGTGAAGAATAGGCTTGCGGAACAATTGCTCCGACATCGACCGGCTATCGAGCACCTTCGCCTCCAGTGCAAGCCGTGTCACGCCACCCTTCTGCGCCTGTAACTCGGCCGCGAGCATGTGGCCAAAACGCGTGCGCAGCGACTGCTCCGTGCCGGTAATGCCGGCCACATGCGGGTAGCCGGTCATTGGCGCGTTGGCGTTGGTCAGCCAGTAACTGCCGTTGAAGTTACCCACATAATCGCCGCGCGCCATGCCCGGCATCTCGGAGACCGGCAATGCTCCTGCTTGCACACTCGACACTTCCACGCGCCATTCACAGGCGCTTTTCGAACCATCGAGAAACGGCACGCCGGGCGCTTTCGCAGCGAACGCCCGGCCAAGCGGCGGCGTGCAGGCCGCCGCCAGCGAATCGGGCACGTCCGGCACAGCGCCAAAGTCGGCGAACCATGCACGCGGGTCATCGCGGCCGATCGCCAGGGTGTTGACCCACGGCGTGGCTGCGAAGCGCTTCTGGATCGCGATGAAATCGTTGAGGGAGCGCGCCTGATCCCACGCCAGGAAGTTCTCGAAGGCGCGTGTGTTATCGGTATTCACGTCGCGCAACGCGAACGCGTGTTGCGCATTCCATGCGAGCGCCGGTGACATCGACGACAAATCCACGAGCGGACCAAACCGCGAGCGATACAGCGTGCGCGTGATCGGTGTCAGGCTGCCGTCGGCGTCACGAGTTTCGACCGTGACGGGCACGGGTGTCATCGGCTCGCTGACGCCATCGAAGAAATAACGCGTGGGATCGGCGGGATCGAGCGACAACTGGAAAATGCCGAAGCGCCGCGCACTCGACACGGTATGGGTCCACGCGATGTCGTTGTTAAAGCCGATCATCACGAGTGGCACGCCAAGAAACGACACGCCCGCTACATTCAACTGACCCGGGATGGTTAGCTGTGCTTCATAGAAGCGGTCAGGCCCGCGCCAGAACCAGTGCGGGTTGCCGAACAGGAGGCTTCGGCCTTCCTGCGTGACCGGCGCGCCGAACGCAAGCGCATTGCTGCCAATGCCGCGCTGCCCGCCTATGTCGAGTTGCGAAGGCGCGATATCGACGGCGCCAGTCTGCACGGACGGCGCCCGTGGCGCGGCTTTCGCGGGCGGCTGCGCGCTCGCTATCTGTGGCAAAAACCGTACAGCGCCACCGGCGAGATTGGCAGCCACGAGCCGGCGGATCATATCGTCGGAACTGATCTTGCCGACCCACGGCTTGCCTCTGCACGCCGCGTTCGCCCCGCCCATGCGTCCCGCGTCCAACTCGTCGACGTAACGGTTATAGCCTGCCACGAAACCGTCTATCAACTCGCGAATGGGCGCGGATTGAGCGGATCGATAACGTTCGACAGCGCTCGCGTCGTCAACAAAACGAAAGAAGAAATCGGCTTCAAGATTGCGCGGTTGTCCGAAGGAAGCGGCCGTTGGCGGCCGCGCATCGGCACCGAAATTCGCCGAGCGCTCGCCGCGAAACGTGACGAAGCCGTCTGCGAGCGTGCACAGGTTGTCTTGCGCCTGCACGTAGCCATAGCCATAACCGAGGCTCGCCCAATCGTCGGCCTTGATATGCGGGATACCATCTTGCGTGCGGCGAATCTCGACGCTAAAGGGCGGCTCGGCGCTCGCCACGTTTCGGGGGACTTGCACACAACCGCTCAATGTGGCTGCGGCGAACACCACCGCCGCCACGAGCCTGACAACTTGCTTCATGAGATCGAAACCTTGAATCAGTGGGCGAAACTGATGGGTGAACCGCCGTGAGGGTGCGGGACCGTGCCCATCGGAATACCATAAATCGCGCCGAGTGTGTCAGCGTGCATCAGCTCCGCGGGCGTGCCCGATGCCAGCAGGCGGCCGCCCTTGAGCGCCAGGAGATCGTCGCAGAAACGCGCAGCCATGTTGACGTCGTGCAGCACCACCACCACACCGAGCCCGCGCTCGGCACTCAAGGTCCGCACCAGTTGCAAAACCTCGATCTGATGCGCAATGTCCAGCGCCGAAATAGGTTCGTCAAGCAGCAGGCATTCGCTGTCCTGCGCGACCAGCATGGCGAGCCACACGCGCTGGCGTTCGCCGCCGGAAAGACTGTCCACCGTGCGGTCCGCAAAACGCTCGACGTCAGTCAGCCGCATGGCGTCTTCCACCTTCGCGCCGTCTTGTGCGCTGAAGCGCCCGAGCGCACCGTGCCACGGATAACGCCCCAGCGCGACGAGTTCGCGCACGGTCATGCCGTCGGCGGCGGGCGGTTGTTGCGGCAGATAGGCAACCTTGCGCGCAAACGCGCGGCCTTCCCAGTCGTCAAGCGGCTTGCCCGCGAAGCGCAGCGTGCCGCTGCCGGGCGCTTGCTGGCGCGCGAGCAGCTTCAGCAGCGTGGATTTGCCAGAACCATTGTGCCCAATGAGCCCGCATACGCGACGCTTGGGCAATTCGAGCGACAGCGGATGCAGCAGCACCCGCTCGCCGATGCTGAACGAGACCTCTTCGAGCGAATACATGGACTCGGAATCGGACTCACGAGTGGCCACGCGCTCTGCGTTCCGATCGAGAAATGCGGGGTTGGCGTTCATATCCGTTATGCCGATGCAACCGGCGCAGGTGCCTGCCCTTGCGTCTGCGGATGAATGGCGTTCGGATGATCGACGCGCAAGTCTGCGCCACGGCCGAGTTCAACGACCTGACCGTAGTCGAGCTTGATATAGCGATCGGCGAGATGGTAATAACGGTCGTCATGCGTGATGACCACGATGGTCTTGCCCTTCGCCTGAAGCTCCGGCAGCAACTGCTTGTAGAACACTTCCTTGAAGGTCGGGTCCTGGTCAGCGGCCCATTCGTCGAAGACGTAGAACGGCCGGTCTTCCAGATACGTGACCAGCAACGCAAGACGCTTGCGCTGACCTTGCGACAGGTCGGTCGTGGAAAACGCGCCGTCCTTGATCGTGACCTTGTGATCGAGTTGCAGGTGTTCAAGCAGCAACTTCGCCTGACGGTCGAGTCCTTCCACCTTCATGCCGAGCAGCGTGTCGAACAGGTAGAAGTCGTTGAAGACTACCGAGAAATGCTGGCGATAAATATCGCGGTGCGCTTCATCGACCGGTTTGCCGTTAAGCAGGATCTGGCCGCCTTCGGGCGCGTAAAGTCCCACGAGCATTTTTGCGAGCGTCGTCTTGCCGCTGCCGTTACCGCCGATCAGATAAATCAGTTCACCCGGCTTGAACGTCAGGTCGATGGGGCCCAGCGTGAAGACTTCGTTCTCTTTCTCGCGGAAGTATCGATGCGTGACCTTGTCGAACACGATGCTGTCGAAGGACTTGGCCGGTGTTTCGCGCAAGGTATCTTCGAGCGGCAGTTCGGCGTTGACCTGTTCAATGCGCTCCATCGCAACCTTCGCCGAACTGATGTTCGGGATGGCGGACAGCAGGCCTTCAATTGGCATGATCATGTACAGAAAGATCATCGCGTAGCCGGACATCACGTGCGTGCTCACCGGAAACGTACGCGCCAGCACGAACAGCGTAATGCCGATGAACGCAAAGAGAATGAAGCTGCCCCAGCTCGCGGCCGCAGCGTACAGGATGTACCCACGCGTGCGCTGGACGCGTACTGCTTCTACGTTGGTTTCCAGCGTGTCCGTCACGAACGCATTCTTGCGCTCACGATGTAGCTTGAGCTCCTTGGCGCCGTCGAAGAGCGCGCGGAAATGCTTGACGAGATCGTCCTCCTTGCGCCGCGACCCGCGCAGATGAAACAGCGCTTTCGTGTTGGCAATATGAAACCCGAGCGAGCCGATGAAAATGGTCACGACAGCGAAGAGCAGGATCTGCCATGACAGATAACCGAGATACGCGAGGCAACCTGCGATCACCGCGCCGTGCATCGCGAGCGCGGGCAGGCTGACGAACAGGATGACGATCGTATCCAGGTCTTGCGTCAGCACGGTGAGCGCTTTGGACGCGCCCTGCTTTTCCAGATGCTGATACGACGCTTCGGCAATGCGCCGGATGGTGCGCATGCGCAACGTGGCCTTGGCGCGCTGGCCGAGCTGCATGAACAAGGTTTGCGACAACGTTCGTGTGCCGAGCACGACCACGCCCACGATCAGGAATTGCCAGCCGAGTTCGACGAGCTTCGTATTCGACGCCCCAAGCGCCTGGTTAATCAGTGCGATGAGCGCCGCGTTGCCGAACCCGCTGACGAGGCTCGCCACCACCGCGACAGCCAGCACCCAGCGTGAGTTGCGGACAAGATACAGGAACAGCGACATGAAACTCCTTGTGGGGCGACGCGTGAAAACCGGGCTCAATCCCGCCAGTGAAAGGACGTAAAAAGGACGACCCGGCCGCGTCACAGAATAATTAATTTGACAAGTGAAGTCAATTAAATGCGAATCATTTGCATTATGCTACTTCACCGATAAAGCGGCCGTTTGGGTGCCTCGAGAGGGTGATCGAAACAGGCATCACGAACCGGACGCATCCCGTGGGCTGCGCTTGAACATCGTGACAATCAGGTACACGCCGCCCAGCAGCGTCGCCATCACGCCCGCCGGCATTTCCTGCGGGAACAGGACCCAGCGGCCGAGCCAGTCGGACGCGACCATCAGCGCCGCGCCCAGAGCCGCCGAAATGAACAGGAGCGGCACAGCCCGCCGGATACCGAGCATGCGTGTCATGTGCGGCGCCATGAGACCGATAAATGACAGCGGGCCGATCACGAGTGTCGCCGCCGCCGTCAGCAGCGCGCTCAGCAGCAGCAGCGCAAAACGCGCGACGGTAATGTTCACTCCCAGGCCGCGAGAGACGGCCGCGCCCAACGGCAGGATCTCAAGCCAGCGCCGGCAAAACGGCACCGCGCACAGTGCCGCCAGCGCGACCACGGCCACGACACCCGCTGCGCCCGCGCTGACGTTATAAGTCGACCCTGCGAGCAGGTTGTAGAGGACGATCACGCGGGGATCGTCGCTGGCAACGGCAATAGTCGACACTGCCTGGAACACGGCGCTGATCGTCACGCCGGCGAGTATCAGCGTGTCGGGGGCATAGGACGATTTGCGTGCAAAGAGCAGCAGCGCGCCCAGCGTAATCACCGACCCGGATGCACACCAGACAAGAAACGTCGGCAGCCCCGGACTGGCTGTCAGGAAAAGTGCGCCGGTAAGCCCCATCGCGCCGCCGGCGGTGATGCCGAGCAGGTCGGGGCTCGCCATCGGATTGCCCGTCATGCGCTGGACGATACCGCCCGCGAGCGCGAGCAACACGCCTACGCCCATCGCCGCGATTACATGGGGCAAGCGCAGGAACAGCAACGCAGCGATCTCGTCTGGGCGGCTGACGTGCCAGCCTGCAAGACCTCTCCCCACGCCAAGCGACAAGCCGATGACCACCAGCAAAAACAGTATGCAGACGCCCGTCGTCAAAGCCAGTGCACGCGATGACAGCGGAGCCGACTGGATCGCGGGCGCGTGGGTCAGGTCGGGCCGTCCTCGCAGGCGCCGCAACATGACCAGCAGCAGCGGTGCGCCCAGCAACGTGGTGATCGCGCCCGTTGGAATCGTGGTTCCGTAACGTCCCGCGAATTCTTGCGCGATCTGGTCGGCCAGCCACAGCAATGCCGCGCCGAACAACGGCGACCACAACATCCGGTCGCGCAAGCGGCGCGCGCCGGCGAGACGCGCAAGCGTAGGTGCGGCAAGTCCAATGAAGCCGATCACGCCCACGGCGCTCACCACGAACGCGGTCACGAGCAGGGTCAGGAAGAGCGCGGCGCCGCGCGTCATTCGCAACGAGACGCCCAGGCTGCTGGCGACGGTGTCTCCAAGATCGAATACGGCCATGGGACGCACGCACAGCAGCAGCAACGCCACGCACGGCGCGAGCCGCACGAGCAGTGCCAGCGCCACGCTCCAGTCGTGCTGGCCGAGCGAACCGCCGCCCCAGATCATCAGCGCGCTCAACAGGTCGTAGTGGGAGATCGCGAGCGCAAAACTCAGCGCGCCGCAGCACAGGTTGACGATCATGCCGCCGAGGATCAGCGCGAGCGGCGAGATGCCGCGTCGCGCGGCCAGCGCAAAAACAATCGCCAATGCCGCTGCGCCACCGCCCAGCGCGACCCCATCGCGGCCGGATACCAGCAAGCCGGGTGCGTAGACGGTCGCAATCGAAAGCCCCAGATAAGAGCCGGAGAAGATGCCAAGCGTCATCGGTTCGGCGAGCGGATTGCGCAGCACTTGCTGGGTCGCCGCACCAGCAAGCCCGAGCGCCGCGCCGCACAGCCACGCGACCGCGATGCGCGGCAGGTAGCCGTAATGGACAAGCAGCTGGCGCAGATCCGCCGGCGATGGAGCCACCAGCGCTTGCCACCACAACGACGCCGGCAACCGGTCCTCCAGCCTGTGCAGCGATAACACCGTGGCCAGCACGATCACAAGGCAAACCGGCAGGAGTGGCCAGCGTCGTGAGGGAATCACAGGTACGGTCGCGACGCTTTTCATGCGTGCTCCTTCGCGGCATTGGCCTGCTTACTGGCCTGCCCGAAGGCATCGACGAGCACGCGGGCGAAGAGCATCGCGGAGAGGACGCAGCCGCCGTCGGGAGGAACGCGCGGCAGGCCGATAATGCGGCCCTCGTTCGTGAATGGCATGGCCTGCCACACGGGACTGGTTTTCATCATGTTCGCAACGGATGACGCAAGCGGCTTCATGTATAGCAGGGTCGCATCAGGCACACCGCCCAGCACGTCGAAACCAGTTGTGGAGAAGGCGCCCGAGTGGACCGCGTTTTGCAGTCCTAGCGTTGTCATCAGTTCGCCATAGAAGCTGTTGGGGCCGAACACGCGCACGTGCGCTTCATCGATAAAATTCACCATGTAAAGCGGGCTGCCTTTCGCACCACCTGCACCGCTCACACCTGGAAGCGCGGCAAGCGCCGTGCGCGCGTGGCCGAGTACCGTGTCCGCTTGTGCGAGAACGGCTTCGGCGCGCGCTTCGCAGCCCAGCAAACGCGCGAGCTGCAGCGTCTCGGCACACGCTGCGGAATAAGGCGTTTTACTCGACCGGTAACGCCCGAGCGTGAGGGTCGGCGCAACCCGTTCGAGCGCGGCCCGCAACGTCGCATGGGCCGGCGAGATGATGATCAGGTCAGGCTTCAGCGCGAACAGCAATTCCATGTTCGGCTGGAACATCAGGCCGAGATTCACCACCGACGCGGGCACATCGCAGACCGTGAAATTCCTGAGGAAGTCCCGGGTATTCGCTATCCCGACCGGCACCACGCCGATCGACAACACCATCTCGGTCAGTCCCCAGTCGAGCACGACAATACGGCGCGGTGGAGCTGCGGGAACGTCGCCGGCCAGTGCAATATCGGAGAGTGCGGTTGCGGCAAGTGCGCCGGCGCCCAGCAGCGCGGAAAGCATGGCGCGTCGGTTCATCGCATGAGTTCGGAAAGGATGGATTGCATGTCGTCGGTCAAGCGGTCTTGTCCTGCCCCTGTGCTCGCGCGCGCGGTCGACACGACAGCGGCGAATGCCGCGAGCGTCGGTGCCGCGAACAATGCCGCGAGTTCGATTTCGACTGATAACTGCCGCGAAACTCGGCGCTGAACCTGGAGGCTGAAAATAGAGTCACCGCCGAGTTCGAAGAAGTTGTCGCGGCGGCCTACTCGTTCAATCTGTTCTATTCCAAGCACGTCGGACCAGATCTGCGCGATGACCGTTTCTACTTCGCCTTGCGGTGGTTCGTAGTGCCCCGTGACGGCAAGCTCCGGTGCCGGCAGCGCGTGCCGGTCCACCTTGCCATTGGGCGTTAGTGGCAACGCGTCGAGCACGACTATCGAACCGGGAACCATGTAGTCGGGCAGGACGCTGTGCAATGCTGTTTTTAACGTTGCCCCGTCGATCACCGTCCCCGTCTGCGCGCTCACGTATGCAACAAGACGGGCGCTGCCGGTGATGTCGTAAAGGATTGCTACCGCGTCCCGCACACCGGGTAGCGCAAGCAGCGCCGTCTCGATCTCGCCCAGTTCAATACGAAAACCGCGCAGCTTCACTTGATGATCGATGCGTCCAAGAAACTCAAGTTCGCCCAAGCTGTTCCAGCGCACAAGATCACCGGTCCGGTACAAGCGGCCACCCTCGTTCGCGCCGAACGAGTCCGGTATGAACTGTTCCGCCGTCAGCGCTGCACGGTTCAGATAACCCCGCGCCAGTCCCGCGCCGCCCACGTACAGTTCGCCCGCCATGCCCTGCGGCACGAGACACAACGCTGAGTCCAACACGTACGCTGTGCGCTCGCCCACCGGCGTGCCGATCGGTGCGTAGGCGCTGTCAAATTCCGATGCTCCATCCGCGCGCCACACAGTCGACGTGATCACCGTTTCCGACGGCCCATACGCGTTGAAAATCCGCTCGGGTCTCAGGTATTTCTTCACAGTTTCAAAGCCGCTTCGCGACCAGCCTTCCCCGCCGACAATGCACGTCCTGACCGATACCGCGCCTGGCTCGATCTCCTGAGCGAACGCATTGATATAGGCAGGCGGCAAGTCCAGTATCGATATTTTTTGCGCCTTTATCTCGGCCGCGAGGCGCTGCGCCGGCCAGACGGTGTCGTCGCGCAACACGATCGCCGCGCCGCTGAGCAAGGGGGCCAACCACTGTTCGGCGGCAGCGTCGAAGCTGATGGAAGCGAAGTGCAGTTGCCGGTCTTCCGGTGTGATGCCATAGCGAGTTGCAATGGCCTGACAATGCATCGACAGCGCGTCGTGCGCCACCGCCACGCCCTTGGGCTTGCCGGTCGAGCCCGATGTATAGATCACATACGCCAGGTTCCCGCCAGCGAGCTTCACGGACGGATTGCTTACCGGTTCCGCCGATACATCCAACGTGTCCAGATCCAGGCGCGTCAGCCCGGCTTCTGCAGGCAACCGTCCGTGCAAATGCGACTGCGTGATCAGCAACGTGATGCCACTATCCGCCACCATATGAGCGAGACGTTCGACCGGATACGCCGGGTCCAGCGGTACGTATGCGCCACCCGCTTTCAGGACGGCCAGCAGGCCCACGATCATCTCGACCGAGCGCGCCACTGCAAACCCGACTCGCACTTCCGGCCCTACGGCTTCCCGCATCAAACGATGCGCAAGGCGGTTTGCCCGTGCGTTCAGTTCGCCGTAACTCAAGCTGACGTGACCGAACACGAGCGCGAGCGCATTGTGTTGCTGCTGTTCGCGTGCCTCGATCAGCTTGTGTATCGGCTGTGCGTTGTCTGCTGACGCGCTGGTATGACCCAACGTCATCAGCGCTTGCCGCTGCGCGCCATCGAGCAAGTCGAAGTCAGCAAGCAGCCGGGCGGATGCGCCAGCAAACGCGTTCAGCAGGCCACCCGTTTGCTGGGCGATGTCGGCAATGTCCTGATCCGAAAACGCCTCGTGCGCAAACCGGTAGTCCAGCTTCAGAGTGTCGCCCAGCATCACGCCCAAGGTCAGCGGGTAGCTGGTTTCATCGCAGGCGCGTACGTTGTTGATCGTCAGGCCACCGGGCGATGCATCTTTCAGCGCGGTATCGACAGGATAGTTCTCGAAGACCACGACGGTATCGAACAGACCTTGCGTGCTTGCACCTGCCCAGCGCTGGATCTCATACAGCGGCGTGTGCGCGTGTTCCTGCGCCGTCATGCCTTGCTGCTGCAATTCGCGCAGCCAGTCGCCCAGCCGTTTGCGAGCATGCGGCTGCGCGATCACCGGCAGCGTATTGATGAAGAGCCCGAGCAACTGCGACGCGCCGGCGAGGCCGGCAGGCCGGCCGGCCAGAGTTGCGCCGAAGGTCACTGTCGGCTGGTTGGTGTATCGGTGCAAGAGCAACGCCCATGCGGCTTGAACCAGCGTGTTCACGGTCACTCGTTCCTGACGGGCAAATGCGACGAGGCGCGCGGTCGATGCCCGGTCCAGTTCAAACGTATGTTGGCCGTAACCGGCGACCGCCGCAGTGCCGGTCCGCTCGTAGCGGCTCGCGACTGCTGTGGCCAGCCGCGTTGGTTCCTCGATCCGTTTTACTTGCTCGCACCAGTGCGCGGCGCTCGCCTGCGCATCGTGCTTCTGTAACCAGCCGATATAGTCGCGATACCGGCCACCATGCGCGGGCAGGCTCTGTCCGCTGTAGTGGCGCAGCACCTCGCCGAGCAGCTGCGCGACACTCCAGCCGTCCATCAGCACGTGATGGTGCGTCCAGATGAAGTGATAGCGATGGGTATCGACACGCACCAGCGCCAGCCTTTGCAAAGGCGCCTGCGTTACGTCGAAACCCTGCTTGAGATCGGCTGCGGCCAGATCGTCCAGCGCAGCGGCAAGGTCGTGCCGGCCGCGCAAGTCGTGGTGGTTCAGCGGCAGTTCCACGGACCGCGCCACCCACTGCAGCCAGCCCTCGCCTTGCGGCACAAAGCCTGTGCGCAAAATATCGTGTCGAGCCGTTACCGCGGCCCACGCCGCACTGAAACGCGCGACATCCAGTCCATCAATATCCGCGCGCAACTGATTCAAGTACACGTTGCTGCCGGGTGCATACAAGGTGTGGAACAACATGCCCGATTGCATGGGCGACAGCGGATAAATATCCGCGACGTTGTTCAACGTCAGTGGCAATCGATCAAGCTCATCCTGCGTCAGATAAATTAATTCGAAGTCCGAAGGTGTTACGCCCGTTGCACCGCTCGTGCAGTGCTCGATCACGCGTTCCAGTTCCACGCGGATCCCGTCGATCAGCCCTTCAACCGTGCTCGCCCGATAACGCTCGCCGCTATAACCCACGCTCAACGTGAGTGCACCGTCCAGCACCTTGGCGCTGACGGACAGGTCATGCGGCAACGGCGCACCTTGGTCTTGCGAACGCCCAGCCGCTTCGGGCGCGGGTTGCCATGCCGACGTTGCATCAAAGCTCTGGTCGAACTGGCCGAGATAGTTGAACACCACCCGCGATGGTTCGATGCTGCCCAGCGCGTGCCGGTCCGCGTCGTCACCGAGGTACTTGAGCACGCCAAACCCGAGGCCCCGATCCGGTATCCCGCGCAGCGCTTCCTTGACGCGCCCAAGCGCCGTGCCCACATCACCCTGCGGTTCGAGAGAGATGGGATACAGGCTAGTGAACCAGCCAACCGTGCGGCTCAGGTCGAGGTCATCGAAAATATCTTCACGGCCGTGTCCTTCAAGGTCGATGCGAATGCGCTCCCTTCCGGTCCAGTTGCAAAGCGCGCGGCCCAACGCGGTCAGCAGCAGATCGTTGACGTGCGTGCGGTACGCAGCAGGTGCTTCCTGCAACAGCCGTTGCGTCCGGGCGCGGTCGAGCTTGAGGGTGACGTGTTGCTGATGAGCCACGATGTTCGCGCCGTCCGGAAAGTCGCAGGGCAGGCGGGCCGGCGTACGCGCAATGCCAAGCCAGTAATCGAGTTGCGCACGCAGCTTGGGGCTCCTCGCGTGGTCTGCGAGGCGTGTCGCCCACTCATTGCATGACGTTGTCTTCGGCGGCAATGCGACAGCTTCATCGGCCTGCAACTGCGCATACGCCGTTCGCAAATCTGCCAGCAGGATCCGCCATGACACGCCGTCCACAGCCAGATGGTGGATCACCAGCAAGAGCCGGCAGCTACCGTCGCTGACCTGTATCGTCAGCGCTCTCAGCAGTGGTCCGTGGGCGAGATCAAGGCTGCGTTGAGCTTCGTCGCAGAGCGCCGCTATATCAGCCGGCGTAGCCGCCTCGCGTACCCATAGCAAGTCAGTCGACGGTTGCTCACTACCCAACAACCATTGGCTGGCTGCGTCTTGTGTAAGGCGTAGCCGCAGCGCGTCGTGGTGCTGCACCAGCGCATGCAACGCGTGCTCCAGCAGCGCCGTGTCCAACGGCTCATTGCTCTTCAGCAACACCGCCTGGTTCCAATGATGCCGGCGCTCCATCGGCAGGTCGAGGAACCACGTTTGCATCGGCAAAAATGCCTTGGTTGTGTCCTGCACGACCGCGTTAGTGGTGACAGCGGTTGCAACAACCGGCTCCGCTACGGCAGCAAGCTGAACCACGGTCTGACGCTCGAACAATTGCCGCGGAGTCACCTTCCACCCGGCCAGCCGTACACGCTCCACAATCAGCAAGCTAAGGATCGAATCGCCGCCCAGCTCGAAGAAGTTATCGTCGCGGCCAACGCGTTCGACGCCCAGCACCTCCTGCCAGATACGCGCCAGTACCAATTCGATGTCGCCTTGCGGCGGTTCCCAGACTCGTTCCGTCTGAGAAGGCGGGGGCAGCGCACGGCGATCCACCTTGCCGTTCGGCGACAGCGGCAGCCGCTCGAGTTCGACCCACACGGACGGCACCATGTATTCGGGCAGGACGTCGTGCAGACCGGTGGCCAACGCTTCACGCTGCAGCGAATGACCCGCACGCGCCGTCACATACGCGACCAGCCGCTTACCGCCCGGCCCATCCTGCGCCACGACTACCGCTTCATCCACGCCCGGCAAGGTCTGCAATACCGCTTCGATCTCACCGGGTTCAATGCGAAAGCCCCGGATCTTGACCTGATGATCGAGCCGTCCGATATAGTCGAGTGCACCATCCTCGCGCCAGCGCGCAAGATCACCGGTGCGATACAGCCGCCCACCATCCTTGAACGGATCGGGCACGAAACGCTCGGCCGTCAGCCCCGGCCGGTTGAGATACCCGCGAGCGATTCCCGCGCCGCCCAAATAGAGTTCACCTGCGACACCCACAGGCAAACGATTCATCGACTGATCGAGCACATGCGTGCTTACATTCGCAATCGGCCGGCCGATCGGCACGACCGGATCACCTGCCTGACAAGTCCAGTGCGTGACGTCGATGGCCGCTTCGGTCGGACCGTACAGGTTATGCAATTGAACCTGTGGCAGACGTTGCAGCGCACGATCCTGCAGCGTCGCCGGCAACGCTTCACCGCTGCAGATAATCTGGCGCAGGCTCCCGCAAACGGCGCTGTCGCCGTCGAGTGAAGCGATGAAGGCTTGCAACATCGGCGGCACGAAATGGAGCGTGGTCACCTTGAAGCGGTCGATCAGTTCAACCAGCCTCGCAGGGTCCCGATGATCGCCCGGCCCGGCCACCGCCAGACGCGCGCCGGTCATGAGTGGCCAGAAGAACTCCCAGACCGACACATCGAAACTGAACGGGGTCTTTTGTAAAACAGTATCAGTGGCGTCGAGCGGGTATGCGGCCTGCATCCAGGCCAGCCGATTGAACAATGCGCCGTGACGATTGGCAGCGCCCTTCGGACGTCCTGTCGAACCCGACGTATAGATCACATAGGCCAGGTTTTCCGCGTGGAGAGGAACGTCCGGGCAATGCAGCGATTCACCTGATGTATCCAGCACGTCGAGTTCGAGCACCGTGCATGCATCGCCCGACGGTAAGAGCGCGTGCAAGCGTTCGCTAATGGCGCGCTGCGTAAGCAACAGCTCTACGCCACTGTCGCCGATCATGTAGGCCAGCCGCTCGGGCGGATAGTCGGGATCGAGCGGAACGTACGCGCCGCCAGCCTTCAATATGGCCAGCAAGCCGACCACCATCTCTATTGATCGTTCGAGGCCGATACCGACCTTTACTTCCGGTCCCACGCCAAGCTTCACTAGCCGATGCGCGAGTTGATTGGCGCGTTGGTCGAGTTCGCGGTACGACAGTACCTCATCGCCGAACAAGAGCGCGGGCGCATCGGGTGTCTTTATCGCGTGGCGTTCGAATAAACGGTGAACAGGCTCTGCTTCGCCAAACTCCGCAGCTTGCGTGCTCCAGGCCGAGAGACGGGCTAGTTCCTCGTCATCGATAAACGCAATCTCCGCCACCGGCCGATCTGGGTCTTCGCAGAGGCCGATTAGCATTGCTTCGTAATGGCGTCCAAGCCGCGCGATAGTTTCAGCGCGATATAACGCGCCGTCGTAACGTGCGGTACACGTAACGGCGTTGGCACTCACGCGGATATCCAGGCTCAGGTCGAATCGGGCAACCTGACTTTCCGTGTCGACCATATCGACCTCGAGACCGGCCAGTTCCAACTTCCCCGAAGCGGCAGCGCCCTGCACGTTGAAGAGCGTCTGGAACAGCGGGTGACGATCGGCCTCTCGCCGCACGCCTAACGCATCGACGAGCGCGGCCAGCGTGACGCTGCCATGATCGAGCGCGGCGCGGGTGTCGTTGCGTACCGCCTGCAACAGCGAACGTCCGGTCATCGAAGGCTGAACGCGCGCGCGATACACCTGCGTATCGACAAAAAGACCAATCAGGTCTTCGCCTTCTTCACGAGTTCGTCCGCTGGTCGGCACGCCGATGCAGAAATCGTCGCTGCCGGCATGGCGCGACAACACTAACTGCCACGCCGCCATTAACACGGCAAACGGCGTGCAGCGCTCGGCTTTGCAGCGCGAGCGCAGCGCGTTAGCTGTTGAGCAAGTCAGCGCGAAGGTGTGGGTGCGCGCAAGACGTCCGTGAGTCGGCGCTCGTATGAAATCGACGGGCAGTTCGAAACCTGCATGGGTCGAGCCGATGTATTCGGTCCACCGCGCCAAGTCGGCGCGAGCCTTGTCGCTTGCGAGCAGGTCCCGTTGCCTCGCGGCGAAATCGGCGTACTGCCATGTCAAGTCTGGTAGCTCAGGAACCGCTTCGTCACGCACGATCCTGCCGTACGCGTGAGCAAGTTCACGCGCGAAGATCGCAGTAGACGTTCCATCGGAGACGAGATGATGGGCCACGACAGACAGCACATTCCATTGCGCCGACATTACGAATACCCGCACGCGGATCGCACCTTCTGTGGCGAGGTCGAACGGCTGCTGCGCCTCGTGAGCAAGCGCTTCTGCCAGCGCTTCGTCACGTGCATCGGCTTGAAGCGAGGAAAGATCGGTCAATGGCAACGACACATCGGCCGGAGCATCGACGATCTGAAAAGGCTTGCCATCCCGTTCAGAAAAACGGGTACGTAATGCAGCCTGCCGTGTGCGCACGACATTCAGCGCCTGCTCAAGCGCGCCGATATCGGCCTGCCCGCGCAAGTGAAAAACGCGCGCCAGATGGTAGGCAGTGGACAGTGGCGCGAGCCGCTGCATGAACCAGAGCCCTTCCTGCGCGGGAGACAGTGGCCGTGGTCCGGCTTGCTCGCCGGGCGTCATTAAGGTCGCCGTTAAGGCTCTTGCCGCAAAAGACCGCATTGGCGCCCTGCCTCCTGATGAATTACCACTGATACTTCAATCCCGCGAGTACGAGTCGACCTTGTCCCCAGTAGCAGGAACCGTTGCTGCACGACGCCATGTAAGTGCGATTGAGCAGGTTGCTTGCATTGAGCGAGCCGGTCCAGCCATGCATGGAGGGGAACGCGCGGCCGAGGTCATAGCGCAGCGCGAGGTCGACGAGTGTTGCCGACGAGGTCAGGAGCGTGTTCGCCGTATCGCCGTAGGAACCGCCGATAAACCGCAGGCCCGCGCCCGCTTGCACACCGTTGAGCAGCCCGCTGGTCACCGTATAGTCCGCCCACAGCGAGGCGGTATTACGCGGAATACCGAGCGGCGCCTTGTCGAGGTTCGACGAATTGCTCTTCGTGTTGAGCAGGTTCGTGTACGTGTAGCTGAAGATCAGCGCGAGGTTATTGGTCAGGCTCGCATGCGCTTCGACTTCGAAACCCTGGGACCGCACTTCGCCGGTCTGCACCTGGAAGTTGATGTTGTTCGGGTCCGTCGTCAGCACGTTTTGCTGCGTCAGGTGAAACGCCGATACCGTAACAAAACTGTTGTAACCCTTCGGCTGGTACTTCACGCCGACCTCGTACTGCTGGGCGGTAGTCGGTGAGAACGATGTACCCGAGAAGGTCGAACCGACCTGCGGCTGGAACGACGTCGTGTAGCTGGCGTAAGGCGCAAAACCATTGTCGAACTTGTACACACCACCCGCACGCCAGGTGAACGCGCGGTTGAACTGTTTCGTCTGCGCACCGTTCACATACGACTGGCTATCTTCGTTCGTCCAGTCTTCGCGCACGCCCAGCAGGAACGACCACCGGTCGATGTCGAACTGGTCCTGAGCATACGTGCCAAGCTGCTTGACCGACTGCTTGTTCGACGTGCCCAACTCGAAGGTCGGATATGGAATGTACTGGCCGTATTGCGGATTCGTAATGCTGAGCGACGGCACATTGTTGTCCGCCGATGCGAAGAAAACGTGGTCGAACTGGGTATTCTGGTAGTCGACACCCACGGTCGCCGTATGCGACACCGGTCCCGTGTTGAACCGCGCGGTCGCCTGGTTGTCGAGCGTGTGCGAGTTCAACCGGCCGCTGTTCAGATACGCCTCGCGCGCCAGCTCCGTACCGTTGTTTATATAGCCCAGATCGTCGGCCACATATTGAACGGTCTGGCTGTTATGCAGGAAACGATAGCTCTGCTTGAAGGACCAGATGTCGTTCAAGCGATGATCCAACTGGTATCCGATCGACTCCTGCGTCTTGCGGAAACTGTCGAAGTCCGGCTCGCCCGGATAGAAACTGCGCGGCAACTGCGACACACCGGTCTGAATCGTGCCCACCACCGGCACGCTGTTATAGATACCCGCTTCGGGATCGGCCTGGTAGTTGGCAAAGACCGTGAACGTGGTGTCTTTCGTCGGTTTCCACGTGATGGTCGGCGAAATCGCGAAGCGCTGCTGGTTCACGTAGTCCGTTTGCGTGCCGGTATTGAAACCGTCCGCCGTCAAACGGTAAAGCACTTTGCCATCCTGATCAATAGGACCACTGAAGTCGAAGAACCCTTGCAAGCGTCCATAACTGCCGGTCTGGATTCCGACTTCGTGCAGCGGCTCGGCTGTCGGCATCTTGCTCACAAGGTTCACCGTGCCACCCGGCGAACCTTGTCCGTACAACACCGACGCCGGTCCGTGCAGCAGCTCGATACGCTCAAACATATACGGATCGAAGCTCGTCACGTTGAAGCCGAAACCGCCGGCGGGACCGGGCGTGCGCAAACCGTTCCAGAACTCATCGACGAGAAAACCACGCGCGTACAGGTACTCGAGCGAATCCGTATTGGTGCCGCGCTGCTCCGGGTTGACGCCGGACGTGTAGCGCAGCGCCTGCGCCACGCTCTGCACGTCCTGGATGTCCATCTGGTCGCGCGTCACCACCGAGATCGCCTG
This sequence comes from Caballeronia sp. dw_19, assembly GCF_018449515.1. GTDB lineage: Bacteria > Pseudomonadota > Gammaproteobacteria > Burkholderiales > Burkholderiaceae > Caballeronia. The sequence goes on along the minus strand of NZ_JAAVUQ010000011.1, from coordinate 24,557 downwards.
CGGTGTCTTGATGATCGGCGTGTCGGTCTTGGTGCCCGCTGTGCTCTGCTTCGCCACGTAACCCTTCACCGGCCCCGTACCCGTTTCAGCATCGCGTTGACCCTTCACCACCACAGCCGGCAACTGTTGCCCCGGGCTGGCGGATGCGGCCGGCTGGCCAGATCCGTCCGTAGGCACAACAGCGTCACTTTGCGCAAACGCAGACGTCGCCAGGAACACGCCCGCTGCGATCGGCGCGAGCCGCCAGGGATTCCTTGCGCGCCCGCGCGCGCCGATACGGTCTGCGCCGCGTCGTTCTGATTGTTGTCGTGCCATGGTCTCTTGCGGTTGGTGTGGTTAGGTTTCTGAACGATAATGCGAATGCGAATGATTACTAATACGATATTATATCGAGGACAGATTTTTTGTGTGAAATTTCCCTGACTATCGTGCGGGTGTGTCGCGCGGCTGCGTCGATCGGTCGGTCAGTCAGGCGTGGTCGAGAAAGCGGGCGAGACTGGCTACGGTCGGGTGATCGAAGACGTCGCCGGGTGAGAGTTCACGGCTCAGCGTGCGCCGGATACGGGCGACCAGCTTGATGACCAGCAGCGAGTCTCCACCTAGTTCGAAGAAGTCGTCATCGTCGCCGATGGCGCCGGGATCGACCTCCAGCAGCGTGGCGAAGAGCGTGCGCAGGGCGGCGTCGAGGGCGGATTCCTGGAGTTGGGGAGTGTGTTGGTCCATGTTCTTTGGGTCTGCTTTCTGTAGGGGAATCGGAAAAACGCGCGTGCGTCAGGCGCCGGCGGAACGTGCGAATTGCGAGCGTTCAACCAGCTCGCTCATCGCCACGACAATCTTGCGCGGCCCCTGATAGGGATCGCGAGCGTGCGCGACGAGCATGTTGTCGAGCATCAGCACGTCGCCGGCGCGCCAGTCGAAACGCACCGCACAGCGCTCGTACGCCTCACCGATCAACGCGATATCGTCGTCGCTGATCGCGCTGCCATCGCCGAAATACGCGTGCCGTGGCATGCGATCGAGCCCGACCATATCGAGCAGATCCATCCGGACATCCGGCGCGAGACACGCGATGTGATGCAACTGCACCTGGTTGAAGAACGACCGCTCGCCGGTCAGCGGATGCACGATCACCGCCGGGCACACGGTGCGTGTCTGGAGCTCGTCGTTCGGCAGCCATTCGTACTGGACACCCGCCGCGTCGCAGCGTGATTCCACCGCGCGCCGGTCGTTGGTATCGAAGAATTCGCGCCATGGCACATCCAGGCCGCGTGTAAAGGTGCGTACGTACATCAACTGCTTGCGCTCGAAGGTATCCACCAGTTGCGCCGGCAACTGCCGCAGCATCTCGCGACAATCGACAATCGGTGTAGCGCCCCCCAACACAGACGCCAGCTCGCAGAAGAAAAACTGCCGACGCGGCCAGCGCGACAGGTGCGAACTTTCGTTGTGGTAGAGGATCATCTGCCGCTCGGGGTACGGCGTGGAACGATATGTATTGCGACCGCCCTCCTTCTTTGGCAGGTCGCCGTATTCGCCGTACAGCGCCGGTGAAATGGCTTCGGCGAAGGCTTCGAACGCAGCAGGCCCGGGCACGCCAAAATCGCGGAACAAAATGGCGCCATGGAGGGTGAGCCACGTCTCCAGTTCGTCTCGATGCGTGTCGATCCAGCCGGGCAAATCGTTGATCGGAACGGTCGGTGTCAGGACGATGGGCAGGCGCGTACTGGCGTTGAAAAAAGAGGTGTCGACGCGTGCGTCAGTGATCGGGGTCGCGTTCATAAATGAGGGGCTCTCGTTCATTGCGAGGTCATTGCGGAATGGCTTCAGGTACGCGCTGGAGCACGGCGTCGGGCGAGTCGTCGGGAAGCGTCCGGTTGAGATCGAGCCGCGCATCCGGATCGGTCGATACCTGGTCGAGCAAGTCACGCCACAACCGGAACCATCGCTCAACCGTGGACCGCGCAAATAGCGACGATGCGTAGACCCATTCGACTTCGTAACCACCATCGACCGGTTCCACGAACAGAGCCATGTCGAATTTCGACTGGGTCGTCTGCACTCGCAGCAATTCGATCGCAAGACCCGGCACGCTCGTGTTCTTGCGCGGCAGGTCACGCAGCACGAACAACATTTGCAGCAGCGGATTCGCATCACGCCGGCGCGATACGGCAAGCGCATCGACGATCCGGTCGAACGGCAATGCCCGGTGTTCAAGCGCTTCCCAAGCCGAATGCTTCGCGGTATCGAGCCATGCGTTGAAGCTCGCCGTGTTCGCACCATCGACGCTGATGCGCGAGCGGACCGGCAACACGTTGATGAAAAAACCGACCAGCCCTTCGAGCTCGGTCCGGTCGCGCCCTGCTACGTCGGTGCCGATCAGAAGATCGGTCTGGCCTGTCAGTTTGTGCAGGAACAACTGGAAACTCGCGAGCAACACTGCGAACGGCGTCATGCCGCGTGCGCTTGCGAGCGTCGTGACCCGCGCACCGGTTTCACGAGACAACCTCAGACGCACCGTGCCACCATCGTGAGAAGCGACTGGCGGACGAGGCCGGTCGGCAGGCAAGGCCAGGAAGTGCGGTGCGTTCGCCAGATACGTGCGCCAGAAGTCCTGCTCGTCACGCAGCTTCACAGCGGTCAGTTCTTCGCGCTGCCACGCCGCATAGTCGGCGTACTGAATCGGCAAGGCCGGCAACGCGCTCGGCAGGCCACCGCGCCGCGCACGATATTGCGCACACAGTTCATCGATAAGGATATGCACCGACGCGCCATCCGCCACGATGTGATGCAGCACAAGAATCAGCACGTGATGCGACGCATCGAACTTCAAGAGCAACGCGCGCACCAGCGGCGGCGCAGCGAGATCGAATGGACGGTTCGCTGCATCGGTCAGGTAACGAGCGACGGTCTGCTCGCGTTGTGTATCTGGCAATGCGCTGCAGTCGACGAGCGGCATTGGTACGTCAAGATGATCTGCAATCGTCAGGACAGGATCGCCGTCGTGCTCGCCAAACGACGAGCGCAGGACTTCATGACGCTCGACGAGTGCGGCGAGGCTCGCATGCAGCAGATTCGCATCGAGGTCACCGCGCAAGTCCAGCCCCGCCGCCATGTTGTACGACGCGAGGCTGCCACCCGCCAGCTGGTCCACGACCCAGATGCGCTGCTGCGTGAGCGATAACGGCATCTCCCGCTGCCGTTCGATGACCCGGATCGTTGGCGTCTCGCTGCCGGCCGCGTGTGCCTCGATGGATAGTTCATCGATACGCACAGCAAGCGCCTGGAGCGTCGGCGCGCTGAACACTGCACGCAGCGGCAACTCGATTGACCACTCGGCCCGCACGCGCGACAACATTCGCATTGCAGCGAGCGAATGACCGCCGAGCGCGAAGAAATTGTCGTCGCGGAGGATGCTGCTTTCCGGTTTGCTTTCGGCCAGTCCCAGCACGTCGGACCAGATACGCGCGAGCGTGATTTCGGTCGCGCCATGCGGTATACGATGAACGCTCCCACCAGTTCTTGTCGCCTTGCGCGCCAGTTCGCCCAGCGCCTGCCGGTCGAGCTTGCCGTTGCGATTAAGCGGCAACGCGTCGAGCACGCGCAAGCTGGACGGCACCATGTAGTCCGGCAGGACGGCCGCTAGTTGCTTCTTTAGCGAGGCTGTATCGAGCGTGCGTCCGGGCTTCGCTGTTGCAAACCCGGCCAGACGCCCCGCTGCCGAGACGATCACCGCTGCATCGAGCACGCCATCAAGCGCACGCAACCGTGCCGCGATCTCGCCGGGCTCCACGCGATAACCGCGGATCTTGACCTGATCATCGATACGGCCGAGATATTCGATCGCACCGTCCACCAGCCGACGTGCCCGGTCACCACTGCGATACAACCGCGCCCCCGCTGTGAAGGGATCTGGAACAAAGCGCTCCGCCGTCATTCCCGGACGGCCCAGATAGCCCCGGGCGACACCCGCGCCGCCCAGATACAGTTCGCCGGTTTCGCCTGCACCGACGGGGTTCATGTGTGTATCGAGTACCCATGTGGAGGTATTGGCTAACGGCAAGCCAAGAGGCAAGGTAGCCGCGCGTGAGTCTGCATGCGCCGCGTCTTGCGTCAGGATGCCGACGGTCGTCTCGGTCGGACCATAGTGATTGATCACGCGGCACGACGGTTTGAGCGCGCGGATATTCTCGAGCAATGGCCATGCCGTCGCCTCACCGCCTAATATCAACGTATGAGCTGGCAAGACATCGGCGGCATTCTGCACCTGCAGCAATGCGTTCAGATGTCCTGGAACGATCTTCAGTACATCTATTCTGTTTTCAGTCATATACCGCGCGAAGCAATCAGCGTCCAGTGTCGTGTCGCGGTCGATCAGATGCAGCGTGCCGCCTGACGCGAGTGCCCCGAACAACATGGTATGGCCAAGATCCGCAGCCACGGTCGATACCATAGCGAACGTCGAGCGCGGCGGTAACGCGAGACGGTCAAGCACCGCTTCCACGTAATTGCTCAAGGCGGCATGCGGTATCACTACCCCCTTCGGCGTGCCGCTAGAGCCCGACGTGTAGATCACGTAAGCCGCTTCCCGCGAGTCGACCGTCGGCAGCTCGCGGGTGAGCGCATGCGTGTGTTGTTGCGCGTTATCGATCGTTGTTTGCTGCAGACCATCAAGCGCGAATTCGGCCTTTTCCTTTTCCCACAACACAAACTGCGCTCCGCAACCGCGCAAGGTCTGTTCAAGCCTTTGCGGCGGATTACCCGCATCGAGGGGAACATAAGCACCGCCCGCTTTCAACACTCCGAGCATCGCAACGACAAACGCCGCCGAACGGTCCGCGACGATCGCAACATGTTGCCCAACCCCAAGCCCGTGATCGAGCAACCAGCATGCGATGCGTTGCGTGCGTTGGTCGACTTCACGGTAGCTCAGGCGCTCCTCTCGATCGATCAGCGCCGGCGCCTCGGGCTGGGCTTGTGCGTGGCTCGCGACTCGCACATGCACCGGTTCGTCGGAGAGGTTTGCAACCCTGCCGCGGCTTGCGGCTGCCACGCGTGCCTGCTCTTCAAGATCGAGCAGGTCGAGCGCTGCCAGGGTCGGGGCAGCAGCGGGATCATCAGAGAGCAACGCGGCGGCAAACGCTTCAACTACACGTTGGTATTGCGCGGCCATACGCTCAACGCTCGTTGCGTCGAACAGATCGCTTGCGTAGGTCAGGTAAGCACGCATTCCACCGTCCCGTGATTCGCGCAGATCGAGTGCAAGCGGAACTTTCACGTGTGCTTCTTCGATTTCATAACGCGATGCAGTGAGACCAGGCAGTCGCTCGAGTGCAGGATAGTCATCGGCGAGATAGTTGAACGTTGTCTCGAAGAGCGGCAGACCCTGCGCGTCGCGTGCCGGGTTCAGACGCTCGACAAGTACATCGAACGGCAGCGCCTGATGCGCCTGCCCCTCGATTGCCGCGCGACGAAGCGCGGCCACAAGAGCGGATACGCGCAGCGATGCCGTGCAGACGCTGCGCAGCACAATGGTATTGGTGAAAAAACCCACCACGCCATGCGTTTCAGGCCGCTGGCGATTCGCTACCGGCACACCGGTGCGGATATCGGCCTGCCCAGTCACGCGATACAACCATGCGTGATAGGCCGCGAGCAGCAGGATGAACGGCGTGGCACCATGCCGGCTTGCTGCATCGCGGACCCGGCGTGCGAGGCTTGCGGGAAGCGCGAACGGCATGCGCGAGGCAGCGAGGCTTCCGGGACCGGCGGCAGGCGAACGATCGAATGACAAGGCCAATGCAGGTACTTCGTCGCCAAGTTCGTTGCGCCAGTAGTCGAGCTGGCGCTGCGCTTCGCCGCCATTAAGCCAACGGTTTTGCCACGCGGCGTAGTCGGTATAACCGACCAGCGGCGCGGCAATCGTGACCGGAGTGTTCGTTACCGTGGCGCGAAAGTACGCGACAAATTCATCGACGATGATCTGCATCGACCATCCGTCGGTAGCGATGTGATGCAGTGCCAGCAGCAACAAGTGTTCGTCGTCGCCGTAGCGTACGAGGCCCACGCGCAACACAGGTCCTTGCGCAAGATCGAACGGCTCGGCGGCGAAGCGCTGCGCGAGCTTGCCAAGCGCGTCTTCGCTGAAGTCTTTATCGAGCAGATCGGCGCGCATCCAGTTAAGTGGTTTTTCCGGATGGATTCGTGGCACGTAGACATACGCCGCACCCGGTGTCTCGACAAAGCTTGTGCGCAACGCGGCATGACGTTCGACGAGGCTGTCGAAGCTGCGGCGCAGCGCGTCGATGTCGAGTTGGCCACGCAACCGTATGCCGGTAGCGATGTGATAAGCGCGGCTCTGTGGATCGAGTTGCCACGCGAACAGTTGCCGCTGCTGCGCGTGCGATGCAACAAGCTCGTCGCTACGCTCCAATGGGAAGGTATCGACTGGCTCGCACTCTGGCTTTTCAAGTGCATGAGACAGCGCTTGAGCCATGGTCGCGAGTGTCGGGAATTCGAAGACTTGCCCGATCTCGAACGGCCGGCGCCAACGTTCGCCAATGCGTGCCGCTAAGCGCGCCGCCGTCAGCGAACTGCCACCGGACGCGAAAAAATGCGCATCGCGTGTCGCGATCTCTAAGTCGAGCACTTCGCTCCATAGTGCCGCGAGTTCTTTTTCGAGGCCGTCGAGTGGAGCTTGCTGCGGCGTATCGCTTGCGTCCGCACCCACCACGAAGTGCCCATGCTCCCATAGCGCATACGCATCGAGCGTGCGGTCCTGCCAGCCTTGCCGCGTAGCCGACCGCTGTAATTTCCCACTCGATGTCTTCGGCAACGCCGCAGGATTCAGCAGCACAACAGCGATGGGAACCTCACCGCACGCGTCGAACACACAGCGGTTCAACTGCGCCACGACGTCAGCCGCCGTGAAGCGCTTTTTCATCATCGGCGCGACTTCGAGTGCGAGCGCGGGACCTTCGGCGCCATCGATATCGGCGGCAAACGCGATAACCCGACCTTTGCGCACGAACTCGCAGCGCGCTTCAACCGCCTGCTCGATATCCTGCGGATACAGGTTCTTGCCGCGCACGATGATCAGGTCCTTGCAGCGGCCGGCGATATAGAGCTGCCCGTCATGGACGAAACCCAGGTCGCCGGTGCGCAGCCATCGCGTGATGCCGTCGGTACGAAACGTCGATGCGCTGGCGTCGGCGCGTTGCCAATAACCGTGCGCCACGCTCGGCCCGCTTACATGGATTTCTCCAATCTTGCCGCTGGTTAGCGTTTGCCCATTCACCGGATCGACGATCACAACAGCGTGGCCCGGTTGCGTCGCACCGCATGCGACCAGCACCGTGCCCGGTTCACCCTCCGACGTGACGGCCACGCGAGCGGCAGACAAAGCATCGCTCTCAAACCTGGCCGATATCAAACCCGCGCCGCGCCGGCCGCCCGTCACGAAGAGCGTTGCTTCGGCAAGGCCGTAACACGGATAGAGCGCGGCGGCATCGAAGCCGGCAGGCGCGAAGCGCGCGACAAACGTATCGAGAGTGTCGCGCCGCACGGGTTCAGAGCCGGAGAAAGCGAGCCGCCAACTCGACAGGTCGAGTTGCGCGATGGCGTTGTCGCGCAGGCGTTCGGCACACAGTCGATACGCGAAATCAGGTGCCCCGGAAATCGTGCCTCGATGCCGGGCGATAGCCTGAAGCCAGCGCATTGGACGTTCAAGAAAATAATGCGGCGACATCAGCACGAGAGGAATGCCGCTGAAGACCGGCTGCAACAAGCTGCCGATCAACCCCATGTCGTGATAGAGCGGTAGCCAGCTCACGAACACGTCGTCGCTCTGCACGCCGAGGGCCGCCTTGATCGCTATTTCGTTCGCGATGAGATTACCGTGGCTGACCATCACGCCTTTGGGCGTTCCCGTGGAACCTGACGTGTATTGCAGGAACGCGATGTCGGACGAGCGCACGTCATGCAGCGCGAAGGCGCCGGTATCGTTAGATACAGTCGTCGCGCACAGCGTATCCACCGCGATGATCTCAGCGTCCGGCGCCAGTTCACCGTACTGGTCCGCAAAGCGCTCTTGCAACACCGACGTGGTCAGCACGTAACGCACGCCCGCATCCTGCGCGATCCCGCGTAGCCGCGCCAGATGCTGCTCGCGTTTCGATTCCGGCGGATACACCGGGACCGCGACGACCCCGGCATACAGGCAGCCAAAAAGCGCACTCACGTAGTCGATACCGCTGTCCATCAGAAGCAGCGCACGTTTACCCGCCGCGCATTGATCACCGAAGCGCGCGGCCACGCACGCCGCCCGGCGATCGAGCTCAGCGTAGTCGTACTGCGTTTCACCTGCGGCATCGATCGTGATCAACGCGGTCGCGCCTGGACGTTCGAATGCCAGCGTACGGAGGCGGCTGGCCATTCCTGCCTCACCGGATTGCCACATGCTCATCAGATCGTGCACACTCAAGCTCATGACAAGTGCTCCGGCCGATGGTCGTGGTCACCCGACACACTGGAGGCAAGCGCACGCGCGAGGTCATCGAAAAGATCGCTGTGCTGCACGATGTGCGTATGGTCCGCATCGATCTCGTTGGCCACCGACACGCGGCCCGTCGAGCGAGCCGACCACATAGCCGTCGCTTCGCGTGCAGGGCGGTAAGGACGGCGCCGTGCCCACCACAGCTTCAGGTCAACCGGCAATGGCGCGCGCTCCGTGTAACGGACGATATGACCCAGGTGCCGCTGGAACAACATGACCTTGCTGAGGAGCGCGCGAGTGCCGGCATCGGACAATTCGCCTTGCATCGACGGCCATTTTTTGCCAGCGTCGTCGAGCACTTTCTGCAGCTCATGATCCGTTGCGCGATACGTGCGCATTTGCTCGTAAGTCACCGCGGCTTCATCGCTAATTTCGTGAGCGTCCCCCGCCCTCAGTACGTGTGCGTCGATCAAGCCGACGAACGGCACTTCACCGCCGTCGCGCGCCAGCACTCGGGCCACTTCGGTCGCGATCACCCCGCCCACCGACCAGCCGATCAACCGGTATGGCCCGACCGGTTGCACCGTGCGAATACGCGCGGCGTAGTCGGCGGCAAGCGCCGACAAATCACCGGGCCACCAGTCTTCCGTATAAAACGGCGCCTGCACGCCATACACGTTCGCGACACCATCAAGCGCTGCGGCAAGCGGCCGATAGTCCGCGACCAGACCCGACGCCGGATGGATTGCAAAGACGATAGGCGCGTCAGTGCGCTCGTTCATCGATACAACATTCGCTGCGGGTCCTGCTTCCTCCGCGCCAAGATGCGCCGCAAGCGTGCGAACCGTGGCGTGCTGGAACAACGCTTCGAGCGTCAGGCTGACCAAGCCGGACTGAGCACCCTTGGCGAGCACCTTGAGCGCGAGCAGCGAATGTCCGCCTGCTTCGAAGAAGTTATCGGTGACGCCTATGTCATCGCGCCCGAGCACTTCTTGCCAGATACCAAGCAACCGCGTCTCAAGCGGCGTACGTGGGGCGGTTTTTTCAGCGCTCGTCGGATTGCCCGGTTCGGGCAGCGCGGCACGATCGAGCTTGCCGTTCTGCATGAGAGGCAAACGCTCGAGCCACACCAGCGCCGACGGCACCATGTAGCCCGGCAAACGGCTTTCCAGCACGCCGCGTATGGCTGCTTCATCGAACCCGTCATGATCCCCGACCACATAGCCGACGATCCGCTTAGCATCACCTTCACCGTGCAGCGTGGCGACCGCTGCCTGCACACCGGGCGCTTCGCGCAACACCGCTTCGATCTCACCCAGTTCAATGCGGAAACCGCGCAGCTTTACTTGGCTGTCCAGCCGCCCGAGAAAGTCGATGCTGCCGTCCACGCGCCGCCTGCACAGATCGCCACTGCGATACAAACGCGCCCCCGGCATACGCGGGTCCGGCGCGAACCGTTCCGCCGTCAGGCCGGGACGATCCAGATAACCGCGTGCGAGCGTCAGCCCGCCAATGCACAACTCGCCCAGCGCGCCGACCGGGGCCTCGTTACCGTGCCGGTCCATCACGTACACACATCGTGATCCATACGGCTCGCCGATCGACACGATCGCCTGCGCCGTATCCGCTGCGCGCGTTTCGCGATACATGCACGCCACCGTCGTCTCCGTCGGGCCATACAGGTTATCCAGGCGGATGCGTGCGAGCGGCCCGTTACGCCACTGCGCGAGCGCATCACCGGGAAGTCCCTCGCCGCCCACGGTGATTTGCCGCAGCGAAGCGAGGTCGTCCAAAGGCGGCGGCGTGCGCAACCATTGTTGCCAGTACGCCGTGGGAATCCGCGCGAACGTGACGCGGCCGTCCTTCAGGTGGCGGCTGGTCGTCTGGATGTCCCATAGCTGTGGACCACGCATCTCGACCTGACCGCCCTGCATCAGCGCCGGCAGCATTTCATGCAGCGCCACGTCGAAGTTGATCGTCGACGATTGCAGTTGGACGTCGGCTGCATTGATTCCGTATGTACCGATGAAATCGTCCAGATGGCGGCTCAGCGCAACATGACTGATCGCCACGCCTTTGGGCCGTCCCGTCGAGCCCGATGTGTAGATCACATAGGCCAGTTGCTCGAGATGAATGGGAACATCGAGCGGATCGCCGGGCAGTGTATCGAGCGCATTTATATCGATGACCTCGCGGCCCGCGAAAAGCGGCCCGCATGTCGCGAACGTGGCTGCATCGCCGAGTACGCACGACAGTTGCGCGTCGTCCATCATGGCGCGCAGACGCTCGGCCGGATAAGCGGGATCGAGCGGCACGAAAGCAGCGCCCGACCGGAGCACGGCGACAACCGCCGCGACCAATCCCACCGAGCGCGTCAGACATAGCCCTACGTGAGTCTCCGCACCCATCCCTCGCGCATGCAACGCTCGCGCAATGCGGTTCGACCAGACATCGAGTTCGCCGTACGACAGGCGCGCGCCCTCGCAATGCACGGCGGCCGCGTGAGGCTGGCGCCGCGCCTGCGCAGCGATGCGTTCGCCGACCGGCATGAACGCGTGAGCGCTAAGCGCAGGTTGGTCCACTTCGGCATCGAGCATGAGCTCGGCCAGATACGCGTGGTCCTTCGTCGTAATCTGCTCCAACAGCGAGACGTAGTGGCCCAGCATCCGTTCGACGGTTTGAGCGTCGAACACATCGCGGGCATAGTTCAACGAAAGTGTGATCCCCTCGTGCCGCTCGCGGACCGACAGCACAAGATCAAAACGCGCAGTACCCGTCGATGTTTCTATCGGCGAGACCCGCAGGCCAGGCAAGCTGAGCCCCTCGCCCTCCGTGCCGTGATCGTAGTTGAACATGACGCTGAAAAGCGGCGTCTGCGTCAGGCTTCGGCCAGGATTCAGCGTATCGACAACGCGGGCGAACGGTACGTCCTGATGCGCCTGCGCTTCGAGCACGCGTTCGCGAACATGGCGCAGCAGCGTTTCGACGGTATCGAGTCCCGCCATCTCCGTGCGGATCACCAGCGTGTTGACAAAGAAGCCGATCAACGATTGCGTCTCAAGCCGGTCTCGCCCTGCTACAGGCACGCCAACGCGGATATCAGCTTGGCCGCTATAACGCGCGAGCAGCACATCGAATGCCGCCAGCAGCACCATGAACGGCGTTGCCTGATGCCGACGCGACAGCGCTCGCACTGCATTGATGAGCGGCGCCGCGAGCCTGACATCGATCCGTGCACCTGCCTGATTGCGCGAAGCCGGCGGCGGGCGGTCAAACGGGAGTTCAAGCACCGTCAACTCGCCTCCGAGCCGCTCACGCCAGAACGCAAGTTCCGCGTCGGCGCGTGCTTGCTGTTGCGCATCGTTCTGCCACAGCGCGTAGTCGGCGTACTGGACCGGCAGCGGTGCAAGCCGATGCGCGCGACCTTGACGGATCGCCGTGTAAAGACGCGAGAATTCGTCGAGGATGATCCGGTTCGACCATGCATCCGAGATGATGTGATGCGTCACGAAATGAAGCACGTGTTCGCAGTCACCAAGCCGGATCAGCGTGACGCGAAACAGCGGCCCTTGTTCCAGAGAGAAGGGCGCACGGGAGATCGCATGCACGGTGTCCGCCACGCGCTGGGCTTTGCTTTCCTGCGGAACGTATTCAAGATCGAGCACCGACCAACCCGGCTCGACGACATCGACTTGCTGCATCGCCACGCCATCGACTTCAATGAAACGCGTGCGCAAGCTCTCATGACGTGCGACGAGAGCCGCGACTGCTTCACGCAGGATGTCGCGGTCGAGCGCGCCTTCCAGCTTCACCGCGCCCGTCAGGTTATATGCAGCACTCTGCGGACTCAGGCGCGAGAAAAACCACAGCCGTTCCTGCGCGGGCGAAAGCGGGATACTTAGCATTCCTTCTGGTCTTGTTGAGATCACGCCGGACAACGTAGCGGGGGTCCCGAGCATCACATCCGGTGCGTCCCTCTCGATCGCACGCGCCAGATCTGCCAGTACCGGATAGGCGAACAACTTCTGCACCGGCAACTCGACGTTCAACGCCTCACGCAGCGCCGCGACCGCGCGCAATGCCAACAACGACTGCCCGCCCATCTCGAAGAAATTATCGTGACGACCAATACGTTCGACGCGTAACACGTCCTGCCAGACTCCTGCGAGCACCGCTTCTATCTCGCCTTTCGGCGCTTCCCAGATCCGTTCGGTTTGCTCAGGCAACGGCAGCGCGTGGCGATCAACCTTGCCGTTCGTGTTCAACGGCAAGCGATCCATGACCACGATCAGACCGGGCACCATATAGTCCGGCAGCACCGCGACCAGCTTTTCTCTTAACTCGGCGGCATCCGCCGGCTGCCCCGCCATAGGCGACACATAAGCCACCAGCCGCGCGCCGCCGGTACCTTCGTGCGCCACAACAACGGCTTCACGCACCTCAGGTTGCGCCAGCAACTGCGCCTCGACCTCCCCCAGTTCGATACGAAAGCCCCTGATCTTCACCTGATGGTCCATACGCCCCAGATACTCAAGGCGGCCGTCGCCCCGCCACTTCACGAGATCGCCTGTCCGATACAGGCGCGCACCGCTGCCGTTGAACGGGTCCGCCACGAATCGCTCCGACGTCAGCCCGCCCTGCCCGATATAACCACGCGCCAGCCCGACACCACCGAGATACAACTCGCCCGGCACGTTGGGTGGAACGAGCGCCATGCTCGAATCGAGGACGTAGAGCTGCGTTCCCGCGATAGGACTGCCCAGACCCGGCGCGGCATCGAGCACGCGCCCGGCCGCGGACCAGATCGTGGTCTCGGTCGGGCCGTACATGTTCCATAGCTCGACACCCTGTTCGTTCAGGTCGCGTGCCAGATCGGGCTGCAATGCTTCGCCCCCGCATAGCCCCTTGAAGCCCACAAGCGGCGCCTGCGGCCAACCGCCGGCCCGCAACAACCGCCATCCGGCAGGGGTCGACTGCAACACTGTGGCCTTCGAGTCCTGCACCAGTCTTGCGAGCGCCGCTCCGTCCCGGGCGACCTCTCGCGTAGCCAAGACGATTCGCGCACCGACGACAAGCGGCAAGTACAACTCGAGCGCGGCGATATCGAACGAAAGCGACGTCACGGCGACCAGCACATCGTCTGCTGCAAGGCCAGGCTTTGCCTGCATGCCATGAATGAAGTGGCTAAGCGCGTGGTGATGAACCATCACGCCCTTGGGCTGACCGGTGGAACCGGACGTATAGATGACATACGCCAGGTTGTGTCCACGCACATCCACGTGCGGCTTGTGCGACGATTCATCGTCAAGGTTCAGCGTGTCGAGTTCCAGCATCGGCAGGGGCTGATCGTTCGCGCTGAAGCGTTGTGTAACTGCTCTTTGCGTGAGTAACAAGCGCACGCCGCTATGGGCCGCCATGTACGCCAGACGTTCCGCCGGATACTGCGGGTCGAGCGGCACATAGGCACCCCCCGCCTTCAATACGGCCAGCAAACCGACCACCATCTCCACGGAACGCTCCACGCCAATACCGACCTTCACCTCAGGTCGTACACCTAGCCGCGCCAGTTTGTGCGCGAGCCGGTTGGCCCGTTCGTCAAGTTCGCGGTAGGTGGGTGTCTGGTCGCCGAACACCAGTGCGATCGCATCCGGCGTCTTCATCGCCTGACGTTCGAACAAGCGGTGCACCGGCTCAGCCTGTGCAAACGTCTGATCGTTACGGCCCCACGCCAGGAGTTGCTGCTGCTCGCGATCTCCCAGCAGGGGTACCGCACGCGTGTCCGGCTCGCTCGCGATTGTCTCCAGCACCGCGACGTAACTGTCGAGCAGACGCGTAGCCGTCGCCGGGTCGAAGAGATCGGTTGCGTAGTTCAAAGCGACCCTTAGGCCGTCGCCATTAACCGATACATCCAGCGAAAGGTCGAACTGCACTGTCCCCGTTCCGCCGGTCAGCGTGCTCACTTCGATACCGGGTAGTTCAACTTGCGAGCGCGGTTCTGCGCTGTAGTTAAACATCACCTGGAACAGCGGCGTATGGCTGATGCTGCGTCGCGGCTGCAGCAGTTCAACCAGCTTCGCAAACGGCACGTCCGCATGCGCCTGCCCGCCGGCCATCCGGTCACGCACCTCGGCCAGCAATGCGCTGAACGGTTCACCACGGCGCGTTGCCATGCGAATCACCAACGTGTTGACGAAGAAGCCTATTAGCGGCTCGGTCTCCATCCGATCACGGCCCGCTACCGGCACGCCCACACGAACGTCGTCCTGTGCGCTATAGCCTTGCAGCAGCGTCCCGAATGCAGCAAGCATGGTCATGAAACGTGTGGCGCCATGCTCCCGCGAACGTTGTTCGAGGGCAGCGGCCAGTTCAGTACCGAGCGATCGTGCAATGACCGCGCCCGCACTGCTGCGCGCCTCATGACATATCCGGTCGACAGGCAACGCAAGCAGCGGTTGCTCGCCGCCGAGTTCGCGCTGCCAGTACGCATAGTGGGTATCGAGTGCGGCTTCGTTCCGGGGGTTGCGCTGCCACAATGCATAGTCGCCGTACTGGATCGGCAGCGGCGCGAGATCGGCTGCTTCGTTGCGGCTCGCCGCGCGATACAGGTGCGAGAATTCGCGCAACAGGATGACTTGCGACCACGCATCCGACACCATGTGCGGCATCGCGAAATGAAGGATGGTCTCGTTCTGCGCGCGTGCCAGCAACGTAACGCGCAGCATTGGCCCATGTTCGAGATCGAAGGGCTCGCGGCCCAGTTCAAGCAAGCGCGCGTCGAGTTCATCCTGACCGAAAACGCTTTCCTCGCGCCAGCCGTAGAGCGCATGACGTCCGTCATGCGCTGCGTTATCGACTACCTGCCACGGCTGCCCGCCCTCTTCGACAAAACGCGTACGCAGGCTTTCATGCCGCTCGATCAAGCAGTCCAATGCGACGCGCACCGCTTGCCGGTTCAGCGCACCGCTCAGGTTGACGGCACCGGTAATGGTGTAAGCGGCACTGTCCGGTTCGAGCTTCCATAGGAACCACAAACGCTCCTGCTCGTGCGTCAGCGGAATGCGAGCCGCGGGATCGCGCGGCGAGATAACGTCTGCCGCGCATGCCTCGCGCAACGCCAGTTCCGCCGCCAGACTTTCAAGCACAGGATGCAGGAACAGCGTCTGCAGCGAGATATCGCGGCCGAGTTCCTGACGAATGCGCGAGGCCACTCGCATCAGCAGCAAAGAGTGACCGCCGACCTCGAAGAAGTTATCGGTCATGCTCAGACCGTCACGGCCCAGCACCGACTGCCAGATCGCCAGCAACGCCGCCTCCAATTCGGTGCGCGGCGCCATGCGCTGGCGCGCCGCTTCCACGCCCGGTTCTGGCAACGCCGCGCGATCCACCTTGCCGTTCTGCATCAGCGGCAAGTGCTCCATCCACACCAGCGCCGACGGCACCATGTAACCCGGCAGACGACTCTGCAGAATGCGGCGGACCGTGGCATCGTCGGCGTCACCAACCACGTAGCCCACGAGCCGCTTCGCATCGCCTTCTCCGCGCAGCGCGGCTGCCGCTGCCTGCACGCCGGGCGCTTCGCGTAGCACCGCCTCGATCTCGCCCAACTCGATGCGATAACCGCGCAGTTTCACTTGCTGGTCCATCCGCCCGAGGAAGTCGATACTGCCGTCCGCACGGCGGCGGCACAGATCCCCCGTCCGATAAAGCCGGCTGCCCGAAGGACCATCGGGATCGGGAATAAAACGCTCGGCGGTCAGCGCGGCACGTCCGAGATAACCGCGCGCCAGCGTATGCCCGCCGATGCACAACTCGCCCAGCGCACCGGCCGGCGCCTCGTTGCCATCGACATCGCAGACGTGAACCGAGCGCGACGGATAAGGACCGCCAATCGATACGATCGCCTGATCCTCGTCCTGAGCACGTGTTTCGCGATACATGCAGGCAATAGTCGTCTCGGTCGGACCGTACAGGTTGTCGAGCCGGATAGACCCGAGCGGACCGTTGCGCCATTGCCGCAACGCATCGCCGGGCAACCCCTCGCCGCCCACCGTGATCTGCCGCAATGCTTCCAACGAAGCGGCCGGCGGCGGCTCACGCAACCATTGCTGCCAGTACGCGGTCGGGATGCGCGCGAACGTCACCTTCTCCTCGATCAGATGACGGCTCGTGGTCTCAGGGTCCCAGAGCTGCGGACCACGCATCTCGACCTGACCGCCGCTCAGCAGCGCGGGCAGGAGTTCATGCAGAGCGACGTCGAAGTTGATCGTCGATGATTGCAGCACCTTGTCGGCCGCACCAATGCGATACGTGCCGATGAAGTCGTCCAGATGCTGGCTCAAGGTGCCATGATTGATCGCGACGCCCTTCGGACGACCCGTCGAGCCCGAGGTGTAGATCACATAGGCGAGTTGTTCCGGGTGAAGCGGTGCTGCGAACGCGGCATCTGCTTCGGGATCGACTGGCAGCGGCCTGTCATCGGCCACATGGATCGGCTCGCGGCCGCGCAGCAATTCGCCTAGCCGCTCAAAACCCGTGCGATCGACCAGCACTCGCACGATCCCGGCGTCGTCGAGCATCGCGGCGAGTCGTTCGAGCGGATAAGCCGGATCGAGCGGCACGAACGCAGCGCCCGATTTCAGCACGCCGAGCACACCCGCGGCCAGCGCAGCCGAGCGTTCCACGCACAGGCCAATGCATTCATCGGGACGAACGCCTAGCCGGTTCAGGCGGCGTGCAATACGATTCGTCCAGCGCTCTAGTTCGCTGTACGAAAGCCGGTCACCTTCACAATGCAACGCAGGCGCCAGCGGATGTTTCGCCGCTTGCTGACTGAAACGCAGACCGACCGGTTCGAATGTTGTGCTTGCCACGGGCTGATCCGCAGTGTCATGGATACCATGACGGCTCAGTGAAATCTGCGCCAGCGGCTGGTCCGCTACTGTACTCACTTGCCCCAGGATCTCGACGTAGTGCTCAAGCATCTGCCTGACGATGGTTTCGTCGAACAGGTCCGCCGCGTAGTTGAACGAGAGGCGCAACTCGTCGTCGCGCTCGACAGCATTCAGCACCAGGTCGAAGCGAGCCGTGGGCACGTCGTTGACCACTTCCGACACGCGCAATCCCGCCACGCTGATGTCCGTATGCTGCGCTCGGGTGTGATTGAACATCACCTGGAATAGCGGCGTCTGCCCGATGCTGCGTTCAGGCTGCAACGCCTCGACAAGTTGGGCGAACGGCAATGCATCGTGACGATGCGCTTCAAGCACACGCTCATGAAGCTGGCTCAGCAAGGTCCCGAACGACGCAACGCCGGCGAGGTCTGCGCGAATCACCAGTGTGTTGACGAAGAAGCCGATCAGCCGTTCCGTTTCCAGCCGGTTGCGTCCTGCATCCGGTACGCCGATGCGCATATCCTTCTGACCGCTGTAACGCGCGAGCAAGACCGCATAGGCCGAGAGCAACAACGTGAACAGGGTAGTTCGGTGACTAGCTGCCGCTTGCCTGAGCGACCGGGCAAGCACCGCGTCGAGCGTGACACTCACGCGCGCGCCTCGGGCGTTGCGCGTGGTCTGCATACCCGCGCGATTCTTCGCGACCGGCAGTTCGAGCACCGGCTGCGTTCCGCCCAGTTGCTTCACCCAATACGCAAGATGCGAGTTGTTCTCGCCATCGACCGCCCATTCCTTCTGCCAGGCAGCGTAGTCACCGTACTGCACAGGCAACGGCTCGGCCGTCAGCGCCGCTGCGTTGCATAGCTGTTCGTACGCCGCGATGAACTCATCGAGCAACAGCTTGACCGATGCGTGGTCAGAGATGATGTGATGCATCGATACGTGCAGCACGCGCGACCCTGCCGCTTCGTGCAACAGCGCGGCGCGCAGGAGCGGCCCGCGCGTGAGATCGAAAGGTTCCAGCGACAACGCTTGCAAGCGTCCTTCGAGCGGACTCGCTTCCGCCGGATCTATTTCAGTCCAGCCGTATCCAGCTTCGCCCACAACCTGCCACGCCTGCCCATTGGATTCGACAAAACGCGTGCGCAATACTTCGTGCCGTTGCACGACGTAAGCGAGCGCCACACGCAGCTTGTCTATGTGCAGCGACCCTTCAAGCCTCAGTGCGCCCGACAGGTTATAGCTCGCGTCATCCGGATCGAGTTGCCACAGGAACCACAACCGCTCCTGTGCGGACGACAGCGGAAAATGTTCCGAACGCCCGCCAAGCGCAACGATGGGCAACTGCTCGCCCGACATGCCGCGCTCAAGCAAACGCAGGCGAAACGCCGCGCGCTTTTCCGGCGGCAAACTCGCATACGTTTGAGCGACGGCTTGCAGGCCACTGGGCGCTGGCGTTGCGACTTGCGCATTAGGTACCGCGCCTTCCGGCTTCGCGGCAACCGCCTCAGGTACATTCTTGCGAGCCCGCCGTTTCAGGAACGGGCAAGCATCCCGCGCGGCGACATTATGGTCGTCGAGGAAATACTGCTTCCACTCGAGATTGCCTGCATCGCCGTAGAAACCCAGGTCAGGATGTGCCGGGGTTTCGTCCCAGGTCTCCAGGCGCTTGCGAACCTGGTTGCGAGCCTCGCGGCCGATGACCTTGTTGGTGATCGTATCGACAAACACGCTGCGCGGCTGGAACAGCAGCACCATGCCCGGGCCGAGGTTGCGGCTATGACGCAAACGGAACGAAGGACACGCGCAGACCACGAACATCTGCACGCCGGCAAACGAAAATTCCCACTCTTCATGCGATGGCTCGGGCTGCTGGTCCGCAGCCGGATCGGGGTCGACATCGTGAAGATGCTGAAGCGTCTTCCAGAATAGTTCGTGATACTCATCGTGTGAAAGCGGCACGGTGTCGGGCTCGAAGAACACCGCGATGTTGTTCTTGCGATACTGCGGCAACGTTGCGAGTTCCGCGAAAGTCTGCATGGTCGCGGGCAGATCGCGAATGTCCTTGGTCTTCCCGTTGACGAACGAGTAGAACATCTCACCGCGCCGTTCCGCCGTCGTACCGAAGAAGCATGGATAGGCCGGGTGCATCACCTGTTCGCGCAAGGTCTCATACGACGCGTCAAGCCATTCGGGCAGATCGATCTCAGCGCCGATCAACCGGCCCGCAATGATGCGGCTTTTCCAGTCGCCCGGATCGAATTCGGGCACGGAAATCGCGGACGCTGCGGCATCAAGCGATTTCGCCGGCTTGGCGGGATTTTTCTGCGTCGTCTCTTCGTTTG
The DNA here is from genome assembly GCF_018449515.1 of Caballeronia sp. dw_19. GTDB lineage: Bacteria > Pseudomonadota > Gammaproteobacteria > Burkholderiales > Burkholderiaceae > Caballeronia. The sequence goes on along the minus strand of NZ_JAAVUQ010000011.1, from coordinate 4,830 downwards.
TCAGCATCTTCATTCCTCTCGTTCATCGCCCAGGTTCGCCCTTGCGTTCTCATAGCCGCGCACTGCGCGACACGTTCGGCGGGCGAGCCGATACCGGCCCTGTCATGGGCGCTTGCCATATCCGTGTTTTTGTGGGGAGAACCGGCGCCTTCGAGAGAGGTGCCTGGACAGCGAAGTGCAACGCACTCCGCCGGATGCTGCTTGATATCGCTTGATACTAGCCAGCGCGGCTAGTGTGTCGCTGGGGTCTTCGCGTTCAGCTCGGCGACCAGTGCCTGCACCCAGTCGTCAGGGATGATCGGCTGGTGGTACGTGCATTCACCCGACACAACCGTCGAGCCGTGCAGGCGGCCGTCGGGAATCAGGACCATGTCGCCTTCATGCATCTTGAGCTGCATGCCGACGTTGCCCCAGAACAGCATGTCGCCTTCCTGAATCGTGACGAGTCGATGGTCGTTATGCACATGCGTCGTCGAGCACATTTCATGCGGCTCGATGAACGTCTCGCGGTCAATATCAGCGCACTCGGCGTCAATCCGTTTGCTGATGCGGCGCGCGAACTCACAGTATTGAGGAATCGCGCCAAGCCATTGCAATTGCTCGCCGAGATCCCACCGGCCACGTTCCGCGAGACGTTCACCCGCTGCCGCACCCGATACGCATTGCTCGAACGCGGCATCGCCAAAGCGGTCTGACATGGTTTGCAGCGCGGTCGCGAAACGGCCGACCAGCGCAGCCTTGCGCGCCTCGGCTTCACCGGCGCGACGGCCCGCCGGCTGCAACCACGCGCACGCACGCTCAAGTGCAAGACCGAAAGCCAGCCACTCGGCTTCGGCCGCAAACACCGCGCCGGTCAGCGCAAATGCGCGATCCGGGCGCCGTGCAAGCGCATACAGCAGATTGGTTTTCGCCATGCTCGTCGGCAGATAGAACTGCCAGTACGCGTGCTGCTGACGCGTCACGCCGCAAGTAGCGGCTACGCGCAGCATCAAGGCGTCGTCGGGAAGATCGCCTTCGAGTGTCGGCCACGCGTCCTGCGGCAACGCGTCGAAATATCCGTTCGCCGCCGCCCGGGCCACCGCGCGCCGCTTCGACGGCGCGAGCGCCCAGCGCTGGACCATGATGAAACGCAGTCCTTCTTCCAGATAGTCGTTGCGCATCAGGCGCGCAAACGTTGTCTCCCAGAACGCGCTCTCATCGTCGATGATGCGTGCAAGCCGTGCACTCGCAGCCGCCACACTTTCGCCTTCCGACGACTCGCTGCTCAGGTAGGAGAACGCATACGCTTCGAGGAACGGGGCCAGTTGTGCGCCCAGCGTCCTGACGTCGTCACGATAGAACTCCGTGAAGCGTTGCCAGTCCGCCGCTTCGCCGCTGTGCGGCATGCGTGCGGCTTCCAGCTCGTAGATCGACAGCAGCGTGCGGTTCGATGCCAGCGACGGAAGCCGGCTGACATTGTCGGCACGCACTGGCTTCATGAATTTGAGGAATTCGAAATCTTCCGGGCGCAACGGCCGGCGATGATAGTCGTCGTCGAGCAGTAATTCATCGACAGTGGCGCTGCGAAACGGATGCGCGGCTGCGAACTGCCTGATCAGCGCCACGAACTCTTCACTTCGTCCGGCAAAGGGTTCGAAGTCGAACAGCGCAGGATAAGAAAACGTCATGAATGAAAGCTCCTTGGACCGGCCGCGCCGGCGGAATCAGTGGATGCAGTGCGGGAAATTGCACTTGAAGCGCCAGAGGCAACGTCCCGTAAATGTGCGACGCTGGCACGGGAAAGCGGACTCGCGGGGGCAGCGCTTTTTGATGTGGGCGCTAAAGTTGACGCCAGCGAAGTCACGATCGCCTCGATCAGTTCAGCGCGCGCCGTATCGATGAAAAAATGGCCACCGTCGAATACGCGTTGAGTGAAACTCCCCGACGTCTCGTGTGCCCAGGCCAACAAGTTCTCCGGTGGTTCGGATAACTTATCATCTCGGCCGCCAAGCGCCAGCAAGGGACAAGCGAGCGGCGCGCGCAATGCGTTGCCAGTACGCACGTATGTCGCGCACAGATGGAAATCGGCGCGAAGCACGGGAAGCGCAATATCGAGGAATCCGCGATCGCCGAGCAGTTCTTCGGGCGTTGCGCCGAGACGCCGTAATTCATCGATCATCGCTTCGTCGGTGCAATCCAGCCATGTCGCGTCGAGCGCCCGGCAGGCCGGCGCCGCGCACGCTGCTGCACCGAACCACACGGGCATGAGACCGTGGGCGCGGCGCAACCAGTGCGCCAGTTCGAGACCGGCCAGCGCGCCCATGCTGTAGCCGAAGATAGCGAAAGGTCCGTCGATCGCCGGCAAGGCTTCGCGTCCCAGAGCGTCCGCCACGTCCGGCCAGCGATGCGGCGCAGGCTGCGCGCGTTTCGCACCGTGGCCGGGAAGGTCGAGGGCGTGAACACGTATCCACGATGGCAGCAATGCGCCCCACTCCCGATAAACCGCCGCACTTGCTCCGGCGAACGGCAGACAGATCAGCGTGACGTTCATCCGCGACCTGTCTCAGGCCGCTTTGACGCTGGCATCGGCCGTCGCATCGGCTGCCATCGCCTGACGCAGGCTGAGCGGGCGCATGTCGGTCCACACAGCGTCGATGTACGCAAGGCATTCGTCCTTCTTGCCGGTCTTGCCAACAGCAGTCCATCCGGCGGGCAGCGCCTTGTAATCCGGCCAGATCGAATACTGTTCCTCGTGGTTCATCACAACATTGAAGATCGTGTTTTCGTCGCCCCAGCTCATCGAAATCTCCTTAATACGAATGAGAATGATTATTATTTCATATTAAATCGTCTGATGCAAAGACTGCTTCAAAGCTCGTTCTCCAGCGTTGCGGCAGCAGGCTCAGAGTCCGAATGCCAGCGCGCCCGAGCAACCGTCCAAGTCGTCCAGAGACGTGAAAGAGACGTGAAACGCAACGCCATCGGGGCTTGCGCGTTGGTCACATCATCGGCGGGCCAGCGCCCGGCTGTCGGAATCGGGATCGGCGCGGGGGTCATCGACGGACAATCTCAAAAATTGCGAACAGCACCGAAGCATAGGCATCTACCATGACAAAATCAAGTTATTGCGAATCATTTGCAATACGATGCATTTTTCGCGATCATGGATGCCTTGAGAGAGCTTGGACCTATCCATGGAAACGATGAGCCCCGGCGTCAGTGCCGAAGCCCTGAACGTGTTGATGACGCGTCAGTCGCACTGGCCGCTAGCCGAACCCGCGCCCGACGATTCCCAGCTTCAACAGATTTTCGATGCCGCCCTGCGCGCGCCCGATCACGGCGCGTTGCGGCCGTGGCGCTTTGTGCTGATTCGCGGGAACGCGCGGCTGAAACTCGGCGAGTTGCTGGTCGATCTCGCCTGCACCCGGGCTCCCGAAGAGCCGCGTTCGGCGCATGAACATCGCGGGCGCCGCGCGCTGGCGGCGCCCGTTGTGATAGCGCTTGTCGCGTCCCTGACACGCGAGACGAAGGTCCCTGAAGTCGAGCAGTTACTGTCCGTTGGGGCAGCGGCCATGAACATGTTGAACGCTATTCATGCGCTCGGTTTTGGTGGTTTCTGGGCGACCGGACCGGATAGTTACGAGCCGCAAATGCATCGCGCGCTTGGGCTGACCGAGCGTGATCGTTTGCTTGGATTTTTGTTTGTCGGCACGCCGCCTGACGGCGTGCGCGCGGTGGAGCGCCCCTCCAGCGACCGCTACGTGACCGAATGGCTCGAAGCCCACGCTTAAGCGGTGGCAGACAGAACTGGTGCGAAAGGAACGGCGACATCAACGCCATTTTCGTTCGTGCTCCTATCCCTCATCGGCTTGAGAGGAACGCCCGGCGGTTCGCCAGATCGATCCGGCGTGGTCGTGTCCGGTCTCCCGGCACATGCCCTCTCGATCTGAAACGGTACTTAACATGCCTATGGGTTTATTGATTGAGCGCTCATTGATGCAGACATCGACGCGGGATTTTATCGATAACCTCGATGCGCCGATCCGACTCGCCGATAGCGAAACGCAACCGCAGTTCTTACCGCTTCGCATGAACGAAACGCTTTCGCTGAGTCAATGCACGCCGGCACCGGGCGAGATCTTCATGTTCCGGTTCCGCAGTCAATGGCAACGCGTGAGCGCACACGATTCGGCGCAGTGGCTGACGCAGGACGAAACCCGGCGTGCAGCGTTATTGCCCAGTCCTGCGCTACGGTACCGGTATATATCGAGCCGTGCGGTGTTGCGGCTGGCCGCGGCCCGGATGCTCGGATGCCAGCCCGATGCGGTTGATCTGCGCGATGACGCCAGGGGTCGGATGTTCGCACAAGACGCCACGGGGGACGCCGTTTTATGCGCTGATATAGCTTACGCCGGTGTCTGGATCATGCTTGGCATCAGCGCCAGTTATCTGGGTTTGGGAACGTCGCTGCCTTCGTACAAGATGGCGTCCGACGACGAATCATTGCTGCCGGGCCGGGTATCGCCGCCATCGGATGGTTTGCTCTTTAGCAGGCAGCGAGCGCGCGATAACAGTTTGCTTAGTGCCGCCGGACATCGATCGGCTATCGATCATTCGAACCTTGCGTTAAGCGAATCTGCCCCGGCTTTGGCTAGCATGTCAGGGGGCGAGTCTTGGTTTGTCTTTGACTTGCCTATGCCAGGGCAACTTTGCGCGTCGGTGTGTAGTTCAACGCCGCTAAGCACCGTTTTCGCTTTTGGGTGGAGTAAGCGTAATGAGGCTTGATTTTTGTTCGCGGGGGGGCGGGGTAAGGGTTGGGTTGGTCGGTTCCGGGGTTAGTGGTCGGGGTCA
>NZ_JAAVUQ010000108.1 GCF_018449515.1 Caballeronia sp. dw_19 | reverse complement strand
CTGGGGTTAGTGGTCGGAGTCTATGCCGGGTTGCTGCTTTCGGCCGTGGTGGTCTGCAAGAGTTGGATTTTCTCTTTATCACTGTTAGCCACTGTGCGTGGCGGCACGTCATTTCTTTGTCCAAAGCGACAAAGAAACGAAGCAAAGAAAGCGCTTTCAACCACACTACCCTAAGTGTCCACAGTGTGCAGTTTTGATTCATAGGTGCCCCAAAAGCACGGTGCTCGCCAGAGCCACGGATGTGTGAAACCCTCCTTCTCGCGAATCCTGACACGAACACGCTTCGCCACCAGTGCTCTCGGGCAAGCACCATTGTCAAGGAATCCGTACGGCATCACGCGTTCTGGCCGCTGCGGTCTTCGCGTGTCAGCTACGTGGTCTGACGGTTATGTCGGTAGGTCATGGCACCACGCGTGTTACTGCTCCAGTTTTGGTGAGTTACCCGTGTGGTCCCCACAGTTATTTGCGTGGGTACGGCCTTACGCATCTTCACGACCGCGTTTCCAGCAGGGTTGGCGACGTGGTTCGAGGCGCGTACAAATTTGGAGGGAGGTTGTCCGCGGATAGCGCGGGGTGCTCCTTGGGCAGGTTCAATCACTGGTGGCGAAGCGTGTGGGTATCGGTGTTCGGAGAAGGAGGGTTTCACACATCGGTGGCTCTGGCGAGCACCGTGCTTTTGGGGCACCTATGAA
>NZ_JAAVUQ010000107.1 GCF_018449515.1 Caballeronia sp. dw_19 | reverse complement strand
GATTGAAACGAACCCGGCGGGGACATCGAGCGCGACGTCGCCGGCAACGGCCGTGGTGGTGGACACGACCACGCCGGCCGCGCCGGTTCTGACGAGCGCCACGGACGCAGTAGGTCCGGTCCAGGGTGTGATTCCGGCGAACGGTTTCACGGACGATTCCCACCCGACCATTGCAGGCACGGGCAAGGCTGGCGACATCATCACGATCCTGAACAATGGCGTGGCAATCGGCTCCACGACGGCGGACGTAAACGGCAAGTGGTCGTTCAAGCCCACGGCGGCCTTGCCGGAAGGCGCAACCGTCCTTACGGCCACCGACACCAACAAGGCAGGCACGACCAGCGCTGCTTCCGCGGCGCTTTCGTTCACGGTCGACACGCTTTCTGGCGCGCTGCCGGTGATCACCGGCGCCACGGACAACGTGGGCCCGGTGAAGGGCGAAGTCCTCTCAGGCGGGACCACCGACGATCCGAAGTGCGTGATCCACGGCACGGGCCATGTGGGCGACATCATCAAGGTGTACGACGGCTCGACGGCCTACTTCTGGGGTTCAGCCGTGGTGGTCGCGAACGGCACGTGGAGCATGACGCCCACGTCCGCTCTGAATGACAACACGCATAAGCTTTTTGCCATCGCAACGGCTGGGGATGGCACGGGAGCGGTTAGCGCCCAGACACCGTTTTTCCTGCTTACGGTCAACACCACTACCCCAGCCACGCCGGCCGCGCCGACCCTGACCGACGACAACGGCAACGCCATTCCCGCAGGCAGCACGACA
>NZ_JAAVUQ010000106.1 GCF_018449515.1 Caballeronia sp. dw_19 | reverse complement strand
ATCGAAACGGTGGCGTGGGTGAAGAATGAAGACGCTGGATCCGAGCGTGGCACGGGTGCTTAAACGGTTGCACTATCCGCTGGAAGTCATGCTGACTTGCGTGCGCTGGTACGTCGCTTATCCGCTGAGCTTGCGTCATCTCGAAGAAATGATGGCCGAGCGCGGGATTGCGGTCGATCATTCCACGGTGCACCGCTGGGCCATCAAGCTTCTGCCCGTGCTTGAGAAGGCGTTTCGCCGCTGCAAGCGAGCGGTTGGCAAGAGCTGGAGGATGGACGAAACCTATGTGAAGGTTCGAGGCGAATGGAAGTACCTCTACCGGGCCGTGGACAAGGAAGGCAACACGGTCGACTTTCTTCTGCGAGCCAGGCGCAACAAGGCTGCGGCCCTGCGTTATTTCGAAAAATCGATCCAGCAAAACGGCGTACCCGAGACGGTGACGATCGACAAAAGCGGAGCCAATCTGGCCGCGCTGCACGCGGTGAACGCCGAGCGCGACACGCCCATCAAGATCCGTCAGGTCAAGTATCTGAACAACGTGGTTGAGCAGGACCATCGCGCTATCAAACGCATCATCCGGCCGATGCTCGGGTTCAAGGACTTCCACTGCGCTCGTGTCATTCTGAGTGGCATAGAGATCATGCATATGATCTCCAAAGGGCAGACGAAACACACTGGCCAAATCAAGCCATCTGCGGCCAGCCAGTTCTATTCGTTGGTGATGTAAGCTATCCTCATCATATGGCCTTCGTACGACTGAACCGCCTTACCGCGACAGAACC
>NZ_JAAVUQ010000105.1 GCF_018449515.1 Caballeronia sp. dw_19 | reverse complement strand
AGAGACTGTTGCAGAATTACAAAAAGGGGCTGTTAACTTTTTGGCTCTGGTGTTAACTTCTGTCTTGTTTTCCCTGACAGGAAGCCATGGCTAAGGAACTTATAGACGACCAATTATGGGCACTCATCGAACCGTTGCTGCCCAAAGCTGCGCCGCGCAATCGCCGGTATGCAGGACGCAAGCCAATACCTGATCGCGCCGTGCTCACAGGCATCGTGTTCGTGCTGCGCGCAGGCCTCGCGTGGAATTTGCTGCCGCAGGAAATGGGCTGCGGGTCGGGCTCCACTTGCTGGAGGCGCCTGGACCAGTGGCATAAAGCGGGCGTATGGCAACGCATGCACGAAACGATGCTGGCCGAACTGCGCCGTCGAGGCCAACTCGATATGGCCAGAGTACTGGTCGACAGCTCCTCCATTCGCGCGTTGTACGCGGGAAAAAAACAGGCCCAAACCCCACGGACCGGCGCAAACTCGGCAGCAAACACCATATCATCGTCGATGCGCAAGGCATCCCGCTCGGCGTCATCCTGACGGGCGCAAACCGCCATGACGTCACTCAGCTTGACCCACTGGTCGAAGCCATTCCGCCAATTCGAGGCAAGCCAGGACGGCCCTTGCGTAAGCCCAAAATTGTTCAGGGCGACCGAGGCTATAGCTCTGAGCCACATCGGCGACGCTTTCGCAAACGCGGCATCACTCCTGAACTCGCGAAACTGCGCTCACCCCATGGCAGTGGTCTAGGCAAAACACGTTGGCCTGTCGAGCGTACGATCGCTTGGCTGCACTCCTATCGCCGCCT
>NZ_JAAVUQ010000104.1 GCF_018449515.1 Caballeronia sp. dw_19 | reverse complement strand
GGTTCTGTCGCAATAAGGATGGATTGGCGAGCAAAGGCGATATGATAAGTAATGCTTATTTGGCTAATGAGTAAAACTGCTCGGCGGGAGTTTGGCCGACACCTTTCATTTGCCCCTTCTTGATCATGTGCATGAGCTCGATGCCGCCAAGCAGGATGCGTGCACACCGAAAAGTCTTGAATCCGAGCATCGGCCGAGTGCGTCGCTTGATTGCTCGGTGATCCTGTTCGACAATGTTGTTCAGATACTTGTTCTGGCGGATCTTGATCGGCTTATCGCGCGGAACGTTCAGCGCCTCAAGTGCGGCCAGATTTGAACCACTTTTGTCGATTGTGATCGTCTCAGGCTCGCCGTTCTGATCAATCGACTTCTCGAAATAACGTTGCGCGGCGGCCTTGTCACGGTGGGCTCGAAGCAGGAAATCGACTGTTGCTCCAGCCTTGTCCACTGCTCGATACAAGTACTTCCACTGTCCTTTGACCTTGATATACGTCTCATCGACACGCCAGCTTCTGCCTACCGCTCGCTTGCGGCGACGGAACGCTTTCTCAAAAACGGGCAGCAGTCTAATCGCCCAACGGTGCACCGTCGAATGATCGACCTCGATGCCGCGCTCCGCCATCATCTCTTCCAGGTTTCGCACACTCAGCCCATAGGCGATATACCAGCGCACGCACATCAGCATCACATCAAACGGATAGTGAAGGCGTTTAAACACACGCGCCAACGCCGGCGTCAGGCTCTGTTTCATCGCAGCACGCAGTTCGTTTTCTTCCCGCCAATCATAACGCACCGTCTTATTGCGACAGAACC
>NZ_JAAVUQ010000103.1 GCF_018449515.1 Caballeronia sp. dw_19 | reverse complement strand
CTAGGGCGTGTTCACACTACCTGAGTCCATCGACGATAAGCGCGAAATTGATGAAAGCGATGAACATCACATCCAGCTTGTCGAATCGCGAGAAGATGCGACGGAAGCCTTTGAGTCTTCGGAACAGTCGCTCCACTTCGTTTCGACGTTTGTACATTTCCCGATCGTATTCCCATGGCTCAAGGCGATTGCTTTTTGGCGGGACAACGGGGATGAAGCCCAGGTCAAGTGCGAGTTGTCGCGTCTCGTTGCCCTCATACGCCTTATCCATTAGCAAGTACAGTGGCCGATTCGGTGGCCCGAGGCTTTGTAGCAAGGCTCGTCCTTCGGGGGCATCACCGGCCTGACCGGGAGAAAGTGAAAACGTTATGGCTGTTCGAGCATCCGAGGCAACCATATGAATCTTGGTAGTCCATCCGGCCCGGCACTTGCCGATGGATTGCGGTCCGTTTTTTTTAATGCACCAGTCCCGTCTGGATGCACTTTTACAATCGTGCTATCCAGCGAGACCGCCTCGATCCTGACACGAACAATCTGGGCACGCTGCAGTTCGGTAAATGCGCGATCCAGCACGCCACTTTTGGACCAACGGTTCATGCGCGTATAGACCGTGTGCCATCTGCCAAAGCGCTTTGGCAAACCACGCCATTTGCAACCATGCTCAGCAACGTAAAGAATCGCATTTAGCACTTGAAGATTCGACATGCTTACGTTGCCACGCTGACGCGGCAAACAATGTTCGATCTTTTGAAATTGGGCTTCGGTGAGTTCCATTCCCGAAGTTTACAGGTAAATTCAATTAGTGTGAACACGCCCTA
>NZ_JAAVUQ010000102.1 GCF_018449515.1 Caballeronia sp. dw_19 | reverse complement strand
GACCAACGCGGCGGGCACGACGGGCGCGGCATCGGATGCGGTCGCGTTCACGTTCATGCCTGTGGCAACGGTACCGGTCATTACGCTTCTGCATGAATACAACGGTTCGGTCGACGTCAAGTCCGTACCGAGCGGCAGCACGACGCCGTACACGAGCAACGTTATCTATGGAACGGCGCACTACGGCGACACGATCTCCGTATACGACGGCGCGACCCTGTTAGGTTCGGTCGGTGTGTCAGTAGACGGCTCATGGTGGATCGGGTCGGCCATCACCTGGGCAAGCGGTGTGCACACCATCACCGCTACGGCCAAGACCACCACCGGTCTGACGAGCACGGTATCAAACACGTTCACTTTTACGGTGAACACCAGCACGCCGGCGACGCCGGCAGCACCGACCTTCACGGACGACAGCGGCAACGCGATTGCAGCGGGCGGCGCGACGGCCGACCCGCATCCGCACATCAACGGCAAGGGCACGGCAGGCGACATCATCACGGTGTCCGACAACGGCGTCGTTATTGGTTCGACCACGGTTGCGAACGACGGTACATGGTCGTTCACGCCGTCAACGGATATGGCCAACGGCTCGAACAGCATCACGGTGATTGAAACGAACCCGGCGGGCACGCCGAGCGCGAGTTCCACGCCTGTCATCGTGGTGGTGGACACCACTACGCCGGCAAAACCGTCGACGCCGGTTCTGACAGACGACAGCAACGCATCAATTCCTGCGGGCAGCACGACAGCCGACGGCCATCCGCACATCAGCGGCACGGGCACGGCGGGCGCTACGGTCAAGGTCTATGACAGTTCGACCCTGATCGGCTCGGCGGTGGTTGACGTCACCGGCAAGTGGAGCTTCACGCCGTCAACGGATATGGCCAGCGGCGCGCACAGCATCACGGCCACGCAAACCAACGCGGCTGGCACGACGGGCGCGGCATCGGCCGCAATCGCGTTCACGTTCACGCCTGTAGCCGGGGCGCCGGTGATCACGAATGTGCTTGATACAGTGGGCACGAGCCCGACG
>NZ_JAAVUQ010000101.1 GCF_018449515.1 Caballeronia sp. dw_19 | reverse complement strand
TAGGTGCCCCAAAAGCACGGTGCTCGCCAGAGCGAAGGATGTGTGAACCCCTCCTTCTCGCGAATCCTGACACGAACACGCTTCGCCCCCAACGCTCTCGGGCAAGCACCATTTCCAAGGAACCACCACGGATGCGTGAACCCCTCCTTCTCGCGAATCCTGACATGAACACGCTTCGCCCCCAACGCTCTCGGGCAAGCACCATTGCCAAGGAACCACCACGGATGCGTGAACCCCTCCTTCTCGCGAATCCTGACATGAACACGCTTCGCCCCCAACGCCCTCGGGCAAGCACCATTGCCAAGGAACCACCATGGATGTGTGAACCCCTCCTTCTCGCGAATCCTGACATGAACACGCTTCGCCCCAACGCTCTCGGGCAAGCACCATTGCCAAGGAACCACCACGGATGTGTGAACCCCTCCTTCTCGCGAATCCTGACATGAACACGCTTCGCCCCCAACGCTTTCGGGCAAGCACGAATTGCCCAGGAACCGGTACGGCCTCACGCGTTCTGCATGCTTCGTTTCTTGGTGGATTGGCTGTTTGGTCGGCGTGGTTATTTTGTGGGGTCACAGCTTGATCCGTAGCAGCTCGACGCGACGCGTATTTACTGCCTCAGTCTTTGGTGAGTTGGCTACGCGGCCTACACCGCTATTTTCGTCGGCTACGGCCTTACATATTTTGGGGCTTTATTACTTGGTAGGTTGGCGGCGTGGTTCGAGACGCGTACAAATTCGAAGGGCGGTTATCCGCGGCCGCACCCACGCAAATAACTGTGGGGGCCACGCGGGTAACTCAGCAAAACTGGAGCAGTAACACGCGTGGTGCCGTGACCTACCGACGTAACCGTCGGACCACGTAGCTGACACGCGAAGAGCGCGGCAGCCAGAACGCGTGAGGCCGCGCGGGTTCCTTGGCAATGGAGCTTGCCCGAGAGCGTACGGGGCGAAGCGTGTTCGTGTCAGGATTCGCGAGAAGGAGGGGTTCAAACATCCGTGGTTCTGGCGAGCACCGTGCTTTTGGGGCACCTATGAATCAAAACTGCACGCTGTGGACACTTA
>NZ_JAAVUQ010000100.1 GCF_018449515.1 Caballeronia sp. dw_19 | reverse complement strand
TATTGATATTTCCGTAAAACATGACAACCAATTGGAGCCCGGTGCGTTATATCTTCAATGAACTGTTTGAGGGTATGAGGCATGGTCAAGAGGCTATCTGACGAGGCGACAAAGAAACGATTGCGTGCAGGGCGACTGCTGCTCAAGGGGAAAAGGCCTGCCGAAGTCGCATTCGAAGTGGGGGTGGCCCGGCAAACCGTGTACACGTGGAAGGCCTTGCTCAATGAAGGCGGGATCGAAGCGTTGCGTAGCGTGCCATCGAGGGGCCGTCCTGCCAGACTGGACGAGTCCCAGCTTGAAGGTTTGCGCCAAGCCGTTCTGCAAAAGCCGACCGAGCACGGTTTTGGTACAGAGCTTTGGACGCTCAAGCGCGTGGGGGTAGTAATCGAACGGCTGTACGACGTCAAGTTCGGCCAAACGCAAATCTGGCGAATCCTGGGCGCCTTGGGCTTTAGCGTGCAAAAGCCTGAGAAGCGGGCCATTGAGCGCGATGAAGAGGCAGTGCGCAACTGGAAACGCAAAACCTGGCCCGCTCTCAAAAAAAAGCACGGCGAGAAGGTCGACTGATTGTCTTTGTAGACGAGTCCGGAATCAGCGAGCGCCCCACGCGCGTGCGCACCTGGGCGCCCAAAGGTCAGACGCCCGTCATCCAGTTTCACTTCAACTGGAATCACGTCTCGGTGATCGCCGGCCTCACGCGCACCAACTGTTTGTTCAGGTTGCACGAGGGCAGCATCCGCAAGGAAGAGATCGTCGAATTTCTCAAAGCACTTAGGGCTCATCTGAAGCAACCTCTGCTGGTCATCTGGGATGGTTTGAAGGCACATCGCAGCCGCCTGGTGCGCGACTATCTCGATGCGCTGAACGGGCACATCCAAATTGCCTTTCTTCCTCCCTATGCCCCTGATCTCAATCCAGTCGAATATCTGTGGGCGTGGCTCAAGCGACACGGGCTGGCCAATTACTGTCCTAACGATCTGAGCGAGTTGCAGGCCACCGCGCGAAACAAACTCAAGAGCGCTCAAAAGCGACCCTCAATCATTGCGGCGTGCTGGATGCAGGCTACGCTCTGGTAATGTCATGAATTATGGAAGCCTCAATA
>NZ_JAAVUQ010000099.1 GCF_018449515.1 Caballeronia sp. dw_19 | reverse complement strand
TTGACGTTACTTTGGAAAGACTAGAAATGAAGAAGATACCGAAAAAGGCGTACACGGCAGAGTTCAAGGAACTTGCTGTCAAACGCGTGAGCGATGGACAGACGATCACGGAAGCGGCGAAGGAGCTCGGCTTGAGCAGCCAGAGTCTGCGCAACTGGATTAAGGCCGCTGTGGCGGGCAAGCTGACGGGGGCTGGCAGCAAGGTCGTCACGCCGGAAGCAATGGAGCTGTCCCACCTGCGCTCCGAGGTCGCTCGCTTGAAGCGGGAGAACGAGATCATAAAAAAAGCAGCGGCGTACTTCGCGCGGGATGTTCTGTGAAGTACGCCTGGATTGGCACGCATATCAAGGCGTTCGCGCTGCTTGAAATGTGCGTGGTGCTCGACGTTAGCATCAGTGGCTACAGAGCGTGGAAGCGCGGTGGCACGCCTGATCGCAAGCGGTTGACCGATGATCAAATGCTGGCCTTGATTGGCGCCATTCATGCCGAACTCAAGGGCGCTTACGGCAGTCCGCGCATGATGCGTGAATTGCGCCTGCGAGGCTTCAGCGCCGGCAAGCAGCGAGTCGAAAGGCTCATGCGTGAGAATGGCATCCATGCTCGTCACAAGCGGCGCTACAAGGTCACCACGGACTCAAAGCACGGCTTGCCGGTGGCTGAGAACCTGCTCGATCGCAACTTCACTCCGGCAGCGCCGAACCAGGTCTGGACATCGGACATCACGTACCTTTGGACCGACGAGGGCTGGCTGTATTTGGCTGTCGTTTTGGACCTGTTCAACCGCGAGGTAATTGGCTGGTCGCTCAAGCCGCGCATGACGGCAGACATTGCGACGGACGCGTTGGCGATGGCCTGGTTTCGCCGCCGGCCGGCCGCGGGCGTCATGCATCACTCGGATCGGGGCAGCCAATATGCCAGCCACGCGTTCCAAGACAAGCTCAAAGAATATGGCATGACCTGCTCGATGAGTCGCAAGGGCAACTGCTGGGACAACGCCCCCACTGAAAGCTGGTTTAACAGCTTTAAAAACGAGCGGTATCATGGCGTGCGTTACGCCACACACGCCCAAATGAAGGCGGCGAGCTTCGACTATATTGAAGTCTTTTATAACCGCAAACGGCAGCATTCAACGCTCGGCTACAGGTCACCAATCCAGTATCTCGACCGCTGGATCAGTGAACAAAATCAGGGCG
>NZ_JAAVUQ010000010.1 GCF_018449515.1 Caballeronia sp. dw_19 | reverse complement strand
CAACCCCTGACCGCTAACCCCAGAACCTACCCTCGGGCATAACCTCCGACCGCTAACCCTGGAACCGAGCACAACCCCGCCCCCCGGAACCCTCCCGCCGCAAAAACCCAAAACCCCAAAACCCCAAAAACCAAGTGCGAACGACCTACCTAAAGACTACTGTCTTACTCCCATTCAGCACGATCCGGTGCTCCACATGCCACCGCACCGCACGCGCGAGCGTCACACACTCCACATCACGCCCGATCGCCGTCAACTGATCCGGCGCCATGCTGTGGTCCACACGCTCCACTTCCTGCTCAATGATCGGCCCTTCATCAAGATCCGTCGTCACATAATGCGCAGTAGCGCCAATCAACTTAACACCGCGATCAAACGCCTGGTAATACGGCTTGGCGCCCTTGAAGCTCGGCAGGAACGAATGATGAATATTGATCGCCCGGCCATTGAGCGCGACGCACATTTCCGGCGACAAAATCTGCATATATCGCGCGAGCACAACAAGATCGATCTTGTGCTGATCGACGATCTCCAGCACCCGCGCTTCCTGCGAAGCCTTCCCCTCAGGCGTGGACGCAATCAACGGCAGATGATGAAACGGCACGTCATAACTGGCAGCAAGCTGATAAAAATCCCGATGATTCGAAACGATCGCTGGAATCTCAATCCCGAGCTGGCCGGTGCGATATCGGAACAGCAAATCGTTCAGGCAATGCCCGATCTTCGACACCATGATCATCACGCGCGGTTTCACCGACGCATCATGCAGTTCCCACTTCATGCCGAACTCATCGGCAAGCGTGCTGAACGACGTCCGCAACGCGACGAGACCCGGATCTCCGCCAACTTGCTGGAAGTGCACGCGCATGAAGAACTCGCCGGTGTGACTGTCACCGAATTGCGCGGAATCGAGAATATTGCTGCCGAGATCGAACAGGAATCCAGACACGGCATGCACAATGCCGGGACGATCCGGACACGACAACTTCAAGATAAAACTATGTTCGGTCGACATGAACCGATACTCCTTTGAGATGTTTCAAAGCACGTTCAACGCGCGTTCACAGCAGGTTCACGGTCGTTCAAACCGCCGGCGGTAAATAAATCGCCGGCATGCCCTCGCACGCTTCTTCGTCTATCCAGTTGCGGCGCAGCAGGCAATCCAGGGTGGCCAGACTGGCATCGACTGTCATGGCGCCTTCTTCAATCCACCGCGCGACTTCATCGATACGAGCAAGCCGGTGTTCGCCCACTTCCCCATCCTGATTGCGTGGCGCGAAATCCGCGGGCAAGCTCAAGTCGAAAACGTAAATCAACTCTGCCTGAGTGCCTTCAGGCAGCGATTGCAGCACGTAGAATTCACGTCCGCGCACGGCCTTGGCAGCAAGCTCCGGCTGCATGCCCGCTTCTTCCCAGCACTCCTTCACGAGCGTTTCCTCGATCCCCATCCCCCAGCCGATACCGCCCGCCACCACGTTATCGAGCATGCCCGGATCGGTCGCTTTTGTTTCGCTGCGCCGGGCGATCCATAGCTCCGGCGCGCGGCCCGGCTCTTCAACAATACCGTTCAGATGGACGGCGTAGGTCATTGTGCCGAAGAACCGCGACGCAGCCCGTTCGATGAACGCAAGCGGCTCGGCGTCGAAGGCATTGCGGATCGCGTAGGTTTCGTTGCGCCAGCCGGGAATGCGGCCGTCGGCCGCCAGCATGCCGATGACTGCGCCCAGCGCGGCGCTGCGCGCGTTGAGATCGGAGAAGGTATTGGCGAGACGGATCGACGTTTGATCGATATGAAACACGTCCGGCCATGAGTGCAGCGCGGGCGCGTCGGTGCGCCGAATCCAGCCGACCCGTTCACGGTCGATGTAAAACGGCAGGTGCGCCGAAGCATCGAAACGACGCGCGGCAACAATGGCAGGCAAGCTCACGATGGACTCCGGCGGCGGAAAGCCGGAAATTGTACAGGGGGTTTTGTTCGTACTCAGGTCGGGGTTCGGGTTTGGTCGGGAGGGTCAATGCCAGATTGCTGCCACTTGCCTTAATAGCAGCCCACGAACCCTGAAAAGCGGCAACCTGACATCCGCCCGGACCTGCCGAAGCAACCCTCGGCTAGGTGCGACCGAAACCCCTCTTAATCCTTCAACGCCACGCGAATCCCCAGCCCGATAAACGTCGCCCCGGCCAACCGGTCGAGCCACACCCCCACCTTCGGACGCCGCTTCAAATAAGCCCCGATCATCCCGGCGGCAACGCCAAAAACCGAGAACACCACCACCGTCTGCAACATGAACACGCCGCCAAGCTCGAACATCTGCAACATGACGCTTTGGCCGCCATGCGGATTCACGAACTGCGGCAGGAACACGATGAAAAACAGCGTCACTTTGGGATTCATCATATTGCCGATCACACTCTGCCGAAACACCACGGCCAACGGCTGACTCGGCCGCTCATGCGCACTCGACAAACCCTTGCTACGAATCGCCTTGATGCCAATCCAGATCAGATAAGCAGCGCCGGCCAGCTTGACCGCTTCAAACGCCATCGGGGAAGACTTGAGCAACGCTGCCACCCCAAGCGCGGCAAGCGTCGTGTGAAACGAAATCCCGGCAGCAAACCCAAGCGCCGCAACCAGCCCAGCCGCGCGCCCCTGCGAGATACCACGCGCGAGCACCTGGAGATTGTCCGGACCGGGCGCCACGGTAATAGCAATGGAAGCCGCGAGAAACAAAAGAAAATTAGGCATGACTCGGAGAAATCGCAGAAATTAGTGGCCGCTGAATTCACAGACCGTATAAAGCGGCAAACCCGATTCGCGCAGAAGTGTCGACCCGCCCAGCTCCGGCAAATCGATAATCGCCGCCCCCTCGACCACCACCGCGCCGAGCCGTTCGAGCAACATCTTGCCGGCCATCATCGTGCCGCCGGTTGCAATCAGGTCATCAACCAGCACTACCCGCTCACCCGGTTTGCACGCATCTTCATGAATTTCGACGGTCGCGCTGCCATATTCAAGTTCATACGACTGCGACAGCGTCCTGAACGGCAGCTTGCCCTTCTTGCGGATCGGCACGAAACCCAGGCTCAATTCGTACGCCAGAATTGGCCCGATGATAAAACCACGCGCATCAAGCCCGGCGATCGTGTCGATTCGCGCATCTATATAGCGCTGCACCAGCAGGTCGATCAGCGTACGCAACGCGCGCCGATCCCGCAAAACCGGCGTGATATCGCGGAACTGCACGCCGGGCTGCGGCCAGTCCGGCACCGTGCGAATCCGCTCCCGGATAAAACCGGCTGGATTGGATAAATTTGGCACTGCGGGCGCTGCGAACTCAGGCATGTTTGATGTCTCCTGGAAAACGTCAGGCTACCGCGCCCGCACGGCGATTGCGCGACAGCCGTTCTTCCGCCAGCTGCAACGCCTCGGGCAAACCGCGCAGCACCACAATGTCGCTCGCCCGCAGCTTGGTGTCAGGATCAGGCTCCACGCCGCGAATTCCATGCCGGCGAATTGCCGTCACTTCCACCCCGTCGCCCACCAGCCCAAGCTCATCGAGCGTACGGCCGACCGCGTCGGCGTTTGCATCGACGGGAACTGATTGTAGCCGGACCTGCTCGCGACGCTCGTCGTCGTCCTCATCCGCGCCGTGAAAATAACCGCGCAACATGCTGTAACGCTCATCGCGCATTTCTTCCACGCGCCGGACCACGCGCCGCATCGGCACGCCCATCAGCACCAGCGTATGCGACGCCAGCATCAAGCTACCTTCCACGATTTCCGGAATCACTTCCGTCGCACCCGACGCAATCAGCTTTTCCAGATCGGCGTCATCGACAGTACGCACGATGGTGGGCAACGTCGGCTCCAACTCGTGAATACTGTGCAGCACGCGCAACGCGGACGGCGTATTCGCGAAGGTGATCGCGATCGTGGCCGCGCGATGTATGCCGGCGGCGACCAGCGCCTCGCGCCGGCCGGCATCGCCGTACACCACGCTTTCACCCGCCGCCGCCGCTGCCGCCACGCGATCGGGGTCCAGGTCGAGCGCGACGTACGACAACCCCTCGTGTTCCAGCATCCGCGCCAGATTCTGCCCCGCCCGGCCATAGCCGCAGATGATGACGTGGCCACTCTGCTTGATGCTTTGCGTCGCAATGCGCGTCATTTGCAGCGACTGCCGCAACCATTCAGTCGATGAAAGCCGCAGCACGATGCGGTCGGCGTTCTGGATGATGAACGGCGCGGCCAGCATGGAAAGCAGCATCGACGAAAGGATGGCTTGCAGCAGCACCGGCTCGACCAGATGTTTATCGAGGATCAGGTTCAGCAGCACGAAACCGAACTCGCCGGCTTGCGCCAGGTTCAGGCCGGTGCGCATCGCCACGCCCGGGGGCGAGCCGAACAGCCGCGCGAGGCCGGTGATCATCACGGCTTTCAGCAGGATCGGCAGGATGAAAAACGACGCCACGAGAAAGGGATGTTCCCAGATCACGCGCGGATTGAGCAGCATGCCCGTGGTCACGAAAAACAGCCCGAGCAGCACGTCGCGAAACGGCTTGATGTCCTCTTCCACCTGATGCCGGTAAGGCGTTTCCGCGATCAACATACCCGCGATAAACGCGCCGAGCGCGAGCGAGAGGCCGAATTTATCGGTGATGAACGCCGCGCCCAGCGTGACCAGCAGCAGGTTCAGCATGAACAGTTCTTGCGAGCGCCGGCGCGCGACAATATTGAACCAGCGCGTCATGAACTTCTGGCCGATGAACAGCAGCACCGTCAACGCAACCACGATCTTGATGGCTGCAAGCGCAAGCCAGAACGCCAGCTCCTTCGAATTGCCATTCCCAAACGCGGCAATGATGATCAGCAGCGGCACCACGGCCAGATCCTGGAACAGCAATACGCCGAAGATGTTGCGGCCATGCTCGGATTCCAGTTCAAGCCGCTCGGCCAGCATTTTTGAAACGATGGCGGTGGACGACATCGACAACGCGCCGCCCAGCGCAATGCTCGCCTCCCACGACATGTCGGTCCAGAAGTTCGCGATCCACCCGAACAAAAGGGCCAACGCAATCGTTCCGGCCACTTGACTCGCGCCGAGGCCGAACACAATCCGCCGCATTGAACGCAATTTCGATAACGAAAATTCAAGCCCGATCGAAAACATCAGGAACACAACGCCGAATTCCGCCAGATGCTGCGCGCGGTCACTATCCGGTGCGATGCCGGCGGCGTGCGGTCCGACAATGATCCCGACCGCCAGGTAACCCAACATGGGCGGCAGGTTGAAAAAGCGGAATACGACGACCCCTGCCACGGAACACAGCAGCAACAGCAACGTCATTTCAAGCGGGGAAGTCATCCGTCTAGCGTCCTCGTTTGTCGGCGGATGGCGGCTCGGGGAGCACATCCGGATCTTGTGTTTTTTTAACGCGCACAACGCTTGCGCGCAACAAAACACACGGCCTTTCGGGGGCGGATGAGCGGCTGAAGGCCGCCCCGTCTCCGGCGCGGCGCAAAGATGCCTTTGTTATACTTCGCGCATGATAGCGAAAATCAATGGCGACCGGGCACTCGCGCTGGCTCGCACCGTGCTGGAAATTGAAGCCGACGCTGTGCGCGGCCTGTCCGCGCAACTCGACGACAACTTCACCGGCGCCGTCGAATTCCTGCTCGGATGCAAGGGCCGCGTGGTGGTATCGGGTATCGGAAAATCCGGGCATATCGCCCGTAAATTCGCGGCAACGCTCGCGAGCACCGGCACGCCCGCCTTCTTCGTTCATCCGGCCGAAGCGAGCCACGGCGACCTCGGCATGGTGACCGCCGAAGACGTGTTCATCGCCCTGTCGAACTCGGGCGAAACCTCCGAACTCGTTGCCATTCTGCCCATCATCAAGCGCCTCGGGGCAAAATTGATCGCCATCACCGGGCGGCCGGAATCAAGCCTCGCGAAACTGGCCGACGTGCATCTGAACGCGCACGTCGATAAAGAAGCCTGCCCGATGAATCTCTCGCCGACCGCCAGCACAACGGCCGTGCTCGCATTGAGCGACGCGCTCGCGGTCGTCGTGCTCGACGCCCGCGGTTTCGGCCCCGACGACTTCGCGCGCTCGCATCCGGGCGGCGCGCTCGGCCGGCGCCTGCTCACTTACGTACGCGACGTGATGCGCGTCGGGCCGGAAGTGCCGGAAGTGCCGCTGAACGCCACCGTCTCCGACGCCCTCTTCCAGATCACCGCCAAGCGCATGGGCATGACGGCCGTGGTCAACGAAAAGCGTCATGTGGAAGGCATCTTCACCGACGGCGACCTGCGCCGGATTCTTCAAAGCGACGGCGATTTCCGTGCGCTGCCGCTGATCGATGTCATGACGCGTAATCCGCGCACGATCGGTCCGGACCATCTCGCGGTGGAAGCTGTGGAACTGATGGAGCGTTATCGCATCAATCAGATGCTGGTCGTCGATGAAAACGCGATCCTGATCGGCGCCCTGAACATGCACGACCTCTTTTCCAAGAAGGTAATCTGATGTCGACCTTGTCTTTCACGCCGGATATTGCCGCAACGGAAGACGCGCACGACCGCGCGAGCCGCGTGAAACTGATGATTTTCGACATCGACGGCGTGTTCACCGACGGCAGCCTGTTTTTTACCGCCAACGGCGACGCCATGAAGTCCTTCAATTCACTCGACGGCCACGGCGTGAAAATGCTGCAATCGGCGGGCGTGCAGACAGCGATCATCACCGGGCGCAACTCCGGCATTGTCGCGGCACGGGCGGGCGAGCTGGGCATTACGCACCTGCACCAGGGCGTCGCCGATAAAACCATCGCGCTGGCCCAACTGCTGCAAACCACGGGTATCCCGGCCACCGAATGCGGCTACATGGGCGACGACTGGCCCGATCTCGCCGTGATGCGGCTGTGCGGTTTCGCAGCGGCGCCCGCCAACGCGCATGAGGAAGTGCTGAGCCGCGTACATTTGGCCACGGCCAGGCGCGGCGGCGAAGGCGCGGTGCGTGAAGTCTGCGACGCCATCCTGCGCGCGCAGAATCGCTACGACGGCCTGCTTGCCGCGGCTATCGGAGCCTGAATCCCATGCAACGACCCAAGAAACTGACCTCAGCGTTGCCGCTGGTCGCGGCGGCCGCGCTGGCGGGCATCACCTACTGGCTGATGCAGGCTACGATGCCCAAGCCACAGGAACCGGAGCGCCCGAAGGAACACACGCCCGACTATTTCGCGACGAACTTTTCGGTCTCGGAACTGGACACCACGGGCACGACGCAGTATCGGCTGACCGCGATTTCGATGGTGCATTACGAGGACAATGAAGTCAGCGACCTCACGAAACCCGCCATGCGCATGTTCCAGCCGCTGCGCCCGACCGTGACGGCCACGTCCGAGCGCGGTACGGTGAACGGCGACGTCTCGATTGTCGACTTGTACGAGAATGCGCACATTTTGCGCGTGGCAGGCTACGGCGACCCGCAGATGACGGCGGATTCCGAGCACTTTCGCATCCTTGTGAACGACGATGTCATCGAAACAGAAAAGCCGGTTAAACTTCAGCGCGGTCCGTCCGTGATGACGGGCAACGGCATGAACTACAACAACGCGACCCGGGTAATGAAGCTTTTTGGGCAGGTGCGCGGCCAGATCGCCGCCTCCGACACCCTCGGCACCTCATCCAAATAAACCCGGCAGTTCCGACGAATTGCGCTTAATCCATTCAAGTGTGACTGCATGAACAAACCGTTTCTCCGACCCGAATCCGGCCGTCTGTGCGCAGCATGCGCTGCGTTTTCGCGCCGCGCCGCACGTATCGTGCAATTCGGGATCGCGGCAACATGCGTGGCGTTGCCGCTGGCGGTCTCGCTATTGGCTTTCGCCCCAGCCGCGCACGCCGAACGCGCCGACAACGACAAGCCGCTGAATATTGAAGCGGACAACATGACCTATGACGACCTGAAGCAGGTCAACATCTTCACGGGCCACGTTGTCGCGACCAAAGGCACGATCATCATCAAGGCCGACCGTGTCGACGTGACGCAGGATCCGCAGGGGTATCAGTACGCGACCGGCACGTCCACCGGCGGCGCGCTCTCGTATTTCCGCCAGAAACGCGACGGCCTCGACGAATACATAGAAGGCAACGCCGTGCGGATCGACTACGACGGCAAGCAGGATCTCACCACGCTGACCACGCGTGCCGTTGTGCGCCGCCTCGTGGGCCTCACCACGATCCAGGACGAAGTACACGGCAGCGTGATTACCTACGACGGCCAGAAAGACTTCTATACGGCGAAAGCCGGACCTGACGTCGCCGGCCCAGGCAACCCGACTGGCCGCGTGCGCGCCATGCTCGCCCCGCGTAACGGCGGCGCCGCGCCGCTGAACGGCGCGCCGGCCACCCTGACGCCGTCCACCAAGATGCAAGGAACGCAGCAGCCGTGAATTCGCCCGCCATGCCTCATCGCAAGCCGGCCGGCACGAGCAGTTCGCTCACCGTCCGCAACCTGAAGAAACGCTACGGCTCGCGCACGGTCGTGAAAGATGTCTCGCTCGACGTGAAAAGCGGCGAAGTGGTCGGGCTGCTCGGGCCGAACGGCGCGGGCAAGACGACGTCGTTCTACATGATCGTCGGACTGGTGCCGCTGGATGCCGGCGAAATCCTGCTCGACGGCACCTCCATCAGCCTGCTGCCCATTCACAAGCGTGCGCGCCTGGGGCTCTCGTATTTGCCGCAGGAAGCCTCCGTGTTCCGCAAGCTGACCGTCGAGCAGAACATTCGCGCGGTGCTTGAACTGCAAACGGACGAAAACGAAAAGCCGCTCTCCAAGCAAGCGATTACGGATCGCGCGGAAGCGTTGCTGGACGAACTTCAGATCGCGCATCTACGTGAAAACCCGGCTTTGTCACTCTCGGGCGGCGAACGCCGGCGCGTGGAAATTGCCCGTGCGCTCGCGACCAACCCGGCGTTTATCCTGCTGGACGAACCGTTCGCCGGCGTTGACCCAATCGCTGTGCTCGAAATCCAGAAGATCGTGAAGTTCCTGAAGCAGCGCAACATTGGCGTGCTGATCACGGACCACAACGTGCGCGAGACGCTCGGCATCTGCGACCATGCTTACATCATCAGCGACGGCAGCGTGCTCGCAGCAGGGGCGCCAAGCGATATCATCGAAAATGAGAGCGTGCGGCGCGTTTATCTCGGCGAACATTTCCGCATGTGAGCGCGGGGACATAGTGTCCCGCGCCCCATGCAACACCGTTGTGGACGGCGTCCCGCGCTGCCAACAGATGTTACGTGCCGCCCGCGAGGCGGCACTTGTTTTTGGTCGATCCCCGCGAGGTGTCGCGCCCGTGGCAAACTCTCTACAATGAATACAACCTTGCCATGAAAGCCAGCCTCCAACTCCGCCTGTCGCAGCATCTTGCGCTGACCCCACAACTGCAGCAGTCCATCCGGCTGCTGCAGTTGTCGACGCTCGAACTGCAGCAGGAAGTCGCGATGGCTGTCGCGCAAAATCCACTGCTCGAGAACGAGGACGACTGGACCACCAGCCCCTTGCGCGTGGCAGCGGACGGTTCGCTGATCACATCGGGGGCGTCGGTGAACGCGCCCGATCCCATGATGAGCAACGGCACGTCGTCGAGCAGCAGCACGACCACCACCGAACGTTCGGAAAGCGGCGACCCTCAAGGCGTAGACGAATACAACGGCATGAGTTCGTCGGACAACGGACCGGATTCGAGTTCGTGGAATCTGGAAGACTACGGCCGCTCGAATAGCGGCTCGGACGACGACGACCTGCCGCCGCTGCAGATCCACGAATCCACTACTACGCTGCGCGACCACCTGACGTCGCAACTGCGCATGACGAAGGCGAATCAGCGTGACCGTGCGCTGATCACGTTCCTGATTGAATCACTCGATGAAGACGGATATCTCACGTCGTCGCTCGAGGAAGTAAAGGCGGATCTGCCGGATGAACTGGAAGTCGATGTCGACGAACTGAGCGCGGCGCTCGCGTTGCTGCAGAGTTTCGATCCGCCGGGCGTGGGCGGCCGTTCGGCGTCCGAATGTCTGAAGCTGCAGTTGTTGCGGCTCGAAGCATCGTCTATCCGCACGCTAGCGCTCGATATTGTGATGCACCATCTGGAACTGCTCGCGGCACGCGATTTCACGCGTTTGCGCAAGCAGCTCAAAGCGTCCGATGACGCATTGCGCGATGCACACTTACTGATCCGATCACTGGAACCGTTCCCCGGCGCCGCGTTCGGCAAGAGCGAAGCGGATTACGTGGTTCCTGACATCCTCGTGCGCAAAATGTCGAGCGGGTGGACGGCAGAATTGAATCCGGAAATCGTGCCGCGGCTTCGCATCAATCACCTCTACGCGAATATTTTGCGCAACAATCGCGGCGATCCGGGCAGTGGTTCGTTGCGTCAGCAGCTTCAGGAAGCGCGCTGGCTGATCAAGAATATTCAACAAAGATTCGAGACGATTCTCCGCGTTGCACAAGCCATTGTGGAGCGTCAGAAGAACTTTTTTGCCCACGGCGAAATTGCAATGCGGCCCTTGGTTTTGAGGGAGATTGCTGATACGCTGGGTTTACACGAATCCACTGTCTCACGTGTGACAACCGGTAAGTACATGCTGACCCCATTCGGGACGCTTGAATTTAAGTACTTCTTCGGATCGCACGTTTCAACCGACACGGGTGGCGCGGCATCGTCCACGGCGATCCGCGCACTCATCAAGCAACTGATAGGAGCTGAAGACTCAAAATCTCCTCTTTCAGACAGCCGCATCGCAGAGTTGCTGGCAGAACAGGGGTTCGTGGTCGCACGCCGTACGGTGGCCAAATATCGCGAAGCTCTGAAAATCCCGGCAGTGAATTTGCGAAAGTCTCTGTAGCCCGCTGCATGTTGCGGCGGGCCTTTACCGGCCGCGTCGCGAAAGCGCGAGCGAGCTGGCCGATGCGTTTTCCCGTTCCGTACCACCGTTCAACAGAATGGACACGTGCGGGCAAGCAGCGGCCGGTTTGAGTAGCGTGATAGCGTCCAGGCGGCCATTAGCTTGGAGAGCAACTATGAATCTGCAGATCAGTGGACACCATCTCGAATTGACGCCTGCGTTGCGAGAATATGTGATCACCAAACTGGATAGAGTGCTGCGGCACTTCGATCAGGTGATCGACGGCAGTGTGGTCCTCTCGGTCGACAATCATAGGGAAAAGGAAAAGCGGCAAAAGGTCGAAATCAACCTGCATCTGAAGGGCAAGGACATTTTCATCGAGAGTTGTGACGTTGATATGTACGCGGCCATCGACCTGATGGTCGACAAGCTGGACAGGCAAGTGCTGCGCCACAAGGACAAGATCCAGGAGCATGCGCACGCCACAATGAAGTACGGACACGAACCGCAGGAGAGCGAAGTTCCGGCGCCGTGAGGTACCGTGAGTGGTTAGAGGAATGATTCAAATGGGGTGAACGGCGCATCGGCTGGAGGTTTTTTCGATGCGCCGGATTCCGGAGCAATGTGGACCGGAGCCCATCAGTCCGATAGTCGGCACGAGCCGCCTGAAAGCAGGCGGCTTTTTTTGTCACCGCCGGTTTCGGGCCGTTTTTTGCAGCAACAGGGGTGAATTGAGGCATGGCATCAACCGTTGCGTTATGCGCAACAAACGCATTCAGCGTATGGCGCGCCGCACCATCGCTGATTGCGCTGTTCTATAATGGTCCGGTTAGTTTGAGTACCGGGATTGTTAATCGGAGTGAAGCGAGACTTTGGTCTGCCGCGCATTCCTTACCAAAATCGCCGTGAGCGTTTCGTGCAAGTTCTGCAGCCGCCACGATGAGGAGAATTCAGGCCACGCATCTGCCTGCCAACATGAATCGTTTAGCCAAATTTCTTCCCCTCGAAAATGTCGTCCTCGGACTGTCCGTCACCAGCAAGAAACGTGTATTCGAGCAAGCGGGCCTGATCTTCGAGAACCAGAACGGCATTGGCCGCAGTATCGTCACCGACAATCTCTTCGCGCGCGAGCGCCTTGGCTCGACCGGTCTCGGCGAAGGCGTTGCCATTCCCCACGGACGCATCAAGGGCCTGAAGCATCCGCTCGCCGCCTTCGTGCGCCTGGCTGAGCCGATCGCGTTCGAATCGCCGGACGGGCAGCCCGTGTCGCTGCTGATCTTTCTTCTTGTTCCCGAACAGGCCACGCAACAGCACCTCGAAATCCTCTCGGAAATAGCGCAGTTGCTGTCCGACCGGGATGCACGCGAACGCCTGAATACCGAAGAAAACCGTGAGGCGCTGTATCAGGTGCTCACGCAATGGCAGCCCTAAGCTCTTTGAGCCGGGCCTCGTGCTGGACTTGAAGCCGGACTCGGCGCGAGAGACCAGGCCGAACGGCCCTCTCGCGCCGGCGGCCCTTCTAGCGCACAATCGGTCCTATTGAGCGAAGCATTGAAGAGACCAAACCCGGCTCTTCAATTGCTCCATGCTCGCGGCCTCTCTCGGAGTTCCGGCCTCATGGATACGTCCAGCATCAACGCCCAGAGCATTTTCGACGACAACGCAGCCACACTCAAACTGAGCTGGCTGACGGGTCACGAAGGCTGGGAGCGCGGTTTTTCGACCGAAACCGTTGCCAATGCAACGTCAAGCGCCGATCTCGTCGGGCACTTGAACCTGATTCACCCCAACCGCATCCAGGTACTCGGCGACGCCGAAATCACCTACTACCAGCGTCAGTCCGACGAAGACCGGTCGCGCAACATGGCCGAACTGATCGCGCTGGAACCGCCTTTCCTGGTGGTCGCGGGCGAAGTCGGCGCGCCGCCTGAACTGGTTCTGCGCTGCACCCGCTCGTCCACGCCACTCTTCACCACGCGAATGTCCGCGGCGGCAGTAATCGACAGCCTGCGTCTTTATATGTCGCGGATTCTTGCTCCGCGCGCCACGCTGCACGGCGTGTTCCTCGACATCCTCGGCATGGGCGTGCTGCTGACCGGCGACTCCGGTCTCGGCAAAAGTGAACTCGGGCTCGAGTTGATCAGCCGCGGTCACGGTCTTGTCGCTGACGACGCCGTAGACTTCGTGCGCCTCGGTCCGGATTTTGTCGAAGGCCGATGCCCGCCGCTGCTGCAGAACCTGCTTGAAGTACGGGGTCTGGGCCTGCTGGATATCAAAACCATTTTTGGTGAAACCGCCGTTCGGCGGAAAATGAAGCTCAAGTTGATCGTTCAGCTTGTGCGTCGTCCGGACGGTGAATTTCAGCGGCTGCCATTGGAAAGCCAGGCTGTCGACGTGCTCGGCCTGCCGATCAGCAAGGTCACCATCCAGGTGGCGGCCGGCCGGAATCTGGCCGTGCTCGTGGAAGCGGCGGTGCGCAACACGATCCTGCAACTGCGGGGTATCGACACGCTCCGTGACTTCATGGATCGTCAGCGCCTTGCAATGCAGGACCCCGAAAGCCAGTTCCCGGGCAAGCTGATCTGACGGGTCGAACTGGCAAGACCGGCGGCCTCCAGACTCAGCCGCCGCCCGGACCCGAATTTTCTGCGTGCTTTTATCTCGAGCGAACGAGTCCCTATTCATGCGCATCATTCTGATTACCGGCATCTCCGGCTCCGGCAAATCCGTCGCCCTGAACGCGCTCGAAGACGCCGGCTACTATTGCGTCGACAACCTGCCCCCGCGATTCCTGCCCGAGCTCGCGGCGTATCTCCACAGTCAGGGGCAGCCGCGTCTGGCCGTTGCTATCGACGCACGTTCGAGCCGTTCGCTCGACGAAGTGCCCGCCATCATCAAAGATCTTTCGCAAGCGTTCGACCTGCGCGTGCTGTTTCTCAATGCCAGTACCCAGTCGCTGATTCAGCGCTTCTCCGAGACGCGCCGCCGTCATCCGTTGTCGGGTTCGTCCAATCAGGACGCCGCTGTGGGCCTGCTGACGTCGCTGGGCGAAGCGATCGAACGCGAGCGCGAACTTGTCTCGGGACTCGCCGAATTTGGCCATCAGATCGACACCAGCAATCTGCGGGCGAACGTGTTGCGCGCGTGGGTGAAGAGTTTTATCGAACAGGAACCGGCCGGGCTGACGCTGATGTTCGAATCGTTCGGATTCAAGCGCGGGGTCCCGCTCGACGCCGATTTTGTCTTCGATGTCCGTACGCTCCCGAATCCCTACTACGATCACGAACTGCGGCCGCTGACGGGCCTGGACCAACCGGTTATCGATTTTTTGTCCGCCCAGCCGATGGTCCACCAGATGATCGACGACGTGGGCACGTTCATCGGCAAATGGCTGCCGCAATTTCGTGACGACAACCGTAGTTACCTGACGGTTGCAATCGGCTGCACGGGTGGCCAGCATCGCTCGGTATTCATCGCCCAGGCGCTCGCCGCGCGCTTCGGGGACAAGGCCAATGTGATTGTGCGGCACCGCGACGCACCCATCGCTGTGGATGGACACGTCGCGCCCTTGCAAACCTGATCGCCTTCGGGCGGCCTTTTTTAAAGAAGCGCGCGATGTCCACCAATCCCCTTCTCGCCGACCTGCCGCTGTTTCCGCTGCATACCGTGTTGTTTCCGGGCGGCCATCTTCCCCTGAAAATCTTCGAAGCCCGCTATCTCGACATGGCGCGTGCGTGCTTGCGCGAAAGCACGCCGTTCGGCGTGTGCCTGTTGAAAAGCGGTAATGAGATCGCGTCGCCGGGGGACCCGTCGGTGCCCGAGAGCATCGGCTGCCTGGCCGAGATCACGCAATGCGACGTGGACACGTTCGGCATGCTGCTGGTCCAGGCGCGCGGGACGACACGCTTTCGACTGTTGTCGCATCGCGTGGAGCCGAGCAATTTGCTCGTGGGCGTAGCCGAAATCATTGGCGACGACACGCCGCTGGACGGCACGGAAGCGTTGGTGAAGTTTGGGGCGTGCGCGGAGGTGCTGGAGCGGATTATCGATGCAATCAAGGCGCGCGAGCCGAAGGACCTGCCGTTCACCGAGCCCTTCCTTCTCGACGATCCGACGTGGGTATCCAACCGTTTATCCGAGATCTTGCCGATCCCCATGCGCGCCCGGCAAAAGCTGATGGAGCTTGAAGACGCGGCCGCGCGGATCGATGTCGTGCATCACTATATGCAGCAGCATCAACTGCTTTGACGTTGCTTTAGCATCTTGCCAATATCAAATCAGCGATCCCTGCAGCGCATCAAGCAGTTTGCGGACGGGCGCAGGCACACCGTACGCATCGATATTCGCAAGCGGCGCCCACACGGTGCGGTTATCGGCGGCATCAGGCACGCCGTTCGCCTGCCCGAGACGCGGCTCGATATCCAGTTTGAAATGCGTGAACGTGTGCGTGAAGGGAGTCAGCCGCTGAAGCTCGGCCGACCCGCCGAAGCTATGTGAGACCGCCGCGAGCGCGTCTTCATCCTCTGCTTCCGGCAGGCTCCATAGACCGCCCCAAATACCCGTCGGCGGGCGTTTTTCAAGCAAGACACTATCGCCGTCCTGTAGCACCAGCATCCAGGTCTTGCGTGTCGGCACCGTCTTTTTCGGGCGTGATGCGGGCAATTCCTTTTGCCGTCCGGTCACGTTCGCCACGCAATCGGCGGCAAACGGGCAGCGCGCGCAATCCGGCTTGCCACGCACGCACAGCGTGGCGCCAAGATCCATCAAACCCTGCGTGTACGCGGTGACTTCGTCCTTGTGCGCGGCGTCGGGAAGCAGCGATTCGGCCAGTGTCCACATCGTGTTTTCCACGCGCTTTTCGCCCGGAAATCCGTCGATGCCAAACACCCGCGCGAGCACCCGCTTTACGTTGCCATCGAGAATCGTCGCGCGCGCGCCGAACGCGAACGACGCAATGGCCGCCGCCGTCGAACGACCAATACCCGGCAGTTCAGCCAACGCATCGACGCTGCGGGGAAACTCGCTGCCATGCTCCGTCGATACAACAAACGCGCATCGATGCAGATTCCGCGCGCGCGAGTAGTAGCCGAGGCCGGCCCAGAGCGCCATGACGTCGTCGAGCGGGGCGAAGGCGAGCGCGTTCACGTCAGGGAAACGGTCGAGAAAACGCGCGTAGTACGGAATCACCGTCGATACCTGCGTCTGCTGCAACATGATTTCTGATAGCCAGATGCGGTAGGCATCGCGCGTGTTTTGCCACGGCAAGTCGTGACGGCCGTGAACACGTTGCCACGCGATCAGGCGCGTGGAGAAGTCGGTGAGCTGGAGCATGGGGCTAGCGCTGGCAGCGCGGGCAAAAGTACGTGGATCGCTGGCCTTGCACGATTTGTTTGATGGCCGTTCCGCAAACATGGCACGGCAAGCCCGCGCGATCATAGACGAAATAATCGAGCTGGAAATAGCCCGACTCGCCATTGCTTCCCACGAAATCGCGCAACGTGCTGCCGCCCTTTTCGATCGCGGCGGCAAGCGTGGTACGCACGGCGTCGGCGAGGAGATCGTAGCGCACGAGCGACACGCGCCCGGCCGCGACCGTGGGCCGAATACCCGCTCGAAACAGGCTCTCGGACGCGTAAATGTTGCCCACGCCCACAACCATCGTGCCCGCGAGCAAGGCCTGCTTGACGGACACCTTGCGCCCGCGCGTCTGCCGGTACATCAGCGCGCCGGAAAATTCGGCGGTGAATGGCTCTACGCCCAGGCCGGCCAGCAGCGGATGGTCGAGGACATCGCCATCTGCGCGCGAATGCCAGAGCACTGCGCCAAAGCGCCGCGGATCGCGAAAGCGCAAAATGAAATCATCGAAGATCAGGTCGATATGATCATGCTTCGCCGCATCTGGCGGACGCGGCACGTTACGCAGTACCCGTAGCGTCCCCGTCATGCCCAGATGCACGATCAGCCAGCCTTCGGAGGTTTCGAACAACAGGTACTTGCCGCGCCGCTCGACCTTCTCGATTTTCAGCGCCTTCATCGTCTTCGCGAGATGCGGCGGAATGGGCCAGCGCAGCGCCGGTGTACGGACATCGACACGCTCAACCCGGCGTCCGGTAACGAACGGTTCGATCCCGCGTCGGGTTACTTCGACTTCCGGCAACTCTGGCATGGTTTACTGGTCTGTAACTTGCTGTGGGATGTGCGCGTATTGTAGCGAGCGCGTTACAATCGACTGAAACATTGATCGGATTTCCATGAACTTGTCCTTCGTAAAGTTGTTTTCGAAGCAGCGTGCAGCGACCGCTCAAACGAGCGCCGCACGCGGTAAGCCGGTCTACCCGAGCAAGCTCGCGGCCGCAGTGGCGTTCGCGGTGGCGGCGTTTGCGCTTGCGCCTGCCTACGCGCAGAGCCCCGCGCAACTTCCTTCACCCGATGACGACCAGTCCGCCATCAGCGCAGCGGACCTGATCACCGCGCCGCCCACGGGCAAGGAAGTACAGGACTTGCCGAATGTGGCTGCGTCCAGCCAGATCGTGTTCCAGGTGCTCGCAGCGGAAGTCGCGTTGCAACGCAACCAGGCAGCGCCCGCCTATCAGACTTATCTCGCCCTCGCGCGCGACACGCACGATCCGCGCTTCGCGCAGCGCGCGACCGAGATTGCGATTGCCGCACAAAGTCCCAACGACGCGCTGACGGCCGTTCAGCTTTGGCAGCAATTCTCACCGAATTCGGAACGCGCGGCGCAGTTGAGCGCGTCGCTGCTGATCCTCTCCGGCAAGCCCGACGACGCCAAGCCGATCCTCAACACCGAGCTCGCAAAAGTGCCCGCGGAGCAGCGTGGCGACGCGATCCTTTCGCTGCAGATCCTGCTCTCTCGCGGACCGAATCGCGTGGGCGGATTGAATGTGCTGAAGGATCTGGTCAAGAACGACATGGACCGGCCCGAAACGCAACTGGCGCTCGCCCGGCAGGAAATTGCCGCCGACGACCAGCCGGGCGCGAAGGCATCGCTTGAACAAGCGCTGAAATTGAAGCCCGACTATTTGCCTGCTGCGTTGACGCTGGCTCGCATGGGGCCGAACGAACGCGACGAAGGTATTGCTTCGTTCGAGAAGTACCTCGAGAAGGATCCGAAGTCGCACGACGCGCGGCTTGCGCTGGCGCAACTGTATTTGTCGGCGGATCGTCTCGACGACGCGCAGAAGCAGTTCGAAATCATGCGCAAGAACGATGCAAAAGATCTCACGCCGCTAATGGCGCTCGCGCTGATCAATATTCAGAAGAAACAGCCGGACAAGGCGCAGGATTACCTGAAGCAGTACGCGGCGGCGGCTGAAAGCACGCCGGGCGCCGATCCGGGACAGGCTTATATCTATCTCGCGCAGTTGTCGCTGGAAAAGAAAGACGACGCGGCCGCGAACCAGTGGCTCGACAAGATTCCGCGCGCGAGCCAGCAGTATCTGCCGGCACAGGTCACCCGGGCGCAGATCCTTGCCTCGGAAGGCAAGGTCGACGACGCGCGCCAGTTGCTGGGCAGCCTGCAGACGTCGGACCCTCGCGACCTGGCGCTGCTCGCGCGTACGGACGCCGCCATGCTGTTCCAGGCGCAACGGTATCCGGAAGCGGAAGCGGCGTTGTCGAAGGCATCGACTGCATTCCCCGATGACCCGGACATTGCCTACGACTACGCCATGGCGGCCGAGAAGAACGGCCATTACGACACCATGGAAGGGCAGTTGCGCAAGCTGATGAAAGAGCAGCCGGACAATGCGCAGGCGTATAACGCGCTCGGCTATTCGCTCGTCGATCGCAACGAGCGTCTGGACGAGGCTGAGAAACTGATCGAGAAAGCGGTATCGCTTGCGCCGAACGACGCATTCATCATGGACAGTCTCGGCTGGGCGAAGTATCGGATGGGCAATTCCACGGAAGCTGCCAGCATCCTGAAGAAAGCCTACGACCTGCAGCCGAACGCCGAAATTGGCGCTCATCTCGGCGAAGTGCAGTGGAAGTCGGGGCAGCAGGACCAGGCGCGTAATACATGGCGCCAGGCGCAAAAGCTCGAACCCGGCAACGACACATTGTTGAAAACGCTCAAACGATTCCAGGTGAACGACCTTTGAACTTGATTGCAACGAATTTCCTGAGCGGTCAGCGCGCGCGTCGCGGCGCGCTGGCGCTGATGGCAGCGGGTGTAGTGGTGGTGTCGGGGTGCGCGATCAAACCGCGCGTGCCGACAACGTCAAATGCAGCAACCGAGGTGACTGCGCAGACCAGTCGCGCTTACCACGGCCGGTTCGCGGTCCAGTACAACGACCAGAACGGCCAGCAGCGCAACGCGTACGGCAACTTCGACTGGCAGGAAACCGGAGACACCGTCACGCTGCAATTGCGTAATCCACTTGGGCAAACGCTGGCTATCGTGACGTCGTCGCCGTCTTCGGCCACGCTCGAACTACCGAATCGCGACCCGCAGACCGCCGATAATGTCTCCCAACTGATGAGCAACACGCTGGGGTTCGCTTTGCCGGTGGAAGGCTTGCGGTACTGGCTGCAGCCCTCGCCTGCGCCCACCTCGCGAGCGCGCACGACCATGGATTCGTCGTCGGAAAATGGCCGTCTGAAGGAAATCAAGCAGGACGGCTGGACCATCGACTACCTGGCCTACGCCGACGCGCCCGCAACCGGCGTGAAACGCCTGAATCTGTCGCGTGCCGAACCGCCGCTCGACATCAAGCTCGTCCTCGACCAGTAACGCTTAGTCCAATCACATGCAGTCATCTTTATCGAGTTCGTCGCGGGGCCCAGCGCGTCCGCTGGCCGATGCATCCCTGCGCGACTGTCTCGCGCCGGCCAAACTCAATCTGTTTTTGCATATCACCGGGCGCCGACCGGACGGTTATCACGCGTTGCAGACGGTGTTCCAGTTGCTCGACTGGGGCGACCGCCTGCACTTCACCCGTCGTGACGACGGCGTGATCGCGCGAAAAACCGATGTCCCTGGCGTGCCGGAAGCGGATGACCTTGTTGTACGTGCCGCGCGTCTGTTGCAGTCGACAACAGGCACCCCCCTTGGCGTAGACATAGAAATTGATAAAATACTGCCCATGGGCGCCGGTCTCGGCGGCGGAAGTTCTGACGCCGCGACTACGCTGCTGGCTCTGAATCGCTTATGGGGCTTGGATCTATCGCGAGAAGCGTTGCAGGACCTGGCGCTGAAACTGGGCGCGGATGTGCCGTTTTTTGTGTTTGGACGGAATGCTTTTGCGGAAGGTGTCGGTGAAACGCTGCAGGTGGTCGATCTACCGAAGCGTTTCTTCCTGGTGGTGACTCCTGCTGTGCATGTTCCAACCGCTGCGATTTTTTCAGAGAAAGGGTTGACGAGGGACTCAAAAGTCCTCACAATTACGGACTTCCTTGCACAACATAGTTCTGACGCAGATTGGCCTGACAGCTTCGGCCGAAATGATATGCAGGCAGTTGTGGTTGAGAAGTACGCGGAAGTAGCCAAGGTGATTGAGTGGTTTTCGAATCTTTCACCTGCGCGAATGACCGGATCTGGAGCGAGCGTGTTTGCCGCTTTTCGTAGCAAAGCCGAAGCTGAGATGGCGCAAGCCAAACTCCCGGCAAGCTGGAAAAGCAAAGTGACCGAAAGTCTGGATTCGCATCCTCTCTTCACTTTCGCGTCGTAAAGTTTCGTTTTGACGGGTTTGTCCTACACTACCCGGCAAAACTCAAAGTTAGTGTAGGGGAGTCGCCAAGTTGGTTAAGGCACTGGATTTTGATTCCAGCATGCGAAGGTTCGAATCCTTCTTCCCCTGCCATAATTTCTCGCGTTTTTCCTCTCGCCCCAGCCAAGAAACAGGTGCACGATGAGCAGTGACGGCCTGATGGTATTCACTGGCAACGCGAATCCCGCGCTTGCACAGGAAGTCGTCAAAATCCTTGGAATCCCGCTTGGCAAGGCAATGGTTAGCCGTTTTTCCGACGGCGAGATCATGGTCGAGATCCAGGAAAACGTGCGCGGTAAAGACGTGTTCGTGTTGCAGTCCACCTGCGCACCGACCAACGACACGCTCATGGAACTCATGATCATGGTCGATGCGCTCAAGCGCGCATCCGCTGGCCGGATCACTGCAGCCATCCCGTATTTCGGTTATGCCCGTCAGGATCGCCGGCCACGTTCGGCTCGCGTCGCCATCTCGGCGAAAGTCGTGGCGAACATGCTGGAAATCGCGGGCGTGGATCGTGTCATCACCATGGACCTCCACGCCGACCAGATTCAAGGTTTCTTCGACATCCCGGTCGACAACATCTACGCCACCCCCGTGCTGCTCGGCGACCTGCGCAAGCAGAACTACGAGAACCTGCTGGTGGTGTCGCCGGATGTGGGCGGTGTGATCCGCGCCCGGGCATTGGCGAAGCAACTGAACACCGATCTCGCGATCATCGACAAGCGTCGCCCGAAGGCGAACGTCGCTGAAGTGATGAACATCATCGGTGAAGTGGAAGGCCGCACGTGCGTGATCATGGACGACATGGTCGACACCGCCGGCACGCTCTGCAAGGCAGCACAGGTTTTGAAGGAACGCGGCGCGACGAAAGTGTTCGCGTATGCCACGCATCCCGTTTTGTCCGGTGGCGCAGGCGAGCGGATCGCGGCGTCGGAACTCGACGAACTCGTCGTTACCGACACCATCCCCCTCTCCGAAGAAGCACGTGCCTGTACCAAGGTGCGTATTCTGTCGAGCGCGGGATTGCTGGCCGAGACGTTCTCGCGTATCCGTCGCGGCGACTCGGTGATGTCGCTGTTCGCGGAAGGTTAAAAAGTATTTGCGGTTTAGCGGGGGGTCAAAGCTCTGCTGAACCGCGTAATCGGTTCAGGCGAACGAAGGCCTGAATCGCTGCTCTGGGGCTGAACGCGAACACGCGGACAGCCCCGTTTTCACTGCCTGGTCGCGGGCAGATTACGGAGTTGCATCATGAAAGTAGTCGCTTTTGAGCGCAATCTGCAAGGTACGGGTGCGAGCCGCCGCCTGCGTAACTCGGGCAAGACCCCGGGCATCGTATATGGCGCGAACGCTGAAGCTCAGGCTGTTGAGCTCGATCACAACGCCCTTTGGCACGCGTTGAAGAAAGAAGTGTTCCATTCGTCGATTCTCGATCTGGAAATCGCTGGCAAGTCGCAACAGGTTCTGCTGCGCGACGTGCAATACCATCCGTTCAAGCAAATGGTTCTGCACGTTGACTTCCAACGTGTCGATTCGACGAAGAAGCTGCACACCAAGGTACCGGTGCACTTCTTGAATCAAGAAACGAATCCGGCTGTGAAGATCGGTGGCGCGGTGATCTCGCACGTTCTGAATGAAATCGAAATCGAATGTCTCCCGGCCGATCTGCCGGAATTCGTCGAACTCGATCTGGCGAAGATTGAAGCCGGTCACACGCTGCACGTGAAGGACATCGTTTTGCCGAAGGGCGTGGCGCTGGTCGCTCACCTCGACGCAGAAAACCCGGTGATCGCTTCGGCGACCATCCCGGCTGCCGTCGTGTCCGACGAAGCTGCTTCGGGCGCTGCTGCTCCGAGCGAAGGCGCCAAGCCGGCTGCATAAGTCTGGCTAAAGCCTGTCCGCTTGAGTCCGCTCTGGGTCTGCCCACAAGAGCGGACGAAGTGACCCGCCGTTGCTCTGCTCCGGCGGGTTTTTTTTTGGCCTTTTTCTGGTGCGGCTGACGTTGCTACGCCGCCAAGATTGAACATGATCAAACTGATCGTCGGGCTCGGCAATCCGGGCGCCGAATACACCGCGACCCGTCACAACGCAGGCTTCTGGTTCGTCGATCAACTGGCGCGCGACGCCGGTGCGTCGCTACGTGACGAGCGCCGGTTTCACGGTCACTATGGCCGTGGCCGACTCAATGGCCAGGAGATTCATCTGCTCGAGCCGCAGACCTTCATGAATCGATCAGGACAATCGGTCGTGGCCGTGGCGCAGTTCTTCAAGATTTTGCCCGACGAGATTCTGGTCGCGCACGATGAACTCGATCTGCCGCCCGGTACGGTGAAGCTGAAGCTTGGCGGCGGCAGCGGCGGGCACAATGGCCTGAAGGACATTTCCGCGCATTTGTCGGTGCAACACTATTGGCGGTTGAGGATCGGCATCGGGCATCCGCGTGATCTTATTCCCGAAGCCTCGCGGGCCGGTGCGAAACCGGATGTAGCGAATTTTGTGCTGAAACCGCCGCGTCGTGAAGAACAGGACGTGATCGATGCATCGATAGAACGCGCCCTCGCCGTCATGCCGTTCGCGATCAACGGCGAGATGGAGCGCGCGATGATGAATCTGCATCGCAACGCGCAGCCGTAAACCCGCGGCATCCCGTCCCGTGCGGACATCAGGGACAATTAAGGAGCGAATCTTGAGCCGTTTCTGGAGCGATATCGTCAATAAGCTGACGCCGTATGTGCCGGGCGAACAACCCGCGCTGGCGCGTCCCGTGAAGCTCAACACGAACGAGAATCCCTATCCGCCCTCACCGCGCGTCGTCGATGCAATCCGTCGCGAACTCGGCGAGGACGGCGACTCGCTCCGCAAATATCCCGATCCGACAGCGCATGCGTTGCGCGCGGCTATCGCGCAGCATCACGGCTTGCGCGAGAGCCAGGTATTTGTCGGCAATGGCTCGGACGAAGTTCTCGCTCACACGTTCCAGGCGCTGCTCAAGCACGACAAGCCGATCCGTTTTCCCGATATCACGTACAGCTTTTATCCCGTGTATGCGCAGTTATATGGCGTAGCGGTAGACGTTGTGCCGCTCAACGCGGATTTTGGTATCGATGTGGACGACTATCGCGCGCCCAACGGCGGCGTGCTGCTGCCCAATCCGAACGCACCGACGGGCCGCGCGTTGCCGCTCGCCGAGATCAAGGTGCTGCTCGCGGCGAATCCGGATTCGGTTGTGGTAATCGACGAGGCGTATGTGGATTTCGGCGCGGAATCGGCAGTGGCGCTTATCGATGAAAATCCGAATTTGCTGGTCGTGCAGACGTTGTCCAAGGCACGTTCACTGGCGGGCATGCGGGTGGGATTTGCGCTCGGACACGAAGCGTTGATCGAGGCGCTGACACGCGTGAAGGACAGCTTCAATTCATACCCGCTCGACCGGCTGGCGCAAGCCGCGGCAATTGCGGCGGTTGAAGACGACGACTGGTTTCGCGAAACCTGCGCGAAAGTGATCGCCAGCCGCGAACGGCTGACGGCGGACTTGCAGGCGTTGGGCTTCGATGTGGTGCCGTCGGCCGCGAACTTCGTATTCGCGCGCCATCCGGAACACGATGCGGCGACGCTGGCCGCACGCTTGAAAGAGAAAGAGATTTTCGTGCGGCATTTCAAGCTGCCGCGAATCGATCAGCATTTGCGGATTACTGTCGGCACCGATGCCGACTGCGACGCATTGCTGGCAGCGCTGCGGGCATTGCTCTGAGGCCGCGCGCGTAAAGGGTGCTTGATGTTTGATGCTTGACGTTAAATCAAGCGCCCTTCGCTTTCATCAACCCGTGATATTTCGTCATCAACTGGATGGCGTTTTCCTCATGTGCCGGATCGCGCGGAATGCAATCGACCGGGCACACTTGCTGGCATTGCGGTTCGTCGTAGTGGCCGACGCATTCGGTGCACTTGTTCGGGTCGATCACGTAGATATCGATACCCATCGAGATGGCGTCGTTCGGGCACTCGGGCTCGCACACGTCGCAGTTGATGCACTCGTCGGTAATGAACAGGGCCATGCTTTACTCTCTTCGCCCGGCATTTCAGCCGGCTTTTGCAGTGCCCGCGCGACCTGATGAGAGCGCGCGTTAGTGAACGCCTGAAACGCTCACGGCACCGATGACGGGTCTGGCGCAATCGGACCAACCTTGTCCTGCAAGCGCTTTTCCACCGATGGGAAAACGAACTTGCTGACGTCGCCGCCGAGTTGCGCGATCTCGCGCACGATCGTGCCCGAGATGAATTGATATTGATCCGATGGCGTCATGAACATCGTCTCGACGTCGGGCAGCAGATAACGGTTCATGCCCGCCATCTGGAATTCGTATTCGAAGTCGGAGACTGCACGCAGGCCCCGCACGATCACGCGCGCGTTGTTCTTGCGCACAAAATCCTTCAGCAGCCCCTTGAAGCTCATTACCTGCACGTTCGGATAATGGCCCAGCACATCATGTGCAATATCCAGCCGTTCCGCCAAACTGAAAAACGGCTTCTTGTTCCGGCTATCTGCGACTCCGACCACCAGCGTATCGAAAATACTCGATGCACGTCGCACGAGGTCTTCGTGACCGCGCGTGAGCGGGTCGAACGTTCCGGGATAAACGGCTACAACCATGGGGCATCTCCTCTTCTGATACTTCTTCTGGTATGTCTTTCGCTACAGATTGGGCCGCCGCTGGTATCGACAAGACCCAAAAATTTCTCCGATACCCCGTCGCCCACCAAGCCCGCTACGTCCATCACGCCCCGTCCGCAGTCGGCCGGGCCTCGCCTGGCCAGCATTTGGGAACGCGCATTATTCCTCATTTTCGCGCCGCAGCAAATGATAGCGGACCGCACCAGCCTTGCCTTCGCGGGTAATCGCCCATCCGGACAACGCCGGCGTTTGCGCAGGATCGACCGGTTCGCCCGATTCGACGTACAGCGCGCCGCCCGGCGACACCAGCGGCACAGCCAGTTCAATGGCGCGCTGGAGCATGGCGGTATCGCCGAAAGGGGGATCGAGGAACACGACATCGAAGGAATTCGCCGCGAGCCCCCCAGCAAGACGCAGCGCATCCGCTTCCACGATTTCAATGTTTTTCGCGGCCAAGCGCGTCTGGTTCGCCTTCAGTTGCGCTACTGCGCGGCCGCTGCGCTCCACCATGAGCACGCGTAGCGCGCCGCGCGACGCCGCTTCGAAGCCCAATGCGCCGCTGCCGGCGAAGAGATCGAGGCAGCGTTTACCGTCGAGCGACTGGCCCAGCCAGTTGAACAGCGTCTCGCGGACCCGGTCGGGCGTCGGACGCAAGCCGTCCAGACTCAGAACGGGTAGCGGCGTGCGCTTCCATTCGCCACCAATGATTCGGATTGAATTTGCCTTGCCGCCGCGCGATGGCGCCGCTTCGCGGACTTTCGGAGCGCGTCCGGCGTTGCGTTCGCGATTTCGCTCGGGATTTCGCTCTAATGCGCGGGTGATCGAGGAACGGGACATGGACGTGCGTGGGGCGTGATAGAGGCGGCGGGATGATCCGCGCGGCTTGGGTGAGAACGTGATCGGATTGCAACAATTCGCTTGTCGCCGATGCGGGCACGTTACCACAGCCCGCCGCTCCCGATGCAGGGGTTCGCCGTCGGGCCGGACACTACATCGGTGCCGGCTGATAAAATACGCGTCTTTCGCCCTTTTTGCGCACACGCCCGGCTCTTCCCGCTGTTTCCGGCGGTCTTTCGCGGCACGGCAGCCATCGTCACCTTTGCGTTTGTGCGTTGTTTGCGTTTTTGCGCTCGTTCGACGCAGGAACGCGATTGCGACGGCATCGATAAAACGCGCCACCCCACCACTGCAGACCATGTTCAGCTTTTTCAAACGATTAATAGGCAAACCGACCGACGCCGATACCGATACGCCAGCGGAAAACGAAGCCGAGGATGCTGCCGAGGCGCGTTCCGAGGACGCTGCAGGGCTCCGGCACGCGAGTACGCCTGTGACGCCGGCGCAGCCGGTGGAAATCGCACGGGAAGGCGCTGCGGCAGCGGATCGGGCTTCGGAAACGCAACTACGCGGAACGGGATTGAGTGCTGGTGTACCGGGGACGCCGGATGCGCCTGCGATTGGGACGAAGGGCACGGCTGAAACCGGGTCATCCGGCGTGTCTGTGGAATCGCGTGACCGGTCCGCGCGTCCGGCTGCCCCGGGCGAATTGGGTTCGGGATCGGTTTCAGCTTCAGCTTCATCGGCGGATTCGGCTCAGAGCGCGCCTCACGCCTCGGAGTTTCCGATCGATAACGGAGCGCCCGCAGGCACGGCAGCGTCTTCTGCGTCGAGCGCTACTACGCCGGTTACGCCAGCGCAACCGGCCACGGTTGGCCAGCCGACGCGGACGGAAGCCCCCGGTGCGGCGGCGCCGCTGCCGCAGACCCCGCCTGCGAGCGCAACGCCCCAGCCGCCAAGCCCCGCCGCAACCACCGCACCAGAAGCCAAGCCGTACTGGCAAGGCCGCACGGCATCGCAATGGAAAGCGCCGGCAGAAACCGTCGAAATCGTGCCGCCGCCGGAGCCGGAACCCAACGCGAAGCGTTCGTGGCTCACGCGCCTGAAAACAGGCCTGTCGAAGACCAGTTCGGGCCTGACGGGGATTTTCATCGGCGCGAAGATCGATGAGGATTTGTATGAGGAACTCGAAACGGCGTTGCTGATGTCAGATGCCGGTGTCGATGCCACCGAATATCTGCTTGAAGCGTTGCGTGAAAAGGTGCGCAGCGAACGGCTCACTGATTCGATGCAGGTCAAGGCCGCGCTGCGCTCGTTGCTCGCCGACCTGCTGCGGCCGCTCGAGAAGTCGTTGATGCTCGGTCGCGCCCAACCGCTCGTGATGATGATCGCCGGCGTGAACGGCGCGGGCAAGACCACGAGCATTGGCAAGCTGGCCAAGCATTTGCAGCGCTTCGATCAGACCGTGCTGCTCGCCGCCGGCGACACCTTCCGTGCTGCCGCGCGCGAACAGCTCACGGTTTGGGGGCAACGCAACAACGTGACGGTGGTATCGCAGGAAAGCGGTGATGCGGCCGCCGTGATCTTCGACGCGGTCGGCGCCGCGCGTGCCCGCAAGATTGACGTGATGATGGCCGACACGGCGGGCCGCCTGCCCACGCAACTCCACCTGATGGAAGAACTGCGCAAGGTGAAGCGCGTGATTGCCAAGGCACAGCCCGATGCCCCACACGAGGTGTTGCTGGTCATCGATGCAAACACGGGCCAGAACGCACTCGCCCAAGTGAAGTCTTTCGACGATGCACTGGGCTTGACGGGTTTGATCGTGACCAAACTCGATGGCACGGCGAAGGGCGGCATTCTCGCGGCAATCGCGCGGCAACGGCCGATTCCGGTGTACTTCATTGGCGTGGGCGAGAAAGTCGAGGACTTGCAGCCCTTCAGCGCCGACGAATTTGCGGACGCTTTGCTCGGAAGTTAAACCGGCGCCGCGGCCTGGCGTTCAGCCAGACCGCGGTCGCGCGTGCTACCGGGACACGATCAGCGCTCCGGCAATCCACCACATCACAATCCCCACGATCACATCGAGCACTCTCCACGAGATATCTTTCTCGAACAGAGGCTGGAGCAAGCGCGCACCGAACCCGAGCACGGTGAACCAGATGATCGACGAACACATTGCCCCTGCCGCAAACCACGCGTTTCCCGGCCAGCCGTACCGGGCGCCAATGCCGCCGAGCAGCACGACGGTATCGAGATAAACGTGCGGATTCAGCAGCGATAAAGCGAGCACTGTTGTTATCGCTTTTAACGCCGTCTGCGATTCGCCGTTCTCTGCGTGTAAATGTCCCGGCCCCTTCCACGCCGCGTGAAAAGCCCGCAGACCGTAGAGAAACAGGAACACCGCTCCCGCCCATCGAATCACCCCAAGCAGCACCGGCGCTCGCTCAATGAGCGCCCCCATCCCTCCGATACCCAACCCGATCAGCAATACGTCGATCAGCGCGCAGATAAAAACGACCCAGCCCACGTGCCGCCGTTTCAAGCCTTGCCGCAACACAAAAGCGTTTTGAGCACCAATCGCGATAATCAGACTTGCGCCAAGCCCGGCGCCGGATAAAAAAACAGCAGTCGTCATTCGGCGTCCGGTTGTTGTCCGGGCGCAGCACGCGCGAACGCATCGATTTGCGCAGCGTGATCGGCGATACGTTCGATCGTCGGATAACGGCTCATATCGATATTAAAACGCCGCGCGTTGTACACCTGCGGCACGAGGCACAGATCCGCGAGCGTGGGGGTATCGCCGAAACACAGCCTGCCCACGCGCGAGTCGTTCGCGAGCCGCTTTTCAAGCGACTCGAAACCCGATTCGAGCCAATGCTGGTACCACGCGTCTTTCGCTTCACCGGCGACCTTCAGCGTGTGCTTCAGATACTTGAGCACGCGCAGGTTGTCGATGGGATGAATTTCGCACGCAATCTGAAGCGCAACCGAACGAATGAACGCTCGATCCAGCGGCGTACCCGGCAATACCGTAGGCTCGGGATGCGTCTCTTCCAGATATTCGATGATCGCAAGTGACTGCGTGAGCACGTTGTCACCGTCGATAAACGTCGGCACGATGCCGTCTGGATTCAGCTCGCGATAGTCCGGCTTCAGTTGTTGCCCGCCGTCGCGCAGAAGATGAATCGGAGCGTATTCATAGGCGAGCCCTTTGAGATTCAGCGCGATACGCACGCGATACGCCGCCGAGCTACGAAAATAGCTGTATAGCTTCATGGGTCCCCTCCGTTTTTATAGTCAGACCACGCGCACGGAGAACTCTCCGATTCCTTCGACACCGCCCTTCATCAGGTCGCCCTTCTGAATGGCGCCGACGCCTTCAGGCGTGCCGGTGAAAATCAGGTCGCCGGGGAA
Organism: Caballeronia sp. dw_19; assembly: GCF_018449515.1. Lineage (GTDB taxonomy): Bacteria > Pseudomonadota > Gammaproteobacteria > Burkholderiales > Burkholderiaceae > Caballeronia. Next base: position 209,695 of record NZ_JAAVUQ010000010.1, on the reverse strand, counting down.
CAATTCGAATAGCGTGGACAGATACGCGATCGTGTCACCGACCGACCAGATCAGTTGCGAGATGTCCGATCGCTGTTTCTCTTCGCCATTGACGGTGAGCCAGATCGCGCTTTTTTCCAGATGCCCGACCTTCGCGACTGGATGGATCGGACCCAGCGGCGCCGAATGATCGAAGCCCTTCCCCGTGTCCCACGGACGGCCCAGCTTCTTCGCTTCGGCTTGCAGATCGCGACGCGTCATGTCGAGACCGAGCGCGTAGCCGTAGACGTAATCGAGTGCCTTCTCAGCGGGAATGTCTTTGCCTTGCTTGCCGATGGCCGCCACGAGTTCCATCTCGAAGTGGACGTTCTTCGACTGCGACGGATACGGGAATTCGCCGGTTGCACCGGGCGCGACGTACAGCACGGCGTCGGCGGGCTTGGCGAAGAAAAACGGTGGTTCACGATCGGGGTCGTGGCCCATCTCGCGCGCGTGCGCCTCGTAGTTCCGGCCGACACAATAAATCCGGCGAACGGGAAACTGGTCGCTGGAACCGACAACTGGCACCGCGACCGCGGGTGCCGGAGCGAATACGTGACTCATTGCGTTTTCTCCTGTTTGATGAAGCATCGACCTGGACCTCAAGTTTAACGTGCGCCGTTACGCATCGCGATTCGGCTGAACGGCCTATGCGCCCCAGGGCATCGCGTGGCAAAGCACACAGGAGCACGCCCCACGGTCTGCGATTCCCATGGGCGGTCCTAAGTCCATAAGCCCATCAGCCCATAAGCCCACGACCCTCGAACAAATGAGCAGGCAAGCGCCCCGAAAACCATCCGCCGAGCCGCCCCGCGACTTGCAAGCCCGGCTCAAATGCGGTACTGAATGTGATTCCTGCATTTCCATAATTGCAGCGGCCGAGTCTGCACAAGGCGATGCGATTGAACACCTCTTGCGCAAACCGGCCGCTCTAACCAATCAATGACCGACAAAGCCCCTTTCCCGTGCGCCCGTTTCATCAAGGAAATCGGCCGCGGGCCAAACGGCGCGCGAGCGCTGACCCGCGAGGACACGTACGCCCTATACGAAGCGATGCTCGATAACCGCGTCTCCGATCTCGAACTCGGCGCCGTGTTGCTCGCGTATCGGGTGAAAGGCGAGACGGCCGCAGAACTGGCCGCGATGCTGGCGGCCGCGCATCGCTCGTTCGAACCGTTGCATATCCAGAACGGCCGCGACCACGCGCGCCCCGTCTCCATCCCCACCTACAACGGCGCGCGCAAGCAGCCGAACCTGACCCCGCTGCTGGCGTTGCTGCTCGCACGGGAAGGCGTGCCGGTGCTCGTGCATGGCGTAACAACTGACCCTGGCCGCGTAACGAGCGCGGCGATTTTCGCCGAGCTGGGCATTCCGGAATCCACATCCCACGATGAAATCGAGGACAACCTCGCCTCGCGCCGGCTGGCGTTCGCGCCGATCGTCGCGCTCGCGCCCAAGCTCGCGCGCCTGCTTGCGATCCGGCGGATCATGGGTGTGAGAAATTCCACCCATACGCTGGTCAAGATCCTGCAACCGTTCGCACAGCCCGGTTTGCGGCTGGTGAACTACACCCATCCGGAGTATCGCGAGAGCCTGACGGGACTGTTCACCGAGCATCCCGATGCAGCCGCCGGCGGCGCCCTGCTCGCACGCGGGACAGAGGGCGAGGCGGTAGCAGACACGCGCCGGCAGGTGCAGGTGGACTGGTTCCACGACGGCCACACAGAAACGCTGATATCGGCGGAACGCTCCTCGCCGGACGCGCCCGTGGTGGCGTTGCCCGAGGCTCTCGATGCGGCGACCACGGCCCGCTGGATCGAAACCGTGCTGCGCGGTGAAGCCCCTATTCCGCCCGCGCTCGCGCGTCAGGCGGAGTTGATTGCGGACATTGTGAGGCGGTAGGGCATTCTTCAGTCGAGAACCGTTTCGGTTGACAACGGCGCACGCGGTGCGCTAATGTAAAGAAATGAGCTTTACCCAATTCCCCTCCCTTCGAATTACTCAGGGTCGCCTAGCGCGGCCCCTATCGCTACGTCTAGCGTAAGTCGCTAAACGTGGCGCCGCGCGTCCCTCGCGCGGTCCCGCCCGCAGTTTCGTAGTTCCCCTTTTGTAGCTCCCTTTTCACCACCCGTAGTCGTCTGCTTTCGTCCGTTCATCCACGGCACGAAAACGCGAGGATCACATGCACGCTGCTTTTGCATCGTTCACGTTCGTCACCGGCGTCACCCACGCCATGGGACATCGCGAACCTGACCAGCACGCATCGGAACGATGCCGGCAAGCCGCCGGCCACGCATCCGCCTCGCAACGACTGCGCTTTCACGCGTACAACGCGTTCAGCCGAGGCCCACGATGATGATGCGCAACCCTTCCGAGAAATATCTCCCCTTCCCCCAGGTCAACCTCAACGGCCGCCGATGGCCCACCCGCACGATCGAGCGCGCGCCCATCTGGATGAGCACCGATCTGCGTGACGGCAACCAGGCGCTGATCGACCCGATGAGCATTGACGCCAAGCTCGAATTCTTCGAGATGCTGGTGGCGGTAGGTTTCAAGGAAATCGAAGTGGGCTTTCCGTCGGCATCGCAGACGGATTTCGACTTCGTGCGCAAGCTGATCGTCGAAAACCGCATTCCCGCCGATGTCACCATTGAAGTGCTCGTGCAGTCGCGCCGCGAACTGATCGAGCGGACCTTTGAAGCAGTGGAAGGCGCGTCCCGGGTGATCGTGCACCTGTACAACGCGATCGCTCCGTCGTTTCGCAAGATCGTCTTCGCGCAGTCCAAGGAAGAGACCAAGGCGCTCGCCGTGGAAGGCACGCGCATGATCAAGGAGTGCGCGGCCGCGCGCCCCGATACACACTGGATCTATCAGTATTCGCCGGAAACGTTCAGCATGACCGAGCTTTCGTTTTCCCGCGAAGTCTGCGACGCCGTCGCGCAAATGTGGCGTCCCACGCCCGACCACAAGATGATCGTGAATTTGCCGGCCACCGTGGAGGCGGCCATGCCGAACGTGTTCGCCGATCAGATCGAGTGGATGGATCGCAACATGAGTTTCCGCGACAGTATCGTGCTCTCCGTGCATCCGCATAACGATCGCGGCACGGCGGTCGCCGCCGCGGAACTTGCGATCCTTGCCGGTGCGGATCGTGTGGAAGGCTGCCTCTTTGGCAACGGCGAGCGCACGGGCAACGTGGATCTCGTCACGCTTGCGATGAATTTGTACACGCAGGGTATCGACCCGGGTCTGGATTTTTCGGATATCGACGGCGTGCGCCGCGTGGTCGAGCGCTGCAACCAGATTCCCGTGCATCCGCGTCATCCGTATGCCGGCGATCTCGTGTTCACGGCCTTTTCCGGCTCGCATCAGGATGCCATCCGCAAGGGTTTTGCCCAGCGCGAAGCGGACACGGTATGGGACGTGCCGTATCTTCCCATCGACCCAGCCGATCTCGGCCGCAGCTACGACGCCGTGATCCGCGTGAACAGCCAGTCGGGCAAAGGCGGCGCGACGTATCTTCTCGAACGCGGACTGGGCTTCACGCCGCCGCGTCGCGTGCAGATCGAATTCAGTCACGCCGTCCAGAAAGTCGCCGACGCCTCCGGCGCGGAAGTCTCCGGCGAAGCCATTTGCGCGTTGTTCAAGCGCGAATACTTCGACGCACAAGGGCCGGCGTCGCGGGCAGATGCCTCGACCCTGCACTTCGATGGACGCCACGTGAAGCTGCCTGTATCTGCGGTTGCCGACGAAGCGCACGCGCAGGCCGTCGCTGCGGCAGTAGCCAGCGTGGCGGGTATCGCGATCGAGGTGACATCGTTTGAAACCGCCGCGACGGCGAAGGGCGAGACGGCGGTGTTCATCGGCTGCCGAATCGGCGATCAACCGATGCGATTTGGCGTCGCGGTGCATGCGAACGCGGTTCAGGCAGCCACCAACGCCATTGTCAGCGCGGTAAATCGCGCGCGCTGGGCCGGACGCAAGGAAGTGGAAAGCGAAGCGGTAGCGGCGTGAAGGAACGCGGCTTTTACAGCAAGGAGTAGTGAGTAGGAAGTGACGCGCGATGATGTGGCCGGGTATCACTTCCCAGCCACCGCGCAGCAGAAGTTTGCGAAGCAGGCGATAAAACACGACAACCGGTATCGACATGACGGCCGACGCTCACAAGGCGCCGCCCCGCCGGCCGAACCGCGACGCCCCACCGAACGGCGTCGAACCGGTGCTAATCCAGCGCCGCGCGTGTTGCCTGCATCGCGAGCAACTGCCATTGCCCATCGACCTGAATGTGGATGGCCGTGTACGCGATCGGGAACAACAAGGCGCCGTTCTTCGACTCCATCTCGAGCAGCGCGCGCCCAAACACGATCCATGTGTCCCGGCCGCCCGGCATCACGTCCTGCGACTGGATCTCGATCTGCCGATAGCGCCGGCGCCCCGCCGTGATCGCGTCGATAAACTGACGCTTCGTCTCGCGCTTGCCATTGGTGTGCACGTAGCTGGCGTTCTCCGCCAGCAGCGCGTCCAGCAATTCGCCGTCACCGTCGACCATTGCACGGAAACGGTCGCGCTCGAGTTCACGGATTGCCTCGACGGGGGTATCGATGGGTTGTGCCGGCATCTTCGATTCCTTTCGCGCTAGAGGAACCGATGGACGCGGTCCTCGTCAGAAGTTGTATTGCAAATATATCTCGCTGAAATTTATACCAGGATTCGGGTGTTCGAAACCGGCGTTGGATAAATGCTGAAATCGCAAGCCTGCCTGATAGTTCTGATGTGCGCCAAATTGAGCGCCCACGCCCACCATGTCGGCAAACTGAAAGGACGAGGAAAAGGTCCGCGTCTCGGTTTCGCGAACGTGCGACAAGAGGCGTACGCCTACGCCAGCTTCAACATAGGGCCGAATCCATCCCGAACTCTTGATGAACCGGAATACCGGCGTGAAACCGAATTCCCAGATGCCCGGATGCGATGCCTGGCTTTCACGAATGTCCCAGTAGGCCACGTGCGCTTCGCCCACGACGGTGAAGTGGAAACCGCCGATTTGCCACCACGTCCAGTTGGGATCCCAGACGCCGCCGACATCGGCCTTCCGGACATCGTGGTCGGCAACCCCGCCGGCGATCTGCAAGCCGAACTGATCGGCGTGGGCAGTGGCCGAAGCCAGGACCAGCGCACCGAACAAGGCACCGTAGAAAGAGCGCTTTTGCCAGACACTTTTGTTCTTCTGCATGAATACTCCGGAGCTGGATTCTCACAAGACAGGCTCGCCGCTAACGCAGCAAGTCGCCATTTTAGAGACGGTCTCAAAAAAGTGCTCAGAAGAGTTCTGCTGAATGAGGAAAACACGGAATTAAGTTTCGTCGAATCCCGATTGCCGGGTAAATCATGCGAAATCTTGCAAATTTCTTTCGGTAAGTTTGACAACGAAAGCGTTTCGCGGCGTGCAACAGTGCGGGAAAGCACTTATTGGCTATTGGAGCAGAGATTCTAATAGCGTATGGGAACTTGGACACACAAGGCCCCTCTAATCCTTAGCACTCGAAATAGCAGAGTGCTAATATCCTGCTAGACCCGGTTTTTCATCGGGTTTTTTGTTGATAAGGAGCATACAAGCGTGACCAATGCGATGACCCTCCCGAATACTGGACACTCGGCGCCGGCCAAGGCCGCTTCGGCAGGTGCGCTGACGTTTGCGCAGTCGTCCATGTTGACCGGCCAGATCGGCAACATCGACGCCTACATTTCGGCTGTCAACCGGATTCCGATGCTAACGCCGTCGGAAGAACGTCAGTACGCCACCGAATTCCGTGACAACGACAACCTGGACGCGGCGCGTCAGCTCGTGCTGTCGCATCTGCGCCTGGTGGTATCGATTGCCCGCAATTACCTGGGATACGGCCTTCCCCACGCCGACCTGATTCAGGAAGGCAATATCGGTTTGATGAAGGCTGTGAAGCGCTTCGATCCGCAACAAAACGTGCGGCTGGTGTCGTATGCCATGCACTGGATCAAGGCCGAGATTCACGAGTACATCCTGCGCAACTGGCGCACGGTGAAAGTGGCGACCACGAAGGCGCAGCGCAAGCTGTTTTTCAACCTTCGCAGCCACAAGACCGGGCACAACGCGTTCACGCCGGACGAGGTTGATAGCCTGGCGAAAGAGCTGAATGTGAAGCGCGAAGAAGTCTCGGAAATGGAAACGCGTCTTTCCGGCGGCGACATTGCGCTGGAAGGTCAGATCGACGACGGCGAAGAATCATATGCGCCTATCGCGTATCTGGCCGACTCGCACAATGAGCCAACCAACGTGCTTGCATCGCGTCAGTTCGACAAGCTGCAAAGCGAGGGGTTGTCGACCGCGCTCGAATCGCTCGACGAACGCAGCCGCCGGATCGTTCAGGCGCGCTGGCTCGAAGTGGAAGACGACGGCTCGGGCGGCAAGACGCTGCATGAACTCGCCGACGAGTTCGGGGTATCGGCGGAACGGATTCGCCAGATCGAAGCCAGCGCAATGAAGAAAATGCGCACGGCGCTGCACGAGTACGCTTGACCGTTTAGCGCAGGAGTTTCACCGCTTGAGTTTTTTAGCGGTGCGTGAACGGGCGAATGAGCGTTGCGTGGAGAAGACTTGAAAGCCCGCCGTCGAAAGACGGCGGGCTTTTCTTTGCCTGCTCGATTTGCGTGTGTCCAGAGTGCCCCGACAGTGCCCCGACACGCACCCATAAAAAAGCGGCGCCAAAGGTTTCCCCGTGGCGCCACTCGGCGTTCAGCCGGTAGACCGTCTGCGACCTAGCGCGACATCATGTGCGCACCGACGTTATGGAGTACCCACAACGTCCCGCCAATCAGGATCACCGCGACCAGCATGGCGAACCCGAACGAGATCAGGTTCCATCGCTGCGATGAAGACGTGTTCATATGCAGGAAAAACACCAGGTGCACGAGGATTTGAATGAACGCGAGCACCGCGATGGCGATGATCGATTCTGTCGGCCCCAACGCCTGTTGCATGACCAGTCCAAAAGCCGCAGCCGTCAGCACGACCGACAGGACGAAGCCAATGACATACGAGCGCACGCTGCCGTGGCCCGCGCCGGTATCGATTGAATGTGCGTTTGACATTTATACGACGCTCGTCAGATAAACAAAGGTAAAGACGCAAATCCACACGATGTCCAGAAAGTGCCAGAAAAGGCTGAGACACGTGAGGCGCGTCAGATCGCGCTGGGTAACTTTCTTGTTGCCGATTACCTGCACCGCCAGGACCGCCATCCAGATCAGGCCGACCGTTACGTGCAAGCCGTGCGTCGCGACCAGCGTGAAGAACGCCGACAAAAACGCACTGCGATCAGGTCCGTAACCCTGCGAGATCAGCAAGCCGAACTCGTGGATTTCCATGCAGATAAACACAACGCCCAGCACGAACGTCACGCCGAGCCACGCCAGCAGCGCGGTCGACTTGCCCTTGTGAGCGGCCAGCATGCCAAAGCCGAACGTGATACTGCTCAGCAACAGGATGGCGGTTTCCAGCATGACGCCGGGAAGCTCGAACACGTCCTTGCCGGACGGGCCGTCGGCGAACTGATGACCCAAGACAGCGAACACTGCGAATAACGACGCAAAAATAATGCAGTCGGTCATCAGGTACACCCAGAACCCCAGCACGGTATTCGACGCGCCGTGGTCATCGTGCGATCCGGGCAAATCGAGTGGGATGGTTTTTTGCAGCATTACAGTGCCTCCTGCAGGTCCAGCGTCCGCGCTGGCGTCAGCGTCGGCGTGCCGTCCATACCGGCGATGGTTTCAGCCGAAATGGTGTAGTCGATGTCGTTGTCATAGCTACGAAGGATCAGCGTGACGACCACGCCCAGAAGCCCCGCGATTGCGAGCCACCAGATGTGCCAGACCATCGCAAAACCCACAGCCAGGCTAAACAAGCCAACAAACAGGCCCGCGCTTGTGTTGCGCGGCATGTGGATGTCGCGGTAATCCTCAACAGCGTGGCGTGTGCGTCCGCGTTCCTTCATGTGTGCGAACGCGTCGAGTTCATGGACCACCGGCACGACCGCGAAGTTATAGACGGGCGGCGGCGAACTGGTCGCCCATTCGAGCGTGCGGCCGTTCCACGGGTCGCCGGTGACATCTTTGTACGCGGGCGAGTTCCGCTTCACGACGCTGACGACAACCTGAGCGATCTGGAACACCACGCCCACGAGGATGATCAGCGCACCAATCAGCGCAACGATCATGTACGGCTGCCAGCCCGGCGTGTCGTAGTGATTCATGCGGCGCGTCGCGCCCATGAAACCGAGCACGTACAGCGGCATGAACGCGGTCCAGAAGCCGACGAACCAGCACCAGAACGCGCACTTGCCGAGCGTTTCGTTCAGCTTGAAACCGAACGCCTTCGGGAACCAGTACGTGAAGCCGGCAAGATACCCGAACACCACGCCGCCGATAATCGCGTTATGGAAGTGAGCAATCAGGAACAGGCTGTTATGCAGCACAAAGTCAGCGCCCGGCACGGCCAGCAGCACGCCCGTCATTCCGCCAACGGTGAACGTGATCATGAAGCCGAGCGTCCACAGCACGGGCGACGACAATTCCAGCCGGCCCTTATAGATGGTGAACAGCCAGTTGAAGATCTTCACGCCGGTCGGAATGGCAATGATCATGGTCATGATCCCGAAAAACGCATTCACGTTCGCGCCGGAACCCATGGTGAAGAAGTGATGCAGCCAGACGAGCAGCGACAACACCATGATCGAGCACGTGGCGTAGACCATGGTCTTGTAGCCGAACAACGGCTTTTTCGCGAACGTAGCCACGACTTCCGAGTAGATGCCGAACGCCGGCAGCACCAGGATGTACACCTCCGGATGTCCCCACGCCCAGATCAGGTTCAAATACAGCATGGCGTTGCCGCCGGCCTCGTTCGTGAAGAAGTGCATGCCGAGGTAACGGTCGAGCGCCAGCAACGCGAGCGTTGCGGTCAGGATCGGGAACGTGGCGAGAATCAGCACGTTCGAGCACAACGACGTCCAGGTGAACACCGGCATCTTCATGAGCGTCATGCCGGGCGCGCGCATCTTGATGATGGTTACGAAGAAGTTGACGCCGGTGAGCAGCGTCCCTATGCCGGATATCTGCAAACTCCATAAGTAGTAGTCGACACCCACCCCAGGACTGAATTGCAGCTCCGACAATGGCGGATACGCGAGCCAGCCGGTTTGCGCGAAGTCCCCGATCACCAGCGAGATATTGATCAGGATGGCGGCAAGCGCGGTCATCCAGAAACTAAGCGAGTTGATGAACGGGAACGCGACATCGCGTGCGCCAATTTGCAGCGGCACGACAATATTCATCAGGCCGATCATGAACGCCATGGCCATGAAGAAAATCATGATGACGCCGTGCGCCGTGAAGATCTGGTTGTAATGCTCGGGCGGCAAGAATCCCGGCCCGTTAGACGCGAGCGCGAGTTGCGTGCGCATCATGAGCGCATCGACAAAACCACGCAGCAGCATTAATACCGCCACCACGATATACATCACGCCAATCTTCTTGTGATCAACCGACGTCAGCCATTCACTCCACAGATAGCCCCACTTCTTGAACCACGTCAGCCCGACCACCACGGTCAGCACAATGAGCGCCATGAACGCTGCCGCGCCCATGATGATCGGCTGATCGAACGGTATGTCCGCTAGCGTTAATTTTCCCAACAGATTTCCAAACATGGCTTACCCCTTCGTGCGGCAGATCGGGTCGGGTATGTTGCGAGCATGCCCGTTGTTATATTTCGCGACGATGCTCTGAAACAGATTTGCGTCGACCTTGGAGAAGTACTGGACCGGATGCTTTTCGGTCGGCAAGGCAACGGCTGCATAGTTCACGCCGTCGAGCTGACTCGGCGATGCCTTGACCTTCGAGACCCAGGCCGCAAACTCCTCCGGCGTAGTTGCCACGGCCCGGAATTTCATGTCCGAGAAGCCTTGACCACTGAAATTCGCAGAGATGCCCGCGTAATCGCCCGCTTCGTCGGCGATTAAATGCAGTTTGGTCTGCATGCCCGCCATTGCATAAATCTGGCCGCCCAATTGCGGGATGAAAAACGAGTTCATTACCGAATCCGACGTAATCTTGAAATTCACCGGCGTACCGACCGGAAACTCGATTCTGTTAACCGACGCAATACCCAGATCCGGATAAATGAATAACCATTTCCAGTCGAGCGCAACAACTTCGACATTAATTGGCTGGACCTCTGACACGATTGGCTGATAAGGATCGAGCGCATGTGTGCTCTTGTACGTCAAAATACCCAGATACAAAATGATCAGACTCGGGACGAGCCAGATCACCACTTCAATCTTGGTAGAGTGAGCCCATTTCGGCAAATACTCAGCCGATGTATTTGATTGCCGATACTTCCACGCAAACAGCAGCGTCAGGAAGATCACCGGCACCACCACGATCAGCATGGCGTACGTAGACGTAAGAATAAGATTCTTCTCAGCCAGTCCGATGCTGCCTTTAGGATCGAGAAGATCCATCTGACCACAGCCCGACAGAAGAAGAGCAGGGAAAATTGCTAATCGCTTGCAAAACCCCGACCCGGATTTTTGTTTCATACCTTGCCCGATTTCAACGTTTTTGAGATATTACGTTAGACTTTTAATCAGCCTCGGGGAGAAGGGTAGCGCGACTTCAAGGGTCCACTTAATCCAATTTTTTCGAAAAATATTTTGTGTTTATTCGATGCGTCTTATTGCCGCATATTAATTGTAAAAGATTTATGGAGTTTTTACGGGAATTATCGAGATAACTAAATTAGTGGCGGAAATTATGAATAAGGGGATACGTTACTGATCACCCGTAGAACGTGGTTCGAGCCTGGATCATGCCCGAACCACCTATCATTTGATGCAGAATAACGACTATTCTTTCACTTCAGGTAAAGTCCCGGCGCCCATGACCCTTCGCGTGAAGAAAACTGGAAGGTGACCTTCGTGGTATTTCGGATACAGAGTCCGATCTCCTTCGCTCCAGCTTGTTTTTGCGCCGCGATATACGCGCTGATGTCAGTAGTCCGCACCTGCTGCACGTTGTCCGCATAGAACCGGCCAATGGAGCCAGTCGTTCCGCATGCCGACGCCTTGGGTAAATTAGCCGCGTCGTCCCAGTCAGTCGAGGCGGCATACACGTAAAGGGAAACTGCACTGGTATCGGTGATATTGCCGCCGAGAGTCTGGAGGAAAGAGCCGACATAGGGGTAGTCGTCCAGGTTTTCCGGCATCGGAAATTTGATCAGGATAACGTCGCCCGGCGCTGAGACCAACGTTGCGCCCGTCGGACGAACGGCGCCGTTGCCGTCCAACTGGACGTTTGCCGCGGCCGCTGAATAATAGACAGGAATGCTCTTGTCGCAGGACCCACCGGGAACACCGCCCGAATCACCGCCCTTGTTCATGCACGTATCGACCAGGTATTGCATAGTCTGTACGTGCCATGCATTGATAAAGTCGCCATGGGCCGTGTACATGCTTCCCCACTGCGGCACCCACGTGCCATTCTGCAACACAGGGTCGAGCGATAACTGCGCGGTGGACAAATCCGGATCGCTCCCGAGGTCATACGCAACATTCATTTGCAACTCCGGAATCTTGACCGGATAAGCACTGGGACATGTGCCGTCGGAGTTCCGATACGCCACGTTGAGCTGGCCCTTTGCCGCTTTCATGAGGCTGCTCATCAGGTTCGCCCGGTTGCTTCCGAAGGGCGTCAGAGTCTTGCCATCCCAGCAATCTGGGAAATGCACCGAGATATTGAGCTGCGAAGGCGGGGAATTGCTGCTGATAGGAGGGCAGCTTTTCGGCATGGTGGTTGTGTAACTCCCGCTGCCGGCGCACAAGAAGTTGATGTGCGAGTTCGGAGCGGTCCCCATGTGATCTCCGGCCAGCATCTGCAATCCGGGCGGAATCGCCTGAACAGCAACCACCGCCTGGTCATTCTTGTAGTAGGTCTTCTGATACATCGGAGAGATGACACCCGATGCTCGTTTCAATTGCGGCGTCCAGTATGCCGAACGATCCGCAGCCGAATCGCACGTGATGACCTTATTATTGTTCAATGAATCGTAGGTACTGTAAGCGTCTGCGTTTGCGTTACCGAAAAAGTCATGCACCATCGCTTCTCCCGGCTTTCCAGGGTAAACAATGGGATCGTCCGGCAACGTATGAGAGTAAGCGCATTGCGTGTTGAACTGGTTAGCGTGAGCAGCCCCGGCGACAAACATCAGCAAGGTCCAGATGACAAGTTTTACTTTCATGAACGACTCCTGAGAAGGAAACGTAAACGTAGATGGAATCAGTTTCTCGATACGATTTAATTACTTAGTATTGTTAATCAATTTGCAATGACGAAGCCGATAACCAAACTTTCTGGAGGGCAGTTCCCTTACGTGGAAGAAACGAACGCGGGAAATGCTTTCCGGAACTATTTATTTAGTTTTACTTATTTATACAGCAACAAATAATAGACCCGGATCATGACTTTCGCCATGCCGGGTCGTCAGGTAAACCAAAGGAATTTGAAACTTGCGAGCCCATCTGCATCAATGGGTTCACTTTGTCAGCGGTTGGGCCCTTGAAGGCCCAACCGCCAACGTCTTGCTACGGCGCGAGTTATGCCGGCAGCGGCGCCGCGCCACCGCCAGAAGAAAGACGCTTCGCCATGGTGTCCGCGTAACGTTGCGCGGCATTGCCCACGACAATGTGGAACGTATCTGCCGACACCCAGGCTACGTCGAGCGCCGACAAACGCTGACGATCCACCGACGACGGATCGCGCACCACCACGCGCAGCCGCGTTGCAGCAACAGCATCAAGCGAAGCGACATTGGTCGCACCACCGAACACCGCAAGCCAGCGCACTGGATCGGGGTCCAGCGGACCTTGCTCGCCTGGAGCGACCGCAGCCAAAGAAGCAGCGGCAGGCTTGGACGAAGCCGGCGTTGCACCGCGCGGGGATGAACGTTCGAGTTCGGTGCGGATTTCATCGGAGATGAGATCGGCTTCCGGCCCGATGATGACCTGCACACTCGTCGCGCCGCGCTTCAACACGCCGCGTGCGCCAATCGACTTCAATTCCGGTTCCGAAACCTTCGCCGAATCCACGACCGAAAGACGCAGACGGGTCGTGCAGGCGTCAACGAGCGTCAGGTTCGACGCGCCGCCCAAAGCCGCGATGTAGCGTACTGCGCGCGGCACGGTAGCGCCGGCTGTCGGGGAAACAAAGCCCGTGTTGTCGTACGATTCGACTTCTGCGTCGGTCGTAGCAGGCTCACGGCCCGGCGTTGCCATGTTGAACTTGCGGATAAAGAAGCGGAACAGTCCGTAATAGACCACAGCGTAGACAATGCCCACCGGAATCGCCAGCCAGCCGCGCTGCGAAAGACCGTAGTTCAGCACATAGTCGATGGCACCGGCCGAGAACGTGAAGCCGAGGTGAATGCCCAGTGCCGAGCAGATCGCAAGCGACAGGCCCGTCAACACCGCGTGGATCGCGTACAGCGCCGGTGCGAGGAACATGAAGGTGTATTCGATCGGCTCCGTCACGCCCGTCAGGAACGCGGTCAGGGCCATCGAGAAAAGCAGGCCGCCGACCATTGCGCGACGTTCCTTCGGTGCTTCATGGAACATGGCCAGGCACGCTGCCGGCAAGCCGAACATCATGACCGGGAAGAAACCCGTCATGAAGCCGCCTGCCGTTTTATCGCCGGCAAAGAAACGATGCAAATCGCCCGTCACCGCCGCGCCGCCGCCCGGGGGCGTGTACGAACCGAACACGAACCATGCAAGCGAGTTGATGATGTGGTGCAGGCCCGTCACCAGCAGGATCCGGTTCAGCACGCCGAACACGAACACGCCCAGCGCGCCCGCGCCCGTCAGCCAGCCGCCGGCTGCATCGATAGCTGCCTGGATTGGAGCCCAGACATAGCCAAGTACGATGCCGAGCACCAGACAGGTCACCCCCGTGACAATCGGCACGAAGCGTTTCCCTCCGAAGAACGCGAGGTACTCAGGGAGCTTGATGTCTTTATAGCGGTTATAGAGATACCCGGCCACGCAACCCGCAAGAATCCCCGACAGCACGCCCATGTTGAGCTTGTCGTTGATGTCCTTCATCACCGCGATTTCGATCAGGTAACCGATCGCACCCGCCAGACCGGCCGTACCGTTGTTGTCCTTCGCAAAACCGACTGCCACGCCGATGGCGAACAAGAGTGGCAGGTTAGTAAAGATGGTGTCGCCGGCGTCGGCGATCATCTTGATGTTGAAGACATCCGGCTGGCCGAGGCGCAATAGCAGCCCGGCCACCGGTAGCACGGCAATCGGCAGCATCAGCGCGCGGCCGAGACGCTGCATTCTTGCAAACAGGTTAGCGTCCATCAGGTTCTCCAGAGATAAGTGTCTTGTCGTTGATCGTGTTGGTACAACATGTTGTCGATCGAAGCTTTTTTTACTAATAAACGCGATAAACGCGAAGGCTGGCTGCCGGACGGACGTGTTAGTCCAGCGGCCAGATTTCGCGGCTTGCTGCTCTTACTGCCTGTGCTGATTCGAGCGCCAAGGCATCCTCGGCGCGCTGACGGCACAGTGGGTAATCGAGTTTGCGCACGAGCGCCTTGATGCCGGGAACCGAAACCGGATCCACCGACAATTCCGTCACGCCAAGGCCCACGAGCAAGGGCACGGCGACCGGGTCACCGGCCAGCGCACCGCACACGCCGACCCACTTGCCGTGTTTCGCCGCGCCGTCCGTTGCTGCCTTGATCAGGCGCAGCACCGCGGGATGCAAACCGTCTGCCTGGGCCGCGAGATCGGCCTGGCAACGGTCCATCGCGAGGGTGTATTGCGTGAGATCGTTCGTGCCAATAGACAGGAAATCCGCGTGTTGAGCGAGTTGATCGGCCAGCAGCGCCGCCGACGGCACTTCGATCATCACGCCCACTTGAATGGGATCGGTCCGGCCAATCTCCGCCGCGAGTTCATCGATGCGCTTTCTCAAACGCACGAGTTCGCCGGAGTCGGTGACCATAGGCAGGAGAATGCGCACCGTGCCGAACGGTTGCACCGCGAGCAGACCACGCAACTGGTCGTCGAGGAGATCGGGGCGCACCTGCGCCAGGCGAATGCCGCGCAAGCCCAGCGCCGGGTTCGTTTCAGGCGGCAGCGTGAGGTAATCGACTTCCTTGTCCGCGCCCACGTCGAGCGTACGGATGATCGCCGTGCGCCCGTTCAACGCGCCCACGATCGATTGATAGCTATCCTTATGTTCCTCGGCCGTAGGAGCAGACTGGCGATGAATGAACAACAATTCGGTGCGCAGGAGACCGACTGAGTCCGCGCCGTTATCGACGGCGGTCTTTGCGTCGTCAAGCGTCGCGATGTTCGCCGCGACTTCGATCGTGCGGCCGTCGTGCGTTGCTGCCGCTTCCTGTGACGTGCGCCGGTTCACCTCACGCACGCCCGCGAGACGCTGGCGCTCAAGGCGCGCGCGTTCCACATCGAGCGCGGTGGGCGCGTGCTCCAGCCGACCTGCCGACGCATCGACCACGACCTGCGTGCCGTCGGGAATGGCGTGCAGCGCGTCGCCCACCGCGACCAGGGCCGGAATGCCGATCTGGCGCGCGATGATCGCCGCATGCGACGTCGCGCCGCCGCGTGCCATCACCAGCGCGGTTACGCGCGTGCGGTCGAGCGACGACAGGTCGGAGGGGGTGAATTCATCGGCGGCGAGCACGGCTTCGTCGGGCAATTCGCGTGCCGCCGTGTTCGTATAACCGAGCGCGCGCAGCACGCGCTTTTCGATATCGCGGAGATCCGATGCACGTTCAGCCAGCAACGTGTCTTCGATAGTCGACAGCAACACGATCTGCGCGCGAATCGCTTCACGCCACGCGAAGCCGGCGCTCTTGCCGAGGCTGATCAGATCGCGCGCGGCATCCAGCAGCGTGGGGTCTTCCAGCAATACGCGATGCACCGCGAAAATTCCCGCCTCACCGACCGCACCCCGTTGCGAAGCAGTCCGTACGGTTTCGCCCAGTTCCGCGTCGATGGTAGCAATGGCTTTATCCAGCAGGCGGCTTTCCGCTGCCGATGTACCGGTTGCCTGTTCGGGCGGCGTGATGTCGTTATCGTCCCAGCGCACGAGCTTGCCGACCGCAATTCCCGGCGATGCACACACGCCGGCGATCGTATTCGGATCGAGCGGCTTGCCGGGTTCGCGGACCACCGCGAGCGGCGCGGGAGATTGCGTGCGCGCCGGTTTCTCTTCCACTTCACCATGCGCTTCACGCAGCAATTCCGCCGCGACCGCGTCTACCGCCGCGACCGCTTGCGCGCCCACGCCGAGCAATTCGACCGTCGCGCCTTCGCCTGCGCCGAGTCCGAGCAAACCGACCACGCTTTCAATCGGCGCTTTACGGCCGTTGAAACGGACTTCCACCTTGGCGTCGAAACCACGCGCCGCTTCGCGGGCGCGCGCAGCGGGCCGTGCGTGCAAACCGCCGGCGTGCGCGAGCGTTACGTTGCGGCGCGCTTCATCGGTGAAATTCGAGTCGCTGCGGGCCGCGTCCGCTTTCGCGCCGCCCTTGCCGCGCAGCACGAGCAACTGGCTTTCGCCCGCCGTCAACATGCCTCGGCCAGCGCGCTCGACAACCTCGAACGCGTCGCTATTGGCAACCGCGATCACTGAAACGAGGCTCGGCGCGTTCTGCGCGACGTAGTCGGCGTCGAATTCGATCAGCACCTGGCCGGCGCGCACGCTGGCGCCTTGCTCGACCTTCGGCGTAAAACCTTTTCCGGAAAGCTCGACCGTATCGATACCGATATGCACCAGGATTTCCGCCCCTTGCGGCGTGCGCAAAGTCACGGCGTGATGAGTGCGGGCAAGATGCGTGATGACGCCATCGCAGGGTGAAAGCAACGCACCTGACAGCGGATCGATACCAATACCATCGCCGAACATACCGTCCGCAAACACAGGATCGGGGACATCGGCGAGCGGCACCATCGGGCCGGTGAACGGCGCGAGCAACACGAAATCGTTCGGGTTTTCGGGGGAATGATTCAACAGGGACTCCTCGGCACGGCGCATCGGATGACTCTCGATTAACGGGTTTCGGTGACTTTGGCCAAATGGCGCGGCGCGTCGGGATTACGCCCGCGCGCGGCTGCCAAGGCGTCGGCCATCACATAGAAGGACAGGATCGCGGCGATGGGATCGAGCGCGAAATGGGCGGTCTCGACAAGCGGCAACGTGGCTTCGGGCACATCGGCGGGCGCGGCGAGCAGCACGCGTGCGCCACGTGCGCGCATGTCGCGGGCGAGCTGGATCAAGCCGGCCTGTTCCGGGCCGCGCGGTGCGAACACGAGCAGCGGATAGTCCTCGCCGATAAGCTCCATGGGACCATGCCGCACTTCCGCGCTGGAGAACGCCTCGGCCTGGATGCCCGACGTTTCCTTCAGCTTCAGCGCCGCTTCCTGGGCAATCGCGAGACCGAGTCCACGGCCGATCACGATCATGCGGTCGACGTTTTTCAGTTCATCGACAGCATGCGACCAGTCAAGCTTGCCCGCTGCGCGCAATGCATCCGGCAGCGTTTTCAAGGCGTTCAGCAACTCAACGTCTTTCTGTACGTGCGCAATCACGATCGCCGAAAGCGACAACATTGCGATATAGCTTTTGGTCGCGGCCACCGACAATTCCGGCCCGGCCAGCAGCGGCAGATTCCACTCGCACGCTTCGGCGAGCGGCGAACCAGGCGCGTTGACAGCAGCCACGGTCAGCGCGCCGGCGGCACGCAACGCCTGCATCGTGCCGATCAGGTCGGGACTCTTGCCGGACTGCGAGAACGCCACCGCCAGTTGGCCTTTCACGCGCAAAGGGGCTTGTTGCAAGGTCGCAACCGACATGGGCAACGAAGCGACCGGCACGCCGATACGGCTCATGGTCAGGCCTGCGAAGTAACTGGCGGCGTGATCCGATGAACCGCGCGCAACGGTCAATGCAACGTGGCGCGGCTCTTCGGCGAGCCGTGCGGCGAGTGCTTCGATGTGGGAGGTATCGGCGAGCTGGGCAACCACCACTTCGGCGGAGGCCAGTGCCTCGTCAAGCATATTCGACAATTGATTCACCCTCAACATAAGTAGCCGTCAACGCAAGTTCGCGATCGAAAACAACGAGGTCCGCCCACGCGCCACGCGCGATCCGGCCTCTGTCTTCGAGGCCGAGATAATCGGCGGCGTAGCGTGACAGGCGATTGGAAACGTCCGCTATCGGCAAGCCGATAGAGACAAGATTGCGCAGCGCCTGATCCATGGTCAGCGTGCTGCCGGCGAGCGTGCCGTCGGCAAGACGCACGCCGCCCATGCACTTCGTGACGTGCTGGCTGCCCAGGCGATATTCGCCGTCGGGCATACCGGACGCCGAGGTGCTGTCGGTGACCACATACAGGCGCGGAATGGCGCGCAGCGCAGCCCGGATTGCGCCGGGATGCACGTGCAGGAGATCGGGGATCAGTTCGGCGTATTCGGCATGCGCGAGCGCCGCGCCGACCACGCCGGGGTCGCGGTGATGCAGCGGCGACATGGCGTTGAACAGATGCGTGAAACCGCGTGCGCCGTGTTTGAGCGCATTGACGGCGTCGTCGTAAGTAGCGAGCGAATGGCCCACTTGCACGCGCACGCCGCGCGCCGCCATTTCCTGGATCACTTCAATATGCCCGGAGATTTCCGGCGCGATCGTGACCACGCGGATGGGCGCGAGCGACAAGTACTTCAGCACTTCGTCGCGCACCGCAACCGCTGCCGCATCCGGTTGCGCGCCGAGCTTGCCGGGATTAATGTACGGGCCTTCCAGATGAACGCCCAGCACGCGGGCGCCACCTGGCGCGCGGCGGATGGATTGTTCGCCGAGGCCCGCGACGACTGCCATGAGTTCGTCGCGCGGAGCGGTCATGGTGGTGGCAAGCATGCTGGTGGTACCGTGCTTCGCGTGCTCGCGTGCAACGGTGGTCGCGGCGTCACCGCCTTCCATGATGTCCGAACCGCCGCCGCCATGCACATGGCAGTCGACGAAGCCCGGCAGGATGTACGGGGCGTCATTGGTCTTCGGGTCCACGCGCGCACCTTCGAGCGCCGTTACCCGTCCGTTCGCAAACTCGACCGAGCCGTATATCCAGCCGTCGGTCGTCAGGATGTTTCCTTTCAGCATGAATCTCTCTCGTGAAACGTACCGCTTGACGTGCATCAGGCGCGTCTGGCGGTGCGCGCTTGCGCATGATGAAGCTCCATCAACCGTCGCACCCGCTGCGAGCAGGCCGGAAGTCGCCGGTAAAACGGTTCCCGGTGACGTCCCGCGATGGCGTTTTTCGCCTCTGGAATTGTTTTGCGACGTCTGTTTCGACGTCTCGCCGGCCCGGTGATGGAGGGACTCTGGCGCCATGCTTAAAGCACTGATAACGCAAGAACGGGTCGCTAGCCAGACACCTTGATTGACACCTTGCGACCAATTTTTACGATCATTTGACTGATCGATTGTGCATAAGAATGGTCACGAAGCCGCCATCTTTTGCGAGCCCATTATATAACCAAAATAATACCAGTCAATTTTCAAAATCAATTGGCGCGTCTCTCACAAACTTGTTAATTATCAATAGGTTGAACGTATCTCGAATTGATTTCACGGATGCTTTCGCATCAGTAATTACCCTCGAATTACAGCCCACTTCAATGCTGCTGGTCTACACACTATAGACGCCCGTCGACCGCTGCAAGAGGTGCCGCCGACGCTCTTCTGCACGGTCATACTTTTTATCGGCACAATGGTCTCGATCGATTTGCCAGGGGAAACGGCGAACGGCATAAAAACGAGAGAGCGAGGCGGATATGGACAGTTCCATGAGCAACGGCCTGACGGCGGCGGTACGCCGTTTCCAATGGTTTTATGCGTGCCATGTCAGGGCGCCGCACGAGTTGGTCGAGCAAAGCGTGCTCTCGCTAACGGAAATGCGCGTGCTGTTTGCCGTCATGCACGCCGGCACGTGCACGGCGGCGGACATCTCGCGCACGCTCGGGCTCGATACCGGCTATCTGAGCCGCATGCTGACGCAATTCGAATGCGCCGGACTGATCGAGAGGCAGCCATTTTCCGGCGACGCCCGCCGCAACCAGGTTTCATTGACCACGACCGGAGAGACGACGCTGGCTGCGCTGAGCACGCACGTGCGCGACGACGTTTCGGCCACGCTGGACGCAATGACGCGGGACCAACGCGCGCAATTGCTTGCATCAATGGGTTGCGTCCAGCGGCTGCTCGGGCCGAACGGCGACGCGGCACGCGTTCGGCTGCGCGGTCCGCGACCGGGTGATTTCGGCTGGATCGTTGAGCGCGAGGCGCAACTCGCCCCCGATGGAATGCAAGCGCAATGTGAGCGGGAAACGCGTACCGCGATTGTCGTAGCGGATTACCTGACCGCACCCGATCCGCTGCGCAATGCGTGCTGGATTGCCGAGCAGGACGGCGTCAGCGTAGGCGCGAGCCTGCTGATAGGCGTATCAGCCGGGAGTGCACGGCTTTCGGCGTTGTTCATGGAACCGGGCGTGAAGCGAGGCGGTATCGCTCGCCGTTTGATCAACGCGTGCGTGACGTTTGCCACCGAGGCCGGGTATGACCGCATCGTCTGCGCGAGCGATCTGAACCCGGTTCCAGTTGCCCCTCTTCTGCGGCCGTTTGGTTTCGAGGAACTAAGCGGCCAGGGAGAATGGGAAAAGCGCTTGAAAGGACCTCGCGCCTTTTAGCGCCTGCGCACCGGAGCGGCCGCGCGGGCTTAATATTGAGGCCCGTTCTCTATCGGTTGAAATCGCCCATGTACGTCATCCATCTACGCTACACCGGCGCGCTCGCTGAAATCGACGACGCGCTCGACGCTCATCGCCTCTATCTCGAACAGCAGTTCGATGCCGGCGCGTTTATTATCGCTGGGCCCAAAATACCGTGCGACGGCGGCATTATCCTGGCGGCAACCATGGACCGTGACCGGCTCGACGCGATCATTGCGAAAGACCCCTTCTCGCAGCAGCGGCTCGTGCACTACGACATCATCGAGTTCAACGCCACGCGGTTGGCACCGGGACTGAATTTGCCGCAATCGCCGTG
The DNA here is from genome assembly GCF_018449515.1 of Caballeronia sp. dw_19. Taxonomy (GTDB): domain Bacteria; phylum Pseudomonadota; class Gammaproteobacteria; order Burkholderiales; family Burkholderiaceae; genus Caballeronia. The sequence continues at coordinate 188,452 of NZ_JAAVUQ010000010.1, read as the reverse complement.
AGCGTTGTCGGCGATAGTTTGAAGCGGGAATCACCTACGAAAAAGGCCGTTTCAACTCACGTTGAAACGGCCTTTTTCGCAACTGATTCGCACTCGTAGCAAGCGTCCGCTTAATCGAGCAACAACTTCAGATCGTGTACCCACGTATCCACGCCCTGCCCGTCGCGTGCGAACAACCTGAGCCGACCTTGCGGGTCGAAGACATAACTCGCGGCCGTGTGGTCCATGGTGTAATCGCCCGCCGCCTTGCCGGGAACCTGCGCGTAATACACGCGAAAATCCTTCGTGATCTTGACGAGTTCGGCCGTGTCGGCGGGACGCAGGCCGATGAACGTCGGGCTGAACGCCGACACATATTCGCCCAGCAACGGCGCTGTATCGCGTGCGGGATCGACGGTGACCATCAGTACCTGAACACGCTTGCCGTCGTCGCCAAGTTGTTGCAGCGCCTGCGAGAGTTCGGCGAGCGTGGTCGGACAAACGTCCGGGCAATGCGTGTAGCCGAAGAACAGCACCACGGCCTTGCCTTTGAAGTCACCGAGCGTGCGCGTTTTGCCGCTGGTGTCGGGCAACGAAAACTCGCTGCCGAACTGCGTATTGCCCGTGATGTCGAGATTCGTGAACGCCGGTTTGCTGTCGCATCCTGCGAGCAGCACGGCGGCCAAAACGAATCCCAACCAGACAGCGATTCCCCGAACTGAAAACGTCATAGACCGATCACCGTCCGCACGTAATGATCCACGAGCAGCGCGCCGAACAGCAGCGACAAATACACGATGGAGAACCGAAAGGTCTTGCGCGCGAGGGCATCGGAATATTCACGATAAATCTTCCACGCGTAGCCAAGGAAAACGCCGCCGAGCACCACGGCCGACGCCAGATACAGCAGACCGCTCATGCCGGAGATAAACGGCATCATGGTCACGGCAAACAGGATCACCGTGTACAAAAGGATATGCAGGCGCGTGTATTTCTCGCCGTGCGTGTTCGGCAGCATCGGCAAGCCGGCGTTCTCGTAGTCCTTGCGCCGATACAACGCCAGCGCCCAGAAGTGCGGCGGCGTCCACACGAAGATGATCAGGACAAGAATCCATGCGTCCCCGGGCACATGGCCCGTGACAGCTGCCCAGCCAAGCGCCGGCGGCATGGCGCCCGACGCACCACCAATCACGATGTTCTGCGGCGTCGCGGGTTTCAGCAAACAGGTATAGATCACCGCATAGCCAACAAACGTGGCGATTGTCAGCCACATGGTCAGCGCGTTCGTGAACGTGTAGAGCGTCCACATGCCTGCGCCGCCGAGCACCGCTGAAAACAGCAAGATCTGCACAGGCGTGATCTCGCCGCGTGCGGACGGACGCCACGCGGTGCGGCGCATCATTGCATCGATCTTTTGTTCCATCAGGCAGTTGATGGCGAACGCGGCCCCGGCCAGCAGCCAGATGCCCACGGTTCCGCCGATCAGCACAGTCCACGGCACCATGCCCGGCGTGGCCAGGAACATGCCGATGACCGCGCAGAAAACCGCGAGTTGCGTCACGCGCGGTTTGGTCAACGCAATGTATTGCGAGAGGCGGTTACCGGACGGGGAAATCAGTGTCGTGCTGTCCATAGAAACTCACGGAGCTTGGCGCGGGAGTGATGCGGGAACGGCGTCGCGCGGGGCCGTGGCAGGCGACCCCACAACATGGCCGGGACGGCTGGAGGAGATTCGAAAGTTTACCATAACGAGCAACAGCAAAAGGATGGCCGCCCCGCCGTTGTGGGCCACGGCAACAGGCAGCGGCCACTGCAGCAGGATGTTCGACAATCCCGTCAGGAACTGCACGACGATCACGATCATGATGCCGTTGGCGGGTTTTCTCAACGACTCAAATCGCCGCAGTTTCGCCGCGAGCCACAATGTGTATAGCACGACGACGATCGCAAAGGTCCTGTGGGTCCAGTGAATCGCGACGAGCGCGTCCTGCGAGATGACATCGCCGTCGCCGGTCATCCCGAGCGCCCGCCACAGGTGGAAGCCGTGCTCGAAGTTCATCGGCGGAATCCACGCGCCGTTGCACAGCGGGAAGTCCGTGCAGGCGAGCACCGCGTAATTCGTGCTGACCCAGCCGCCCAGGGCGATCTGGACCACCAGCAGCACCAAGCCGACGAGCGCCGCGGGGAGCCAGCGAGCGGCGGCGGGATCGATAGCGGGAATCGGTGTCTGGCGCGCGGCCAGCCAGCCAAGCGCGCCGAGCAACGCCAACCCGAGCAACAGATGCGTGGTCACAATCACCGGCTGCAGTTTCATGGTGACCGTCCACGCCCCGAACGCGCCCTGCACCACGATCAGCATCAGGATTCCGGTCGGCCACCAGGGCGACACGTGCAGCGGCCGACGCTTGAAACGCGCCGTCCATGCAATCAGAACCTGCGCGATGATCAACACGCCGATCGCCATGGCGAAATAACGGTGGATCATTTCAATCCACGCCTTGCCGATACTCACCGGCCCCGTCGGCATCGCCTGATAGGCGGCGTTAATGGCAGCATGCGCAATAAACGGCGACGACGTGCCGTAACAACCCGGCCAGTCGGGACAACCGAGACCCGAATCGGTCAGACGCGTAAAACCACCGAACATCACGAGGTCGAGCGTCAGGAACGTGGTCAGCCAGACAAGCTTGCGGAATTTGTTGTCGTCGGCTTTCACCCACACATACGAAAGCGGCAACAACGCAATGCAGATGCCGATCAATCCGAGTTGTAAAACGTAAGTCATGCGTGCACTGTCCTCAACTCGTCTTCAACCGATCCGCGACCACTTCAGCAGCTTCGCCAGATCCGCCTTGATCTTCTCCGGCTCCGGATTCTTCGGGAACCGCATCATGAGATTGCCATTGGGATCGACCAGGAAGATATGGTCGGTGAGTTGCGAATCCGCGCCCGCCGGCAGCCACGCCGCGACGGTTTTGGGATCGGCGACCAGCATGCGCGTGTCCGGCTGTGGATAAGCCGTTTGGATCACGCTCGACACCGGTTTGTCATCGGTACGAAGCCAGACGTTGACCACCCGGTCGCGTTCCGCGCCTTGCAGCACGCGCACCTGCCGCATGAAGAAGAGGCGCGTGACGCATTGTTCGTTGCAATCGCTGCCGTTGACCGTGATCATCAACCATTTACCGCGCAAGACGGTGAGCGGCATGGGCTTGCCTTGTTCGTCGGTAACGACGAGTGGGTCGGGAATCGGCCGTTGCGGCTCGATCAGCGCACCGTAGCTCGTGGTGCCACCGGTCGGCTTGACCACGTAGTACATAAAATAGGACGCGAGGACCGGCGCGGCGCAAACGGCCGCGAGCAGGATCAGCATCCAGCGCCCCTTGTTCCATGAACCGGGCGTGCGTTCTTGTTGCTGAGCACGCGCCTTGTGAATGGCAGACGCGGACGGTCGGGGAGTTTGCATGGACAAAATGTTGCCTCTATTCGTTTGCGGCATCGCGTACTTCTTTCATGCGATGCGTTCATTCAAGCGCAGGGCGCCTGCTTCATGGCTGCCGGCCGGTCCCGGTGTTGGTCGTGTGCGTCGGCCCATCACTTCCGGTCAAGCCCGCCCGACGCGAACACACGCGTCGTCCTTTACTGGCCCAACCCGTCGATTATTGGATCAGACTTTCCCATCCAGCGTTTCCGGTGCGCCCTGCCCGTCACCGTCCTTCTTCCCTTCGTTCTTCGCCGCGCGCCTTGCCGCGTACAGCCCGAACCCGAGCGCGGCGAGCGCCATACCCCACCATTGCAGCATGTAGCCGTAGTTGGTATCCACGCCCATGGTGGGCGCCGGCCAGTCACGCACCAGCTTGTCACCGCTGTTGTTCAATTGCTGGATCACGAACGGTTGCAGTGGCAAACCCGTTTCGGTGGCGTACGCGGCGACATCGAGATTCTGCCGAATCTTTTGCTGCGCCGCGGAACCGCCGTGTCCGAGTTCGAAAGCCTGCGACGCGTTCGCCCGCGCAACGCCTTCAATCTCGACAACACCTGACGGCGTGTCATACGGCTCAATGCCCGTGCGGTCCGCCAGATTACGCGGCAACCAGCCGCGATTCACCAGGACCACCCCGCCGCCATCAAGCTTAAGCGGCATCACGACGTAGAAACCCGGCTGGTCGTTATAGGGCCGGTTATCGAGATACACAACCCGATCGGGCATGAACGTACCACGCGCCAGCACACGATGAAAATTGATGTCCTTCAGCGCAATCGGCGTCGCGCCCACGCGTTGCACCGGCGCGTTTTCAAACGCGACAATCTGCGCGTTCAACTGCTCTTTCTGATGCGCGCGGTCCCGCTGCCAGAAGCCAAGACGCACGGTAACCGCCATGACGATCAAAATGATCAGCGCCGGCCAGAAACGAATTTTCATACCGCATTTCCACCGATGAAAACCTGAACGCCCACGCGGCATGTTACCTGCGGTGCGATAATTGAGCGATCGAACTTCCTAGGCCAACTGGCTGTTTTCATGCACATATTCGTTGCCATTGCATTCATTCTCATCATCGCGAGCCTGGGTTCTGCGCTGTACTTCATGATGACCGACAAGGGCAAGACCCAACGCATGGTGTGGTCGCTCGCCATGCGGGTCGGGCTGTCGATCTCGCTGTTCCTCTTCATCCTGTTCGCCCACTGGATGGGCTGGATTCAGTCCACCGGGATTCCGCTCGGACGCTGAGTAACGCCTTTCTTAAGTCTCTCAAGTCTTAAGTTACGCGTGGGTTGGGCCTTCTGGCAGCGCGAAGGTTCGCCCTGGATCGCGGAATACTAGCGGGCCGTTGCACTCAACGCTGCGACAAAACCGCGCAGGAAACGCTTTCCTCAACCTTCCGCCAAGCCGCGTTCAAAAACAAAACGCCGCCCGAGTCAGGTCGAGGCGGCGCTTTGCAAAGCATCTTTTTCAATCGACTTCTTTCGATCCACTTCTTTCAATCCACTTCAAGCCATCCTGCCAGGCCGGACGCGGGTGGATCAAGCCACCAACATCCGCCACAGCCTGGACCGCTGTCTGAATACTTACAACCAGTACACGACCACGTACAACCCGAGCCACACCACGTCCACGAAGTGCCAGTACCACGCGGCCCCTTCAAACGCGAAGTGATGCTCCGCGGTGAAGTGCCCGCGAATGACACGCACGAGAACGACGGTGAGCATCGTGCCGCCGAGAAACACATGGAAACCGTGAAAACCCGTCAGCAGGAAGAACGTGGAACCGTACACGCCCGAAGCCAGCGTCAGGTTCAGTTCGTTGTACGCGTGGAAATATTCATAGCCCTGGCAGAACAAAAAGCATGCGCCAAGCAGCACGGTCGCAGCCAGCCAGATAATCGTTTTCTTCCGATGATTCTCGCGCAGCGCATGGTGAGCAACCGTCAGCGTCGCGCCTGAACTCAGCAGCAGCGCCGTATTGATAGTCGGCAGCGGCCACGGCGTCATGGAGCGGAAGTGCGACACCAGCGCGGCAGGACCGTTGTTCGGCCAAACGGCGGTGAAGTCCGGCCAGATCAGCTTGTAATCGAGGCTGCCCAGCTCATGCAGCGCGATCTCGCGGGCGTAGAACAACGCGCCGAAGAATGCCCCGAAGAACATCACTTCGGAGAAGATGAACCAGCTCATGCTCCATCGGTACGACAAATCGACGTTCTTGCCGTACATCCCGCCTTCGGATTCCCCAATGGAGTCTCCAAACCAGTGCCACAGCGTGTACAGCAGCCAAAGCAGGCCGATGACAAACGTGATCGGCGCCCATGATTCACCATTGACCCACGACGCCAGCGAAGCCATCGAGATCAGCAGGCCGGTGGCGGCCATGATCGGATGTCTCGACGGGTGCGGGACGAAATAGTACGGGCTTTCGTTTTGACCGCTCATTATTGATTCTCCACTTCGATCCAGTTGCTTGAATTTTTTCTGCCACTGCCGCCGCTTGATCCTTCCGCAGCAACGCCACTGGCGTTATCCCACCACCGCCCGCACCACCACCAGCAACACGACGATAAACAGCGCCGCCCCGATAACCCCGGCCGCGATCAAATGCAGCGGGTTCAACGAGGCATCGCTTTCCAGGTCGCTGCGGCGGCGCACGCCGAAGAACGACCAGAAAACTGCCTTCAGCAACCGGAGAAAGCTGTTCTTCGGCGCCTGCTTTTGTGTTTCAACCATCTCACGTCTCCGTCGCCTGGCGCGGCTTATGTACCACTCTGCGTACCACCGGCTGCCGCGTATTTGCCGGAAAGCGCGGCCTTATGGGCTATATACCGCTTCGCGACACCGACGCAGGCGCGGTCAATTCAAAGAACGTGTACGACAACGTGATCGTTTTCACATCCTTGGGCAGCTTCGGGTCCACCACGAACACCACGGGCATGCGCCGGGTCTCGTTCGGTTTCAACGTCTGCTGCGTGAAGCAAAAGCACTCGATCTTCTTGAAATACTCGGTGGCCTGCATGGGCGCGTAGCTCGGAATGGCTTGCGCCTGAACCGTGCGGGCTTGCTGGTTGGTCACCTCGTACATCACCGTCATCACTTCGCCCGGATGCACGTCCAGCGTGTTCTGTTCCGGCTTGAACTGCAACGGGCCGCGCGCGTTTGCATCGAATTCGATGGAAATCTTGCGGCTCGTGTCGACCTGCGTGTTCCTCGCTTCCCGTGCGCCCACGTCGCGCTGCACGAGATTGTTGATGCCGGTAATCGAGCAGATCGCACGATACATGGGCACGAGCGCAAAACCAAAACCGAACATGGCCGCCGCCACCACAATCAGCTTGACCATCATCGAGCGGTTGAACGCGCGATCTTCCTTGATCTCCTCAGGCGTCGACACGTTCCCTAGCCTCTCGACCGCACGTACTGATCGACGACAACCGCCGCGAAAAACACCGCGGCTACCGCCAGCAGGATCAGGCCAAGCCGCTTGTTGCCCGCGCGAACTTGCTCGGGCGTGCGTTGCTTCTGTGAATTCCGGGTCATCCGTTCAGGCTTTATTCCGCTAGTCATGCGCTTCGCTGTCATTGTCCTGCGTGGCGCGCGTCCCGTTTTTTGAATCTGAACGGAACGCGCTGCGTGGCTTTACTCGACGTGCGGCGGCTGCTCGAACGTGTGGAACGGAGCCGGGCTCGGCACAGTCCATTCCAGACCTTCGGCGCCGTCCCACGGCTTGTCGCTGGCTTTCTCCAGATCACCGCCACCGCGATACGCCGGCAATGCCACCGCGAACAGGAAGTACACCTGCGCCAGACCGAAACCAAACGCGCCAATCGTCGCAATCTGGTTGAAGTCCGTGAACTGCGCCGGGTAATCCGCATAACGACGCGGCATGCCGGCGAGGCCCAGGAAGTGCATCGGGAAGAAGGTGATGTTGAAGAAGATCATCGACGCCCAGAAGTGGATCTTGCCGCGCGTCTCGTTGTACATCCAGCCGGTCCACTTCGGCGACCAGTAATACCAGCCGGAGAAGAGCGCGAACAGCGACCCCGCCACCAGCACGTAGTGGAAGTGCGCCACCACGTAGTAAGTCCCGTGCATCTGGATATCAAGCGGCGCCATGGAGAGGATCAGGCCCGTGAAACCGCCCATGGTGAATACGAACAGGAAGCCGATGGCAAACAACATGGGCGATTCGAAGCTCAACGAACCGCGCCACATGGTTGCGACCCAGTTGAACACCTTAACGCCGGTCGGCACCGCGATCAGCATGGTCGCGTACATGAAAAATAGCTGACCCGTCACCGGCATGCCGGTGGCGAACATGTGGTGCGCCCAGACCATGAACGAGAGAATCGCGATGGATGAGGTTGCGTACACCATCGAGCTATAACCGAACAAAGTCTTGCGCGAGAACGCCGGAATCACCTGCGACACGATCCCGAACGCCGGCAAGATCATGATGTACACCTCGGGATGCCCGAAGAACCAGAAGATATGCTGGTACATCACCGGGTCGCCGCCGCCTGCTGCGTTGAAGAACGACGTGCCGAAGTGGCGATCGAACAGCACCATGGTGATCGCGCCTGCCAGCACCGGCATCACGGCAATCAACAGGTAGGCGGTGATCAGCCAGGTCCAGCAGAACATCGGCATCTTCATCAGCGTCATGCCAGGGGCGCGCATGTTCAGAATCGTCACGACGATATTGATACCGCCCATGATCGACGACGCACCCATCAGGTGGATCGCGAAAATGGCGAAGTCCATGCCCGGGCCCATCTGCGTGGAGAGCGGCGCGTACAGCGTCCAGCCGGCAGCGGTCGCGCCGCCGGGAACGAAGAACGATGTGATCAGCAGGATGGCCGCCACCGGCAGCAGCCAGAAGCTGAAGTTGTTCATGCGCGCGAAGGCCATGTCCGACGCGCCGATCTGCAGCGGAATCTGCCAGTTCGCGAAACCGACGAACGCCGGCATGATCGCGCCGAACACCATGATCAGGCCGTGCATGGTGGTCAACTGGTTGAAGAACTCGGGACGCATGATCTGCAGGCCAGGCTCGAAGAGCTCGGCGCGGATCATCAGCGCCATCACGCCCCCGGAGAGGAACATGATGAACGAGAACAACAGGTACAAGGTACCGATGTCCTTGTGGTTCGTCGCGAACAGCCAGCGACGCCAGCCGTACGGCAGTTCGTGCGCGTGCTCGTCGTGGCCATGACCGTGATCATGAGCGTGGCCATGGTCGTGGCCCGCGGGTACATCGTGTCCGATGCTAGACATGACAATCTCCTAAAGCGAATACTGCGGCACTTGTGCGTACGCTACGCCAGCTTCCTTTCATTCAGATGGAAGCTGGGCGAACGGGTACGTCAGGCAGCCGGACTGATCTCCACACGCCGTGCTTCTCTCGCGTCAGCACCGCCCGTGATCGTTTCCGGCTTCTTCAAAATGATGCGGTCTTCCGCCACGCCCGCGGCCTTCAGCGCGTCGCGAACAGCCTGCGCACGCGTCTTCGCCAATTCGGCGTTCTTCGCGGCGGAGCCCGTTGCGTCGGTGAAACCCGACAGCGTCAGCTTCGCGTCCGGATGAGCCTTCGCGTAATCCGCTGCGGCCTGCACGGCGCTGGCGGCGTCGGCAGGCAATGCATCCTTGCCCGTCTCGAAATACACGCTCGCCGGCAACGAAGCCGCCGGAGCCGAAGCGTCCGACGCCGCGGCAGATGCCGGCGCTGCCGCACTGGCTGCTTCCGAACCACCCGCTGCACCGCTGGCCGCTGCATCCGAACCAGCCGCAGCGCCTGCGCCCGCCAGATGATCGCCGCCGGCGGGCATCTTGCCGTTACGTGCGTCGGCGACTTGCAGGGGTTGCAGGATGTCGCCCGTGTGGTTGCCCCAGGTATTGCGTTCGTACGTGATCACCGAAGCGATCTCGACGTCATTGAGCGTCGCGCCCCAGTTCGGCATCGCGCCCTTGCCCTTCAGCACAATGCTCACGTGGTCCGCGATCGGGCCATTGGCGATCTTGCTGCCATCGAGCGCCGGGAACTGACCAGCGCCCTTGCCGGTCGGCTGGTGGCAGACCGCGCAATTCGACGTATAGACCTGTGCGCCGCGCGCCTTCAGTTCGTCCATCGTGTAGGTCTTGTTCGGATCGTCCGCGCTGGCGGCCATTTTCTTCTTCTGGCCATCGACCCACGCCGTGTAGTCTTCAGCCGACAACACTTCGACCACGACCGGCATGTACGCGTGTTCCTTGCCGCACAACTCGGTACAGAAGCCGCGGAATGTGCCGATCTTCTCGGCCTTGAACCACGTGTCGCGCACGAAGCCGGGGATCGCGTCCTGCTTCACGCCGAACGCCGGGACGTACCACGAGTGGACGACGTCATTGGCTGTGGTGATGATGCGGATTTTCTTGTCGACCGGAACCACGAGCGGATTGTCGACTTCCTGGAGATACAGGTCCGTGATCGGCGTCTGGCCGTTCACTTCGCTACGCGGGGTAGAGAGCGTGGACAGGAAGTTGATGCCTTCGCCCTGCCCCTTCACGTAGTCGTAGCCCCACTTCCACTGATAACCGGTGACCTTCACGGTCAGGTCGGCGTTGGTGGTGTCTTTCATGGCGACGACGGCCTTCGTGGCCGGCAGCGCCATCAGCACGACGATCACGAACGGGACGATCGTCCAGATGATTTCGACGGTGGTGCTTTCGTGGAAATTCGAAGCCTTGTGTCCTTTCGACTTCCGGTGCATCAGGACCGAATAGAACATCACGCCGAACACGCCGAGGAAAATCACCGTGCAGATGATCAGCATGAACGTATGGAGGCCGTAGAGCTCTTCGGCGATCTTCGTCACCGGCGTCTGGAAGTTAAGTTCGTTAACTGCAGGACCGCCAGGACTGTCGTTGACCGCCAGGGCCGCGCCGGCGAACAGGAGTCCGCTTAACGCCAGCACGCCCGACAGGGCTCGCTTGATTGTTTTCATAGCTTCCTTACCCAAAATTTCCATTCAGACCCTCGACCCCCGTATGCACCCGTCCGACTCATGCATCGCCTCCCCTGGAAACGATCTACTCGGCGGCGCGTGTCGATGCGTGTGCCGCTTTGCTACATACTTCCCGCGTACTTTCCCTCTTGCTTCCCGGTTCCCGGTTCCGTGCTTTTTCGCGGAGCGCCGCCAACCGGACATCCTGAATGCGCCCAGCCGGCGCATCCTCAGACCGTCAACCGCAGCGCCTCAGCCATATCCGCAACTCGACGGCGAACTGCTTGCGACGATGCTGCGCCAGATGTATCCCGACCGGCACCGACTCCCCCCGGGACACCAGCTTCACCGGATCTCTCGGTGTTGCCCCCGGCTCGACTCTCACCCAGCGCGGATTGAACTCCCTCTGCGTGAGTGTTTCCGCGTCCATCCGCTCGATCAGCAGCCGGTCGTGAAACAGTAGAATCCGCTCGTAGTCGACAGCATGCCGCGCGTAAATGACGAACGCGATACCGACCGCCAGCAACTCGATACCCGTAAAAGGCAGCACCAGCCAAGCGCCCGCCCACACCAGCAAACTCGCGATCAGCAACGAAAACAGCGCAAGCGACACGTAGAACGCCACGAATTGCCGCGGCGAGACAGAACAGTTCCGCTTGATCAACCAGTCCTTTATGACCGGTTCGGTGTCCATCGGCAGATCCGTTGCTTGCATCGCCGTCTCCCGCGTTGGATTCCCGCGTCAGATTTGTCTCAACCGCGCCGCGTATTGCCCACCTGCTGCCAGCTTCCTGCACACCCTGCTGCCTACCTGTTGCCACTGCCAATCACTCAGGATGCGCCCAAAATCATGCCAGCCCGGCGACAAACTGACGCATTATAGGCGCGTTGCCCAGCATCCACAAGCAAGGTGGTGCACGCCGCAAAGCCAAGCCGCACAAGCCTCTGCGCCCTTTTGCCGCATCCTTTTGGATGCGTGTCAACACGCGTGATCGAGGAGTGGGAAAGGCTGTTTTGACTGGTTTACTTGCTCCGTTTTGAGCCTCGTCCTATGTCTTCGAGCCTCACAATACCGTGCCCTTCCGCCGTCATTCGCGGCACTGCCTTCCATGCGTGTCCATAGATCACTTCAAAGGTCAGCGGGATCGTGCCGTCCTCGCGGCGGCGCGCTTCAAGCGCCGTGTGAAGCGCGTCACGCAACGCGCGAGCATGCGTTTGCGGCGCGGCGTCACGCGGATAAGCACCCCAGCGGCGCACGTCTTTCAGCAGCGATTCCGGCGACTTGTACGTGATCGTCAGCACCTCCTGATCCATCACCGGAATCTCGAAGCCGCTCTCGACCAGCATGTCGCCGAGATCGTGCATATCGACGAATTCGATGGTGTGCCGCTGTGGCGCCAGGCCCAGTGATTTTTCCGCCTGCGCGTACGCGCCGCTGAGCTCTTTCAGTGTGTCGGGACCGAGCGTGCTGAACATCAGAAGGCCGTTCACCTTGAGCACACGCGCCCATTCGGGGAATACGAGGTCGGGCCGCGCATTCCAGTGCAGCGCGAGATTCGACCAGAGCATCTCGAACGCGCTTGCAACAAACGGCAGGTGAGCGAAGTCGCCCTGCGCCAGTTGCGGGCCGCGCGCGCCGAACGCCTTGCCCAGCGTGGCGGGAAGAAACCGGCGCCAGCCAGCGTTGGCTTCGGATTCGGCCATCTCGGCCTGGTTCGCCCGGGCCAGCATAGCCGCCGACAAGTCCATGCCGAGCACCGACGCATCGGCGAAACGCTCGCGCAGGCCGGCCAAGTCGGCGCCCATGCCGCAGCCCGCGTCGAGCACGCGCACCGGCGTTACCTTGATGTAGTCGAGCCGCTCGCGCATGCGCTGCGCGATCTCGCGCGGCAGGAACGCGACGTCATCGAACGTCGAGGCGCGACGGTCGAAAATTCGCTGCAGACGGCGCGAATCGTAGGCCGGACGGCCAGCGTTGGCAGGAGTTGGGGACATGACAACCTACTTTCTAAGAGTGCGAAGTATACTCGGTCGATTCCTGAAACGTTCAGCCAAACCAGACCGTGCAACGGTTCCGGCCGGTCCTCCTGAGCGCTCGCCCGCTCACTCGAGGCGGATTTTTGCGCTGCCACGCTTTCCCTGGATCGAACGTATGAAGCTACGGTTTGGTGTCCTTGGTGTCATATCGCGCGGTCCTGGCTCGCTGCGCGCGGCTTCTGCCACGGCCATGCAGCGGCTCGGCCAGATGCGCGACATCGCGTTGCCCAGTCAGTGCGCATTGTGTGGCAATTTGTCGCAGAAAGTATTGTGTGCTGGCTGCGATGAACAGTATTGGAACCAGACACGCACGCGTTGCCCGGTTTGTGCACTGCCCGTGCCGGTGCTTGCCGCGGCCTCGGCCGCATCTGCTGGCGTTAAAAGTGGCGCGCATTCACCTTGCAGGCGGTGTATTGCGGAGCCGCCGCATTTTGACGCGACCATCGCGCTGGCCGATTACCATGCGCCGCTCGATACACTCGCGCTTGATCTCAAGTTCCACGCGCGGCTGGCAACAGCCGACGAGTTTGCGCGCCAGTTGCACGCCGCATTCGAGAGTACCAACGCGGCGGCACCGGATGTCGTCGCTCCTGTGCCGCTGTCGCCACGGCGCCTGAGGACGCGCGGTTACAACCAGGCGTGGTCGATCGGGAAACCGCTTGCGCGCCGGCTCGGCTCGTTGGCTGACGCAACGCTGATCGGGCGTATCAGGGACACGGCGCCGCAAGCAAAGCTCGATCTCGATACACGGCGCACAAACGTCGGCAATGCGTTCACGGTGCTGCGCGAGATACGCGGCCAGCACGTGGCAATTGTCGATGACGTCATGACCTCCGGCGCCACACTCGACGCGCTGGCCTTTACGCTGAAAGCCGCCGGCGCGCGGCGTGTCACCAACTTCGTCGCGCTGCGCACGCCGCAAGACTAATTTTCACGAGTTATCGCTTATGTTCAATGTCGTACTGGTCGAACCTGAAATTCCGCCGAACACCGGCAACGTGATCCGGCTATGCGCCAATACCGGCGCCCGCCTGCATTTGATCGAACCGCTCGGTTTCCCGCTCGACGACGCCAAGATGCGCCGCGCCGGCCTCGACTACCACGAGTATGCGCAGATGCATGTCCATGCGAACTGGGCGGCATTCCTCGAAACCGAGGCGCCCGACGTGAGCCGCATGTTTGCGTTCACCACGCGCGGCTCCACGCCATTTTTCGGGCATACGTTCAGGGCGGGTGACTGGTTCGTCTTCGGCGCGGAAACCCGGGGCTTGTCGGACACGGTGCTCACGCAGTTCACGAATGACCGGCGCGTGCGCTTGCCTATGCGGCCGGGGAACAGGAGTTTGAATTTATCGAATACGGTAGCGGTCGTGACGTTCGAAGCATGGCGTCAGACAGGGTTCGAGGGCGGTGAATAAATGATCTCCGGCGCAGTCTTCCTGCGCCGGAGATCCCTCACTCTGCTTTTGCATCGCGGCTCAATAACGCGTGAACGGCGTCACGCGGCGCGACATTTTCGAATAACACGCGACACACGGCGTGTGTGATCGGCATGTCGATGCCATGAGTCTCCGCCAGCGCCAGCACGGCCCGCGCGCATCTTACGCCCTCGGCCACATGGCCAAGCGCCGCGAGGATGTCGGTGAGCGAACGGCCTGTTGCCAATTGCATGCCGACCGTGCGATTGCGCGACAAATCTCCCGTCGCCGTGAGAATCAGGTCGCCGAGCCCGGTCAGGCCGGTGAAGGTTTCCGCGCGCCCGCCTAATGCCACGCCGAGGCGTGACATCTCGGCCAGTCCGCGCGTAATCAGCGCTGCCCGGGCGTTGAGGCCCAGGCCAAGGCCGTCGGCAATGCCGGTTGCAATGGCCAGCACGTTCTTCACCGCGCCGCCCACTTCCACGCCGATCACGTCGTCGCCGGTATAAATGCGCATGGCGCCGTGATGAAACGCGGCAACGGTGCGCTCGCCGAGCGTTGCCGACGCGCTCGCGACTGTCAGCGCCACCGGCAAACCCTGCCCGACTTCACGCGCGAAGCTCGGTCCGGAAAGCGTGCCGTTGCTCGCGTGCTGCGGCAATTCGGCCGCCACCACCTCGTTCGGCAGGCATTGCGTGTCGGCTTCGAAGCCTTTGCACAACCAGACGATATGCGCCGGAACTATATCCAGTTCGCGCATGTTGCGGCATAACGCGCGCAAGCCCGCGACCGGTGCTGCAACCACGCACAGCGCGTCTTCCGCCGCGCCGTAGGCCAGCGCTGAAAAGAGGTCAGCGTCGTACTGAAGCGCTGCGGGCAGCGTTATGCCGCGCAGATAGCGCTCGTTTTCATGCGTTTGGGACAGTGACTCGATGAGCGCGCGATCGCGCGCCCAGAGCACCGTAGAGTGGCGAGTGGCCAGATGGCCAGCCAGTGCGGTGCCCCACGCACCGGCGCCGAGAACGGCTACTTGCATGCCCGGCTCCGGAATATGCGGGATTTAGTTCAGCGTCGCGCCGTTGGCCACGCCTTCCTGAGCTGCCGACAACTGCGAAATACGTTGTTCGTACAGCGCCTGGAAGTTGATCTCGGCGAGGTGGATCGGCGGGAAACCGGCGCGGGTGATGGCGTCGGCAATGTTCGAGCGCAGGTACGGGAACAGGATGGTCGGGCACGCAATGCCGACCAGCGGATCGATTTGATCGGCGGGAATGTTGCGGATATCGAAAATACCGGCTTGCTTGGCTTCGATCAGGAACGCGACCTTGTCGGTCACCTTCGCGGTCACGGTGCCCGTTACCAGCACTTCGAACACGCTTTCCGCCAGGCGCTCGGCCTTCACGTCCACTTCCACTTCCACCGACGGCATTTCCTGCTCAAGGAAGATGCCCGGCGAATTGGGCTGCTCGAGCGACATGTCCTTCAAGTAGATGCGCTGGATGTTGAAGAACGGCTGGTTGTTGTCGTCAGACATGGTTGATTCCCTTGATTATTTAATGTGCCACCCGCGGCTTTTCCGGTTTTTTCCGGCTGAAAACCGCAGGCGGCGTAATTGCGCAGCGAATACATTCAGGCCGACGCGCCCGGCCTGATGATCCGCTGCTTGTTCAGGCGGCCTCGAGCAGCGGCACCAGGCCGCCTTTGCGATCGAGCGCGGACAGATCGTCGTAACCGCCAACATGCGTCTCACCGATAAATACCTGTGGCACCGTACGGCGCCCCGTACGCGTCATCATTTCTTCACGCCGCGCCGGATCACGGTCGATCAGCACCTTCTCGACGTTTTCCACGCCGCGCGACTTTAGTAGACGTTCGGCCATCTGGCAATACGGGCACACCTGCGTGCTGTACATGATCACTTTATTCACTTTACCGCTCCTTGTTTCACGACCGGCATGCCGGCTTTTTGCCAGGCATCCAGCCCGCCCTGCAATACGTGGACTTCGGCGTAACCGGCATCGCTCACGATCTGGCTCGCCTTCTGCGACTGTTGGCCGGTCTGACACACGAGCAAGACCGGATTGCTCTTATTCTTCGCGATCTGGCCAATTTTTGCTTGAAGCTCCGAAATCTCGAAGTTTCGCGCCGCCGGCAGATGCCCCTTCGAATACTCGGTGGCCGGCCGCACGTCGATCACGGAGGCGTTACGCCGGTTGATCAGTTGAACGGCCTCGGGAGCGGAAACACTTCCGCGGCCGCGCCGGACAATCGTCGGCCAAAGCAGCAACCCACCAGAAATGAGGGCGACGGCGATAAGAACAAGGTTGGTGTAATCGGTGAAAAACTTCACGTCGGGACCGCCGGATTGGGAGTGTGGAAAAATGAAAGGTCGAAAAAAATCGGGACAATCCACCCATTATAAAATAACCGTCCTCCGCGATGGCCTCGGCCAATCGGCTGAGTTGCGCCAGAACGCGTTGCCGCACAGAATCGATGCCAGTTTCCAGCTTTTTTGCCGCTTCCTAACTAACCGACCTCTCAACGGACATCATGTACAAGCTAGTGCTCATCCGCCACGGCGAATCCACGTGGAACAAGGAAAACCGATTCACAGGCTGGGTCGACGTCGACCTGACAGAACAAGGCATTCGTGAGGCCCAGCAGGCCGGCGTGCTGCTGAAGGAAGCCGGCTTCAGCTTTGACCTGGCTTACACTTCGGTGCTCAAGCGCGCGATCCGCACGCTCTGGCACGTGCAGGACCAGATGGACGAAATGTACTTGCCAGTCGTCCATTCGTGGCGGTTGAACGAGCGGCATTATGGTGCGCTCGCCGGTCTGAACAAGGCCGAGACCGCGAAGAAATACGGTGACGAGCAAGTGCTGATCTGGCGCAGAAGCTACGACACGCCGCCGCCTGCACTCGATCCGTCCGACGAACGCACGTCGTTCAACGACCCTCGCTATGCAAGAGTGCCGCGCGAGCAGTTGCCGTTGACCGAGTGCCTGAAGGACACGGTCGCCCGCGTCATGCCCATCTGGAACGAATCCATTGCGCCGGCCGTCAAGTCGGGCAAGCGTGTGCTGATTGCCGCCCACGGCAACTCCATGCGCGCACTGATCAAGTATCTGGACGATATTTCCGACAACGACATCGTCGGCCTGAACGTCCCGAACGGCGTGCCGCTCGTGTATGAACTCGACGAAAACCTGAAGCCGATCAAGCACTATTATCTCGGCGACCCGGAAGCAATCGCCAAGGCGCAGGCGGCGGTCGCGAAACAAGGGAAGGCGGGTTAAGGGTTTTTGTTTCGAGAATGGCTGACGGTTGCGGGTGCTCTAATCCGGCATTCGTGACCGTTGGCTTGAGCATGGCCGGGGGGTTTCTCGTGTGCACGTCGCTCGTGGTGCTCACCGGATGTATCGTTCAGAGGGAGCAGCCGTGCGAGTTCGCTTCCCGCTTGCGTACGGTACCCGTGATTTATGCGCCTTTCGGAGCGGCTTTAAGGCAACGGCAACTCTCGTGCTCGCGTTTGCGGCCGGCACAGGCCGGTTTTTGCCAGCATCCGCGCAAGCGCGCCGACTCCCCGTTCCTCCGCCTCAGCGCTTATCGCCCGAACGCGCGAAAATAAGCCGTCCGATCTCGCGCGTTGCGAATCCCCTTAATCCGGGCCCGACATTTGCGGACGGACACTGGTTTTGAAACCATCACGCATAAAAAGAACCCGCCCATTCATTTCCCGGCGAAACCCTTTAAGCTGCGTTTAAGTTGTGGTCCGGGGCTTGCAGTTATACTGCCCAGTCAACCACGACGCAGCCTAATCCGCTTTCGACCGCAACAGACTCTATGCGAAAGAACCTGAAAAACATCGGCCTGATCGCCGCGGGCCTTGCTACCGGCGTATTTGCAACGCTGCAACTCTCCGCATCCGCCCAGCAAGCCGCCACCGCGCCTCTCCCGCTCGATCAATTGCGGTTGTTTGCCGAAGTATTCGGGCAAATCAAGCATGAATACGTCGAGCCGGTCGACGATAAAAAGCTTCTCACCGCGGCTATCAAGGGCATGGTATCGAGCCTCGATCCGCATTCGTCATATCTAGACAAAACCGATTACGAAGAGCTTCAGGAGCAGACCAAGGGTCGCTTCGCGGGTCTCGGTATCGAGATTTCGGCGGAAGATGGCTTGATCAAGGTGATCTCGCCTATTGAAGATACGCCGGCGTTCCACGCCGGCATTCGTCCGGGCGACCTGATCACGCGCATCAACGACAAGCCGGTACGCGGCATGACGCTGGATAACGCCGTCAAGCAAATGCGCGGCGATCCGGGCACCAAGGTCACGCTGACCATCTTCCGCAAGACCGACGACCGGACCTTCCCGGTCACGGTGACGCGCGCGATCATCCAGGTGCAGAGCGTGAAGATGAAGATTCCGGCGCCGGGTTACGGCTACATCCGGATCACGAGCTTCCAGGAACGCACCGTGCCGGATCTCGCCGCAAAGCTGCAAGATCTCGCGCGCCAGCAGCCGGACCTGAAGGGCCTCGTGCTTGACCTGCGTAACAACGGCGGCGGTTTGCTGCAGAGCGCGGTCGGCGTGGCCGGTGCGTTCCTGCCGGATAACGCCGTGGTGGTGTCGACGAATGGGCAAATCGCGGACGCGAAGCAAACCTTCCGCGATACGTACGACAACTATCGCCTGCCGTCCTTCGACTCCGATCCGCTGAAGAACCTGCCGGAAATCTTCAAGAAAGTACCCATGGTCGTGTTGACCAATGCGTACTCGGCGTCGGCTTCCGAGATTGTCGCGGGTGCGCTGCAGGATCATCATCGCGCGTTGATTGTTGGCAAGACCACGTTCGGCAAGGGCTCGGTACAGACCGTCCGGCCAATGACCGCCGACACCGCGCTGCGTCTGACCACCGCGTATTACTACACGCCGAGCGGCAGGTCGATCCAGAACAAGGGTATCCGCCCGGACGTTCCGGTCGACCAATACGCTGAGGGTGATCCGGACGACGCGCTCGTCACGCGTGAAGTGGATTATTCGAACCACCTGGCCAATACGCAGGATCCGAACGAGAAGAAGGAACAGGACGCGCGCGAAGCGGACCGGCTCGAGCAACTGCGGATTCTTGAAGAGCAGAACGACAAGAAGACGCCGGAGCAACGCCGTAAGGATCGGGAGCGCAAGCCTGTCGATTTCGGCACCGCCGATGACTTCATGCTCGCGCAAGCGCTGAACAAGCTGGAAGGCAAACCGGTGCAGGAATCGAAGTCTTATTCCGAAAGGAAACTGGCGCAGGATAAGCCGGCTCCCTCGGCTTCGGCTCCTATTGCTGTCAAACCCGCGTTGCCGGTTACGCCAGGGGCGAATGCAACTCCGGCCTCCGATGTGCCGGGTGCCGATGCCACGCCGGCGCCCGCGTCTGCACCGGTGCCCGCTTCGGCTACACAGTAAGTTTGGTCCCGGAATCAGTGGGCGCAGGCTCGATAGCCTCGCCCACTGATTCAGCAGTAACCAGCAACGAATTCACGTTACCGTCCTCCGGCACACCATAGGTGCCGCGCCAGTCTTATTCCCCCGTTGCGCTCCCGGTTCCACCTCAGCATCCTGTGATTGTCTGGGACCGGAGTAAGTGCTCTGCCCCAACGCCCCTCGACACGCGATTAAAATAGCGCTTTCGCGACCGCGCGCCTGTTTCGTGCTCTCAGGTATTTCGGTCGTAGCCTACTTGAGCGCTCGATGAACGACGATCAGCTTCTCCGCTATTCCCGCCACATCCTCGTCGATGAAATCGGCATTGAAGCGCAGCAGCGCTTTCTCGATGCGCACGCCATCATCATTGGTGCGGGTGGGCTCGGGTCTCCGGCAGCGATGTATCTGGCGGCGGCGGGTGTCGGCGAGATCACGCTGGTCGACGCCGATTCCGTCGATCTCACCAATCTCCAGCGCCAGATCCTGCACGTGAGCGCATCGGTCGGTGAATCGAAGGTGGATTCGGCCCGTCATACACTCGCCGCCCTCAATCCCGGCGTGAAGGTCAATACCGTCGCCATCCGCGCCGACAAGGACTGGCTCAACACGCACGTCCCGCGCGCCTCCGTCGTCCTCGATTGCACCGATAACTTCGCCACGCGCCACGCGATCAACGCCGCCTGTTTCGCCCACGGCATCCCGCTTGTCTCCGGTGCCGCGCTGCGCTTCGACGGCCAGATCAGTACCTTCGACTTCCGCTCCTCCGAATCACCCTGCTACGCATGCGTGTTCCCGCCGGACGAAGCGTTCGAGGAAGTCGCGTGCTCGACCATGGGCGTCTTCTCGCCGACGGTCGGCATTATCGGGACGATGCAAGCAGCAGAGGCGTTACGCGTGATCGGTGGGTTCGGTACGACGCTGCAAGGCCGCCTGATGATGCTCGATTCGCTGCGCATGGAGTGGAACACGATGCGGATCGCGCGGCAGGCGGATTGCGTGGTGTGCGCCGGACGAACGACCCTTTTCGCGAAAAGTAATCCTGTTATTTAAGAATTATCGGGTTCAGTAGGACGTGCAACAGGTCTACTCTGAGCGCCCGTTTTCAACGATAACAACAAATGATCGAGAATGCGACGGCCCGTAATCGCGGCGGACCCCAAATGGAAGGCGGCCCTGCGCTTCCTGTGCTTGAGGGCCCCGAAGGCATTTTTTTCGATTTTAATTACGGTTGCCGCGTGCAGGTTCCTGTCAGCGGCTGGCGGGTTCGGATGAGCGACCTCGACACGTTCAACGTGTTGATGGATGAAACGGTCGAAGCCCACTCCGTGGTTGCGAGCGTTCGCAAATACTTCGTGCGGTTTCTCCTGGAAGTGTTCGACGGTGACAGGCTCGTTTTTACCCACGCCTTCAATGCCCAAGGGAAAAACGTGCGGCTCTGTATGGATCCCTGGGCGCTAGGCGACTCAATCGCATGGATTCCGGTCATTGATGCGTTTCGTGAACAGCATTCCTGCGAGCTCTATGCGCCGATGGGCGAGCATTTGCAGCCACTGTTCCGGGCCGGCTATCCGCATCTTCATCTGGCGACCGAGGAGCAACTTGCGCAGCGGACCGAACCGGATTACGCCAGCTATTATTTCGGGCTCATGTTTCCCCTCTCTGAGCGCGACCATCAACCAACCGACCCGCGTATCAGCTGCATGCAGGATACCGTCTCGTATTTGCTCGGCGTCCCTTGTCGGGAACGCAAGCCGAATCTGATCATTGCCGACACGGCGCGCGTCATTCCCGGGAAGTACGTGTGCATCGGAACGCAATCGACGGCGCAACACAAGTATTGGAATAATCCGGCCGGCTGGCCCACGTTGATCAATTACTTGAAATCGCTAGGTTACCGGGTAATGTGCATAGACCGCTATTGGCAGTTCGGCAACGATGTCAACATCAATACCATGCCGGCTGAGGCAGAGGATTGCACCGGCAACTACACGTTGCAAGCACGTGCGAGCCAGTTACTGCACGCCGATTTTTTTATCGGACTAGGGAGCGGATTATCGTGGCTCGCATGGGCTGTTGGCATTCCAGTCGTCATGATCAGCGGTTTCTCCCATCCTTCCACAGAGTTTCGGACCCCGTATCGGGTGATCAACTTTCACGTGTGCAACAGCTGTTTCAACGACACCGCCATAGAGCTCCATCCCGAAGTTTTCGCACAATGCCCGCGCTGGCGAGACGATCCACGACCGTTTCAGTGCACGACATCAATCACGCCACAATCTGTCATGCGGATTGTTGACAGGCTGATTCGCGATCAGCACGCCGCGCTCGCGGCGTCAATGTCCGTCGACGAATAAACGCCCCGTCTCAAATTTAAGAGTTCTCCAATTTTCCTAAGCGCCGGGCCAGCTTATCTTGGCCACTACGCTTTTGACGCAATTGGAGAGACACATGAACGAGACCGAAACCCAGCACACTCAACGCGGCAGGACCGAAACCGAATTCGCTCAGCCCGGCATCCCGGTGATGACCGGACCCGAAGGCATCCTCTACGATTTTAATTACGGCTGCCGCGTGCAAGTGCCTGTAGATGGCTGGCACGTCAGGATGACCGACCTGGACACGTTCAATGTCCTGCTGGACGAAGCTGTCGAAGCCAACGCGGTGATCACTAGCAGACGCAAATATTTCGTGCGTTTCCTGCTGGAAGTACTCGATGGCCAGCGGCTCGTGTTCTCTCACGCATTCGATGCAACGAACCAGAAAGTTCGACTACGCATGAAACCACTCGCGCTGGGCGATTCGCTCGCATGGCTGCCGGTTATTGATGCATTCCGCGAACAACACCAATGCGAGCTATATATGCCGCTGCCCGAGCATTTGCAGCCGCTTTTTCGAGACGGTTATCCGCATTTGCACATCGCAACAGACGCCGGACTCGATAGCCGGGACGACACGTACTACGCTACATATTACCTCGGCCTGCTAAAGCCATTCTCTGAACGCGACCATCAGCCCACCGATCCGCGCGTGAGCAACATGCAGGACATGATGGCGTATCTGCTGGGCGTGCCGTGTCAGGAACGCAAGCCGAATGTGGTTATCGCGGACAAGACGCGCACGATTGCCGAACGTTACGTATGCATAGCAACGCAATCAACGGCGCAATGCAAGTACTGGAACAACCCGCGCGGCTGGTCGACACTGATCAAGCATCTGAAGACACTCGGTTACAGAGTGCTATGCATTGACCGCGACAAACAGTACGGTAACGCGAAGCACATGAACGTAATGCCAGAAGGCGCCGAGGATTTCACCGGCAATCGGCCGTTGCAGGAACGCATGAGCCTGTTGCATCACGCGGATTTTTTTATCGGATTGGGAAGCGGACTGTCGTGGCTCGCATGGGCCGCAGGCACGCCTGTGGTCATGATCAGCGGCTTCTCGCATCCGTCGACCGAGTTCCGCACGCCGTATCGCGTGATCAACTTTCACGCCTGCAATAGCTGCTTCAACGACATGACCGCCGAGTTCGATGCCCACGATTTCGCCTGGTGCCCCCGCCGCTTCGACAAACCGCAGCCGTTTCAATGCACCGCTGTCATCACGCCTGAGTTCGTGATGCGCGTGGTCGATAAACTCATCGCCGAACGCGGCCTCGCTCAGACCTTCTGAAGCACCGCCAGCGCGGCGAGCAACTCTGCGGGTTCGTACGCGGCAAGCACGTCCGCGACCGGCTTTTGCAACGCCTTCAAGTCCGCCCGCAGGATCTCCTGCTTGACCACGAGCAACTGGCTTGGGTGCATCGAAAACTCGGTGAGGCCCATGCCGAGCAGCAGGCGTGTCACGGTCGGGTCGCCGGCCATTTCACCGCACACCGAAACCGGGACGCCCGCAGCTTTCGCTTCGCGCAGCGTGAACGCGATCAAGTGCAAAACCGCGGGATGCAACGGGTCATACAGATGCGCGACGGCGTTATCCGCGCGATCGATTGCAAGCGTGTACTGGATCAGGTCGTTGGTCCCGATCGACAGGAAATCCAGCCGCTTCAGGAACAGCCGCACGGCAATCGCGGCCGCCGGAATCTCGATCATCGCGCCGACCTGAATGTTGCGATCATAGTCGATACCCGCATCGTCAAGCTGGCGCTTCGCCTCGTGAATCAGGTCGAGCGTCTGGTCGATTTCCTGCGCATGCGCGAGCATCGGGATCAGGATCTTCGCGTGGCCAAACGCCGATGCCCGCAAGATAGCCCGCAATTGCGTCATGAACATCTGCGGCTCGGACAAGCTCCAGCGGATTGCCCGCAGACCCAGCGCCGGGTTCTGCGCGGTCTCGTAACCGTCGCCACCGCCCATGGATTCAAGCGGCTTGTCCGCACCCACGTCGATCGTGCGAATGGTCACCGGCCGGCCCTTCATCAATTCGATCGCGCGCCGGTAGGCCGCAAATTGCTCTTCTTCTTCCGGCAACTCGTCCTTGTAATTCATGAACAGGAACTCGCTGCGGAACAGGCCCACGCCCATCGCGCCTGCATCGAGCGCGGTCTTGGCGTCGTCGGGTAATTCGATGTTCGCGCACAAGTCGATCTTGGTGCCGTCCAACGTTTGCGTCGGCGAGAACTTGAGGCGTTGCAACTTGCGCTGCTCAAGCACCTTTTCGCTCTGCCGGTACGAATACTCTTCCAGCACGATCGGCGCGGGATCGACGATCACAATGCCGTGATCCCCATCCACAATGATCAAGTCGTTCTGCCGGATCAAGGCACTCGCCTGCTGCACGCCGACCGACGCCGGAATACCCAGGCTACGCGCCACGATAGCCGTATGCGACGTGCGGCCGCCGAGATCCGTCACGAAACCCTTGAATGCCTGGGTCTTGAACTGCAGCATGTCGGCGGGCGCGATGTCGTGGGCGACCACGATCATGTCGTTGTGCCCATTGGTCGCCGCGCCATCCACGACGAGCGTAGCGGTGGACGGTGCGCCGGCCAGCGCCTTCAGCACGCGCTCCACGACTTGCTGGATATCGGCCTTGCGTTCGCGTAAGTATTCGTCTTCGATATCGTCGAAATGGCGGCTCAGGATTTCAAGCTGCTCGGTCAGCGCCCACTCCACGTTGTAGCGGCGCGTACGGACGAGATCGATGGTTTCGTGAACGAGCATGGCGTCGTTCAGGATCATGGAATGGACGTTGATAAACGCGCCCATTTCGCTGGGGGCATCCGCAGCCAGATCGTCGCGCAAGGCGTCCAGCTCCGCGTGCACCTGCGCTTGCGCCGTATGAAAGCGTTCAATTTCACTGTCGATGCGATCCGGTTCGACCAGATAGTGATCGACATCGAGTGCAGCCGCCGCGATCAGATACGCGCGGCCGATGGCGATACCGCGCGAAACGGGAATTCCATGCAGCGTGAACGACACGCGCACCTCTCTCTAGTTATGGGTGTGGCTCGCGGTTTTGTCGACCACCGGCTGGCGATGCGATCCGCGCACCATTATAAATTCGAACGCGATTTGGCACGCTTTGCGCTGCAGCAAGTTTCTGTCACAAAATGACGCAGTTTGTTGCGCCGCGTGTCAGCGCCATGTCCACGGGCACAAAAAAAGCCGCGTCAATGCGCGGCTTTTTCTCAGTGCTGCAGGCAGGACAACGTCATTGTCCTTCGCCAAATTTATCTGCGATGAGCGCAAGGATGCCCTTCATGGCTTCTGCTTCGTCGGAGCCTTCGGTTTCGATTGTTACCGTACTGCCGATTCCCGCCGCGAGCATCATCACGCCCATGATGCTTTTCGCGTTGATCCGGCGGCCGTTGCGGCTCATCCAGATCTCGCATTGAAAGTTTCCCGCCAGTTGTGTGAGCTTGGCTGAAGCACGCGCGTGCAGCCCCAGCTTGTTCACGATAGTTGTTTCCTGTTGCAGCATGATGCTCCGGGCGCTAGGTGAGAGGGCTGACGCGATGCAGCTGGGTCAATGCTTTTTAACGATCTTCTTAACGTGCGGCCAATGTGCCGTCAGCGGAGCAACTTAACGCGCTCAAGCGCGGCTCAGTGACTTGCCACCTTGGCGGGCATGCAACTGGTCGCGGCGGCGCCCACCGCGCAATTGGCAACGGCCGCAGCTGCGGCGCTGGCCATTGCGCAGGGATTGGCGGGCGTCGAGGCATCCAGCTCCTGAATGCCCTTCGATCCGCCTTGCAGCGACTTTTCAGCCAATGTGTCGAGCGGCGTGGTCCTGTAACAGACGGCGCGCACGAGCATGGGCAGATTGACGCCGGCGAGCACGCGGACGCTGTTGCTTGCCAAACTTTGCGCGATATTCGCAGGCGTCGCGCCGAACACGTCCGTGAGGACGATCGCACCGTTTTCTTCCTTCAGACGGTCGATTTCGGAACGCGCAAACGCTCGGACTTCAACGGGGTCGCAATCCGGCTTCACATCGATCACACCAATGCGTGCGGGCAAACCGCCATAAATGTGGGTAATGCACTCACGTAACGCCGAAGCGAACGGAGCGTGCGCAATAATTAGAATGCCAGCCATGTCAGAGTGTGCTGCCCCAAAACGACGAGATGCGTCGGAAATTGTGGGAACTTGCTGTTATATATGCCAATTGCGTGCTGAAAAATTGCGAAACATTGCAAAACGCGACTGCAACATCGATCCGGGTACAGAAACGTCAACAAGCGCCAATACCTAAGCTTAGTCGGATTTCGCACGCTATGCGCAGCGTTATGCGCTGCAGCAAGTTTCCACTTTCAATTTCGGGGCCGGATCGCGCCACGAAACGAATCTCATGAGCGGGAGATTGTAACAGTCTGGGAGAAATCAACGGTTGGGCGGCCTTCTTCGATAGCCACCTCTAATTTCTCGCTGCGCGCTCGTCACTAAACTTATCGTCAAGCTTCTTGCTAAGCTGCGGCCGCGCGTTCCAGTGCATCGATAAACATGCCGGCTACATCGAAACCTGTCTGGTCCATGATTTCACGGAAGCACGTCGGACTGGTCACGTTCACTTCGGTCAGGTAGTCACCAATGGCATCGAGTCCGACCAGCAGCAAGCCCCGTGCGAACAGCGTCTGTCCGAGCGTTTCCGCAATCTTGCGATCGTTTTCCGTGAGCGGTTGTGCGCGACCCAATCCGCCCGCGGCCAAGTTGCCGCGGACTTCGTTGCCCTGTGGAATCCGGGCAAGTGAATACGGCACGGGTTGCCCACCGATCAGCAGGATGCGTTTGTCGCCATCGACAATTTGCGGGATGAACTTTTGGGCCATGACGCTACGCGCGCCGTTGTCGCTGAGCATTTCCACGATCGTGCCGAGGTTCATTCCGTCAGCCTTCACGCGAAACACGCCCATGCCCCCCATGCCGTCGAGCGGCTTGAGGATCACGTCACCGTGCTCGGCGTGGAAGGCGCGCAGACGCGCGGCATCGCGGGTAACCAGCGTCGGTACGACAAATTGCGGCCATTCGCCGATCGCCAGCTTTTCCGAGTGATCGCGGATCGCGCTCGGCTTGTTGAAGATGCGTGCGCCGGTGCGCTCGGCCAACTCCAAAAGCCACGTTGACGTTACATATTCCATGTCGAATGGCGGGTCTTTGCGCATCAGGACAGCGCCGAAATGCTTGAGGTCGAGCACTTCCGGCGTGGCGGCCTCGTACCATTGCGAGCGCGCGGAATCCGCTTCGTCGCCGACGATTGTCACGCGCTCCACCGTCCCTTCTACCCTGCCGCCGACCCAGGCCAGATGCTGCGGCTCGCATGCGTAGATCGTGTGTCCACGACGCGCGGCTTCGGCCATCATCGCGTAGGTCGTGTCTTTGTAGATCTTGAAGTGATCGAGCGGATCGGCGATAAAAAGGATGTCCATAAGCGTCCAGAGCGGCCGTTCGGCCTTGGTTTATTCAATAGGTTCAATAGGCGGCGGCAAACAGCGCCCTGCAATACGCGATTTTTAACACGTCGCGCGGGTTCGCGCCTGAAGTGCAAAACGGCCGCAACTTCGTGCGGCCGTCGTGATGGGGTGAAGCTTAGACCTGAATGGCTTCCGGATCGGTTTTTTCCAGTTCCACCGATGCCGCGAGCAACCCCAGCCGCGCCACCACGCCATACATATAAAAGCGGTTCGGCGGCGCGGCGCCGGGCTTCGCATGGGCGTCGGGCAAGGCCGTATGCTCGAAGCCGAGCGGCACGAAATGCATGCCCGGTGCGTTGAGGTTCTGGTCGCGGTCACGAGAATCGTGCACACGATAAAACCCGCCCACCACATACCGGTCGATCATATAGACCACCGGCTCGGCGACTGCATTTTCCACGCGCTCGAACGTGTGCACGCCCTCCTGCACGATCACGTCGTGGACTTCGAGGCCCTCCTTCGCGTCGTTCATCTTCACGCGTTCGCGTTTCGTCAGCGCGGCGACTTCCGACGCGTCGTGCACCGTCATGACGCCTTTGCCGTAGGTGCCGGCATCGGCTTTGATCACGACATACGGCTTCTCGCTGATTCCATACTCCCGATACTTCTTCGCAATCTTCTTCAACACGCCATCGATTGCATCCGCCAGCGCTTCCTCGCCGGTACGCGCCTCGTAATCCACGCCTTCCACGTGCGCGAAATACGGGTTGATCATCCACGGATCGATCTCGACGAGCTTCGAAAACTTCTTCGCGACGTCGTCATAACAGGCGAAGTGATTCGACTTGCGGCGCACGGCCCAGCCCGCATGCAACGGCGGCAGCAGATATTGCTCGTGCAGGTTTTCCAGCACGGGCGGAATGCCACCGGACAGGTCATTGTTCAGCAGGATCGAGCAGGGATCGAAGTTTTTCAGGCCCAGCCGGCGCGGCGTGCGTTCGAGCGGTTCGAGGACAATCTTCTGTCCGTCGGCGAGCGCGATGGTGACCGGTCCATGAATATTCTCGTCGAGCGTGCCGAAGCGAATGTTCAGCCCGGCCTGACGCATGATGGTCGCGAGCCGCGCAACGTTCTCGAGATAAAACGCGTTACGCGTATGGCGCTCGGGGATCACGAGCAGGTTCTTCGCGTCGGGGCAGATCTTTTCGATCGACGCCATCGCGGCCTGCACGGCGAGCGGCAACACTTCCACCGGCAGGTTGTTGAAGCCGCCGGGGAACAGGTTGGTATCGACGGGAGCGAGCTTGAAACCGGCGTTGCGCAGGTCGACCGAACAATAGAACGGTGGGGTGTGTTCTTGCCACTCCAGCCGAAACCAGCGTTCGATGGACGGCGTCGCGTCGAGTATCTTCCGCTCGAGATCGAGCAAAGGGCCGTTTAAAGCCGTAACGAGGTGCGGAACCATTGATGACTCGCGGACTTAAGAGGAAAGATTGTAGAACAAACGCCTCACGTATTTGGGTATGAACTGCCTTTTCCCAAGCCTATTCGCACGGTTCGTGCCGGTGTTTGCATCAATCCCGCCAGCCAGAAACCATTACCTCGCACAAAAGCGGGACAAAAACCGGGACAAAAACGAAGGCAAAAAAATGCCCGCCACTAAGTGGGCGGGCAAAATCGCTGCGCTTGTCTCGGAGCCTTACTGCTATTGCTTGCGCTCGATCAGGGGATGACGCCGCAGCCTCTCGCGCCGGGCATCACCTCCATCGAAAAAACTTCTTATTCGACGTGTTCGCCATGCAGCGAGACGTCGAGGCCTTCACGTTCCTCTTCTTCTGTGACACGCAGACCCATGACCATGTCGATAACCTTCAACAGGATGTAGCTGACCACGCCGCTGTAGACCAGCGTGGTGAGTACGCCCTTGGCTTGCAGCAGGATGCTGCCGTCCGCGCCGCCAATGTCCTTGACCGCGAAGATGCCGGTCAGGAGCGCGCCGAGAATACCGCCTACGCCGTGGACGCCGAACGCGTCGAGCGAATCGTCGTAGCCGAGCTTCGTCTTGAGCCACGTTGCCGACCAGAAGCAGACCACGCCAGCCGCAATACCGATCACGATTGCGCCAGTCACGCCGACAAAACCCGAAGCCGGCGTAATCGCCACGAGACCTGCCACCGCGCCCGAGATAATGCCGAGCACCGAAGGCTTACCCTTGGCCAGCCATTCGGCGAACATCCAGCCGAACGCGGCAAATGCGGTAGCGATTTGCGTGGTGAGCATTGCGAAACCGGCACGGCCGTCAGCCGCCACTGCCGAACCCGCGTTGAAGCCGAACCAGCCGACCCACAACATGGAAGCACCGATCAGCGAAAGCACGAGGTTGTGCGGCGCCATGACTTCGCGGCCGTAACCGACCCGCTTGCCGAGCACCAGACAGCACACCAGACCTGCGATACCGGCGTTGATGTGAACCACCGTGCCGCCTGCGAAGTCGAGGATGCCAGCCGCCGACAGCCAGCCCGTCGGTTCCCAGACCATGTGCGCGATCGGCGAGTAGACGATGATCGTCCACAGCCCCATGAATACCAGCATGGCGGAGAACTTCATCCGGTCAGCGAACGCGCCGGCGATCAGCGCCGGCGTGATGATCGCGAACGTCATCTGGTAGACGAAGTAGACCGATTCCGGAATCGTCGGAGCCAGATGGCTGACGGTCAGGGTGGTCGCCTTGTCGCCGTGGATGTAGTTCATGCCGTGCAGGAACACCCGCGAGAAACCGCCGATGAACGCGTTACCCGGTGTGAACGCAAGGCTGTAGCCGACCACGGTCCAGAGGATCGTGACCAGGCAGCAGATCGCGAAGCTCTGCATCACGGTCGCGAGCACGTTCTTCTTGCGGACCATGCCCGCATAGAACAGCGCCAGGCCCGGGATCGTCATGAACAGCACGAGGGCGGTGGAGGTCAGCATCCAGGCGGTATCGCCGGAATTGATCTTCGATGAATCAACAGAGAACGGTGCCGTCGGCGCAGCCGGTGCGGCGTCGGATGCGCCGGAAGCCGGAGCGGCCGCCGATGCTGCGTCAGCGCCCGAAGCCGGGGCCGTATCGGCGCTGACTGGGGAGGCTGTATCCGGTGCGCTTGCGGGTGCCGCTGCGGTCGTGTCTGAAGCCGCGGCGGATGCAGCCGCTGGCGCGGATGCATCCTGCGCCATCACGGTGCCGACGCTCACTCCCAAGAGCGACCCCGCCATCAACAAGGACATCAATAATTTACGCATTCTTCTGTTTCCTCTTATCGCCGTGTCTTTTTTTAGAGAGCGTCCGCGCCGGTTTCACCGGTGCGAATGCGAATGACTTGTTCAATCGGGGTGACGAAGATCTTGCCGTCGCCGATCTTGCCCGTGCGAGCCGCGCGCTCGACCGCCTCGATCGCCTGGTCGACGATGTCGTCGGAAACCGCCGCTTCGATCTTCACTTTCGGCAGGAAATCGACCACGTATTCGGCGCCGCGATACAGCTCCGTGTGGCCCTTCTGGCGGCCGAAGCCTTTTACCTCGGTCACGGTGATGCCCGAGACGCCAATAGCCGATAGCGCTTCGCGTGCTTCGTCGAGCTTGAACGGCTTGATGATTGCGGTAATAAGCTTCATGTATCCCTCGCTGTGTGTCGAACAGAGTTGGCGCGTGAGCGCTTTAATCTGGTCCGATGCCTGATCCCCGTTGCCTCATGTCCGTCGCGAGTGGTGTCTGATGCGCCACGCCGCATTGCCGACCGCCCGGAAAAGCGCGCACGGACAAGGCCCGGGCCACATATGCAACTCGTATGCCATGCGCGTGTCCTTGCCCTGTCAAACCGGCTCGAAGGGCATGCAATGCGCGGGCGTAGACCGGATGGCCAGCAACGCTTGCGTTCGCTGGCGCGCACCGTGGATCGTTGCTAGAGTGCTCGCAAGGTCCAGCAAGCAGGTGTGTTCCAAAGCGCGGCATCGTGTTGCGCGGAGGGGTCGGGGTTCTTCTGGTGCGCCAGAGTACGCACCAAATTGGATCATCCGGTTTGCCGGAGCACTGAGCTAACAATGAATGCACTTATATGGTGCGCAAGAGGAAAACCGCATGAAACAACCGAATGACATGTTCAATGACTTCCAGGCCAAGATGAGCGAGCTGCTCAAGAATTCGCCGGCAAAGGACATTGAAAAGAATATGAAAGCCATGCTGTCCCAGGGTTTTTCGAAGCTGGACCTGGTGACGCGTGAAGAATTCGATACCCAAACGCAAGTGCTCGTGCGTACGCGCGCCCGGCTCGAGGAACTGGAACAACGCGTCGCGCAGCTGGAAGCGAAGCTGGGCGGCGGACCGTCGTCCAGTTCGTCCAGTGTCCAGGACTGAAGTCCAGATGTTCTAAAGCGTGTCATCGGCTAAGCGAGCCGTGATGTTGGATCATTAAGCCGGCGCCTTGAATTAGCGAGGCAACGGCAGCGGGGAAAAAATCATGTCGCTTGCCGTGGTGCGCAGCCGCGCGCCCGCCCCTGGGCGTGCGCCCGAGGTGACCGTCGAGGTTCATCTCGCCAATGGATTACCTTCGTTTTCAATCGTCGGCTTGCCCGATCTCGAAGTTCGTGAAAGCCGCGAGCGGGTGCGCGCAGCACTCCAGAATTGCGGTTTCGATTTCCCCGTCCGCCGCATCACCGTCAATCTCGCTCCCGCCGACCTGCCAAAGGAATCCGGCCGCTTCGACCTGCCGATTGCTTTGGGCATTCTTGCGGCGAGTGGCCAGATTCCGGCCGATGCGCTGCTGCATCGCGAGTTCGCCGGGGAATTGTCGTTGACCGGTGCACTGCGCCCGATGCGCGGCGCGTTCGCCATGGCCTGTGGCGCTGCGCGTCAATATGCGCGCGCCGGGTCGGCGCTCGAAGGCGCGTCCATCCGCGAGTCCGATTCCCGCATGCCCGAAATCTATCTGCCCCTGGGGAGTGCGGCCGAAGCGGCGCTGGTACCGGGTATCGATGTATTCGGGGCCGCCGATCTGCCCGCTTTGTGTGCACACCTGAGTGGTTCCGTCGATGGCCGTCTTACACCTATCCGCGGTGCGGCGCCAGATTCCCCGCTGCGCAGGCGCGCGCCGTTGCCCGATCTCGTCGATGTGATCGGCCATCCCGGCGCACGCCGCGCGCTCGAGGTTGCGGCTGCGGGTGGACATCATCTGCTGATGGTCGGACCGCCCGGCGCCGGCAAGTCAATGCTCGCCGCCCGGCTACCCAGCCTTCTTCCGCCCATGACCGACGACGAAGCGTTGTCCTCGGCGGCCATTCTGTCCGCCAGCATGCTCGGATTTTCGCCCTCGCAATGGCGCCAGCGACCGTTTCGTGCGCCGCATCATTCGTCGAGTTCGGTTGCGCTGGTAGGTGGGCGCAATCCGCCGCAACCCGGCGAGATCACGCTGGCGCATCTCGGCGTGCTGTTCCTCGACGAACTGCCCGAATTCGACCGGAAGGTGCTCGAGACGCTACGCGAACCGCTGGAGGCTGGCCGCATCACTATTTCACGCGCCGCGCATCAGGCCGATTTTCCGGCGGCATGTCAATTGGTCGCAGCCATGAATCCCTGCCCGTGCGGCTGGCGCGGCGATCCGAACGGCCGCTGCCGATGCACGCCCGACGTCGCTACGCGGTATCTGCGCAAGTTGTCGGGGCCGCTGCTCGATCGCATCGATATCCAGATCGAATTGCCCGCGTTGTCGCCGGCGGAATTGTCGGGGAGGAGTGCATCCGTTGGCGAGACCAGCGCGGTCGTTGCACGGCGTGTCGCCGACGCGCGCGACCGGCAACTCGAACGGCAAGGAAAGACGAATCGCGAGCTGGACGGACGCGAAGTGGACGCTGTCTGCCCGCTCGATGCCACCGGCGAAGCCTTGCTTCGCGAGGCCGGCGAACGTTTCGGCTGGTCGGCACGGGCGTATTACCGCGTTCTGAAAGTGGCGCGCACGATCGCCGATCTCGCGGCGGCCGATTCACCGACCGCGACTCACCTCGCCGAAGCAATTCAGTATCGACGGGCATTTGCGACCGCATAAACCACCACGTCGGAACTGCCGCCCGCAAAAAAGAAAAATCGGCTGTCAAGACTTGACTTATGCACATTGCATCGTTCTTTGTTTCTCTAACATCTGATCAAACACCTATTTTGTCAATGATCGTCAGGCCTTTGATTTTATTAACTATTTTTGACTGCACTGAATCAAGGCAAAGTAAGGAAAGCCGCGTCGGACGGGCACTTGGCGAGGGCGCGGCGATGTTTTCCACAAAGTTATCCACAGCCTCTGTGGATAGTTGAAAAAACTGAGATAAATCCTAGTTTTAGCTGTAAATGCTTGTGCGACTTCTCAGATACGAAACGTTTGCTGCGCGTCGTTCAATTTGAGAAATATTGACGAACGAATGGACGCGATTCGGGGCAAATACTTAAAAAAGTTTGAACGAGGAAAAAAATTGATCGATTTGATCGGCCGGCGGCGCCTTGGTTGAGACGATTGCGATTTGGTAAGCGTGCGTCCCTTTGGCGATGAAACGGGCCCGGATCTGACGCGTTTCGCTCTTCTGGCCGTTGGCGCTCGCCTCGCTCGCGTAACTCGTCCCGCTGACGGTGATTTCCGCCCCGGGCAAACGTCCGCCTGCCGCCACTTCGATATCCACAGGATGCGCAGCGGGCGCGGTATTGAGGTTGCGCGCCAATCCTTGCTGAAGAAAATCGAGCGCAGCGCGCTGGGTCGCGGGGTCGGCGTTGGGCAAATCAACCGTACCGACGGCGAATACCGCGTCGCCCGCCTCGGCCATCTGCATCTTCATGTGCATCGGCTTGCCGGCGACGTCGATATCACGGGCGTCGGAACGCGGCTTGGCTGGAAAGGTAACTTCGTACGCGTCGTCGTTGTTCTGGATCGTGCGCCAGTCATAGGCCGGCGTGCAGGCCAGCAGCGCGGCGGCGGTGACCAGGAGCGTGGTGGTCGAAGCGGCCGACTTGAACAGCGTGCGCGGGGAAGACACTACGGCATGAAACACAGCGCGTTTCAAGGCGCGGGAGAAAGATCGGATCATGAGAAAAGCTGGGGGAAAAGCATGATTATCCGCTGCCGGTGCTGAAACCGTTGACGGTGACCAAGACGGCGGCAGTCACACTGGGCAGTGCCCTGCCTTGCAAAAGGCTCACAGCAAGCCGCACGCAGAACGCTTTTTCAAGATTGGGGCTAAAATGCCCTGCATCCAGGCAAGCTGGCATTGCTGCGCGTTGTTGCAAATCAGTCGAGTACGAACCAGATACGAACCGAGCACGCTCGAGGTTTCCATGTCAGAAAATTCACAGGTTTCACCCGGGCGCAGCAAGAGCCCGCTGCGCTATATCTTGATGGCAGTTGTCGCCGGCGTGATTGCGTGCACCGGCTACTTTGCGTTCGGCGGCCAGCAACGCGTTCCGGACGCCACGTTCACGCTGTTGTCGGGTCAGAAGATTTCGACATCGACGGATCTGAAGGGCAAGGTCTACCTGATCAACTTCTGGGCGACCGACTGCGAAACCTGCATGAAAGAGATGCCGGCGATGGTCGACACATACAACCGCTTCAAGGGCCGCGGCCTGGAATTCGTCGCGGTGGCGATGAAATACGACGCGCCAATGTACGTGACCAACTACGCGCAGACGCGCAACCTGCCGTTCAAGGTTGCAATGGACGACGGCAGCGCGGCGAAGCAGTTCGGCAACGTGCAATTGACGCCGACTACGTTTGTCGTGGATAAGGACGGCAAGATCTTGAAGCGTTACGTGGGTGAGCCGACGTTCGCGGAACTCGATGCGCTTCTCGACAAAGCGCTGAACGCAGCCTGAAACCGGTTCGGCTTGACGCATTACCCCAGGCACAAGCAAAACGCCCGCCGATTCATCGGCGGGCGTTTTGCTTTTTAAGGCGTGGAAAATACGCAGAAGATCACATGCGGCCTACCGATCGACTTCGCCCTTCGCCGCCAGCCCATAGCGCTTGATCTTCTCGTAGAGCGTGGCCTTGCCCAGTTGCAGCCGATCGGCCGCCGCGGCCACCACACCGCCGCACTGCTCCAGCGCCTCCCCGATCACCGCGCGTTCGAACTGCTCCGTACGCTCCTTGAGCGATTGCGTGGCGGCATCGAGCGGGACGCCGGTTTCATCGATGATACCCAGCACCATTCGGTCCGCCGCGTTGCGCAGTTCGCGCACATTGCCCGGCCAGTCGCGCTGCATCAGCTCGGCTCGCTGGCGATCGTTGAGCAAAGGCGCGGGACGCTCGTATCGCACGGCGGCATCGAGCAAAAAGTGTTCGAACAACGGCACTACGTCTTCACGGCGTTCGGCGAGCGGTGGCAGCGTGATCGTCACCACGTTTAGCCGGTACATCAGGTCGCGCCGGAACGTACCTGCCGCGACGTGCTCCGCCATATCGCCCTTCACGGCCGCGATCACGCGGCAATTCGCACGAATCGGCTGATTCGAGCCCAGCCGCTCCAGCACGCCGTCCTGCAGCACGCGAAGCAATTTGACCTGCAACGCGAGCGGCATGCTTTCGATTTCATCGAGGAACAGCGTGCCGCCCGACGCATGTTCAAGCTTGCCGATACGGCGTTTCTGCGCGCCGGTAAACGCGCCGGCTTCGTAGCCGAACATCTCCGACTCGAACATCTGCTCGGGCAATGCGCCGCAATTCACCGCGATAAACGGTTTGTCCCGGCGCGGCGACAAGTCGTGCAGGCTACGCGCAATCAGTTCCTTGCCGGCGCCGGTGTCGCCGTTGATCAGAACGGAGGCGTCAGTGGGCGCAACGTTGGCAATCAGTTTGCGCACCTGTTCAATAGCGGGGCTGCGTCCGATGATCCTTGGCGCTACGCTGCTCTGCCCGGCAAGTTCACGCCGCAGCGCGCGATTCTCCAGCACGAGTGTGCGGCGTTCCAGCGCGCGGCGAACCGCCTCAATCAAACGCTCCGACGCGAAGGGTTTTTCGATGAAATCGTAGGCGCCGTCGCGCATGGCCTGGACGGCCATCGAGATATCGCCGTGGCCTGTCACGAGGATCACCGGCACTTCGGGCGCCCGCTCGTGGCATTGAGCCAGAAGGTCGAGACCGCTCGCACCCGGCAGACGGATGTCGCTCACGATCACGCCCGGGAAACTGGCATCGATCAGGCGCGATGCGCCCTCCACACTGCCGAATGCGGTTACCTCGAAGCCCGCGAGCTGGAGGCTTTGCACGCTTGCACGGCGCACCAGTTCATCGTCTTCGATGAAAATCACCTGAACGCCTGTGGTCATGGGTTTCTACTCCTACGGGGTATTGCTTTGTGTTGCCGCTTTCAGCGCGAGCGACGGCGTGTCATCGCATTTTCTCAGCATGTGGCGCGTGCTACTACAGCCTGCTTTTCACGCCCGATGCAGCGTAATCACGAATTCTGCCCCGTGCGAGCGATCCGCGTCGGCCTGCGTGCCGCCCTCGGGCCCATCCACTTCCATCTGCGGGACGAGGTTGCGTGCGACCAATGTGCCGCCGTAATCCCGCGCTATAGCCGATGAAATCGCCAACCCCAGGCCCAATCCGTGACCCATTTCCTTCGTCGTGAAAAACGGCTCGAAAAGACGCGGCAGGACATCCGCTGGAATGCCCGGCCCGTTGTCGCGCACCAGAATGTCGACCGTTGTTTCGTACCTCACCAACTCGATCTCGATACGAGGAACATCGCACGCGGCCACCGCGTCCAGCGCGTTGCCAATCAGGTTGATCAGGATTTGCTCAAGCCGCAAATCCTCGCAGCGCACATAGAGCGGCGGGCTGGAATCGGCGCGTTCGTTGGCATCGAAGGCGAGCACCACGTTCTTCATGCGCGGCTGCAACATGGCGAGCACGTTGCGCAATGCGCGGCCAACATCGGTACGCGCGTTTTTCGGACGGGCCTTCGCCACGAACAACTTCAACTGATTCGTGATCTTT
The DNA here is from genome assembly GCF_018449515.1 of Caballeronia sp. dw_19. Taxonomy (GTDB): domain Bacteria; phylum Pseudomonadota; class Gammaproteobacteria; order Burkholderiales; family Burkholderiaceae; genus Caballeronia. The sequence goes on along the minus strand of NZ_JAAVUQ010000010.1, from coordinate 151,218 downwards.
CCCATGCGCTCGGTCAGCGCGGCAATCGCCTCGAGATTCTCATGGGCCGCCACGTGATCGCCGCGCTCGATGAGCACGCGGGTGTTGTCGGAGAAACTGCGCAACGCGGCAAGCGGCTGGTTCAGTTCATGCGTGATGCCCGCCGCCATCTGACCGAGCGCGGCCAGTTTGCTCGCCTGGATCAGCTCGTCGTGCGCGGCGCGCAAGTCCTGTTCGGCCCGCGTGCGCTCGCCGACCTCCTTGGTCAACAACGCGTTCGCCTCCGATAAATCCACCGTTCGCTCCGCGACGCGTTCGTTCAGCTCGGCATAAGCCGTCTGCAGCAGCGCGCGGCTGCGGATCATTTCCCGCACGCGCACACGCCGCATGCGCCAGTAGAACGCGAGCAAACATAGCGATACGAACACGAGCGCCGTCACAATCGTCGCGCTCCACGCGGCATCGACCGCCGGATCGAGAGACACCATCGTGATCAAGTGCCAGTCGGGCTCGCCCAATGCGCGCTGCGTGGCGAGAAAACTCGGCGCGTCGCGCCCGCCTCCCACGCGCACGATTTGCGCGCCGCCTTCGAGCGTGCGCACGACGGTCATCGGCAGCGCGGTGATCGGATGCTGCGCGTACTGCCGTGCCGAATACACCGACGCTTCAATGTCCTTCGGCAACGGCCGCAGCGTGTGATATTTCCATGCCGGCACGGAAGACAGGAAGATCACGCCGTGATCGTCGGTAACGAGCAGCGGCTCGGAGGCATCGGCGCCTTGCAGCCATTCCAGGTTCAGCTTGACCACCGCCACGCCGATAATGTCCCGCGTGCCCTCTTTGAATACCGGCTGCGAGATGAAATAACCGGGCTCGCGCGAGATCGTGCCGAGTCCGAAAAAGCGGCCGGTGCCGCCTTTGACTGCATCGACGAAATACGGCCGGAACAGGTATTCCGCGCCCACGAAACTATCCGGTCCATTCCAGTTGCTCGCCGCCACGCAGCGCCCGTTCGACTGGATGATGTAGGTCGCCGTGGCGCGCGCGTGCGTGTTCAGGTCGGCGAGATAACGGTCCGCGCGTGCGGCGAAGCTTGGGTTCGGATCGGCGAGAACCTCCTGCACGAACGGGTGGCGCGAAAGCAGATAAGGCAGATATTCGTAACGGTCGAGCGTGCTTTTCAGCTCGGCCGTCGTACGGTCTACACGCGCCGCCGCGTTTTGACGCAACGTGTCGAGCCCGCGTTGCCACGCGATGCTCCACGTGAGCGCGCACACGCCGGCCAGCGCCGCGAGGAGAAGCAGGAAAACGACCAAACGCCGGGTCACGTGAACGGGCTCCAGACGATGGGGAACCCCGATTGTGGCACGCGCCGCTTCGAACGCGGTTTCCGCCGATGCCTTCGTGCCCTGCTCCGTGCCCTGCTCCGTAAACGCATGCGGCGAAGCATCCGCCGCCGAATGCTTCGCCGCTTTCATTGCTGTTGATTCCCTTTCGCGTGGATGTCGACTAAGCAGCGAACTCGGATGAGCCGCCGCTTCGCCTGATCAGGACACGGTTTCGGCTTCGGTATCCACCGCGCCGTGCTTGAGCTGATCGCGCAGCTTGTTGCGGTCCAGTTCCTTTTCCCACGCCGACACAACCACCGTCGCCACGCCGTTACCCACGATGTTCGTCAACGCGCGGCACTCGCTCATGAAGCGGTCGATGCCAAGAATCAGCACCATGCCCGACAGCGGAATGGTCGGCACGACAGCGAGCGTTGCAGCCAGCGTGATGAACCCTGCGCCGGTCACGCCGCTTGCGCCCTTCGAGGTCAGCATGGTCACCGCGAGCAGCGTCAGTTGCTGCGTCCACGTCAGGTCCGTGTTCGTGGCCTGGGCGATGAACAGGACGGCCATCGTCATGTAGATGTTGGTGCCATCGAGGTTGAACGAATAACCGGTCGGCACGACAAGGCCCACCACCGAGCGCGAGCAGCCGAGCTTTTCGAGCTTGAGCATCAATTGCGGCAACGCGGCTTCCGATGAACTCGTGCCCAGCACGATCAGCATTTCTTCCTTGATGTACGCGACGAACCGGAAGATGTTGAAGCCCACCAGCCGCGCAATCGCGCCGAGTACGACGACCACGAAGACGATCGACGTCAGATAGAACGTGCCGATCAGCTTGAGCATGGGGATCAGCGAGCCGATGCCGTACTTGCCGATGGTGAACGCCATTGCGCCGAACGCGCCGATCGGGGCCAGCTTCGTGATGATGCGCACGATGCCGAACAGGATGTGCGACAAGCCTTCGATAAAGCTCGTCACCACGCGGCCTTTCTCACCTGCAGTAGCCAGCACGGCACCGAACAACAGCGCGACCAGCAGGATCTGCAGGATTTCGCCTTGCGCGAATGCGGACGAGATCGTGTCCGGAATGATGTGCATCAGGAAATCGGTGGTCGTCTGGCCGTGCGCCTTCGCGGCGTACGAAGCGACCGCCTTGGCGTCCAGCGTAGCCGGATCGATATTGAAGCCAACACCGGGTTTCAGCAGGTGCGTCGCGGCCAGGCCGAGCACAAGTGCGAACGTCGAGACGATTTCGAAGTAGAGCAACGCCTTGCCGCCTACGCGCCCGACCTTCTTCATGTCTTCCATGCCGGCGATACCGGTCACGACCGTACAGAAGATGATTGGGCCGATCACCATCTTGATGAGCTTGATGAACCCATCGCCGAGCGGTTTCATCTCGGTGGCGAGCGCAGGATAAAAATGCCCGAGCGCAATGCCGATGGCAATAGCCAGCAGCACCTGCACATACAGGACTTTATAAAAAGGTTTCTTCACGGTTGTCACAATTGTTCCGGGCATGGTCGGCGAAAAAGCAAAGGGGTGAGACAAAAACGCGCCGGCGCTAGGCTGCGGCGATGCGCGTCTGGCGTCGGCAAAATCAGGTAAAGCTGAATGGGATGGGTTGCATCGAATCGTCTCCCTGTCTTTTTTATGGCCTGTCTGGCCACCCTTCATATTGCAAGGTCGATGCCAGTTTTTGACCCGCGTTCAGCGTTGATTTTTAAGGATTTTTTGTTGACGCGAAGCAGTGAAAATCTGCGTTTCCGGAATTCGGGAATTAGACCGTCCGACCATCCGGACGGCATTCGGGTTATCCCTGAGACGCTTTATCTACGGGCTTTCCCGAGGTTTTGGGGGCTTTGGAAGAGGGTTCGGCGAGGTCACGCGTTCCGGGCAATTGGAGCGGTGTCAAAACGAAAAAAACCCACGTTTCCGTGGGTTTTTTTCGTACTGGTCAAGCCAGAGGAAAACTTACATCGCGCCGACCAGACCCGCGTCGTGAGCCTGCTGATCCGCGTGGTAGCTCGAACGGACCATCGCGCCGACGGCCGCGTGCGTGAAGCCCATCTTGTACGCTTCTTCCTCGTACATCTTGAACGTATCCGGATGAACGTACGAACGCACCGGAAGATGATGTTCGGAAGGCTGCAAATACTGGCCGATAGTCAGCATATCGACGTTGTGCTCACGCAGGTCGCGCATGACTTGAAGAATTTCTTCTTCCGTTTCGCCCAGGCCGACCATCAGGCCGGATTTGGTCGCCACTTCCGGATGCAGCGCCTTGAAGTCCTTCAACAGTTTCAACGAGTGCGCGTAATCCGAACCCGGACGCGCTTCCTTGTACAGACGCGGCACCGTTTCAAGATTGTGGTTCATCACGTCGGGCGGCGCGGCGGTCAGAATGCCGATTGCGCGGTCCAGTCGGCCACGAAAATCCGGCGTCAAAATTTCGATGCGCGTCATCGGCGAATGCTCGCGCACCTGCCGGATACATTCCACGAAGTGCGCTGCGCCGCCGTCGCGCAGGTCATCGCGATCAACGCTCGTGATCACGACATACTTCAACTTCAACGCGCCGATAGTGCGTGCGAGGTTCAGCGGTTCGTCGGCATCGAGGGGATCGGGGCGGCCGTGGCCCACGTCGCAGAACGGGCAACGACGCGTGCATTTATCGCCCATGATCATGAAGGTCGCCGTGCCCTTGCCAAAACATTCGCCAATGTTCGGGCAGCTCGCTTCTTCGCAGACCGTATGGAGATTGTGTTCGCGCAGGATCTGCTTGATTTCGGTGAATCGTGAATTGCCCGTCGCGGCCTTCACGCGAATCCATTCCGGCTTTTTCAGCCTTTCGATCGGGATGATCTTGATCGGGATGCGCGCCGTTTTCGCCTGCGCTTTTTGTTTGGCGGTGGCGTCGTAGGGCGCCGCAGCGGGGGTCGAAGTAGCGGTGCTGCCAGCCAGATTTCCGGTTACGTCAGTCATTCGGTCGGTCCATTCAGACGGCCACGCCGTTCTGCGGTTGGGCGGCGGTCGCGCTGTGGCCGCCAATATGGTGAGTGAGGTTTTCTGCCAGCGTTTGAGCCACGTCGTTCCATTCTGCCTCCACGCCGAGTGTTGCCATGTCGACGGTTTCGAGGCCGGCGTAGCCACACGGGTTGATCGCGAGGAACGGTTGCAAGTCCATTTTCACGTTGAGGCTCACACCGTGATAACTGCAGCCGTTGCGAATTTTCAGCCCCAGCGCTGCGATCTTTGCGCCTGCATGGGCGAGCTGCGACGGCGTTGGCGCGACGTAAATGCCCGGCGCGCGTTCCTTGCGTTCCGTTGCGAGATTATACGATGCAAGCGTTTCGATCACGCCCGCCTCGATTCGTTGTACAAGTTCGCGGACCATGAGTTTGCGGCGGCGCAGATCGAGCAGCAGGTACGCGACGACTTGTCCGGGCCCGTGATAGGTGATCTGGCCGCCACGATCGACTTTGACGAGCGGAATGTCACTGTCGGGGTTGAGCAGATGCGCGGGATCGCCGGCCAGTCCCAGCGTGAAAACGGGTGGATGTTCGACGAGCCAGATTTCATCGGCGGTCTCGGGCGTGCGCGTATCCGTGAAGGCGCGCATGGCGTCGAAGCTTTGTGTGTAGGACTCAAGGCCACGCCAGCGGAAAATGACCGACGGGGTCAAGGCGCTATGGACGGAGTGGTCTATTGACGCTGAGTGGGGAGTTATTACCGGCTGGGCGGACATAGTCCCGTTAGTTTACCGAAGTTCGGTTGCTCGCGTCGGCGGACGGTTTTTGAGGTGCCTTTTGACGTGTCTTTTGCAGCAGTCCCGAATTGCCGGCGGTGCCCGATTGTTGGTTTCAGGCTTAGCGGTCTAGATGTGAACCAACGCCGACCGCCAACCACGTACTGTATCGCCCACTCGCGCCGGCAAACCCCTCAGGTCCACCGACGCGAGCACAACCAACCAAACCGCAGCGACCCGAGTGCGAACGAAAAACCCTCTTAAACCGTCCTCCATCCCGACCGGAACCGCCCGGCAAGCTTCTCAAAACCGCGTGCCAGCCATCCAATCGCCCGCTGATCTGGCCGCGGCGCCAACGTGAACACCACCTGCGCCGTACGCCCTTTTTCTGTACTCAGCCACAACCGTTCACGCTCACGCAGCTTCAGGCAATCGCCTGGTACAAGCCAGTAATCTTCCGTATCGTTACTGCGCGTAGCCCACACTGGCGCACCCTGAACGACCAACCGAACGCTGCGGCCGATCTTCATCGGAACGGTTTCACCATCGCCTATCTCAAACGTGATGCTTGTGGATATTTCTCGCATGACAGCCTCCGCCAAAAATCGTGTTCATGGCTATAAGATAGGCTCAGCATACGTTTCAGCAAAACGAGCAATTTTCTTCGGTTTGTGAGATAAATTCACATATGCAACTCGAGTGAACGCCCGTGGACCTCCGACAACTCCCCGCCCTAAACGCGTTGCGCGCCTTCGAAGCCGCCGCGCGTCACGAAAGCTTTTCACGCGCCGCCGACGAACTGTTCGTCACCCACGGCGCCGTCAGCCACCAGATTCGCGCGCTCGAAGCCGATCTAGGCGTCACGCTATTCGCTCGCGACGGCAAACGCGTACGCCTCTCCGACATTGGCCGCCAATACGCCACCGAGGTCCGTGCCACGCTCTCCGCCCTCGCCGAAGCCACGCGCCGCCTGCGATCAGGAGAACGGGACCGGCGGCTGGTGGTATCTATGTTGTCGTCGTTTTCAGCGCGCTGGGTGACGCCGCGGATCGGCGGGTTTATCGAGGAACATCCGGAAATCAACCTGGAACTGCTCTCGACCAACACGCTGACCGATTTCACTCGCGACGACGTGGACGTCGCCATCCGTTTCAGCAGCTTGGGCAAATATGCCGGATTGCACGCGGAAGAATTGCTCGATGAAGTGTTTTTCCCGGCGTGTTCGCCGAACTTTAACGGCGGCAAGCTGCCGCGCACACCCGCCGACATGGCCGACGTGCCGCTGCTGCGCTCGCACGACGAGCTCTGGAAGCCGTGGTTCGATGCAGCCGGGCTCGTGGACTTTCCTGAGCCAAAGCGCGGGGTTTTATACGAGGATTCGTCGAATTTGCTGCAGGCGGCCATTCAAGGCCAGGGAATTGCGCTCGTGCGCCGGTCGCTTGCCATGCATGAAATCGTGGCGGGCCGGCTCGTGCGGTTGTTCAATGTAGACGGGCCGAGCCCGTGGAATTACTACTTCGTGTGCCCGCCCGCGTTGCTGGGAACGCAACGCGTGCAGGTTTTTCGCACTTGGCTCTTCGATGAAATCGCACGCTTCAAGCAGCTCTACGAGTGCACGCCGGCCGCCTGCGATGCACCCATGCCGCCGTCACTGCCGGCCGCGCCCGAACTCAGGCTCAAAGTACCACTTTGACCATCGGGTGACCGGTCAGCGCACGATAGATATCGTCGAGATGCGCGCGGCTTTGCGCCCGCACGGTAATAGTCAGACCGGTGTATTTACCGCCCGAGGACGGACGCACTTCAATACGCTCGATGTCAAACTGGTCGTCAAATTCGCGGATTACAGTCACGACGGCATCGCGGAATTCCGGATGCGTCGCGCCCATCACCTTGATCGGAAAATCGCAGGGGAAATCGAACAGGGCGTCGATATCGGGTGAGCTCATGGTGTTCTCCATCACAGGACGCCCGGTCCACCCGGGCGTCGTACAGCAGGCATAGATGGAGCCGGATCACGTAAATCCAACCGCCGCCGTGCCTTGCCGCTTACTTCTTCCGCTTACTTCTTCTTTTGCCACATCATCAGCAGCGAGTCCCACGTCCGGCCGACAAAACCGGCTTGCGGCACATCCTGCAACGCGACTAGCGGAAACTGCGCAACTTCCTTGCCGTCCGCCATCATTTTCACGGTCCCAACCTGCTGGCCCTTCTTGATCGGCGCAATGATGGTGTCGTTATGCGTGACCGTCGGCTTGACCTTGTCGCCCATGCCCTTCGGCACCGTGATGTACTGATCCGTCTCCACGCCTGCCTTCACCAGGTTGTCCGTACCCTTGTAAACACGCGGCGACTCGATCACCTGACCCGCCTTGTAAAGACGCAGCGCGTCATAGGCCGTATAGCCGTAGTTCAGCATTTTCAGGCTGTCCTGCACCCGGTTGTGCTCTTTCGGCTCGCCCATCATCACGGCGACCAGACGGCGGCTGGCGTCGGGCACGCCGTCCAGCGGACGTTTCGCCGAAGCAATCAGGCAATATCCGGCGGCCTGGGTATGGCCGGTCTTGAGGCCGTCGACGGTCGAATCAATCCACAGCAAGCGATTGCGGTTCGGCTGCTTGATCTTGTTATAGGTGAAATCCTTCACCGAGAAGATGCTGTAGTACTCGGGAAAATCGCGAATCAGGCGCGTGGACAACACGGCCAGATCGCCTGCCGTGGTGTAGTGCTGCGGGTCGGGCATGCCGTTCACATCGGCGAAATGGGTATTCTTCATACCGATCTGTTTCGCCGCCGCGTTCATCAGCGCGACGAAGTTCGACTCGCTGCCGCCCACCAGTTCAGCCAGCGCGATAGCCGCGTCATTACCCGACTGGATGATCATGCCGTACACGAGATCGTGCACGGTCACCGGCTTGTTCGCCTCGATGAACATGCGCGACTCGTCCGTGCCCACGCGGCGCACGGCCTCGCTTGGCATGACCGTCTGGTCCATGTTGATCTTCTTCGACTTCAGCGCGTCGAAGACAAGATAAGCGGTCATGAGCTTGGTCAGCGACGCCGGCTCCGAGCGCTCGTCCGGGTTGCCGGAAGCAAGGACCTGATTGCTGGTTGCATCGACGAGAACCCAGGAACGCGCCGTGACATCGGGCGGCGGCACTTGCGCAAAAGCGGTTGCCGCGACAAGTGTCGCGGGCAAGACGATAGCGGCAGTGACAGCGCGATGAATGGAGGAAGGAGCGACGAAGGACAAGCTTGAAGGGGAAAAGCGCATAGGTTCGGATCGGCAGAAAAAACATCGGCGAGTCAGGCATTCCCTTCAAGGAAACACGCAACGCGCGGGTTGTACAGGCGGAAGGGCAGTCCGGTAGAGCGCTTGGGCGATGACATTTTTCGATGTCGCGCGACAAAGCGGATTCATTGGACCCGTCAGGACCGCTCGGGTTGCATCGGTTTTCTTTTGACGGCTTTTAAATCGGGTTCGAACTGCCGCTGAATGGCGGAGAGTTTAAAACACGGCATAAAGCACGCAAACTTAAAACCCAAGGCAAACCCGGCGAGAGCCCGGTTGAATCCTTAATCCGCCGGCGCGGCATAAAACGCTCGCTGGACTGACCTCCGCGCGCTTCGATACTCGAGCGGCACATGGGCAAAACGCACCCGGTTATGCAGACGCCGGACACGTGCCGCATGCGCTGCGGCGAGCGCTGAACCGACAAGCGGCCGCGCAAAAGTCTGCGCCATTATACCCGTGCGCCAAACCGCTTTTACCGCGAAAGTGGCTGGATGTGCCGGGGATTCGTGAAAAATGGGATAAAAGCGGCTGCGACGCGAAGCCTTCGAAAGCCTCTCGCCGCACGTTGATTCAACAGACGGTTGGTATAGGTGAAGCGTAGAGCCGAGGCCGATTCAACGCCATGCGTCGACGATAATCTTCTTCAGCACATGCAGCTTGCGATGAAAGAAATGCTCGCCGCCGGGAATCACCACCACGGGTAATTCCTGCGGCCGCGCCCAATCGTAGACGGAGCTGATCGGCACGGTTTCGTCCACTTCACCGTGAATCACGAGCGTGTTGTCCGGCACTTCGGCCACCTGCCAATTGCTCGCCGCCGTCCCCACGAACACCATCCGCTCGATGACCTCGCCCGACTCGCGCAAGTGCTTCGCCACATGCGACATCACGAACGTGCCGAACGAGAAACCGGCGAGCACCAGCGGGACATCGGCTTGGCCCGGCTGTGCGCGCATATGAGCGACCACGGCCAGCAGATCGTCGCGTTCGCCCGTGCCGTTGTCGTGCTCGCCTTGCGTTTCACCTACGCCCCGAAAATTCGAGCGATACGTGACGTACCCAAGTTGCACGAGCGTGCGCGCGAGGGTCTGCGCGACCTTGTTGTCCATCGTCCCGCCGTACAGCGGGTGCGGGTGCGCAACCAGCGCAATGCCTCGCGTGGGCGCGCCGTCGGCGGGACGATCCAGCGCGACTTCAATCTTGCCCACCGGCCCGTCGATCAGGAACCTGTCAGTCTGTGCGTTCATTGCGTGAGCCCTCAGACCACAGGCTGGTCGATCAGCAAACGCTCGACGATCTTGCCATTCACCAGATGCGAATCGACAATTTCATCGATGTCCGCTTCGTCCACATACGTGTACCAGGTCCCTTCGGGATACACGACGACCACCGGCCCCAGTTCGCAGCGCTCGAGGCAGCCGGCCTTGTTGATGCGAACCTTGCCGTCGCCAGCGAGCCCGAGCTGTTTTACGCGCTTCTTCGCGTACTCCTGCATGGCCTGCGCATTGCAATTCGCGCAACTCGGGCGCCCGGCGTCGGGGTCGCGCTGGTTGAGGCAGAAGAACACGTGATATTTGTAGAACGGGTCCATGAGCTTGGCCGGAAGAAATTCGATGTCGTGGGATTTTTGTGTCGCTTTCGGCCGATTATAACGACCGGCGCTTTTCGCCGCCGTCACGCCGCCGGGCAAGAAATGCGCGCTCCGCAGTCGATGCCAACCAGCCAAGTGCAGCATACGGCCACACCCAAGCAAGCCACTGCGAAAGGCCATTGAAATGCAGATAACGCCCCTGGCGCCAGTCGGCGAGCACGATATCGAAGTAGGGATTGACCGGCAGAAGATTCACCAGCACCAGCGCCACGACAAGCGCAAGACCGGCCAGCGTCGCACGCCACGCCCGCGAGCATCGCAGTGACAGCAAACTCACCAGCGTTCCGCACGCTATGCCGGCAATGGCGCCGTCGGTCGCCCAGTTAAACGTGAGCCCGGCGCGCGATTGCAGGAACGTCGCGCCCGCCTTCGCGCCGAGTGTCGCGATCACCAGGCCGAGCAGCAGCCGCACACGTGGCGCGCCGGTGCGCATTGGCAACGTGGCCAGCACCAGCGCGGCAAACAGGTTGAGCGAGGTGATGAGCGTTTCCCAGGCGCCGTCGGGGAGCTTGGCGCCCAAATGCGCCTGCCAGGTCGCGACGTTCCATGCGGCAGGTGTCCACGCGAGCAGCGCGTCCTGCATGACCGGGTCGATACTCGACCAGAGCACGCGCGGCAAATCGCCGACAGCGAACAGGAACGGCGCGGGATACATTGCCGCGAACGGCCAGAGCCCCGATAAGCCAATCATGTACGCGGCATCGCGCTCGAACCACATGAAACGCATGCGCCGCAGCAAGCCCCGGTCGAGCAGCATGCTGGTGGCGGGCGCGGTGAGCGCCGCGCCCAGCAGCGCGCCGAGGGCGTTTGCGGCCAGATCGAGATTCGACGCCACCCGTGTGGGCAGATAGGTCTGCACGGCTTCCATCGAGCCCGACAACATCGCCCCGCCGATAAACGCCACGCCCGCCGCAAGCGCGCCACGCCAGCGCGGATAGAGCGCAAGCACGGCCAGCGCGCCGAACGGCATGTAACCGAGCACGTTGGTGATGACGTCGAACGCGGTGAGATATTGCGGCAGCGGATCAGTGAGATACGCGAACGGGCCGATTCCGAGCGTTCGCCAGCCGGAAAACGGATACAGCGACCCGTAGACGACCAGCATTGTATAAACCGCCAGCGCCTGCCGCGAGAGCGCGGACGGACGGCGCTGCCAGTGCTTGAGCGTCATGCGCGCCGCCGTTGTTCTTGCGCTGGCCCTCGCACTCTTGCTCGTTCCAAAACATAGCGCGCCGCGTCAGCCTGCATGGCATTCACCGGGCGGTCCTGAAGCGGTTCGCGGCGTTCACTGCGAAGCGACCAGCGGCTGCACGCCGAGCCATGCCGCCATTTGCGCGATCAGGTCATCGGAAGCTGCGGCGAGCGCACGCGCGCCACCGGCGGCATCGGCCGTGTACGAAGGCGCCCGCGCGATGAACGTGCGCTGGCTGACCACCTGCCCATGCTGCGACAACGTCACCCGCGCCGAGACCTCGCCATGGCTTTGCTCGGGAGCATCGAATACTTGCTCGAAGTCCGTCAGATCAACCTGCAACATGGGCGCGCGCACCGAGTCGGCCCCCGTGAGCACCGGTCCGCGCGAGGCCAGCGCCGCGCGCAGGCGCTGCGTGAGCAACTCCGCCGGCGACATGGTCCAGTGGCTATCCGCATAACTGCCGGTGCGCTGGGCATTGGCATATTTCAGCCGATACACGAACGCGTCGGTATCCAGGTTTTTCGCTGCGCTCACCGCCAGCACTTTCACCGGCGGCATGTTCATGGTGTTGCCAAGCGGCGCGGGCGCACCCAGGTCGTAGCGGATATTCGACACCGCCGCGGGTGGTCCCGACGCGCATCCCGCGAGCATGGCGGCAACGGCTAGAACGGCTGAACCGGCCAGGCTGATAAAACCGGAGCGCGCCCGCGGCAGCGGGCGCGCAGCACGCTTTGATAAGCGCATCGCCTGCAAGATCGTGTGTGGCATCACAGTTTCCTATTTCAAGATCAAAAACGCTTGGACATCGAACTCTAGTCCGCCAAATTTCTGCGGGCAGCGGACCCGGGGCGGATGGTTCTGCGCCCTGTTTTACAACTTCATTTCGATGGACTCGACGGCGCCGACGGCCACTGGAAACCCGGCTCACCGGGCCCCGGCGTCGGCTGCGGCGCGCCAAACAGCACGCTGCGCGGATTCCGGTTGAAAGTCTCGGCGGCACGATCCACGGAGCGCGCCGCGCTGCCCACGTCGTCGGCCAGGGAATTCACGCGTGGCAAGGTCTCGTAACCCACCCGCGCGGCCATTTCCTGCAACGACTCGTTGACTTCGTTCATCACCTGGCCGGCGCGTTGAGCGGCCTCGCCCGCTCGATTCATGTTGGTCACGAACGGGCCGTCCGCCCGGCTGAGGCTGTTCGCGAGCGCATTGGTCGACGCGAGTGTCCGGTCCAGTTGATTCAGCGTGCGCGGCAGTTGCTCCGCCACCGGGCCGACCTGCTTGCTCAACACCGCAATGCTGTCAGCGGCGCCTTGCAAGCTCTTTGCGGTTTGCTGCACCTGATCACGCATGTCGTCGGACAGGAATTTGTCGGCATCGTCGGCAATCCGTTCAAATTTTCTGATCAGGATGTCACCGCGTTGCTGCAACTGGTCGAACAAGCCCGGGCGCAATGGCAGCGACGCCACCTTCTGCGTCGATGAAACCAGCGGCGCGGGATTCTTGCCGGTGTCGTCGAGCTGCACGAATGCAATCCCCGTCACGCCCTGGAAACCGAGCGTGGCGAACGTGGACTGTGTGATCGGCGCGGTCTTGTCGACCTCGATGCGAATGCGGATCTGCCCCGGATTGTTGTGGTCAAACTTGATGGACTCCACCTTGCCCACGCCAAGCCCCCGATACCGGACGTCGGCGTCGGTGTACAAACCCGTCACGTTGGTGCGCGCGACGAGGTCGTACGGCACGCGCACAGTGCGGTCCACGTTGAAAAAGAACACCGCGAGGCCGATAGCGACCAACAGCCCGATAGTGAACAGACCGGCCCAGAACGCATGGGATTTGTTTTCCATCAACAGGTTCCTTTTTTTACTACGTACTGCCAGAGCTTTCCTGAAAACCGTTCATGAGAACGCCCGTAAGAACGGCTAGAGTGCGGGGCCGCATGGCGCGTCTTCCAGCGCGATAGCCGGCAATTTTGCGCGGCGCTCGGGCGGTAGCGCCTGCAACGCGCGCCTGCCGCGCCGCCCGAGAAAATATTCGCGGATAAACGGGTGATCCACGGCCACCGCCTCTTCCACTGGTGCGGCCACCAGCACTCGCCGATCGGCCAGCACCGCGACCCGTGTGGACAGCGCGACCATGGTGTCGAGATCGTGGGTGACAAGAACCACAGTCAGCCCGAGCGCGCGATGCAGCGTGGCGATCAGATCGACGAATTCGTCCGACGCCTTCGGGTCCAGCCCCGCCGTTGGTTCATCGAGAAACAGCAATTCGGGTTCGAGCGCGATGGCCCGTGCAATCCCCACGCGCTTGACCATGCCGCCCGACAACGCCGACGGCATCTTGCTCATGTTCTTGCACGACAGCCCGACCATTTCGAGCTTGAGCATCACGAACTCGCGGATCAGGTCTTCCGGAATCTTGCCCAGTTCGCGAAACGGCTGCGCGATGTTGTCATACACCGACAGCGACGAGAACAGCGCACCCTGCTGGAACATCATGCCGGAGCGCGTGCGCAGGATGCGCGCGGTGTCTTCGTCCATGTTTGCCCACTCGTCGCCGAGCACACGGATCGTGCCCGACGTGGGCGACTCCAGCCCGAGCATCTGCCGTACGAGCGTGGTCTTGCCGGAGCCCGATCCACCTAGCAACGCGAGGATTTCGCCGCGCCGCACTTCCAGGTTCAGATGCTCATGAATCACCGTACGGCCGTAGCGTTTCGTCACGTCCACGACTTCGATCACCGGTTCGGTGGTGACGGGTGTCGGTTTGTCGCGAACGGCGGATGCAAGGGTAGCCGACATCAGATGCCCACCGACTGGAAGAGGATGGCGAACACGGCGTCGGCGAGAATCACGATAGTGATGGATGACACCACCGAGGTCGTTGTCCCCTCGCCCAGGCTCTGCGAATTCGCCTTGATCCGGAAGCCAAAATGGCACGCGGCCAGCGCGATCAGCATGCCGAACACCACGCCCTTGCCGAGCCCGATCCACAGGTTGGCAATCGGCACGACCGAGGGCAGCGAGCGCGCAAAAAAGGACAGGTCGATACCCAATACCAGCTTCGCCGCCAGCGCGCCGCCCAGCAGCGAGACCATGTTGGTCCACATGACCAGCAGCGGCATGGCAATGCCGAGCGCCAGCACGCGCGGCAAGACGATCCGCAGGCCGTGAGGGATACCCATGACCTGCATGGCGTCGAGCTCTTCCGTCACGCGCATCACGCCGATCTGCGCGGTGATGGCGGAACCGGAGCGGCCGGCGACCAGGATGGCTGACAGCACCGGCCCGAGCTCGCGTATTACCGAAAGCCCCAGGATATTCACGATGTACTGGTTCGCGCCGAACATGCGCAGTTGTTGCGCCGACAGGTAACTCAACACGATGCCGATCAGGAACGCCACGAGCGCCGTAATGCCGAGCGCCTGCGTGCCCGCGCTATAGATGTTCGCCGAGATTTCGGTCCACGGAATGCGCTTGGGCCGCCGCACCAGTCCGATCAGGTCGAGCACGAAGCCGCCGAACATGGCCAGGCCGCCTTGCAGATGCTCGACGAACGAGAACAGCATCAGGCCGAAACGCGTGATGGGATCGATACGATCCGGTTGCTCAGGCTCTTCACGATTCGCGTCAAGCAACGCGACCCGTTCAAAGATTTCCCTTTGCGTGTCCGAGAGCGTGACGCGCTCCGGCAACTTCCTGCCCCACACGCGCCACAGCGCCTGTCCGCCGACGTGATCGAGCCGTTCGATCGACAGGAGATCCCACTGCTTGATCGCTTCTTCGCCCACGCCGCGCAGCCGGTCCACCACACCTCGCTTGGTGTTCGCGTGGTCGCGCGCCAGTGCGAACGCCGTCCACTGGCCGGAAAGCCGGACAACCTTGCCCTGCTGGCCGGACTCGACCAACAGGCCGGGCGGAGTGTCGAAGTTCAAGGCTTGAAAACGCTCCGGGTAGGGTGGAGGGAGAAGCCATTGTAGCGAAGGTACGTGGTGGAATCTCGAACAGGCGGGGCGTTGGCCAATTGGCCAGGGTTTCGGCACCCAGGCGCGGTGCAACGATCGGCGTGCGCGTTTCCCCGGCCAGCTCCCGGGCGCCAGATCGCTACAATGCGGATATGAACTCATCCAACTCGTCTTTCCCGCTCGACGCCGCCTGGCGGATCGATCGCGACCGGCTGATGTCGCTCGCCGCGCGGCCGGTGCGCGACTGGCCGATCGAGATCGTCGATGAAACGGGCTCCACGAATGCCGATCTGATGGCGCAGCTCAAGGAGCAGCCCCGCAACAAGACGTCAGCGTCGGCACCCGACTCGTTCTCGCCACGTTCGACGCTGAAGGCCGCCGATGGCACACCGTTCGTGCGAGTTGCGTACTTGCAGACAGCCGGCCGGGGCCGCCGGGGCCGCGCATGGGTGGCGCAACCGGGCAACGCGTTGCTGTTTTCCATCGCTTGCGTGTTGCCGCGGCCGCTGGAAGGGCTCGCAGGCCTGAGCCTCGCCGTCGGCACGAGCGTGCTCGAGGCGCTGAACGGCTTGCCGCTGGCGGCATCGGCGAGACTGGCGCTGAAATGGCCGAACGACATCCTGCTCGACGACGGCAAGCTCGCCGGCATCCTGATCGAAACCGCGTGGAATACGCCGCGGGCGAGCGCGGTGGTGATCGGTATTGGCATCAACCTGCACGGGGCGGCGGAATTGGCAGCCGAACTCGATGAAGCCCAGCGTCGAAACGCCCTCCCGGCGCCGGGAAATACGCCGGCATCGCTGTCGCGGGCGTGGCCCGAAGCGAATCTCACCGATACCCTCGCCGCCGTCCTGAACGCGCTCGATGCCACCCTCGCGCGTTTTGCCGCCGATGGCTTCCGCCCGTTCCGCCAACAGTGGCTCGCCGCGCACGCGTACGCGGGACGCGAGGTGGTGCTGCTTGAGCAAGGCGTGGAAGTGGCGCGCGGCGTGGCGGTCGGTATCGACGATAACGGCCAGTTGCAGATCGATACGCCAACGGGCCTGAGAACCGCTACCACCGGCGACGTCTCGCTGCGGCTTGCGGAGCAACGGCCGTGAGCGAAGGACCGTTTGAAGGACCGTTTCTGCTTATCGATGCAGGCAATAGCCGGATCAAGTGGTCGCTGGTCAGCGCGGCCCAGGAAACGCTGAACGGCGGCGCGTTCGAGCACATCGACGTTGAAGCCGTTCTCGCGGATATAGCCGACTGGTCCAGTTTGCCGCGGCCCGCAAGCGCATGGATTTCGAACGTGGCGGGGCCGCGCGTGGGCGAGCGCATGACAGCCCTTCTTGATGCACGCTGGCCCGGCTTGCCCCGCACGATCGTGCGCGCTCAGGCGCAACAATCGGGCGTGACGAATCGCTACGTGGAACCGGCGGCGCTCGGCAGCGACCGGTGGTGCGGCATGATCGGCGCGCACGCCGCGTACCCCGGGGAAAACTTGCTGATTGCCACCATCGGCACGGCGACGACGCTTGAAGCACTGCTCGCCGATGGCACCTTCACAGGCGGCCTGATTGCACCCGGCTGGCTGCTGATGATGCAATCGCTCGGCACCCACACCGCACAATTGCCCACGCTTCCGCCTGACACCGCCCGCCGCGCAATCAGCTCATCCAACGGTATTTTCGCCACCGACACGCGTACGGCTTTGTCATCGGGATGCCTGCTCGCGCAGGCGGGCTTGATCGAGCGCGCGTGGCAGGACCTGCGCGCTCAATGGAACAATGGGAACAATGGAAACAACGATGTACGCCTGATTCTCAGCGGCGGTGGCGCCAGCGAAGTGGCGGGCGCGCTCAAGGTGCCGCATACTCGCCACGACTCCCTCGTGCTCGCCGGGCTTGCATTGATCGCTCGCGAAGCCGCCGTTTCCCGTTCACCTGATTGATGGAGCGCTTTCCATGTTGCGCTGGCTGCTCGCCCTGTTGGTTTTGGCAAACCTGTTGATGTTCGTTGTCGTGCAAGGCGTGTTCGGACCGCTGCCGTCGGCCGGCGGACGCGAACCGCAACATCTCGACCGGCAAGTGCACCCGGAATTAGTACGGGTTCACCCGATCAGCCCCGAAGAAGCCGCCGATCAGGCCGTGGTCGGTGGTCCCGCGCCCGCCGCGCCCGTGCAGGCTGCACCGCTCACGCAATAAGCGTTTCGGCCGACGCACTTATCCCTGCGTGCGCACTTTCTTGAGCAATGCAGTGGTCGAGCGATCGTGCTCGAACGCAATGGCCAGCGCCTTGCCGCCCCAACTGCGCACCAGCACTGATTCGGCCAGCTTGTCCATGTCGTAATCACCGCCTTTCACCAGCACGTCCGGACGCAGTTCGCCGATCAGCTCCAGCGGCGTCGATTCCTCGAATTTCACCACCCAATCCACGCTTTCCAGCGCGGCCAGCAGCGCCATGCGGTCGTCTTCGCGATTGATCGGCCGGTCGTCGCCCTTGCCAAGCATCCGCACCGACGCGTCACTGTTCACACCGACGATCAGCGTTGCGCCCAGCGCCTTCGCATCGGCGAGATAGGTCACATGGCCGCGATGCAGGATATCGAAGACGCCGTTCGTGAAAACCACCGGCGACGCGAATTGCGGGCGCAGTGCAGCGAGCGCGTCGCGCGTCATGATCTTGCGTTCGAAAGGAGCAGGCATGTCGGTAAGCGATGAGGGATTCAGAAGGACCGTAGTGTGCCACGCGGCCGGCCGCCTTCGACGCACGTTTACGTTCAAGCGTGTTTGCGCGGGAAACGCACCCTTCATAAACACAACAGCCCGCCGGTCACAAACCGGCGGGCTGTTCAGAACAACAAGTCGGAATTCCGGTCAGGCCGGCAGTTGCGACGCCGCTTGTGCAGCTTGCAGGCGTAACACCACTTCCTTGCGATACCGGTTCAACTCCTGCGCCGTCGCGAACGAGCGTTCGAACAGAATGGAAAGGTTATGCAGGATGCGTTCGACGACTTTCTTTTCCCAACTGTCGTCGAAGCGAATTTGTTCGTCGAGCCAGTGTTCGAGCCACTCCGGGTCCGGCAAACGCGACTGGATTGTGTCGCGCGGAAACAGCGCCTGGTTCACGTGGAGATTGGTCGGATGCAGCGGTTTCTCCGTGCGCCGTGCCGAAGCCATCAGGACACCGATCTTCGCGAACGCGGCGCGCGCGATATCGCCGGTCTGCGTCATGGCTTTCTTCATGTAACGCAGATACGCGCCGCCGTGACGTGCTTCGTCGCGTGAAATGGTTTCATAGATGTGCTTGATCACCGGCTCCGTATGCCATTCGGCCGCGCGCCTGTACCAGTGGTTCAGGCGGATCTCGCCGCAGAAATGCAGCATCAGCGTTTCGAGCGGGGGAGCGGGATCAAATTCGAAGCGAACGGCGTCCAGTTCTTCTTCGGTCGGCACCATTTCAGGCTTGAAGCGCCGCAGGTATTCCATCAGCACGAGCGAATGTTTCTGTTCTTCAAAGAACCACACGCTGATGAACGCCGAAAAATCGCTGTCGTTGTGGTTGTCGCGCAGGAACATTTCCGTGGCGGGCAACGCGGACCATTCGGTGATCGCGTTCATCTTGATGGTCTTGGCTTGTTCGTCGGTGAGCAGCGCCGAGTCGAATTTGTCCCAGGGAATATCTTTCTCCATGTCCCAACGAACCGATTCCAGCGATTTATACAGTTCCGGATAAAGCATCGTGTTCATAGTCCACCCCTGGTTTGCAACATAGTGCGACAGTACTGTCTGTTGTAACTGTAGCCGGCTCGCGCGGGAACCGCGCCGCCAGCAGCGAAGCTTTCAATTTTACGCGGGAATCAGGCGCTCAGATGCAAAAACGGTAAAGAAGCGCCTGTCGCGTCCCTCTGCGACTTTCTGCCCGTTGCAAACGCGCGGCAGTAAGCGGCGTTGCAATGTCTACCGTGGGTGAGGAGCGAACCCTGTGCCTGAGGTAAGTACGAAGCGCGAGCTGTAATGAAGCTCGTTTAAAGCCTTTTTCAACACCTTGTTAAAAATTGTTGCTTGGGCGAAACCTTTGCCGGACTTCCGCCGCCGTACGGCTGTGTACGCCGCGTGAAGCATGCCTTTCGCGCGTGACAGGCGCAAGGCGCAACATGTTTTACGCCATGCCCTGAACCGGACCATGAATCCCACCTTGGTCTCGCCGGGCGGCCCTCGCTGCATCAACCGTAGTGCGAAGCGGATGCTGCATCAAACAGGCTGTCGATCATAGCATGGCGGTATGGCGCCACTCCGCTAAGGCGTCTTCAATCGGCCCAAGTCCGGCGACGTTCAACACGCCGTCAGGGAGCTTGCGCCGTAATGCAGGACTGCTACCGCCAACCCAGATTGCCACCTCCGACGGCAGCACCGCGCGCAACTCCGTGAGTCCGTTGACCACGGCCTGCACGGGCATGGAAGCGGAAAACGACAACGCGACGATCTCGATTTCATGGGCCGTAACGGCGTCGACGATGTCTTGCTGCGGCGTCTGTGTCCCGAGCGCCATGCATTCGCAATCGGCCAGCGCGAGCATGGCCTCGGCCATCAAGATGCCGAGCCCGTGCGCCTCGCCCGGCAACGTGGTGAGCACCACCCGCGGGTGCGCGCCGCGCCCGCGCAAAGCCTCGGAGAGCGGGCGCATCAGCGAGCGCAGCGTGACCTGCAAGGCTTCACTGAACAGGTGCTCGTGATAGACCTGCAGCGTGCCTGCCGCCCATGCATTGCCCACCCTTGCCGACAATGGCGCAGCCACATCAAGAACGAAGCGCGCGAGCCCTTCGCGCGTGGCACGCCTGAGCAGCTCGAAGCGGAAGTCGTCGTATCGGCCTGCGCGCAGCAACCCAACGAGCCGATCGAGTTCCCCGTCCGGCGCGTCCTGTCCCACGCCTGAATCTTCCGCCAATTGCTGTAGCTGCGTGATGGATTGCGGCAAGACTTTGCTCGGCCTGTGGCCCGCGTCCAGCAGACGCTTGACCAGCCTGAGCTTGGTCACCTGTTCTTGCGGATAAAGCCGCTCGCCGCCAGAAGATCGCAACGGTTGCGGAAAGCCGTAACGCCGCTCCCAGACCCGCAACGTGTCCTTCGTGAGCCCGATCTCGTGGGCAATCGCACCAATGCCAATACCCGCGATACCTGCCACCGCACTGTCCTCCGCCGTGCCTGTTGGGTCAGGATTCATCGGCGTCAGGCCTGCTGCTCCAGTCTCACCACCCACCGTAACGTTCATGGATTGGTCAGTTTCCGACGTATTTGTCATGGACAAAACTATTGAATAGATAAATTAACTGATGAAGAAAAATCACCTAAATTTCATTATTCGTAGACTCTAACGACAATTCTAAACATTATCGATCATAGACGAAATTTCTATTTTGTCGTGGACAAAACATCGTCAACGAATGGTCGTTTAATTCCTGCTGCGTGCATCCATCGCGACCGGGATTGCGTAAATCACCTTGAACGCGGCGTGAGCAACCGCCCGCAGTTCCATACAAAAAGCCGTCAGAGCCATCGGACAGTCGACACAAAGACAAAGGCACACGGAGCAACGTCATGAAAGTTGCAGTAATCGGAGCGGGGATTTCTGGGCTCGCATGCGCCTATCGGCTGGCGAAGGCCAAGGCGGGTATCGACGTGACGCTGTTCGAGGCCAACAGCTACTTTGGCGGTCACACGAACACGGTGGACGTGACACTCGACGGCATCACGCACGGCGTGGATACCGGCTTTCTAGTCTTTAATCACCGCACCTATCCGAATCTGGTGAAGCTGTTCGAAGAACTCGACGTCCCGACCACTGCGACCGATATGTCGTTCTCCGTATCGCTGACGGACCGTCGGCTGGAATGGGCGGGCAGCGACCTGAACACGGTTTTCACACAGCGCCGCAATCTGCTGCGCCCGACATTCCTGCGCATGCTGGCCGATATCGTCCGCTTCAACCGTACGACCACCGCGCTGGCGCTGGCTGGCAAGGACGTTAAACTCGCCGAGCCGGTGAGCAGTTTTCTCGAACGCGAAAAGTTTTCGACAGCATTTCGCGACTGGTACCTGCTACCGATGATCGGCGCAATCTGGTCGTGCTCCACGCCGCGGATGATGGCATTTCCCATCGGCACGCTGATTCGTTTTTGTCATAACCACGGCCTGCTGCAAGTCAACGACCGGCCGCAGTGGCACACCGTCAACGGCGGCGCACGAGAATACGTGCGGCGGATGCTGCCCGTCATAGGCGATGCCCGCGCCGGTGCGCCCGTGACATCGGTGAGACGCAGCGTGCACGGCGTGGAGATCGATAGCGCGCGGGGGGCGGAACACTTCGATCACGTCGTGCTTGCGTGCCATAGCGACCAGGCGCTGTCCGTCCTCGCCGATCCCTCGCATGACGAATCGGCCACGCTCGGCGCGATCGGCTATGCGCCGAATCGCGCGGTGTTGCATACGGACGCTTCGCTGCTGCCGGCGCAACGTGCATGGTCGGCATGGAACTACGAAAGCCGCACCGGCGAGCTGGGCGGCGAGCCACAGTTATGCGTGCATTACCTCATCAACAAGCTGCAACCGTTGCCGTTCAAGACGCCAGTCATCGTCTCGCTGAATCCGGTGCGAGAGCCGCGTCGCGACACGGTAATGCGCGAATTCGCCTACAGCCACCCGGTCTTCGATCAAGCCGCTGTCCAGGCTCAACGCTCTTTGCCGTCGATGCAAGGCGTACGCAATACGTGGTTCGCAGGTGCATGGACTGGTTACGGTTTCCACGAAGACGGCTTGACGTCCGGGCTGGAAGCGGCCTCGAAGCTGACGGCCCTTGCGGCCCTTGCGACATTAAGCAGCACCGAACCGGCGCTTGCAGCATGAGTACGCCCACCCCTCAATCCTTCGATGCCCCCGACCTGTTGCTCGTCGGGCCCGTGCGCCACAAGCGGCTGCGCCCGGCACGCAACGCGTTCTCCTACGGCGTCTATACGTTGCGGCTACCGCTGCGCGCACGTGCCGCAAGGTTGGCCCAAGGTACGCAGCGCGACTCGCGCTTGTTCGCAACCAATCGATTCGGCTTACTAAGCTTTCACGACAGCGACCACGGTGCCGAGGGACAAACGGCGCTCCAATGGATCGAATCGATGCTGCATGAAAACGGCATCCACGACGCCACCGGCGAGATTTTCCTGCACACGTTCCCGCGCGTGCTGGGCTACGTCTTCAATCCCGTGAGCTTCTGGTTTTGCGAGCGCGCGGACGGCGCATTGCGCGCCGTGGTCTGCGAAGTGAACAACACCTTCGGCGAGCGCCATTGCTACCTGCTCGATCCAGGCGGCGGCGTCCTGAACGGCACACCGCTCACCGCCGCCAAGGTTTTCCACGTGTCGCCGTTCTGCCAGGTGCAAGGGCACTACACGTTCCGCTTCATGTTTGCATCGCCGAAACGAGGGAAGCCGTTGCGGTCGCTGGCGCGCATCGACTACGACGACGGCGAGGGTCCGCTGCTGCAGACCAGCATCGCGGGAAGCGCTCGTCCGCTCGATGCCCGCAATGTGCTGCGCGTGTTCTTCGGTTATCCGCTGATGACGTTCGGCGTTGTCGCGAAAATTCACTGGCAAGCGCTGAAGCTGTTCTTCAAGCGCGTGCCGTTCGTGAGCAAACCCACTCCGCCGTCTGCGAACGTCTCGCACGAGCGGGCCGAATTGCCGACCAGGACCAGGTGACTTGCAAATGTCGACACAGCCCTCCGCCCCTTCATCGCTTCGCAGCCCGGCCGCATCGTGGTTCATCCGGCCCTTGGTGCGGACTCATCGCGCGTGGCGCAAACCCGCTGCTGCGCGCGTCGTGCTCAGGCTTTTGAGCCGGCTTCAATACGGCGTCCTCGATGTCCACCTCCCCGACGGCACCACGCGCCGTTTCGGACAAGCGCCTGACGCCGCCGGCAACCCGCCGTATGCGCGTGTCGTGCTGACCAACTGGAACGTGTGCGCGGCGGCGCTGAAGAGCGGCGATATCGGTTTTGCCGAGACCTACCTGGCGGGCGACTGGCATACCGACGATCTCGCCGCGCTGCTCGACATCATGGTGCGTAACCGCACGACGATCGAGGCGGTGGTCTACGGTTCGTGGTTCGGCAAGCTGACGAATCGCTTCCGGCATCTGCGCAACGCGAATACGAAGGAAGGCAGCCGGCGCAACATCCACGCACATTACGATCTTGGCAACGCGTTCTACAAGCTCTGGCTCGACAGCACGATGACCTATTCGAGCGCCCTCTTCGACGGCTCGCCGGACCAGACGCTCGACGACGCGCAACGCGCGAAATACCGGCGGTTGTTGAACGAATTGAAGCTCGAAGGCGTCAATCCAGGCGTGCTGGAAATCGGTTGCGGCTGGGGCGGATTCGCACAACTCGCTGCAAGCGAAGCGAAAGCGAACGTGACCGGCCTGACACTGTCCACCGAACAGCTCGCTTACGCGCAGCAGCGTCTGGCGGACGCGGGGCTCAGCGACCAAACCGATCTTCGCCTGCAGGATTACCGCGATACCCACGGCCAGTTCGACGCGATTGCATCGATAGAAATGTTCGAAGCAGTGGGCGAGGAATATTGGCCGAGCTACTTTGAATGCATCAAGCGCAATCTGAAGCGCGGCGGACGGGCATGCGTGCAGACGATTACCATCGACAACGCGCTGTTCGATCGCTACCGGACAAGTACCGACTTTATCCAGCAGTATATTTTTCCAGGCGGTATGCTGCCTTCGCCTGCCGTGTTCGTGCAATCGGCGGAACGCCACGGGCTGAAAGTGGTCAACCAGTTCTCCTTTGGCCGCGACTATGCACGCACGCTCAGGATGTGGCGCAATGCGTTTGTTGCGCGGCTCGACGAGATCCGTGCACAAAGATTCGACGAACGATTCATCCGCTTGTGGGACTTTTACTTATGTTATTGCGAGGCCGCGTTCGCGCACTCGAACACCGACGTCATCCAGTTCACGCTGGAACACGCCTGATCGCAAGGATCGCCGCGCTTGCTCTGGTGCTGATCGTCTTGCCGCTGCAGGCGTTTGCTTTCGACGCCGCACCGGTCGTGCGTCAGACGATTCCCCAGGCGCGCGTGCAGGGCGAAGGCGAGTTGCGCATGTATGGTTTTCATATCTACGACGCCAAGCTGTTTGTCGGGCCAACCGGTCTGTCGAGCAAGGAATTGACGGCGCGGCCGTTTGCGCTGGATATCGAATATGCGCGCGCTTTCAAGGGCCGCTCGATCGCTAAAAGAGGTCGGGAGGAAATGGACAACCTGAAGGTCGCCAGCAAAGAGCAGACGGAGCAATGGCAAGAGCAGATGGAGGAAATCTTCCCGGACGTGCAGCCGGGAGATCATGTCATTGGCGTATTCGTGCCGGAACGCGGCACGACGTTTTATGCCGACGATAAGGTCATCGGCACTATTCCCGGCGACGACTTCGCTCGCGCATTCTTCTCGATCTGGCTCGATCCGCGCACGTCGGCGCCGGGCTTGCGCAATCAGTTGCTTGCTAACGGCGCGGCGCAGTAGGTTGGCGTTTCAGCCTCGCCGCCACGTCGCTTGAAGCATGGATCAAAGCGGTTTCTTTCGTGGCGCCGCTTTCCTGGCAGGCGTTTTCTTCGCCGCAGCTTTCCTGGCCGCTGGTGGCGCGTCGGCTTCAGGCGGCGCGGTGGCTTCGGGCGGTTCTAAATCGTCATCGCCGTCGTCATCGCCGTTTTCGTCTTCATCCGTGCTCATGCTCGGCGTCGCCGCGCCAGCATGTTGTTGCGCCATCGCCAAGGTCGCCAGGCTGTTGAATTGCGATTGAAGCATGTTCCACCAGCCCGACGGATCGAATGAAGCGTCGTTCACGCCGGCTTCATTGGGCGCCTCGGTTTCGGGCTCCGCCTTCGGCTCTTTCCCCGGCGGCGCAGGCCACCCGGATGCGGTCGATGGCGCCGACGACGAAGCCTTCTCCACCGACGACTGCGCGAACGCGCCGAACGCGCGCAACGTGGCAAGCGTCGCGCGCTGCACTTCCAGCGCCTGGATGGCCGATTGCAGCATGTTCAGGTTGAGCTTGAGCCATTGCTCGACCGCGCGCATGTCCTTGATGCGCTTGTCGAGTTCTTCAACGTTCGTGAGCGGCGCAAGCATGTCGGACATCATGGACAGCGACGGCGACCCGCCCGGCGCCGCGGCTGCCGCGAACGGGTTCAGCTTCATCATGTCCCACATCTTTTCCATCATGTCGCCCTGGGGAAAACCGGTCATGCCTGGGAAACTTCCAAAGGGCGACGTACCACCGGGCGTATCGGTCATGAGACTTTCTCCTTGATGCTGCGGGTACGTATAGGGATCGGGATCGGGTAAAGGGGAAACTACAAACTGGTCGATGCGGATCTAAAACGGCGATCCGCCCGGGAAATCGGGCGCGCGCCGCTCACGCAGCGACTTGATGCCTTCCTGCACATCGGGCCCGGAAAAGCCCATGAATTCGAGCGCCAGCGAGGTATCGAAGGCCGGGCCGGCCGTTCGCAGCCAGTTGTTCAGCGCATATTTCGTCCAGCGGATGGCCGTCTGCGAACCTTGCGCCAGACGGTTCGCGACGTCGAACGCTTTCGTCAGCAATTCGCTTTCGTCCACCGCCAGCGACACCAGCCCGATGCGCTCCGCTTCCTCACCGCTCACCGGTTCGCACAACAGCAGGTAATACTTCGCTTTCGCCATGCCGCACAGCAACGGCCACACGATTGCCGCGTGATCGCCGGCGGCCACGCCGAGCCGCGTGTGTCCATCGATAATGCGCGCAGTTTTCGCCGCGATGGAAATATCGGCGAGAAGACCCGCAACCAGTCCCGCACCGACCGCCGGTCCGTGCATGGCTGAGACGATCGGCTTGCTGCAGTTGATCACGTTATAAACGAGATCACGCGCCTCGCGCCAGACCCGCGCGCGGACCTCGAAGTCGGAGGCCATCTGTTCGACCAGATGCAGGTCGCCGCCGCCTGAAAAACCTTTCCCCTCGCCGCGAATCAATGCGACGCGCGTGTCTGGATCGCGATCGATATCACGCCAGATATCCGCCAGTTCGCGATGCATGTTCGCATCCGCGGTCGCAAGTCCGCTCTTGTTCGCGCCCGCACCGTTCATCACGATTTCGAGCACACCGTGGTCATGCCGCCGCAATTCCAGCGACGTGTAATGCGCGTACAGAGAAAGGTCGCTCATGGCCGTGCCTTAGCTAAAGAAAGATCAACGCGGTTGATAGATCCACTTGCCGTTCTCGATCTCCGCTATCACGCGGGCACGCTGATCGAGACCGATATGATCGTTCGGCGTCATGTTGACAAGGCCGTTCGAGTCCGCAAAATTCTGCGTGTTTTCCAGCGCATCGCGTAACGCGGTACGGAACTCAGGCGTGCCCGGCGCGCCCGCTTTCAACGCAATCGGCACCGCGCGGTTCAGCAACATGCCCGCGTCCCATGCATACGAGCCGAACGCCGAGACCGACCCCGCGCCGTACTTCGTTTCATACAGCTTGATGTAGTCGAGCGCGAGATGTTTCGCCGGATGATCGTCGGGCAGTTGCGATGCGACGAGTACCGGGCTCGTTGGCAGGAACGTGCCGTTGCAATCCGCGCCGCACACACGCAGGAAGTCCCGATTGCCCGTGCCGTGATTATGATAAATCGCGCCCTTGTAACCGCGTTCTTTCAAGGTCTTCGGCGGCAGCGCGGCGGGCGTTCCCGCCGCGCCCACGACCACCGCGTCCGGCTTCGCCGCGAGAATCCTCAGCACCTGTCCGGTCACGCTGGTGTCCGTCCGGTTGAAGCGTTCGTTGGCTACCATCGTGATGTGGTGAAGCTGCGCGAACTTCGCGACTTCCACGTAGAAGGTCTCGCCAAGCGCGTCGGCCTGGCCGATGTACGCCATCGTTTTCACGCCATGATTGCTGGCATGTTCGGCGATGGCGGATGCCATCATGGCGTCGGTTTGCGGTGTCTTGAAAACCCAGTGGCGCTTGGCATCGACCGGTTCAATGATCTTCGACGACGACGCGAGCGAGATCATCGGCGTCTGGCCGTCGGCGACCACATCGATCATGGCGAGCGAGTTCGGCGTAATGGATGAACCGATGATCGCGTCCACGTGATCTTCGGAGATCAGCTTCTTCGTGGTCTGGACGGCTTGCGTGGTGTCGGAGGCGTCATCAAGAATGATGTAGTCCACCGGGCGGCCGCCCATTTCCTTCGGCAGCAATGCGACGGTGTCTCGTGCCGGAATGCCGAGCGACGCGGCCGGTCCCGTCAACGACAACACCAGCCCGATCTTCACATGCGGCGTCTGCGCCCAGGCTGCCGTTGAAAGTGTGATCAAGACACCCGCCGCCAACTGCCTGAACGCCGCTCCCCATCCGCCGCCTGACTGCATCGAAGTCTCCTTGTTATGGGTGCGCCGACGCAGTTTTTTGTAAGCGTTTCGACGCAATGCGGCTAAGTGTAGGGCGGCGCAGCATGGGCGCGCATCGGGCGAAACCCCTTACTGGCGGCGTCGCTTATTCATCGGTTATTCATCAGTTATTCACTGAGCGCCACGACCGACTGATCGATTGCACCGAAAATCGACTTGCCGGCTTCGTCGAATATTTCGATCTTCACGCTGTCACCGAATTTCATGAACTCGGTTGTGGGCGCACCGTGTTCGATGGTCTCCAGGCAACGCTTCTCGGCGATACAGCAATAACCCCGCTTCGTATCCTTGTTCGAGACCGTGCCCGAACCCACGATCGATCCCGCGCGCACATTGCGGGTCTTCGCCGCGTGGGCGATCAGCTCGCCGAAGTTGAACACCATGTCGGTGCCGCAATCGGGCTGGCCGACCTTCTTGCCGTTCCAGTGCACGATCATCGGCCGATGCACACGGCCCTCGCGCCACGCGTCGCCCAGTTCGTCCGGCGTGACCGCGACCGGCGAGAACGCCGTGGCCGGCTTGCTCTGGAAAAACCCGAAG
Source organism: Caballeronia sp. dw_19 (assembly GCF_018449515.1). Classification (GTDB taxonomy): domain Bacteria; phylum Pseudomonadota; class Gammaproteobacteria; order Burkholderiales; family Burkholderiaceae; genus Caballeronia. The sequence continues at coordinate 123,025 of NZ_JAAVUQ010000010.1, read as the reverse complement.
CCCTTGCCGAGTTCTCCGGGGATCAGGTTGCGCAGCGAGACGTCGTTGACCAGCATCAGGAGGCGGACGTGCCTGAGTGCGTCGGCGGGTTTGACGGTCATCGGCACGTCGGATGTGATCACGGCCACTTCTGCTTCGAAGTCGATGCCGTAAGCCTCCGATGCACACACGATATCGTCTTCAGGTCCGAGCAGATCGTCGCCACCGCCTTGGTACATCAAGGGATCGGTCCAGAATTCGGGCGGCATTTCCGCTTTGCGGGCGCGTCGCACGAGTTCGACGTGGTTCACGTACGCCGAGCCATCGGCCCACTGGAACGCGCGGGGAAGCGGCGCCATGCAGGCTTTGGGGTCGAAAGCGAACGAGTGGCGCGCGCGGCCCTGGTTCAGCGAATCCGAGAGATCCAGCAACTGGGGCGCGTAAAAAGTCCAGTCGTCCAGCGCGCGTTGCAGCGTCGGTACGATCGCGTCGGCAATGGCCGCCGTGCGCAAATCACGCGATACGACGACCAGTTGGCCGTCGCGCGTTCCGTCCTTCAGCGTGGCAAGTTTCATAAGCCGTTTTGTACGTTTAGTGACGATGGAGGAAATCTATTTTACGATGGTGAATCATGTCGGGGCGGTTTTGGGATGATTCGGGCTGATGCGGTGGAACGGTTCGCTGCGTTTGGCGGTTCGTTTTCAGGGCTGGTGGACGTCCGTTTTGAGCGGTGATGGCGTTTGCCGGTTGCCGTTTCAAGCAGTTGCTTTAGCTATTTTTAGCTATTTGCCGTCGCCATTCAGGCCGCTCACGCGCCTCCGGCCTAACCTCGTTTTGTGAACCGGCTCGTGCCGTTATCGATTTCTCCATGCCCTCTCCCAGCCGTCCCGGTTCGTCCGTGTTGCCTTCATCCGAACAGGCCGAAGCCGACGATGCCCTCGACTCCGCCGACCCAAGCGACGCCACCGACACCGTCGACACCACCGAGGAAAAGTCCCGCTCCGGCATCCAGTCGATCGAAGTCGGCTTCCGCCTGCTCGACGTGCTGACCAACGAGCCGCGCGCGATGATGCTGCGCGATCTCGCTCAGCGCGCCGGCATGAGCCCGGCGAAGGCGCATCGTTACCTGGTGAGTTTCCTGCGGCTTGGCGCAGTTTCGCAGGACCCGGTATCCGGGCGTTATGAGCTGGGTGGTTTCGCGTTGCAGATGGGTTTGGCGCGACTCGCCCGAGTCGATGGCGTCAAACTCGCACGCATCGCGCTGACGGGATTGCGCGACCGGCTGGACCTGACGGTGGGGATCGCGGTATGGGGCAATCAGGGTCCGACGGTCGTGCACTGGATGGAGTCGAGCTATCCGGCGAAGGCTTCGTTGAAACTGGGCGATGTCATGCCGCTGTTGTCATCGGCGACGGGTTTGCTGTTTGCCGCGTGGCTACCGCGCAGCAAGACGCAAGCGATGCTCGATCGCGAACTCGCCGCCACGCGGCAGTCCATGGCAGATATTGAACCGGTGCTGACCGAGATCCGCGCACACGGCGCGGCGCGCGTGGAGGGCATGTTGCTGCCGACCATCCATGCGTTCTGCACGCCGGTGTTCGACTCGACCGGCGACCTCGCGCTCGGGCTGATTGCGCTCGGCCACGAAGGATCATTCGATACCCGCTGGGGCGGCGAAATTGACACCGCCTTGCGAGAATGCGCCGGACAACTTTCTTACGAACTCGGGTATAAACCGGGCGAACGGTAAGACTTGAGGATCGTACGATGCTTAACGAGCGCGGAACATCGCGGCGTGCCCGCGAGTCATATGCGTTTCGTGCGCGTTTCGCCTGGTCCTGCCGGGTCCTTTGATCATTCGCGTTCTGTCATGATCGTTGCCGATTGTTCCCTCGCAGCGTTTTACCGCTTGCCCGACCACGCGCGTTTCTGAGCTAGCCGATGCCGTTCTCCCTGCTTCGCCGCCGTCGCGCCACTGCTGGCGCATCGTCCGACAATTCATCCACCGACCATTCCCTTCGATGGGTCGTGTGGCTGGTCGTGCTGCTCGTCGTTCTCGCACTGCACTGGATCGCGGGGCGCTGGGTGGACAGGAGCGGGAACGCATCGAATCCGGAGCCGGCTGAACATGTCCCGGTGCAGGTCGAGTTGCTAACGCCCAAGCCGGTAGTGCAAGCGCCAGTGCCTGTCGCGCCGCCCCGGCCCGCTCCCAAGCCCAAGCCCAAGCCGGTGCCCCAACCCACGCACGCCATCACGACAGCGCAGACTGAACAGGCGGCACAGGCAGCTCAAGTGGCAAAAGCAGCACAAGCAGCACAAGCAGCTCAGGCCGAGCAAGCGGCTCAAGCAGCGGCAGCGCAAGCAGCAGCCGCACAGGCCGCGGCGAAAGCCGCAAGCGATGCGGCAGCTTCTCAAGCAGCCGCCGCCGCAACCGGCGATAAATTCAGCGTCCCGCCCTCGGGCGAACTTCGTTACGACACGCGCATCAATGGCGTGATGAACCAGATCGGCAACATCCACTGGCTCAACGATGGCCAGCACTACGAGATGGTCGTCTCCATCCCCTTGCCGTTTGTCGGACCGTATGTGTATTCCAGCAAGGGCCATATCGACGGATTCGGCATTGCGCCTGAGCAATACTCGGAGCAGCGTGGCCGCCGCGCCGCCGACATCACCGTCTTCGATCGCACCACGAAGCAACTGGTCTACACCCGCACGCCGAATAACCAGCCGCTCGCCGATGGTGCGCAAGACCGTTTCAGCGTTGTCATGCAATTGTCGACTCTGGTGCGCGGCTCGCCCGATACTTACAAGCCCGGCGTAGTGCGTCAATTCAGTGTTGCTGATAACGACAGCAACGAGATCTGGCCGATAGAAACCGTCGGCGATGAAAACGTCCAGACCGCTGACGGCAACATACAGGCTCGCCATTTCACGCGCCTGCCACGACGCGAAGGTGATCACCGGCGTCTCGACATCTGGCTCGCACCCGCGCTGGGTTGGCTGCCCGTGCGTATTCTGCAGACGGAGCCGAACGGCATGCAGATCGAGATGCTCTGGCGCGGCAAGCTGCAAGCGCCGTCCACCACGCCAGGTCAATCCGGTGCGGGCACGCCGGATGCGTCTGAAAATGCAGCGCCCGTCGCGCCTGAATCCGACAAGCCCTGATATCCGCTCGATTTAACGCAGGCTTAAGCCAGGCCGTGTAGTCTGAGGTAAAGATTCGACGAAAAACTCCGTTAAACAGGTGATGCCAGAACGTGCAAGGATGTGTGAGGAGAGTTCGATCCCGAACTGATGCCGCGTGTCAACAGAGCCAGTATGCAAGTGTCGATCAAGCGGTCAGGCATCGGGTGAAATGGTTGTACGTACATCGGTTGAAGGTTTCGTCAGGGTCGTAGAAACGATCCGCGATTTCGCTTTGAGGGCGCAATTGACATCGATTAAAACGCCTGAGCGAGTCATTACCGGCGATGCGGACGAAAGCGGTGGTGGATTCAAACATGAATGCAAGATTCGCAATACTTGACGTGTCATATCTGTCCCCAGTAGAAGAAACACAGCGTTTCAGGGCACTTCTGGAAACATTTTTGCGGGAGAATGTCTAACAAAGGTCCTCGATGGGCTTTCGGTATCAACGTCGAGGCCACCCCTTGAATTCCAACCCAAACGCTCAATGTAAGACGGTGAAACGCCTTACGGGCAAACAGGAATAAGGAGTGTCGCCATGCAAATGATCTACAACAGCCCTAACTATTGTGTAGTCGAATTCCCGCCGCAGGACAATCATCTCGCGATGAAAGCGGGGGGTTACGAGATCGTGGACAAGACCATGCAGCGCGAAATCTTCATTGACGGCGCACTCGCGGCGCGTTTTCGCGAGCATGTCCAGAAGTTGATGCAGGAAGAACAATCGTTGGAGGACGTGGACGAGTTTCTCGGCCAGTTCGACATCTTGATGAACCAGCCGGTGATCCTCCATTAAGCGTTTTACCTTGGCTAAGCGGTAAGAACACCCAGCGACACCTCCCAAAACCCCGCCACGAAAGTGGCGGGGTTTTTTGTTCATGACGCTTGATTGCCGGGTGTTTTGGAAAGCGCCATAAGAAAGCGTTCGTGCCCTACTACAGATACAATGTCAGGTTATTTCAGCCTGTTTGGAGCCATGTCGATCATGAATCCGTCCGCCGCCATTGATGCCCCGAAATCTGCCGCAAAGCGCCGTCCGTACACGCGCGGCGACGTCTTGCCTGCCCTTTTGCAACAGCGCATTCTCATCCTCGACGGCGCAATGGGCACTATGATCCAGCGCTACAAGCTCGACGAAGCGGCGTATCGCGGGGAGCGTTTTGCCGACTATCCTCGTGACATCAAGGGCAACAACGAGTTGTTATCGATCACGCAGCCGCACGTGATTCGGGAGATCCACGACCAGTATCTGGCTGCCGGCGCGGACATTCTTGAGACGAACACCTTCGGTGCGACGACCGTGGCGCAGGCCGATTACGGCATGGAATCGCTTGCGGTCGAAATGAACACGCAGTCGGCAAAGCTGGCGCGCGAGGCTTGCGACAAGTACTCGACGCCGGACAAGCCGCGCTTTGTCGCGGGCGCGATCGGGCCGACGCCGAAGACCGCGAGCATTTCGCCGGACGTCAACGACCCGGCCGCGCGCAACGTGACCTTCGACGAACTGCGCCAGGCCTATTACGAGCAGGCGAAGGCGCTGATGGATGCGGGCTGCGATCTGTTCCTGGTCGAAACCATCTTCGATACCTTGAACGCAAAGGCCGCGTTATTCGCGCTCGATCAATTGTTTGAAGATACCGGCGAACTGCTGCCGATCATGATTTCGGGCACGGTGACCGATGCTTCGGGGCGCATCCTGTCGGGGCAAACGGTCGAGGCGTTCTGGAACTCGCTGCGTCATGCGCGGCCATTGACGTTTGGTTTGAATTGCGCGTTGGGCGCGGCGCTGATGAGGCCGTATATCGCTGAATTGTCGAAGCTTTGCGACACGTATGTCTCGTGCTACCCGAATGCGGGTTTGCCGAATCCGATGAGCGATACAGGCTTCGATGAAACGCCCGATGTCACGTCCAGCTTGCTGAAGGAATTTGCGCAGGCGGGGCTGGTGAATCTGGCGGGCGGGTGCTGCGGGACGACCCCGGAACATATCGCGGAAATCGCGAAGGCACTGGCTGATGTAAAGCCAAGGAAGTGGCCGTCGCATTATCGTGAAGATGAGGCCGAGACGGTTTGATTTGCTGTTTTCCTACTGGAACTGATCAATGGCCGCCGTCAACAAACTGACGATCACCGGGTACAAGTCGATACGCGAATTGCGTGACTTCGAGTTGCGCAATCTGAACGTGTTGATCGGGGCCAATGGGGCCGGTAAATCGAACTTCATTAGCTTCTTCCGAATGCTGGCAGAGATCGTTGGGCAGCGGTTTCAGTTGTTTTCGCAGGTGGAAGGCGGCCCAGATGCGTTGCTGCGATTCGGCAGGAAGACGACGGCCGGTATATACGCCGGCCTCACGTTTGGAGGACACGGATACAGCTTCACCCTCCGTCCAACTAACGATAAGCGCCTGATTTTTGAACAGGAAGGCGTGCCGGCGGCGGGTCTTACGGCCGACCAAAGCTTGCTTTCCGGGACGTGGCGCCTATTGGGTTCCGGACAATCGGAATCGTTGCTAACTGGGTCAATCGATCCTCGCATGTCAGCGGTTTTGAAAGGCGTTGATAGTTGGCGTGTCTATCACTTCCACGACACCGGCTCAGACGCAAAGGTAAAGCAACAACACGCTCCGTTCGACACTCTCCGCCTTCAAGTCGATGGCGCAAACCTTGCCGCCTACCTCGGTCTTCTGCGGACTTCGTATCCGGACAATTACCGCATGACCGTGGAGACCATCCGACTCGTGGCCCCGTTCTTCGACGATTTCGTTCGAGCCCGCGAAGAAAGCAAAATGGTCCAGCTAGAGTGGCTGGAAAAAGGAAAGCCTGACGTGGTGTTCAATGCCCACGCGCTATCTGACGGCACACTTCGCTTCATCTGCCTGAGCACGCTGTTGCTGCAACCATGGGATTTGATGCCGGACACCATTCTGATCGACGAACCGGAACTCGGTCTGCATCCGTACGCTATCGTCATCCTCGCCGATCTGCTCAAGCGCGCGGCCGAGCGGAAGCAAGTAATCGTCTCCACGCAATCGGTGGAATTGATGAACTTGATGGAGCCCGAGGACATCGTCGTCGTGGACCGGGAAGGCGGCGCGTCGACATTTCACCGTCTCGACGCTGAACACCTCAAAGGTTGGCTGGAAGACTATTCGCTCGGCGAGCTCTGGAATCAGAATGTGCTGGGTGGGAGGCCGTCGTGATGACCCGTTTGTTCATTATCGGCGAAGGTCCGACCGAAGAGGCTTTTGTGAAAGCGGTGCTGGCCCCCGTCCTGCGGTTATCCAACATCCACGCGAAGGCTTTGCTCATAGAAACGTCTCGCGGACACCGCGGCGGCGGGCTCAATCTCGAGCGTACAACACGCGCCGTGAGAAACGCGCCGCAGCAGTATGACGACGCGTATGTAAGCACCATGTTCGATCTCTATGCGCTCCACAAGACTTTTCCAGGCGTCACTGACTCCGTGGGCCTGCAGGCATCCAACCGTGCTGCACGCATCGAACATCTTCTGCATGCCGATATCGTCGCGCGCGTCGGCTGCCGTCCGGAGCGTTTCATCCCGCACATCCAACCGCACGAGTTCGAATCGTTATTGTTCTCGGACATCGGCAAGCTTTGCGATGCGGAACCGGAGTGGGACAAACATCGAGCAGCGCTTTCGAAGGTGCGCGCTGATGTCGCGAACCCAGAATGGATCAACGACTCACCCCACACCGCGCCATCAAAGCGACTAGAAATTCTCCGTCCTCGTTACAGAAAGACAACGCACGGCCCGGCGAGCGCAGTAAGAATCACGCTCGATAAAATTCGCGAACAGTGCCCGCATTTCCGGCAGTGGTTTGAACGACTGCTGCACATCGGCGCGCAGCCGTTGGCCGTCCGACTCCCAGAATCCATAAGCTAAGCCAGCCATGACCGATCACACCATGCGCCTTTCCGGCCTCGAGCCGTTCAACGTCACCGACGGTTCGCTGTTCATCAACGTCGGTGAGCGAACCAACGTGACGGGATCGAAGGCGTTCTCACGCATGATCCTCAACAACCAGTTCGACGAAGCGCTGGCCGTCGCGCGCCAGCAGGTTGAGAACGGTGCGCAGATCATCGACATCAACATGGACGAGGCCATGCTCGATTCGAAAGCAGCCATGGTTCGTTTCCTGAACCTGATTGCTTCCGAACCGGACATTTCACGCGTGCCGATCATGATCGACTCGTCCAAGTGGGAAGTGATCGAAGCGGGCCTGAAATGCGTGCAGGGCAAGGCGGTCGTGAACTCGATCTCGCTGAAGGAAGGCGAAGACGCGTTCCGCCATCACGCCACGCTGATTCGACGCTACGGCGCGGCAGCAGTCGTGATGGCCTTCGACGAAGACGGCCAGGCCGATACCTACGAACGCAAGACGCAGATCTGCAAGCGCTCATACGATTTCCTCGTGAACGAAGTGGGTTTCCCGCCGGAAGACATCATCTTCGATCCGAACATTTTCGCAATCGCCACGGGCATCGAAGAACACAACAACTACGCCGTCGACTTCATCAACGCTACGCGCTGGATCAAGGAAAATCTGCCCTACGCGAAGATCAGCGGCGGTGTGTCGAACGTGTCGTTCTCGTTTCGCGGCAACGATCCGGTGCGTGAAGCCATCCACACCGTGTTCCTCTACCACGCGATTTCAGCGGGCATGGACATGGGTATTGTGAACGCGGGTCAGCTCGGCGTGTATCAGGATCTCGATCCCGAACTGCGCGAACGAGTGGAAGACGTGGTGCTGAACCGTCGCGAGGACGGCACGGACCGCTTGCTCGAAATCGCCGATAAATTCAAAACCGGCGCCGCGAAGAAAGAAGAGAACCTCGAATGGCGCAACCAGCCCGTCGATAAACGTCTCGCCCACGCGCTGGTTCACGGCATCACGAACTTCATCGTAGAGGATACCGAAGAAGTCCGGGCGCGTATTGAAGCGGAAGGCGGCCGGCCGATCAACGTGATCGAAGGGCCGTTGATGGACGGCATGAATATCGTCGGCGACCTGTTCGGCGCGGGCAAGATGTTCTTGCCGCAAGTGGTCAAGTCGGCACGCGTGATGAAGCAAGCCGTGGCGCATCTGATCCCGTACATCGAAGAAGAAAAGAAGCGCATGGCCGATGCCGGCGAAGACGTCCGGCCGAAGGGCAAGATCGTGATCGCGACGGTCAAGGGCGACGTGCACGACATCGGCAAGAACATTGTCTCGGTCGTACTCCAGTGCAACAACTTCGAAGTGGTCAACATGGGCGTGATGGTGCCCTGCGCGACCATCCTCGCGATGGCGAAGGAGCAAGGTGCGGACATCATCGGCTTGTCGGGACTGATTACGCCAAGCCTCGAAGAAATGGCCTACGTCGCGTCCGAAATGCAGCGCGACACCTATTTCCGTGACAAGCAAACGCCACTGCTGATTGGCGGCGCAACGACTTCGCGCGTGCATACGGCCGTGAAGATTGCCCCGCATTACGATGGTCCCGTGGTCTATGTGCCGGACGCGTCACGGTCGGTATCAGTGGCGTCGAGCCTGCTCTCCGACGACGGCGCGAAGAAGTATCTCGCCGACCTCAAGACGGACTACGAACGCATTCGCACGCAGCACGCGAACCGCAAGGCGCAGCCCATGGTGACCTACGCCGAAGCGCGCGCCAACAAGACGAAGATCGATTGGGCGAGCTACGAACCGAAAAAACCGACCTTCATCGGACGGCGCATTTTCAAGAACTACGATCTCGCGGAACTGGCGAACTACATCGACTGGGCGCCGTTCTTCCAGACCTGGGATCTGGCTGGCCCGTATCCGGCCATTCTCAACGACGAGATCGTGGGTGAATCGGCGCGCCGCGTTTTCTCCGATGGCAAGTCGATGCTCTCCCGCATCATCCAGGGCCGGTGGTTGCAGGCGAACGGCGTGGTGATGCTGCTGCCGGCGAACACGGTGAACGACGACGACATCGAAATCTATACCGACGATACCCGCACGCAAGTCGCCATGACATGGCGTAATCTGCGCCAGCAAACCGTGCGTCCGATCGTGGATGGCGTGCAGCGTTCCAACCGCTCGCTCGCGGATTTCATCGCGCCGAAGGACTCGGGCGTAGCGGATTACATCGGCATGTTCGCGGTGACGGCGGGCCTGGGTATCGACAAGAAAGAGAAGCAGTTCGAAGCCGATAACGACGACTACAGCGCGATCATGCTGAAGGCGCTGGCCGATCGGTTCGCTGAAGCCTTCGCTGAAGCGCTGCACGCACGGGTGCGCCGCGAACTGTGGGGTTACGCGGCCGGCGAAACGCTCGACAACGCCGCCATGATCGAAGAAAAGTATCGGGGAATTCGTCCTGCGCCGGGTTATCCGGCGTGCCCGGATCACCTGGTGAAGCAGGACATGTTCGACGTGCTGCAAGCCAACGAGATCGGCATGACGGTGACGGAATCGCTGGCCATGTTGCCGGCGGCCAGTGTGTCGGGTTTTTACATCGCGCATCCGGAAAGCACGTACTTTTCGGTCGGCAAGATCGCGGACGATCAGGTGGAAAGCTTCGCGCAGCGCATGGCGATTTCGAAGAACGACGCCGAACGCGCGCTGGCACCGTTACTGTAGGCAAATACCGGGAATCACAACGGCACAATATTGGCGAAGTCTATTACGGTTATTTTGGTTTTCCTTACACTCGAAGGGGTGCAAAGGCCGTCATGGCGGCGGTCACGCATTCCTTCAATCGTCACGGAGAAAGTCGAAAATGAGCAAGCTGACGCCTGTCCTCGCCGTTGCTGTCGCTGTGCTGTTCACGTCGGGAAGTCCGGCTGCCTTCGCGCAGGGCAACGCCAAGCCGGGTACGGGCGCAAGCTCGAGCACCGCGTCGAGCTATTCGCCGCCCGTCGTGGAGCACAAGAAGAAACCCCGCAAGCCGCGTGCAAAGAAAGGCTCGAGCGTGCCGGCATCCGGAGCTGCGCAGTAAGCACTGTATGCATCTACGCGTCCGTACGCTCCGTATTCATCGGAACAAAAAAACCCGCATCGGCAACGATGCGGGTTTTTTTAATGCCGACTCACCGGTGCGCGTCAGGCTCAGCCAGCGAGCAAATCCCGCCACGTCATCCGAGGGTCAATCCGAAGCTCACACGCCCCACAGGATGTCACCCTCGGCCTGATGGGCGAGGCGCATCATGTCGAGGAACGGGTACGCACGCTGCGCCAGACCGACGGGAATCTCGTGCGGTTCATGGCCGGGCTCGCCTTCGTGGAAGTGGCCATCGTGCTCGGCGCGTTCCTGCTTGTCCGTCGCAACGGCCGATTCCAGCTTCTGGATGCATTCAGGGAGTTCTTCATGCGTAATGACACCGCGCTCGCCAAGCCGCTTACCGATGATGCCAAGCAGGTAATCAGCAAGGTTGTCGAGCATCTGAACGTCTGGTGCAGCTCTGGTTTTAAATGTGATCAGCATGGCAAGGTCCTTTCCCTTTATGTTGGCCTTTTGTGGCTAATGAGCGAGATGCGCCAAGCGTGACAACAGCCCAGGCCACTACACCACACGCCGGCGCATTGTTTTAATTCCTGACTCGCTTTCTCGACTCGACCCTGATTCGACATATTAGCACCTGCTAAAATCCCGATTTAACCGAGCAAATGTTGCCACCGGTTACAACCCCCGGTTTTGGCGTTATCGCCGCAACCGGCTCCGGCTATGCTTCCAGACGCGCATACGCAGACATGCATTGCGTCCTGACCGAATGTCGGAAGTCTTCGCCCGCTTCCGGGCGAGCGCAGTGGATTGAAGCAGACAAACAAAGAAACACGCGTCGCATCGGCGTTTGAAGCTCAATCGCACGTTTTTGCCGCGTTCTTCAGCGAGCGCGTGGATCGAAACAATTACCGGATTTAAGAATCAGCATGCTGCCCGCACAAAAACATACACTCGAAACGCTGCTCGCCGACGCGGTCAAGCAGGTCGTACAGGCGTCGCAAGGCGCATCGGAAGCGAGCTTTGTCGCGCCGGTCATCGTCCTGGAGCGCCCGAAAGTTGCGGCGCACGGTGACGTGGCGTCGAACGTGGCCATGCAGCTCGCCAAGCCGCTGCGCGCGAATCCGCGCCAACTGGCGCAGCAGATCGTGGATGCGGTGCTCGCTCTGCCGGCAGCGCTTGGCCTGGTCGATGCCGCCGAGGTCGCCGGTCCGGGCTTCATCAACTTGCGGCTGGCGGCAGCGGCGAAACAGGCCGTGGTGCCGGCGGTTATCGTGGAAGGCGCGCGCTACGGCTACAACGCCCGCGACGAAGGCAAACGCGTGCTGATCGAATTCGTTTCGGCCAACCCGACCGGGCCGCTGCATGTGGGCCACGGCCGTCAGGCCACGCTCGGCGACGCATTGGCGAACCTGCTCGGCACGCAAGGCAACGCGGTGCATCGTGAGTTCTACTACAACGACGCCGGCGTGCAGATCGGCAATCTGGCCATGTCCACGCAATTGCGCGCCCGCGGTTTTGCGCCGGGCGACAAGGAGTGGCCGGAGAACGCGTACAACGGCGAGTACATCGCGGATATCGCACGCGACTATCTGGCGGGCGCGACGGTCGCGGCCAAGGATGGCGCCCCGGTGACGGCGAAAGGCGATGTGGACGATATCGACGCTATTCGCGTCTTTTCCGTCGCATATCTGCGCCACGAACAGGATCTGGACCTGACCGCGTTCGGCGTGGACTTCGACCAGTTCTACCTGGAGTCGTCGCTGTATAACGAAGGCCGCGTGCAAGCCACGGTCGACGCGCTGATCGCCGCCGGCAAGACCTACGAGCAGGACGGCGCGCTGTGGCTGCGCACGACCGACGACGGCGACGACAAGGACCGCGTGATGCGCAAGTCCGACGGTACGTACACCTACTTCGTGCCGGACGTCGCGTACCACGTGGCGAAGTGGCTGCGCGGCTTCACCAAGGTCATCAACGTGCAGGGCTCGGACCACCACGGCACCATCGCGCGGGTGCGGGCGGGGCTGCAGGGGCTTGGCATCGGCATTCCGAAGGGCTATCCCGACTACGTGCTGCACAAGATGGTCACGGTCATGCGCAACGGCGTGGAAGTGAAGATCTCCAAGCGCGCGGGCAGCTATGTGACGGTGCGCGACCTGATCGAATGGTCGGGCGGCATGACGCCGGGCGAGGAAGTCGCACCGGATCAGATCGATGAAGACACCATTCGGCGCGGCCGCGACGCCGTGCGTTTCTTCCTGATCTCACGCAAGGCCGACACCGAATTCGTCTTCGATATCGACCTGGCGCTCAAGCAAAGCGACGAAAACCCGGTGTATTACGTGCAGTACGCGCACGCACGGATCTGCACGATCCTCGGCGACTGGAAGACGAAATACGCCGGCAATGCAGCGACGCTGCCGAGCGTCGATCTCTCGCCGCTCTCGAGCGAACGCGCGATGGCGTTGCTGAACAAGCTCGCCGAGTATCCGGACATGCTCTCGCACGCCGCCGACGAACTCGCGCCGCACGCGGTCGCGTTCTACCTGCGCGACCTCGCGGGCGAATTCCACTCGTTCTACAATGCGGAGCGCGTGCTGGTGGAGGAAGATGGCGTGCGCAACGCGCGCATTGCGTTGCTTGCCGCTACGCGGCAGGTGCTCGAAAACGGTCTCGCGCTGATCGGCGTGTCCGCCCCCGTCAAGATGTGATTCCCGCGCCGGGCGTGTCGGGCGTGTCATAGCCCGGCGCATAAAAGCAGCGCGGCGCGCGTACGACGGGTGAAGACGGCGACGACGGGTGCATGACCTGACGCAACACCGGGCAACCTAATACCGCGCAACACCCAACCACGCTTAAGGCCGCCGTTATAATCGACGGCCATTCAGAAGACTTTTTGCAGGCTATTCATACGATGGCAAAACCACGCAGCACGTCGAAGCAGTCGAAGCAAACCGGGGGCACTTTTCTCGGTATCGTGCTGGGCTTGATTGTCGGCCTTGCAATTGCAGTGATCGTGGCGCTGTACATCACGCGCGCGCCCACGCCGTTCGTCGCGAAGGTCGCGCCGGCTCCAGCCGACGCGGGCTCCACGCCCGCCACGGGCCAGCCGTACGATCCCAACCGGCCGCTACAGGGCAAGACGCCCGGCCAGGCCGTGCCGCAAGCCGCACAGCCCGCGCCGCCGAACACCGCGCCTGGGCAGACGAACAACCAGACGCAGTCGTCGGGCGTGCAGGACGAACCGGAGATCCTGGAAGTGCCGCCATCGGCCGCGAACGGTACGGCCGTTGCGCCGAAGCCAGCCACCGTGCCACCGGTCGCGAACGCGCCGAGCAGCTCGTCGAGTGCAACGCCTGCGAAAAAGCCGGCTGAGGCACAGGCTTCGTCGACGGCCAAGGTCACGCCGCCCGCACCCGGCGACGCGAACACCGGCTATTTCCTGCAGGTTGGCGCGTACAAGACCCAGGCCGATGCAGAGCAGCAGCGCGCGCGGCTCGGCTTCCAGGGTTTCGAGTCGAAGGTCACGCAACGCGATGCGGGCAACGTCACGTATTTCCGCGTACGGATCGGGCCGTTCACGAAGTTCGAGGACATGAACACCGTGCGTCAGCGACTGTCCGACGCAGGCGTGGATACCGCCGTTATCCGCTTCTCGAAGCAGTGAGCATTCAGCAGTAGACCTCGCAGCCCGCGCGGCCTTTCATACAAGGCTGCCGCGGGTTGATAGCATGGCAGCAGCGGCTGACAGTGGCTCCACCGGTCGGAGTCAGGCCTGCGAGGCCCAGCCGGTTTAAGCCTCCTTTAAGCGTCGTGTGTTCCCCTTTCGCGTCTCCACGCCCTTTCCCGGTCATTATGAAAAAACTCTTCCGCGCCCTCGCTCTCTCCATCGGCCTTGTAGCCGGCACCCTGGGCGCCATGAATGCGGCGCACGCATCACCGGCAGCGCCTGTCGCGGGCACCGACTACACGGTGCTGCAAACCGCGCAGCCGGTGGACGCGCAGGGCAAGATCGAAGTGATCGAATTCATGTGGTATGGCTGCCCGCACTGCAACGAATTCGACCCGTACCTCGAAGCATGGGTCAAGAAGCAAGGTCCTGATGTCGCCTTCAGGCGCGTGCCGGTTGCCTTCCGCGACGACTTCATCCCGCACTCGAAGATGTATCACGCACTCGACGCACTCGGCCTCGCGGACAAGCTCACGCCCGCCGTGTTCAACGAGATCCACGTGAAGAAGAACTATCTGCTGACGCCGGAAGCGCAGGCTACGTTCCTCGCCACGCAAGGTGTCGACAAGAAGAAGTATATGGACGCGTATAACTCCTTCTCGACACAAAGCGACCTCCAACGCGATAACAAGTTGTTGCAGGACTACAAGATCGACGGCGTGCCGACGATCGCCGTGCAGGGCAAGTACGAAACGGGTCCGGCCACCACGAACAGCCTGCCGGGCACGATCCAGGTCCTCGATTTCCTGGTCAGCCAGGTTCGCGCGAAGAAGATGTAAAGGCGTGAGCGCCGCTATGAAGGACACACCGGGCAATGGCGTCATGCCCGCCCGGCTGAGAGTTTTCATCACCGGCGCATCCAGCGGCATTGGCCTCGCGCTCGCCGAGGAATATCTCCGGCGCGGCGCGGTGCTTGGTCTCGTTGCCCGTCGTGGCGACACCCTCGCGGCATTCGCTGCACGCTTCCCCTCCCATTCCATCTCGATCTATCCCGCCGACGTCCGCGACGCCGCCGCGCTTGGCGACGCCGCAGCGCAGTTCTGTGCGCAGCATAGCGGCGCCGATGTGGTGATCGCCAACGCCGGCGTCAGCCGCGGCGCGCTGACCGGTCATGGCGATCTCGATACTTTTCGCGACGTGATGGATATCAACTACTTCGGGATGATCGCGACGTTTGAGCCATTCGTCGCCCGCATGGTCGAGGAGCGGCGCGGAACGCTGGTTGGAATAGCGAGCGTGGCGGGTATCCGCGGATTGCCGGGTTCGGGCGCGTACAGCGCGTCGAAATCGGCGGCGCTGAAGTATCTCGAAGCGCTGCGGGTGGAGATGCGGCCGAAAGGGGTGTCGGTGGTGACTATCGCGCCGGGTTATATCCGCACCGCGATGACCGAGCACAATCCGTATCCGATGCCCTTCCTGATGGACGCCGACGTATTCGCCATCAAGACCGCCGATGCAATCGCGGGGAAGAGGAGGTTTGCGACGTTTCCATGGCAGATGCGTGTTGCTGGCGCGATGCTCCACGTGGTGCCGCGCTGGCTGTATGACCGCTTGCTGGAAAAAGCGCCGAGGAAGCCACGCGCAGCGGAATGATCGTTTGGAACCGTACGCGTGCGAAGGCAAAAACCGCTTCCGCGAAAAACAAAGCCCGGCGCAAAAACTCGCCGGGCTTTGTTGCTTTTCGTCGTCGCCTTTGAGGCTATCGAACGGAACTAAACGCGCTTAAAACCCCACGTACGGCGTATTTCCGTTGGTGTTAAAGCCGAAATAAACATATCGTCCGAAGAAAAACGGCAGGCCGAAGTCGAACAGCGTCGGGAATGAACCAATGCTCCCGGCCAGTCCGTTAAGCGCGTAGTTCGTGCCGCTGGCCGCCAGCGTCTGCGCGTTCAGGACCGTGAAGTTCACCGTGCCCGTTACTCCATTCAGCCCGGTAACAGTTGCACTGAGCGCCTGCGAATTGGCCGGACAGTAGAAGTCCGTGAACGTGGACGTACAAGCCGTCAATGAGCTGTCGGTGAAGAACAGGCCGTTCGAACCCGAATCGACAATGGTCGTAACCGCCGCGCCCTTATAGGTTCCAACCAGGTTGCCAAAATCCGTCGAAAGATACCGCGTCGCGCCAGTCAACGCATTATTGCTCTGCGTGCCAATACCGAATACCAACGTGCCGGTCACCGACGCCGCGGACGTCGCCACCGGCGGCAATTGCACGATCACGCCGTTGTTGTCCACCGCGAACTTCGTCACCGGATTCACCACCTGCTGGGCAACCGGCACGGCAATGGCCGAACAGTTTGTCCCGCTCGGGCACGAGTAGTAGTTGCTGGTTGCGGCGTTCGTACAGGCCACACCGCAATCGGTCGCCGCCACGCCCACGCCAAGAATCCCGTTCGCGCCCAGTTGCCGCGAGCTGTTCTCGTTGCTGCCGTTGATACAGCCATTGAGCGGCACCGTGGAATCAGGCAGATCGCCCACAACCTGGATCGGAATGCCGCTCGCGGTTTCGCCGCCAATCTTCACGTCGGCGGTGCGCACGGTGCCCCATGTGAAGCCATCGGCGAATTGCGTGCATTCCGCCAGTTGACCATTGCTCGTCGACTGGGCCACCGGCAAGCTGCCGACAATCTGCGCCGCCGCGTCGCTTGCCAAACGCAAGCCGTACGAACCGGTATCGAGCTGGATGTTGTTGATGATCTGGCACGTGTTCGTGCCGGGCGCGCACACCGTCACCGTTACGTTCGGGATATTGACGAAGTTTTGTGCACCGGGTCCCACGGTGATAGGCACCGTGTTCGACGCCGTCGACGCGATCGGCTGAGCGTTGGGCGTGCCGCTGGAGCCACTACCACTGCCACCGCCATTGGCGCCACCGCTGCCACCACCGCTACTGCCGCCGCTGCCGACGGAACTGCTGCCTGAATCGCCCCCGCCACCGCAGGCAGCGAGTAACACCGACACGCTCAGCACGGCGAGCCAGCGGAGCAGGCCCGAAAGCAGGGTCGGCTTGGGCGAGGAAATCGTCGGACGCATAGTAGAAGTCTCCGTCCGTTATTGGATGTCGCTGGGGCTGACGCCCGCTGGCAAGGACTGCGGCAGGTAGGCGTGCCCGGCGAATGCGCCCATGTGGCCGCCGGAGCGGACCACCAGCGCGCTGCCTGCCACGCTGACGGGTCCGCGGCCACCACCGTTGGCACGCTGGTTCTGGATGCCTTGCACGTATTGAGGGAAATAGCTGCCGAGCAAGGTCGGAAGATCGGGAATTCTTGGACCTTGCCACGCAATGCCAAACACCACGCCATCCGCGCCGACATACTCGTTCACCACCGTCCCGACGGCGAGCGTCGTGGTACGCACGGTGTAAGAACTGGCCGATGCACCCGCTGCGGAAGCAACCGCCGAGACCGCCGCACGCGTCACGGCATTGTTGACGGTGGCGCCAGCGGGCGGTGTCATCGGCGCGCCGCCAAGCACGGCATAAGCCGGCGATACAGCCAGCAAGCTCAATGTCAGCCCTGCCGCCAGGCTGGCGAGCGCAGTAACGCGTCGCGAGCCCAATGAAATGATCGAAGTGTTCACTCCGCCTCCCCTGTTTCGATTATCTCAATATTCGGTATTTTGCCTTTTGCAACGTTCGCGCCACAAAAGCCAAAAAAAAGCACTACCAGTATGCCAGTCGAATGAGTCGGAACCGGGAAAACGACGCTTCGTACAAACGCGTACGGTCGAGCGCCGATAAATGACTTTCAGGGGTGACGCCGCAGGAAACGGCTCGACGCGGGCAAGTGCGTGCACCTGCGCAGCGCGAAGGCCGCGCGCGTCGAGGGGTCCGTATTGTCAGAAGCCGAGACTGGCGAGCAGATCGTCGACTTGAGTCTGGTCCTGGACTATGTCCGTGCGGCCTTCCGGATTGATCTGCGGACCGTTCAGCAAGGTTTCCGACGAGCCCGTGGGGCTCGATGCGGCCAGCGCCGCCGCCTGTGCCGCAAATTGTTCACGCCGCTCGGGCGCGATGTTCTCCAGCAGCACGCTGAGCAATTGCTGCTCGATGACGTACACCACGTCGGTAATCTTCTTGATCACCTGGCCGGTCAGATCCTGGAAATCCTGCGCGAGCATGATTTCGAGTAACTGCGTATTGGTCGCGACCGTGTGCACCGGCACTTGCTGCAAAAAGCCCCGGGTGTCCGCCAGCAAAGTCTTCACGTCCGCGTTCTCGAGCGGCGCGCCATACCATTGCTCCCAGCGGGCATCGAGCGCCTGTGCGTCGCGCTGCATGGTCTCCTGCAGCGGCTTCGCCAACTCGATGGCGTTCAGTGCGCGCTCGGCAGCCTGCTCCGTCATCGTCGCGACGTATTTCAGGCGGTCGCGTGCGTCCGGCACCATCTCGGCGGCGGCTTCCACTTGTTTGTCGAGGCCGAGTTCGCGCATGGAATCGCGCAGGGTCCGCGTCAACTGGCCGATGCGCGCCAGGATGCGGTCGCTCGATGCATCGCCTTCCTGCTCGATATCGATGAGCGTCTCGTGGTTCGTCATTTCGTTCACGGTCAGCTCCCGGCCTTAGCCATCTTTTCGAGGATCTTCTGCAGCTTCTCGTCGAGGGTCGCAGCCGTGAACGGCTTGACCACGTATCCGCTCGCGCCGGCCTGCGCCGCGGCGATGATGTTTTCCTTCTTCGATTCCGCCGTCACCATCAACACAGGCAGATGGGCAAGCGTGCTGTCGGCACGGATCTGCTTGAGCATTTCCAGGCCATCGAGATTCGGCATGTTCCAGTCGGAGATGACGAAATCGAAGCCGCCGCCGCGCAGGCGCGAAAGACCGGCCGCGCCGTCTTCGGCTTCATCGACGTTGGAGAAACCCAGCTCTTTCAGCAGGTTTCGCACGATACGACGCATCGTAGGAAAGTCGTCGACGATCAAAATCTTCATGTTCTTGTCCATCTTCACTGCTCCTTGTATTCCTGTGTTTTCTTCAAGCGGCGCATCACGCCGCGTTTCTATCCGAATTCTTTCGGCGAGGCTGTTGGCGACGACTAAACGCGCTGCGCACGTTCACCCATTGAATTGAGCCGCGCCATCACGCGCCGGGTCATTTCCGCCAACGGCGCGATCTCGCTCACCCCGCCCGTTGCGATAGCCTCGCGCGGCATGCCGAACACCACGCAGCTCGCTTCGTCCTGCGCGAAGGTGTACGCGCCGGCTTGCTGCATCTCCAGCATGCCCTGTGCGCCGTCGCGGCCCATGCCGGTCAGGATCACGCCGAGCGCGTTCTTGCCGGCGTTCTGCGCGGCGGACCGGAACAGCACGTCAACGGAAGGACGGTGGCGGTTGACCGGCGGGGCATCGGAGAGATGCGCCACATAGTTAGCACCGCTACGCACAAGCACCAGATGCGAGTCGCCGGGCGCGATGTACGCATGGCCCGGCAGCACGCGTTCGCCATGCTCGGCTTCTTTCACCGCAATCCGGCAGAGGCCGTTCAGGCGCTGTGCAAACGACTTCGTGAAGCCCGGCGGCATGTGCTGCGCGATCATCACGCCGGGCGCGTCGGGCGGCAGCGGCACCAACAGTTCGCGGATCGCTTCGGTGCCGCCCGTCGATGCCCCGACGATGATCAGCTTCTCGGTACTCACCAGCGGATTGTTCAGGTTCGGCGTCGGTTTCGCCGCAGCCACCGCGCCGCTTGAACCGGGCGCCGCGTGCACGACGTGAGGCGTCTGCCGCACTCGTGCGCGTGCGGCCGCGCGGATTTTATCGGCGAGCTTTTCGGAATACTCGAGCATGCCGTCGCGAATGCCCACGCGCGGTTTCGTCACGAAATCCACCGCGCCGAGTTCCAGCGCGCGCAGCGTGATTTCCGAGCCACGCTCCGTCAGCGACGACACCATCACCACCGGCATCGGCCGAAGCCGCATCAGCTTTTCGAGGAAATCGAGGCCGTCCATGCGCGGCATTTCGACGTCGAGCGTCAGTACGTCGGGGTTATGCTGCTTGATGAGCTCGCGCGCCACCAGCGGATCAGGCGCGGTTGCGCACACGTGCATATCGGGCTGAGAGTTGATGATCTCGGTCATCAGGCTGCGCACCAGCGCTGAATCGTCAACGCACAGCACACTGATTTTTGGTTCCGTGCTCCGGGCCGTTGTCATGCTTCCTCCACCGTCTTCGTGCGGACGGTTCGCTGCAGGCCGGCTGCGGCACCGAATAATTCGATGCGGGGTTTATCGGGTGTTGTCGTTTTGGGCCGACTGAACAACTCGACACGCTCACGTGCCTTTGCAAGCCGTTCGCTGCGTGCTTCGGGTGTTTGCCGCGCGAGCGCGCGCTCGCGTTCGACCACGCTCGGGTCTTGTTGCGTGATGAGTTTCTTGACCATTGCCTGACCGGTGCGCGGCATGAACGCGACCTTGCGCGGATACATGCCCTGCAAATCCTCGGCCACGATGCGAATCTTTTCCAGCGCAAGATATCGGCGGACGAATTCCGAATTGCGATCGCCGATATTGATCGTCGTCATGCCCGCCAGCACTGCGCCGCCGCCGAACACTTTCGCTTCGAAGCGCTCGCGCCGGCCACCGCGCTTTATCATCTCGTTGATCAGCACTTCCATGGCGTAGGCGCCGTAACGCATGGAATCCGAGCTGGATTGCGACGCGTCGGAACCGTCGTCGGGAAGCATGAAATGATTCATCCCGCCAATGCCTGCCGAGCGATCGTGAATGCAGGCCGCCACGCATGAACCGAGCACCGTGACGAGCACCATGTCCTCGCTCGTCATGTAGAACTCGTTCGGCAACAGCTTCACGCCCGGGAGCTTGAAATGGTTGTCGAAGTAAAGGTTCGATGCGATCGGCAAGCCGCTCATGCCAGCTCCCCGGCAAGCGTCTTGCCCGCTTTCTTCGCGGCTGCCATTGCCGTTGCCGCCGCCGCAGCATCACGCGACAACCCGTACACCGTCTGGCCGCGTAGCTTGAACGCCTGCGTCACGTAGGTGAAGTTCTCCGAGTGCCCGGCGAACAATAAACCGCCCGACTTCATCAACGGCTCGAAGCGCGCGAGCACTTGCGCCTGCGTGGGTTTATCGAAGTAGATCATCACGTTGCGGCAGAAGATCGCGTCGAACTGGCCGGGCAGCGCGTACTTCGCGTCCGTCAGGTTCAGTTGCTCGAACTTCACCAGCGCGCGTACTTCCGGGCGAATCTTCACCATGCCGGCATGCGCGCCCGTGCCCTTCAGGAAAAAACGCTTCAGGCGTTCGGCCCCGAGTGTTTTCACCGAATCGAGCGAATAGACGCCCGCGTCGGCCTTCTGCAAGACCTGGCTGTCAATGTCCGTCCCAATCACTGTGCAATGGCGCGCGGCGGCGTCGCCGAGTGTTTCCATCAACGTCATGGCGATGGAATACGGCTCCTCTCCCGTCGATGCCGCCGAGCACCACACCGAGAACGGTTGCGGACGGCTTTTCGCGAACGTGGCGAGGATCGGGAAATGATGCGATTCGCGGAAGAACGCAGTCAGGTTCGTGGTCAGCGCGTTGGTGAACGCTTCCCACTCGTCGCTATCCGGCTGTGCTTCAAGACGATCGAGATACAGGCGGAATGTATCGATATTGCAGGCGCGCAGACGTCGCGCGAGACGGCTGTAAGCCATGTCGCGTTTATGTTCGGACAGCGAAATCCCGGCGCGCCGGTGAATCAGCTCGCGAATACGGCCGAAATCGGCACTGGTGAATTCGAAGTCGCGCTCCACTTCCGAACCGTTTCGGGTCCGGTCGCGGAGGGGTTCGACGCTCGGGCGCGTTGCCATCATCTAGCCTTTGTTCTGCTGGAACGTGCATCGGCTGCATCCCGTACGGGCGTTGCACCGCATTTCTTCGACAACCACACGGCCCGGCGCGCTTCAGTGAAACGCCCGTCGAGGAGCGCGATGCAATGGGCCTGCATGGTCGTCTGACACTGCCTTAAAAAGTTTCCCAGTCGCCGGACGCGACAACTGCGGGCTTCGTGGCGGGCGCTTTCGCGACCGGTTTTGCCGCGGCTGCCGGTGCCGAAGCGTTGCCTGAACCATTGACCAAAGCGGCCCGCGCCGGTGAGGCGATAAGCTTATTAACGGCGCGATTACCCGCGACGTTAGGCCGCGCGGCAACTTTAATCGCCGGGCTTGCGTGCGCCCGGGTCGTGACTTTCGGTTCAAGTCGCGCGCGCGGGTCGCTGGAAGGCGCGTCGCTGCTGACCTGCCAATGGCTGACCACGTCCTTCAGCTTGCGTGTCTGCTCTTCAAGCGACGCCGCGGCGGCCGCCGCTTGTTCAACCAGCGCCGCGTTCTGCTGCGTGACTTCGTCCATCTGCCCGACGGCGCGGCTCACCTGTTCAATGCCCTGCGACTGTTCGTCCGACGCGGCGCTGATCTCGCCCATGATGTCCGTGACGCGGCGCACGGCCTGCACGATTTCGTCCATCGTCTCGCCGGCGCGCGCAACCAGCACGGAGCCGCTTTCGACCTTCGCGGTGGAGTCGCCGATCAGCGACTTGATCTCTTTCGCCGCCGCCGCGCTGCGTTGCGCGAGACTGCGCACTTCGCCTGCCACGACGGCAAAACCGCGCCCTTCCTCTCCCGCCCGGGCCGCTTCCACGGCCGCGTTCAGCGCGAGAATATTGGTCTGGAACGCGATGCCTTCAATCACGCCGATGATGTCGACCACCTTGCTCGAACTCGATGAAATCGCGCTCATGGTGTCCACGACCTGCTCCACCACCTGACCGCCGCGCGACGCAATATCCGACGCGTTGACAGCCAGTTGCGACGCCTGGCGAGCATTCTCGGCGTTCTGCTTCACGGTGCTGGTGAGCTGCTCCATGCTCGACGCCGTTTCCTGCAACGACGCCGCCTGCTCTTCCGTACGCTGCGAGAGATCCGTGTTGCCGCTCGCAATTTCCCGCGCCCCGACATCGATGGATTCCGCGCCGTGATGCACCGATCCGACCATCGTGGTCAGGTTCGTTCGCATCCGTTCAATGCCCGCAAACAACCGGCCGATCTCATGGGTCTTGTCCGTATGCGCGGACTGGGTCAGATCACCTTTAGCGATGCGCTCGAAGTGATCGATAGCGTCGTTGATCGGTTGCACGATCATGCGGCCCAGCGCGACACGCGTGCCGATCAGCGTCAGCACGGCCAGCACCATCACGCCGACGATCACCTCGATCAGCAACGTGATGCTCGCCGCCGCGTCGCTGCGCAACTGCTCGGCGTGCTTCTGTGTCAAGCCGACCGTGACAGCCGTGGCCGCGTCGAAAGCGATGAACATCGGGCTGATCTTCGTGTCGGCAATGGCGTGATACGCGGCCATGTCGCCGGCGCGCATCGCCGCGAACTCGGGTTCAACGCCTTCGTGCATCAGCGTGTCGTGTTTCGCCACGATGTCGTCGAGCGTGGCTTGCGGCAGCATCGGCTTGGGCGTGGACACGAAAAGCTTCCAGCTCTCGTTCGAGTTATCGAGCAGGAACTGCCCGCGATCGAGCGCCTTCTTGGCTTCATCGGCGTTGTTCGCCTCAGTCAGAGAACGCACGCGGTCGAGCGCCACGCGTGAGCGCAGCAGGTTCGACGAGGCGTCGTTGAGTGCGCGCATGGACACCATGTCGCTGTCCGCCAGCAAGGAAAGCGAATTGCCCGCCGAGCGCAAGCCGTTCAGCGACAACGCGCTCACCACTGCTGCAAACCCGACGAACAGCAGACCCACGAGCGTCAGCGTGGTACGAATCGACCAGTTCTTAAGCATGTCTTCTTCCCGACCAGCGTGTTGGTAGCCAACGATATAAAGACTCAGGCGGTCACGGCGACGGAGTCGATCAACTCCATCTCCTTGCTCGTCATCAACTTTTCGATATCCATCAGGATCAGCATCCGGCCATCGACGGTACCTAGCCCCGTCAGATATTCGGTGGTGAGCGTGGCGCCGAATTCCGGCGCCGGCATGACCTGGTCGGCTTGCAGCGTGAGCACGTCGGACACGCCGTCGACCACCATGCCGACCACGCGATGCGCAACGTTCAGGATGATCACGACCGTCTGGTTGTCATACTCCACGCGACCGAGATTGAACTTGATGCGCATGTCGACGATCGGCACGATAATGCCGCGCAAATTGATCACGCCCTTGATGAACGCCGGCGCGTTCGCAATGCGCGTGACGTTGTCGTAGCCGCGAATTTCCTGCACTTTCAAAATGTCGATGCCGTACTCTTCCGCGCCCAGCGTGAAGACGAGGAACTCCTGTCCTGCCGCTTCAGCCTGGCTGACACGTTGAACGTCACGGCGCTGTGCCGCGGAAGTAATCGATTGGATGTCTGCTGCCACATTAGCCTCCAAAAATTGGTTAGGTATTCCGACTATCTGATTAGTGCACTAGCGCATTAGTGAGTTAACGCGCCGTGCGCCGAGCGGTTTTCACGGTTCAGCGCCGCTACGTCGACGATCAGTGCGACGCGGCCGTCGCCCAGGATGGTCGCGGCGGAAATGCCGTGCACCTTGCGGTAATTCGTTTCCAGGTTCTTCACCACGACCTGTTGCTGGCCGACCAGTTCATCGATCAGCATGGCAAAGCGACGCCCTTCCGACTGGATGATCGTGATGATTCCCTGCGTGGGTTCGGTGCGCGCATCGGTCACTTCAAAGACCTGATGCAGCGCGACCAGCGGCAGATATTCGCCGCGCACGCGTACCACGCGCTCGCCGCCGGCGACCGTGTAGATATCGTCGGCAACGGGTTGCAGCGACTCCATGACGAAGTTCAGCGGCAGGATGAAAATCTCGCTGCCCACCTTCACCGACATGCCGTCGAGAATCGCCAGCGTCAGCGGCAATACGATCTTCGTGGTGGTGCCCTTGCCCTCACGCGACTGGATCTCCACGTGACCGCCCATCGCCTGGATGTTGCGTTTCACCACGTCCATGCCGACGCCGCGGCCGGAGATGTCCGTGACCTGCTCGGCGGTGGAAAAGCCCGGCATGAAGATCAGTTGCCAGACTTCGTCGTCGGACATTTGCTCGCTGACCTGCATGCCTTGCTTGAGCGCCTTCGCAAGAATCTTGTCGCGGCGCAGGCCCGCGCCGTCATCGCTGACTTCGATCACGATGTTGCCGCCGTGATGCGCCGCCGATAGCACCAGTTGCCCCGTCGCCGCTTTACCCGCTGCACGCCGCGCTTCCACGGTTTCGATTCCATGGTCGAGCGAGTTGCGCACCAGGTGCGTCAGCGGATCGATGATGCGTTCGATCAGGCTCTTGTCCAGCTCGGTCGCCTGGCCGAACGTGACAAGTTCCACTTCCTTGCCGAGCTTCGCGGCGAGATCGCGCACGAGGCGCGGGAAGCGGCTGAAGACGTAGTCCATCGGCATCATGCGGATGGACATCACCGCTTCCTGCAGATCGCGCGCATTGCGTTCGAGCTGCGCCATGCCGTTGAACAGGCGGTCGTGCAATGCCGGGTCGAAGGTACTCGTGGTTTCGGCCAGCATTGCCTGCGTGATCACCAGCTCGCCGACGAGGTTGATCAGTTGATCGACCTTCTCCACGCCCACGCGGATGGAGCTGCCTTCCGCAGCGGCGGGCGCGGCTGCCGCGCGCGTTTTCTTGTCGCCCTCGGGTGCTTTCGGCGCTTCGGGCGCTTCTGCCACCGCAGCGATTGCAGGTGTCTTGTTGCGGGACTCGGCGGCGACCGCCACCGGTTCCGTCTTCTCAGATGCGGGTGCTTCAGTTGCCACCTCATTCAACTTTTCCAGATCTTCCTGCTCTGCAGCAGCTTGCGACCCACTAGCAGGCGCCGCGTCCGCTGCATTGCCGCGGCTGACCGCGATCTGCGCTTCATCGATCACGAAACAGCACACGGCGACGATATCGTCGGCGGACACATCCGAGTCGAGCCACAACGTCAAATCGCTGCCCGACTTCTTTTCTCCGACAACATTCCCCAAGTTTCCAAGCTCCTCAGTCAGCAGAGCCTGGTCCTTCTCCCCTACCCCCCGCAATGTAATTTTCAGGTGAGGACCGTCTTGCCCGGCATCATGGCTTGCGTCCGGCGTCGCCGGAAATTCTGCCCACTCGCCGTCTTCCTCGACCGCCTCATTCGCTTGCTCGACCACATGCGGCGGCGGCTCGTTCGGCCCGAGCGCCAGCGCGACTTGCGCGAGATCCTGGGCAATTGCGGCGGCTTCGGTGAACGACGGCTCCGGCTGCGCAACTTCAGCGGCGGCGATTACACCGTCAGCCGGATCGTTGTCCCGCAAGTATTCGAGCTTCGCGCAGATCGCCTTGGCGGCCGCTGCGTCCGGCTCAGCACTGGCGCGATACGCGTTGAGCTGGTCCGACAGCACGTCCTTGGTTTCGAGGAACGTATCGATCATGTCACGACGCAGGACCAGCTCGTTATTGCGCGCCCGGTCGAGCAACGACTCAAGGATGTGCGTCGTCTCGGTCAGCGCCGAAAAACCGAACGTGGCCGCGCCGCCCTTGATGGAATGCGCCGCGCGAAAAATCGCGCCGAGATCCTCGGGATCGGGATTCGCCAGATCCAGCGCGAGCAGCAACCGCTCCATATCCGCGAGCAATTCGTCGGCTTCGTCGAAGAATGTTTGATAGAACTGCGTAATGTCGAGTGTCATGCCTGGGTCACCACCGGATGCCTTGTCTGTCGTCGCTATGCGCGTCGTAAAAGCTAATGTGTTCTTCGTACCTGATGCTCAAGGATCAATGCTTCATGCGTCGTGCTTCATGCAAAAAACGGTTGCTTCAGTTCGGATGTTCCGCTCCCGACAGCGTGGCGACCAGTTCGGTCAGCATGTCGGGATCGAACGGTTTTTCCATCCAGCCCGTCGCGCCCACAGCGCGCGCCGATGCTTTGAACGGCTCGCCCGACTCGGTCGTCAGCACGAGGATCGGCGTGTTCGCATACGCGCGATGTCCGCGCAATTTCCCGATGAGCTCCAGGCCGCTCATGGCCGGCATGTTCTGGTCGGTGATCACGAGATCGAACTGTTCGGCGAGCGCTGCTTCGTAGGCTTCTGCGCCATCCATGGCCAACACCACGCGATACCCCGCCGCGACAAACGTCGCCGAGAGGATTTGCCGCATGGCAGCCGAGTCGTCGATAGCCAGAATGTTCTTGATCATGATGTGTGCCGCCCTCTGTCCGATGTTCTTGTCGTGCTCTCGTGAGCGTGTCTCATGGTGCTGCCGTCATGGTGTCGTTTTCATGGCCGGCAATGCCGGCGCCAGTGAGCCGAGGTTGGGCTTGACGTCAACCGGGCCGCCGGGGCCGCCCGCGCTACTGGTAATCGTGGTCGCCGGCATGTCCTCGCGCGTCATGGACGCTTCCGACTTGTGGTTCAACACAAGGATGCTGATACGCCGGTTCTCGGGATCGAAAGGATCCTGCTTGTTCAGGTTTTGCGTCGATGCCAGTCCAAGCACCCGTAACACCTTCGACTCGTCCATGCCGCCCGAGATCAGCTCGCGCCGCGACGCGTTCGCGCGATCCGCCGACAGCTCCCAGTTGCTGTAACCCTTTTCGCCGCCCGCGTATTGCGTGGCGTCTGTGTGTCCCTGCACCACGATCCGGTTCGGCACGTCGTTCAGCGCCTTGCCGATCTCGCGCAGGATGTCGCGCATGTAAGGCTCCACGTTGTTGCTGGAGAGCGCGAACATCGGGCGCTTCTGGGTATCGACGATCTCGATTCGCAAACCCTGTTGCGTCGAATCAATCCGGATCTGCTGCCTGAACTGGCGCAACACCGGGTTCGCTTCGATCGCGGACATCAGCTTGACCTGCAGGTCGTGCAGACGAGCCTGATCGCGCCGTTCGAGTTCGTCCTGCGCGGCCCTCAGCGTCTGCTCGTCGAGCCGGTCCACGCGCCGCGTACCGTCGCTCATGCGAGTCGTGCCCGGCTCGGGGCTTGAAATATCGCGCCCGCCGCCGTCGATGATGCTGGAGTCCATGCCCGTACGCTGCCCGCCCATGATCGCGTTCTTGAGCGGCATGTTGAAATACTCGGCAATCCCCTGGCGCTGCGTCGGCGACACCGCGCTCAGCAGCCACATCAACAGGAAGAACGCCATCATCGCCGTCATGAAGTCGGCGTAAGCCAGCTTCCAGGCGCCGCCGTAGTGCGGCTTCTTGTTCGATATGACGCGCTTGATGAAAATCGGACGATCTTTGTTGTTCGACATGGCTGGCTCCGGGCGCTCGGTCGCGAAAGGCGGTTACTTCGCCTTCACGCGGCGCACGTGTTCTTCCAGTTCGGAGAACGACGGACGCTCGGTGGAGAAGAGCACTTTGCGGCCGAACTCCACCGCGATAGCCGGTGCGTAGCCGTTCAGGCTCGCCAGGATCGTCACCTTGATGCACTGGAACATCTTCGTCGACTCCGCCACGCGCTGTTCCGCGACGCTCGCGAGCGGGCCGATCAATCCATAGGAAAGCAAGATGCCGAGAAACGTCCCGACCAGCGCCTGCGCGATCATCTCGCCAAGGATGGCCGGAGGCTGGTCGGCGGACGCCATGGTGTGGACCACGCCCATCACGGCCGCGACAATACCGAACGCGGGCATCGCGTCGCCTACCTTGTGCAGCGCCTGCGCCGGGCCGTCGCCTTCCGCGTGATGGGTCTCGATCTCCTCGTCCATGAGGCTCTCGATCTCGAACGCGTTCATGTTGCCGCCGACCATCAGACGCAAATAGTCAGTAAGGAATTCGACGATATGCCGGTCCGCCAGGATCTTCGGGTACTGGCCGAAGATCGGGCTTTTAGCCGGGTCGTCGATATCGGACTCCAGCGTCAGCGTGCCCTCCTTGCGTGCTTTTGCGAGCAGCACGTAGAGCAGCGCCATCAACTCCATGTATACGTCCTTGTTGTACTTCGAACCCTTGAAGAGTGTCGGGATCACACGCAGCGTGGCTTTGATCGTCTTCATGCCGTTGCCGAGGATGAACGCGCCCAGACCAGCGCCCGCGATCATCAGGATTTCAACGGGCTGGACCAATGCGCCAAGGTGACCGCCTTCCAGCGCATAACCGCCGAAAACGGACAACAGCGTCACTAGTGTTCCGATGAAAATCAGCACAATTGAACCCTCATGGTTGCATCGGCGAAACCGCCGTTAAGTGGTTTACGGCAAGTAGCTGGAAAACTTTGAAGGGAAATCGCGGATGGGGACGGCGTGGGCGAGCCTCAGGGATCGTCTTTATTGGCGGCGCGTCGAAACCTGTAAGGTGGTCGGCTGGGGCGCCGATGCGATTGCCTCGTTCGCTTGAGGGCGTGTCGTGAGCAAGAAATCGGGCAAAAATACTGATTTTTAGCTTACAAATCGGCAACAGGTTGTAAGCAAGCATTAGTCCGATTGAAATGGACGAATGCGTTTTCCGGGCCGGCCGCCTTGTCGTCTGATTAACGGCGGACCCTGGTAAATCTTGACGCGCCGTGCATTTTTTTTGACGGCTAAGGAATGGCACCGCCGCCGGCGAGGTACAACCGGCGTGCCTGCACGGTGGCACACCCCTTGCTGCATCTGGCGTCCTGGGCAATGCATCTTGCACCGCGCAATTTAATGATGGCCGCGCAATCGCTTGCCGTATAAGGGCGTCGGCAATACGTCGAGCTTCGTAACGGCCGGTGTGTCGGCCTGTAACAAGGTTAAGCGTTTGAAAAATGACTCGTTGATAGGGAGAGTCATCTTGATAATGGGTCGTAAGGGATAACCCGATTCATCCGGGTCTTATTTTCAGGGGCGGCAGCATTGGCGCTGGCCCGTCCGCAAGGCTTCACCGGTTTCCGTTTCGTTTTGGAGACTGCGCGTCGAAGCCCACACGAACAGGAGAGTGACGTTATGCGTATCGCACAAATTGCACCGCTGCACGAAGCGGTCCCCCCGAAGTTCTACGGCGGCACTGAGCGCGTCGTGTCATATCTGACCGACGCGCTGGTTGATCTCGGCCATGACGTGACGCTGTTCGCAAGCGGCGACTCGCAGACCAAGGCGAAGCTGGAAGCCGCCTGGCCGCGCGCGTTGCGCCTTGATCCGTCCATCCGTGACTGGAATGCTCCGCACGCGCTGCTGCTGGAGAACGTACGCCGCCGGGCGCATGAATTCGACGTGCTGCACTTCCACCTCGACTACATGCCGTTCTCGCTGTTCTCGCAAATGGACACGCCGTTTTTGACCACCCTCCATGGCCGGCTGGATCTGCCCGAGCTGCAACCGGTGTTCAGCGCGTTTCCTGATGCATCGGTCATCTCGATCTCTGATTCACAACGCGTACCGCTTCCGCAAGCAGGGTGGCTCAACACGATCTATCACGGACTGCCGGAAAAGCTGTTGACGCCGCAAACGCACAAGAAGCCGGAATACCTCGCGTTCCTGGGTCGTATCTGCCCGGAAAAGCGCGCCGATCTCGCCATCAAGATCGCCGCTCAAAGCGGTCTGCCGCTGAAGATTGCCGCCAAGGTGGACAAGGTCGACCAGGAATACTTCAAGAGCACGATCGAGCCGTTGCTGGCGGAGTCGAAGGCTGGCGTGGAATTCGTCGGCGAGATCAACGAGCAGCAAAAGCCGGAGTTCCTGTCGGGTGCCAAGGCGTTGCTGTTCCCGATCGACTGGTCAGAGCCGTTCGGCTTGGTAATGATCGAGGCCATGGCGTGCGGTACGCCGGTGATCGCGTTCAATCGCGGTTCGGTGCCGGAAGTGATCGACCACGGCGTGACGGGCTTCATTTGCGAGGACGTGCAGGGTGCTGTCGGCGCACTTCAGCGCCTGGGCGAACTCTCACGCACCGAAATTCGTGCGCAGTTCGAACGGCGCTTCAGCGCAAAGACCATGGCGCTGAACTACGTCGAAAGCTATACCGCGTTGTTGCAGGCAGCCAAGCGCCCGGTATTGCGCCGAGTAGCGATCGGCTAAATTCCGGCTAACTCCTTCAGTCGGCCGGAGACCGGGCGCCGGTCGGAAAAGCCTGGAATTGTGGCGCCTGCCTGACTGGAAACGATGGTTGCATCGTTATCCAGCGGTTTATCGCAAAGCACAAAAAATCCGCCTTTTCGGGCGGATTTTTTTGTGCTCATTCATGCCAGCATTTACTTCTATTTTTGTCTGCACTATTCGATGCGCCCACCGCACTCCTTTAAGAGTGCGCCTGACTAATCAGGAAGCGCTCGCGATTCTTTCCCGCGATCCATTTCGGCGGTTTGCCGCGGCCGCTCCATGTGCTGCCGGACTTGGGATCCTGATAGATCGGCGGCAGCGGCTCCTTCTTGGGTGGCCGGCCTCGCCGGACCACCGACAATCCCAGGTCCTGGGCTGTGAGCCCGTATTCCACGATCTTGCGTCTGATATCCACCAGTACTGCTTCCAGCTCTGCGCGGCGTACCTCCTCCGCCTGTTCCTGAAGCTTGGCGATCTGCGCCTTGAGCTCGGTGTATTGCGACATTTCCCAATCCTTCTAATAGCCTGCGATTATTGAGAAGCGTAACGGCATCGATTAAAAGATGCAACGTTTGAACATCCAATTGCGAAAAATCCTAATGCAAATGAGAAGAATCTTGAAACTATAGGGCATTCCTAATAAGAGATCCCTTAGTTCCCGATGATTTAACAATTGTTGACAACTAGTCCCGGGACTCGGATTACACTGCTTACCCGCCGTGGTGGTCCGTACAAATACTCATGATCACAAGCGTCGGGTTT
The DNA here is from genome assembly GCF_018449515.1 of Caballeronia sp. dw_19. Taxonomy (GTDB): domain Bacteria; phylum Pseudomonadota; class Gammaproteobacteria; order Burkholderiales; family Burkholderiaceae; genus Caballeronia. The sequence continues at coordinate 91,399 of NZ_JAAVUQ010000010.1, read as the reverse complement.
GTTTCAGTTTTTTATATATTTTTAGGACTACGAATCATGCGATTAGGACAGCGCCTCGGCGCAGAAATGTTTGGTACGTTCTGGCTCGTGCTGGGCGGCTGCGGCAGCGCAGTGCTGGCCGCGGGTTACCCTCAACTTGGTATCGGCTTCGCGGGCGTAGCGCTTGCGTTCGGCCTGACGGTGCTCACCATGGCCTACGCCATCGGCCACATTTCGGGTTGCCACTTGAACCCGGCAGTGAGCGTCGGTTTGACGGTCGCAGGACGTTTCCCGGTCCGCGATCTGGTTCCGTACATTGCGGCCCAAGTGGTGGGTGGCGTGATCGGCGCGTACGTGTTGTCGGTGATCGCCAGCGGCGCGCCTGGTTTCGACCTGGTTGCCAGCGGCTTTGCCACCAACGGTTACGGCGACCACTCGCCCGGTCATTACACGATGATCGCGGCGCTCGTGTGTGAAGTCGTGATGACGTTCTTCTTCCTGTTCGTCATCCTGGGTGCCACCGATAGCCGCGCACCTGCCGGGTTTGCGCCAATCGCCATTGGCCTGTGCCTGACACTGATCCACCTGATCTCGATTCCGGTCACTAATACGTCGGTTAACCCGGCGCGTTCCACGGGCCCGGCGTTGTTCGTGGGCGGTGCGGCGTTGGACCAGTTGTGGCTGTTCTGGGTAGCTCCGATCATTGGCGCCATCATCGCGGGCGTAGTTTATCCGTTGCTGACCGGTGCGAAGAACCGGGCGCTTGCTGCAGCGTGAATTAAAAACGGTGAAAAACGATAAAAAGTCGGGCGCTGAGCGTCCGGCTTTTTATTGTGCAATTCGTTTTTATTGCGTCGATACAGCAGATCAATATGAATAATCCGCGACAAATGTAATGGCGGCTTACGGCCTGAGAGGGTTTTAAACGTCAATTTACTTATGCGAGGCGGGGAAATCGTCCGACAAAGGATTGCTGAAAGGGCTTTGCGGACATTTACTCTGCAGACGAACCCGGACTTGAAACTTTCGCGACACTTTCATTCGCTAACAACTCGTCGATACTCGTAAGACAGCCATTGCGTAGATTGGAGTCATGCGACACGCGTCGCCCTAAAAGGAGAACACCATGAAACGCATCGTCACTCATTTGCTGGTTGCCGCCGGTCTGGCAATGGGCGCTGTCGGCGCCGCGCAGGCGCACACGGATCTCTCTATTGGGCTGTCGCTGGGCGTGCCCGGCTATGTACAACCTGGACCGGTTTATGTCCAGCCTGCGCCGTTTTATCGCGCTCCGCCGCCCGCCTGGGGCCATCGCGATGACCGCTGGGGCGGACCGGACCGCGGACATTGGAACCGCACCGGCTGGGATCACGGCGGCTACGGTCGTGACGGCTGGAATCGGCGCGGATAAGTTGCGCTTGGCGTAGCGATTTGCCAAGAATCGTTCGCGCAAAGGGAGCGTCCGGTCGAGGCGTTCCCTTTTTTGCTACGAGTCAAGGGCACGGCTACGACGCTGGCGAACGCTGCATTGAGCACTGCCTCGACTAATCTCGCGCTTCCAGCCTTAGCCGCTTTATTCGTCAGCGCGAACCGGCGCCGCGAGCTCATCCGTCATGCCGAACAAGGCACGCAATTGATGCGCAACGCCGGCCTCGAAGTTGTTGCCCGTCCTCGGGACATTCGGCAGGCGTTTGATCAGCGCCGGATTCGCGTTGTTCATCATGAATGGCCGACCCGCGGTCTCGAGCAGATCGATGTCGTTCATGTTGTCGCCAAAAGCGACACAATGCGCTGTGTCGATATCAAGCCTGTCCAGCACAAACTGCAACGCCCGCCCCTTCGAGACATCAGACGTCATCACTTCGAGACAATCCGGCATCGAATAAGTGACATAGATGGAATCGCCAAATTCGCGTTCGAGATTCGCCGCAGTCACCTTGAGATCGTCCGGCTCACCGATATACAGCACCTTCGCAATGTTCTCGCCGTCGTGCTCACGCAGGTCCATCACGTCGTAGTCAAAGCCCGAATCCTGATGGAACGCCAGCAGTTCGGGTGCGTGACGGTCGATCAGCCAGGCGTCGTCGGCGAAGAGATTCACGATCACGCGCTCGCTTCCCGCCAGATCAGGTTGGGCCAGACGGCGCACCGCCGCCGGAGCAATGTCGCGGGCGTAAATCCGCTCGTTGTCCGGCGCGTGAATGCGTGCGCCATTCGACGTGATCAGATAAGCGTCAATGCCGAGCACTTTCCGAATTCCGACCACATCGCGATAATGCCGCCCCGTCGCGATGATAAAACGCACACCGCGCGCTTCCAGTTCGCGGACCGTTTCGACGGTGAACGGGTCGACCTGATGGTCGCTGTTGAGCAAGGTGCCGTCGAGATCGGTAGCGATGATGGAATACATGGGAAGCACTTTCCTTTAAGCCGTTAGGAACCTCGCATTTTAGCCCTCATGGGCCGATTTTCGGCTCGCGGCGTGGCGCGCCAGTTGCAGAGCGCCTGCAGCAGAGTCCGCGAGTGGCAGACGCAAGCGGCTGCGCAGCGCGTCCGGAACGAACGGTGTCAGTGGTACGGCCAACCCGCCACACAACGCGACCGGCAGGGACTGGTCCGGGTCCAGCGCCGACACCATTTTTGCGATCTCATGCCCCGCTTCCTCAAGCAGGCGAGCCGCGAACGGATGTTTTCCATGTTCGAAAACCGTTGGCGCCAGCGTTGCGTAACCCGTTTGATTCGCCGCGCACAGCCATACGACGAGGCTGTCCCGATCAGTCGCGTCCGTACACGCGAGCAACGCCGCGGACCAGTCGTCGGCGGGTGCCCGGCCGTCCAGCACATGCTGCAGATGCACGACCGCCCGCAAGCCCAACCAGGCTCCGCTCGCCTCGTCGCCGCTCGGAAAACCATAACCACCCGTGATCGCTAACTGACCGTTGGCATCCAGCGACGCGGCGATACTGCCCGTTCCCAGCGCCACGATCACGCCGGGCTCGCCTCCATGCGCACCGAGCAACGTAGTGAAAGCGTCGCTTTCGACGGCAAGCGCGCACCCATCCGGCGCGGTGGCATGGAACTGGGCCAGCCAACCCGCGTGATTCACGCCGGCGAGGCCGCAGCCAAGCGCACATGCGCTCCACTCGAACGGCAGGCCCGCTGCTTCAAACGCGCGCGAACACGCCGCTTCAATAGCCTCCCACGCACGCTCGACGCCGAGCGCCAAGCCTGACGGCCCGCCCGTCGCACGTGCCAGTTCGACGCCTTCCGTGTCCGCCAGGACGACGCGCGTACCGCTGCCGCCGCCGTCGACGCCGATCAGGTATTTATGTGTGTAAGTTGAAGTAGTCATGTCCGCAAGCTTAACGGCACTACCAGCACGCCGCCACTCAGCCGAACGGGCTATGCGGCCTGAAACGCCGCGGGACAACCCGCGTATCGGGTAACCATTGGGCAACCTTCTTCCATGAGTCAACTGCCACCGGGACTGGATGTTGTGCTGTTCGTTATACCTATGCGTCCGGCGAGCTGCCGCATACCGGTCTTGCCGCGCGGGAAACGTTCATGCGCGGCAAGTCGCCCGAGAACCAGGCCAATCGGCCGACTGTTCTGCCCCTGCCCTTCCGCCTATGCTGATCGAACGCCAACCCCGCAGTCTCCGAACCCGACATGACAAACCCGAAGAAGAACCGCCCAGACGACAACACCGAGCCGCACCGTTGCGGCTGGGTGACAACCGAATCACTCGCCCGCTATCACGACGAGGAATGGGGCGTTGCGTCCCGCGACGATCGCCATCTGTTCGAAATGCTCGTGCTGGAAGGCGCGCAGGCCGGACTGTCATGGTTGACGATTTTGAACAAGCGTGAAGGTTATCGGGCGCTGTTCCACAACTTTGACATAGACCGGGTGGCCGCCTTCAGCGAAGACGACGCAGCCCGGTTGCTGCTCGACGCCCGCATCATCCGCAATCGCGCGAAGATCTCAGCGGCCGTCGCTAACGCTCGCGCGGTGCAGCGCATCCAGGCGGAACACGGCTCGCTCGCGAATTTCGTGTGGTCGTTCGTCGGCAATACGCCCATTGACACCCCGCGCGCAACCTATGCACAGGGGCCCGCCTCCAACGAAGTCTCCGACGCCATGAGCCGCGCGCTCAAGAAATATGGCTGCAAGTTTGTTGGAACGACCATCTGCTACGCGTTCATGCAGGCAACCGGCATGATCAACGACCACGAGGCCGCCTGTTTCTGCCGGTTCCGCAACAGCGCAGCCGTCCCCAGCCGCGAATCCGCCAAGCGCCAAACAAATTAGGTAATTTGCTCCACCGTTTTCCGATACGCACATTGCGTTTTCGCAACATTTTTCGCGGTTTAAGGCCTCGTCAGGGAAAATCCTGACGATAGCCGCATCCACGTGGTGAATCACGCTCTGAAGCCTTTACTACAAAGCCTTTACGGGATTCCGCCTCTGTGCAAGAAGTCAGACATCATGTCAGAATTGCGGCCAACCGCACATAGCACCACTTTTTTACCGGAAAGAACCGCTATAAATACGTTGTAAGCGGTTTTTTCCGGCGAGCCAGTTGACTCTGAAACGGCTGTCGCTTCTTACCACTTACCAAGCGTATTCAGAGCGTGCGAACGATCACCGCCAAGTAGGCAAACCGCTGAAATGACGCGGTTTTTATGTGGTCGGCCGCGCTATGGCGACGAAGTCTGCGTCCGATACTGATAACGCTGTTGATGAACACCCACGAAGCACCGCAGTTGTCGGTGCAGGGGAGAACCAGAATGAAAAACCTTAATTTCTTAACACACCAGGAAATCTTCGACCGTGCCGTGCTTCACCTGTTTGGCCAAGGCCAGGCAGCGTTGTTGCCCCGCGGCGGCGGTGCATATCGCGGTTATTGCGGCGGTTGTCCCGTCGGCAGCTTCATCAAGGCGCGCGATTACATGACCGCCATGGAAGGCGTGCCCATTCGCTACGTCGGCAAGAGGCCGGAAACCGTGCCGGCATACATGGATGTCGGTGTGACTGCGCTGAAGCGCGCGCTCTTGCGCTCGAATATCAACGTCTACGACCCGACGACCGTCGAGCTGCTCAGTTGCCTGCAAAACGTACACGACGTGTTCGGCAAGTGGGAATGGCGTGAACGGTTTGCATCGATTGCCCGGCAGTTCAACTTGTCGGCGGATCGACTTAAGTCGGCAGCCTGAGCGGAAATTGGACAGGGTTTTGCAGGGGCTCCGCGAGGCGGTCACGTTGCTGAAACGATTCCCCTCGCACTGACCCGCGAACGAACCGCGCCCACGCCGATATCGAACGAATAAATAGGCGCGCGGGCGAGCAACGCAACAGTCAAAGCAACGAGCAATGCAATGTTAACGGCGAGAGACATCTACGAGCGCGTGAGCAACCATCTGCTTACGCAACGGGCTGTATCAGAAGATGAAAATGGTTCGTGCCGGCTACGCAGCGGCAATGGCCGCAAGTGCGCTATCGGCTCGCTGATCGCGGACGAGTTGTATCAGCCGGAGATCGAAGGCGTTGGGATCTCGTACTACCGGCACGCGAAGGACGGCTCATTGTTGCGCGCGCTGTATGCGTCGGAGGTCAATGCCTACGATCCGGACATCGTCGAGTTGCTGATTGAACTGGAGGAAGTCCACGACGATTTCAACGTGGACGAATGGCCCCAGCTCCTGGCGCGCGTGGGCGAACGGCACGCGTTTGTCTAGGCGCGAATAAACGCCCGCCGGCTTACGCGAAGGCCTGCCAAGCCGGAGCAAATGCGAAAGCGAGGAAGATCCGCTCAAGGCGTAGAAGACAGAAGTCCCACCACGACGACCCGAACAAGCTGAGCCGCGAGCCGAAGTAAACCCAGGACTTAAAACCAGCAAATCAAATCAGACAAGCAAAACGGCGATGCAACCCTTGCGGGCGGCATCGCCGTTTTGCCTGGTGCAGCCGGTCAATCAGGCTGCGACCTGCCAAGACTTAGTGAAGCTTCTTGGGCAGCATCTGGCTGCGCAGACGCTTACGCAGACGGCTGACTGCTGCCGCCTTCTTGCGCTTGCGTGCCGTCGTCGGCTTTTCGTACGACTGACGTTCGCGAAGTTCGGCGATCAGGCCGTTCTTTTCGATGGTCCGGCGAAAGCGACGGATCGCAACGTCGAACGGCTCGTTTTCTTTCAAAACAATAGTGGTCATGGATGTCCTAAATCGCTGATACGTTTTTCTGACTGCGCGGCGAAGCGTCAACCTAAGGCAACGCCGCGCGCCGGCACTCCGATCGTCCACCCAAACAACGGCGGACACGAGCAAAGCGGCCACGGAGGCCGGAAAAGAGAGAGGTGGGATTTCACCGCCGATCACGGCATGCGCAGTCTGTTGAAAACGGAACAGCGCACTTCGGGCCGCCCGGCGTCGCTTAAAAATAGCTGCGCCATCGGGCAAAAATCTCGATTCGGGCGAGATGTTATCAGATCGTCGCCCGGTCGCCAACCCCGCAAAACCCATTTGCGGGGTGGCAACCCCATGATCATGCGTGCTTTTTGCCGGTTTCAGTCCGGATTGCTGGCTTCGTCGAGGAGTGCGACGTCTTCGGGCGTCAAAGTAATGCGGGTCGCGTGGGCAAGGGTTTCGAGTTGCTTGACCGATGTCGCGCTCGCGATCGGCGCCGTTACGTCCGGCCGCGCGATCAGCCACGCAAGCGCGATTGCCGCCGGTTCCGTGTCATGGCGATCCGACACTTTAACCAGCGCATTAACAATCCTCAGGCCCCGGTCATTCAGGTAACCCGACACTTTCGCGCCACGCGCACTGTTTTCGGTATCCGCTTTGGATCGATATTTTCCGCTCAGGAAACCGCTCGCCAAGCTGTAATACGTCACAACCGATATCTTGTGCGCCTTGATAACCGGTTCCAGGTCATTCTCGTAGCCGGCGCGATCATAAAGATTGTATTCAGGCTGAAGCACCTGATAACTCGCAATACCCTCTTTCGCCGATATCTTCAGCGCCTCTTCCAGCCTTTCGCCGGTGTAATTCGACGCACCAATCACGCGCACTTTTCCCGCCGTAATCAGCTTTTGATATGCGCCGAGCGTGTCCAGGAGCGGCGTTTTATCGTCGTCTCGATGGGAAAAGTAGACGTCGATGTAATCCGTCTTCAGGCGTTTCAGCGAATCGTTGACGGCAGCCTCGATATTCGCCGCAGATAGCCCCGTCCGCGTGCTCAGCATGCCGACCTTGGTTGCCAGCACGATCTTGTCGCGCTTGCCGCTTTCCTTGAGCCACTTGCCGATGATCGTCTCCGACTCGCCGCCCTGGTGGCCGTCGACCCAGGCGGAATAGACGTCGGCGGTATCGATGAAATTAAGACCGTGGTCGACGAAGGCGTCGAGGATGGAGAACGACGTCCGTTCGTCAGCGGTCCAGCCGAATACATTTCCGCCGAAAACAAGCGGCGCGACTTTGAGTTCCGACTTACCGATAGTGCGGTGCTGCATGGTTGCTCCCGGGTTGTTGTAGGCAAACACGAAATAACTGATCGAAAAAGAATACCCGCGAATCCTTTTACTCGCAGGCTGCGCGCCGACTGCTATTCCCCCTACAAATCCTTACCTAAGTCCTCAAGTTTTTTTTTCACGCGCCGCTAACCCATGTAGGCGGCCGGCTACATCACTCGGAACCGCCATGCAACAGGACCGTGCAGTAGCCAAAAACAGCCCTTTTAGTTCTTTCAGGAGAAATCCAAATGCTTAGCATCAATAGCAATCTTAACTCGCTGGTCGCTCAGCAAAACTTGAACACGTCGCAAAGCGCACTGTCGCAAGCTATTACGCGTCTGTCGTCGGGCAAGCGCATCAACAGCGCGGCAGACGATGCAGCCGGTCTGGCGATCTCGAACCGCATGCAAACGCAGATCAACGGCCTGAATCAAGGTGTGTCGAACGCGAACGACGGCGTGTCGATGATCCAGACGGCATCGAGCGGTCTGGCGCAGATCACGTCGAGCTTGCAAACCATTCGTACGTTGGCGGTGCAGGCATCGAGCGGCTCGCTGTCGGCAAGCGACCAGGCAGCACTGCAACAGGAAGTGGCGCAGCAGATCGCTGAAGTAAGCCGCGTGGCTTCGCAAACGAACTACAACGGCAAGAACGTGCTGGACGGCTCTGCGGGTAATGTCAGCTTCCAGATCGGCGCGAACGTTGGTCAAACGATCAGCCTGAATCTGAGCAATGGCGTGTCCGCAGCGCAACTCGGTACGGGACTTCCGGCATCAGGCGCAACGCTGGGCTCGCTCTCCGGTCTGTCTCTGGATAGCACTGGCGCCGCAGCTGCCGCAGGGGCGACGCCGGCGATCACGACGATTAACGTTCTCGCGGACGGTAAGGGCGGCTTCACGTTCACCGACCAGAACAACCAGACGCTGTCTGGCTCAGTTTCCACCGCTCTGTTCGGTCCGCTCACTGGCACCACCGGTACCGGCACGTCGTTGACCCTGATCCCGCAAGGCGCCCTTTCGGGTACTACAACGCAGACTACCGCACTGACCGCCGCGACCACGGCGCTGGGGGACATTAACACCGCGAACAGCGTGGCCAATGCAGCTACTGCAGGTTTTACGCTTGGAACTGTTGCCGGTCTGAGTTTAGACGCGAACGGCGCAGCAGTCACCACCGGTGCGTCTATCACATCGATCACCGTCAAGACCGATGGGACCGGCAACTTCTCGTTCACCGACCAAAACGGGGCCGCACTCGGCGCACCTGCTGTCGCAGCTCTGTTCGGCCAAACTGCGGGAACTTTGTTGGTGCCCAGCGCTTTGTCGTTCAAGGCTGGTGGTGCGTTGGCGAGTGTCGCGGGCTTCTCCGGCGGTGCGAACCCGAGCGCCGCAGCAGCAGGGATCTCGGCAGTGAATGCTAATAATGCCCCCCCGACAGTTGCCAACATCAACGTCAGCACGACGAACGGCGCGAACGCTGCAATGGAGTCGATCGATAACGCCTTGCAAACGGTCAACAACATCCAGGCAACCCTGGGTGCGGCTCAAAACCGTTTCACGTCGCTGTCCGCGGCGCAGCAATCGCAGTCGACCGACTTGTCCGGTGCTCAGTCGCAAATCACGGACGCCGACTTCGCACAGGAAACGGCTAACCTGAGCAAGGCTCAAGTGCTGCAACAAGCCGGTATCTCGGTGCTGGCACAAGCTAACTCGTTGCCGCAGCAAGTTCTGAAGCTTCTCCAGTAATAGCCTTAAGTAGTAACGGCAGGCGCGTCGCAAGACGCGTCTGCCCAATCCGTTTTCCGGGGAGGCCTGCCTCCCCTACACGTTTTACAAACGTTTATCATTCAGGCTCGAAAGCAAAACCGACGTACGGAGCATCTCAATGTCGACGATTCCCAGCGCCTCCAGCTCGGCCGGCTCGGCTGCGGCCACAGCAGCCGCCACCGCCGCAGCGTCCGCCGCAGCCGAAGCGGCCGCCGCGCAATCCATCATCAGCGGTTCCACGGGCAATTCGTCGCTGGATGTCTCGTCGCTGGTCACGAGCCTCGTCAATGCAAAGGTGGCAGGCCAAACCGGCACGCTCTCCGCACAACAGACGAACGACAACACCCAACTTTCGGCCATCGGCGCGTTGCAGGCGGCGCTCGGCGCGTTGCAGGCCGGCATTGCTTCGCTATCCAACGGCAGCGCCCTGGGCCAGTTCACGGCGACGGCGGACGGTACCGGACTGACGGCAACCGCTGACACCACCGCGTCGGCAGGCTCCTATTCTGTCGCGGTCACGCAAATTGCCAGCGCGCAAACACTCTCGTCGGCCGCGTTCGGCAGCACAACGGCGCTCGGCACCGGCACGATGAATATCTCGGTCGGCGGCAAGTCGATGAGCGTCGCCATCACGTCGACGGACAACACGGTGAGCGGCATTGCCAGCGCCATCAACTCCTCGGCAAACAATCCCGGCGTCACGGCCACGGTCGTCACCGGCACGGACGGCGCGCATCTGGTCCTGCGATCGACGGCCACGGGGGCATCGAACACGATCAATGTTGCAGTAACCGGCGTGGCGGGCGATGCCGGCCTATCCAGCCTCGGCGTCACGTCCACGCCCGGCACCAACGGGGCTGCATCGACATTCACGTCGGCGGTGAACACGAGCGCGGGCGCGTGGACGCAAACCGCGTCCGCACAAGATGCCGCGTTCTCGATCGACGGGACAGCAGCAACCAGTTCCAGCAACACGGTGACCACGGCACTCCAGGGGGTCACGCTGAACCTGACCGCTGCCGCAATCGGTACGCCGCCCGGCACGCCGCAGACGCTGACTGTGGCACAAAACACTTCGTCGGCATCCACCGCGATCAACAGCTTCGTCAGTCTCTACAACACGCTTGTCACCACCTACGGCCAGGTGGGCAACGACAACTCGGCGGCAGCAAGCACGCAAGGCGGCGCGTTGGCCACCAACCCGATGCTTACGACCATCCAGAACACGCTGGCGGGCATTATCGACAGCGGCGTGCCGAACGGCAATTCGACAATCTCGCTGGGAGCGATCGGGATCACGCTACAGGGACAAGCCACCGCGACGCAGCCAGCGGGCTCACTGGTGATCGATTCCACCAAGCTCGCCGCCGCGCTCCAAAGCAACCCGTCCGGGGTTGCGGCTCTATTCAATCAGACGACCGGCGTGGCCGCACAGATGACGACCAGCCTGAACTCGTTTCTGGCCACGGGCGGCCTGATTTCGAACAGCCAGGCAGCGGTAAACACGGACCTTGCGAGCATCGCGACGCAGCAAACCACCTTGACCGCCTACACGGCGCAGCTCACCAGCCAGTACCAGGCGCAGTTCACGGCGCTCAATACGCTGATGGCGACGATGAACAACAACTCGCAATACCTGACGCAACTGTTCGGCGGCGCCGATAGCGCGGGTGCGCTGGCATCGGCCAACAACAGCTGATTGGGGCAAGGATAAATCGACATGGAACAGAACAGTCTGATCGACCGCCTGCTTGAGTTGACGCTCGCGATCCAGCATGCGGCAGCCATGGCGGACTGGCAGGAAGCGGCCAGCCTGACCGAGGAGCGGACACCGCTTTTCATGGAATTGACGCCGGAACAGGACGCCACGGCCATGGACGTGATCAAGCGGATCCAGGCAATCGATGCCGCCATTGCTGCCGACGCGAAGACAACGCAATCGGAACTGCAGATCGAATACAGTTCGGCGATGAACAAGGTCAAGGCGGCCAGCAAGTATCACCAGGCCGCCAGGTTCTGATGGGGAGAGGAAGGCCGAGGCCGGTACGCCGCCTTAACCTTCCTCTGACTCTGAAAAGACAACAATAAAAACCACGCGCTTAGCGCTTTTGGCCACTTCAACACCCCGGGCGCCTGCGTGCTTCCGGGGTGTTTTCTTATGGGCTAGCGCCCCAGCGTCAGCGCCAGATACAGCGCATAAAGCCCGCCGTTCACCAGCAGCGCCCACAGTACGACCCCGCCCTTCTTCGCGTTGAAACGCAGCCACGCAGCCGCCGCGAGCGTGATAAAAACGCCCGTCATCACCTCCACGCGCGGCTCCCACGGCGTCAGCATGATGCCGATACCCGGCAGCAGCGTCCCCTGGAACACCATTGCGCCGGTGATGTTGCCGAACGCCAGCGTATCCTTGCCGCGCCGCGCCCAGATGATGCTGTTGACCTTCTCGGGCAGTTCGGTTGCGATCGGAATGATGATCAGCGAGAGCAGCAACGCCGATATCCCCAGCACCCGCGAGACCCCTTCCACGCCGGCGATAAAACCTTTCGCACCGCCAACCAGCAACACCACGCCCAGAATCATCTGCAAGACGATGCTCGCAAGCGAGGTGGGCAACCCGAAGCGCGAGATCAGCAGCCGCTCGGGCGCCTCGGTGCCGTGGCCCTTTTCGACAAGACTGGCGGACGCACGGAACGTCGTCACCACATACGTGACATACACGCCGACCAGTCCCGCGGCAAACAGCGCGCGCACTTGCCATGCGTGATGCGGCACGAACATGGCGGCCGCCGCGATCAGGAAAGCACAGAGGAAAAAGTTGAGATCGCGGGTGAAGCCGCTATGTTCGGGCGCGACGATCCCCTTGAGGCCCCGCGTCTTGAGCACGGCGACGGCCATCAGGCACGTCGACAAGGTCGCCAGCATCAATGGCGCGCCTAGGATCGCGCCCACGCCGATCTCCTCGTTCACCGCGCGGCTGGCCGTGCCGCCCATCAACGCGATGATTGGCACGGTGGTTTCCGGCAGCGCCGTGCCGATAGCCGCGAACAGCGAACCGGTGACCCCTTCGGAGATGCCGAGCTTTTCGCCGAGATGTTCGAGCGCGTTGGTGAAGAGTTCCGATGCCGCCAGGATCACCACGAGCATCAGCGCGAGTTGCAGGAAAAGCAGCGTCATGCGGCACCTCGCGATGAAGCCGGCGAGCAGGTGACGCAATGGGAGTGGCAGAACAACGGCGGAGAAACCGGCGAACTCGAGATATGGCCTGGGGCGGATGTAGGGTGTTTTTGTTTTGGAGACACGATGATTTCACGGTCGGACGTCAGCGAACCAGGGTGCAATCCCGCGCCGTCCGACCGTGAACGACAAGATGCACCCATGGTCTCGCCAAACCTGACCGGTCGAACGCGCCACGGCTAACAAGCCGAGTATGTTGACGCGTCCTCCTCCCATTGCGGAAGGAAGGCTACTCCCCAAAGACGGCCACGAGTTTAGCGTGCGTCGGTGGATTAGGCAACCGGCCGCCGGGATGTTCAAAAAACTGTCACAGGCCCATATGCATATCCCGAATCGGTCGTTGTAGCGGAAATAACGGTTCAGTAAGCTACGGCCCCGCAGGCCCATTCGTTGCACGGGCGCGTCCGACGAAGCCCACCGTACAATAAGCTGCAACTGCCAAACAAGAAACGTCTGACTGACTAACTAACACTGACGACCACGTTCGTAACGGGAGATCCCATGCGCTTCAGAATGCTCGCAGCCGCTGTACTGGCCATCGCGCCGGTGCTCGCGATCGCGAAACCGCTCACTGTGTGCACCGAGTCGAGCCCGGATGGCTTCGACGTCGTGCAATTCAATTCGCTGGTGACGACCAACGCATCGGCGGATGTGATCTTCAACACGCTAGTCTCCTACGATGAAGTCGCGAAAAAGGTCACGCCCGCGCTCGCCGAGAAATGGGACGTGAGTCCCGACGGCCTGACCTACACGTTTCATCTGCGGCCGAACGTGGCGTTCCAGACTACGGACTACTTCACGCCGTCGAGAAAACTGAGCGCCGACGACGTGGTGTTCTCGTTCGACCGCATGCTCTCCGACAGCAATCCGTGGCACAAGGTGGCGGGTGCGAGCGGCTTCCCGCACGCGCAATCCATGGGCCTGGTCAAGCTGATCAAGTCCGTCTCCAAAGTCGATGACAACACGGTCAAGTTCGAGCTCAACACGCCGAACGCGACCTTCGTGCCCATCCTCACCATGGGCTTTGCATCGATCTATTCGGCCGAATACGCCAGCCAGTTGCTCAAGGCCGGCCACGAAACCGACCTGAACGCGAAGCCGATCGGCACCGGTCCGTTCGTGCTGAAGAGCTACACGAAAGACGCCGTGATCCGTTACGACGTCAACCCGACGTACTGGGGAGCGAAGCCTAAAGTGGACCGGCTGATCTACGCCATCACGCCCGACGCGTCCGTGCGCGCGCAGAAAATCAAGGCCGGTGAATGCCAGATCGCGTTGTCGCCGAAGCCGCAGGACGTGCTCGACGCGCAGAAGGACAGTTCATTGAAAGTGGTCGAGACGCCGGCGTTCATGACGGCGTTCGTCGCATTGAACACGCAGAAAAAGCCGCTCGATAACCCCAAGGTGCGTCAGGCGTTGAACATCGCCTTTGATCGTACGACGTACCTGAAGACCGTCTTCGAAAACACGGCCACGCCCGCTGTGAATCCATACCCGCCGAATACGTGGAGCTATGACAAGCAGATCACGCCGTATCCGTATTCAGTCGATCGCGCGAAGAAGCTGCTCGCCGACGCAGGCTTCCCGAATGGCTTCGACACGACAATCTGGGTGCGTCCGAACGGCAGCGTGCTGAACCCGAATCCGAAGGTGGGCGCCGAGTTGCTGCAGGCGGATCTGGCGAAGATCGGCGTGAAGGCGCAGGTGAAAATAATCGAATGGGGTGAGCTGATCAAGGAAGCGAAGCAGGGTCAGCACGACATGTTGTTCATGGGCTGGGCCGGCGACAACGGTGATCCGGATAACTATCTATCGCCGCTATTTAGCTGCGCCGCAGTGCGCTCGGGCATCAACTTCGCGCGCTTCTGCGATCCAACGCTGGACCGGTTAATCGATGAAGGCAAGGCGACCGCAGATATAGGCAAGCGGACCAAGGCTTATACCGAAGCGCAACAGATTATCCATGACCAGGCGCTGTGGATTCCGCTTGGCTATCCGACCGCGTCGGCAATCACGCGCGGCAATGTCAGCGGATATCGAGTGAGTCCGTTCGGACGGCAGAACTTCGCTACCGTCGTGGTTCAATAGTCGTTGCCTTGATTCACTGAAGAAGCCGGGCGCGCAAACGCCCGGCTTTTTTTACTTGGGCGAGAAACGGATCACGCCGTCTTCATCATGGGTATGACGAACGAGTTCGCCCGCAAGCCAGAGCAAATGCAAATGCGCCAGCGCTTCGCCGAGTGCGAATGTCATCTGGTGTACATCGAGCGGACGCTTGAACATGAGCGGCACAATGTCAGCGGCGCTTTGCGGTTTGATCGCGCAGGCCTCGCGCACTTCCTGCAGCCGCGCCGCGTGATGATCCCGAAGCTGCCCGATGCGCGTATGCATGCCGCGAAACGGCTTGCCATGCGAAGGGAGTACGAGGGTATCGGCGGGAAGAGATTCGTAGCGGCCCAGTGAACCCAGGAACAGCGCGAGCGGATTGCCCTCCGGTTCAATAGCAAACACCGAGACGTTAGTCGAGATGCGCGGCAGCACCATGTCGCCGGAAATCAGCACCTTCGTTTCCGCGCAGAAGAACGCGCAATGTTCAGGGGAATGACCGAACCCTGTCACCACTTCCCACTCACGGCCGCCAATCTTCAGCGTGTCACCATCACGCAGCCGACGATAAACCGGCGGAATAGATGGCACGAGCTTCGGGTAATACGTATCGCGCTTACGCAGCGCTTCGAGCGACGCCGGGTCCGTCATTCCATGCCGGGAGAAGTGCCGTGCCGCGCGCTCGCCGCCCGCGTCGGAGCCATCGCCGGCCGACATCACGCGGCCCATGGCGTACTCGCCAAGCGACATCCAGAGCCTGACCGGGTCCCATCGTCTCTTGTCGCCGCCATTGCAGATCCAGTCTGCAAGACCGAGGTGGTCCGGATGGCAATGCGTAACGAGCACGCGCAGCATCGGCAGGCCGTCAAGCAGCGTGTCGAAGGTGTGTTCCCAGTTCGTCCGGATCGTTTCGTCTGAAATGCCGCAATCGATAACGGTCCAGCCCGCCACGCCGTCGATCTCGTCACGCATAACCCATAGATTGATGTGATCGAGCGCAAACGGCAACGGCATGCGCACCCAGAACACGCCGGGCGTGACTTCCATCGCGTGGCCGCTCTCAGGAAGACGGTCTGCGAAAACGTAATCGAGTTGCTGTTCGAGCGGGTTCATGCGGTCGGCTCTCCGGGTTGTCAGTGGTTGCATTGCCGCCAAGTTGACGCTAACGTTAACCTGCATTTTAACGTCGACTTCAAAAAAGCGCTGGGAACCTTGTAATTTCAATGACAGACACGCGCTACACCATCACCGAACTGGCACGCGAATTCGAGATCACGCCGCGCGCGATCCGGTTCTATGAGAACCACGGGTTGCTCACGCCGGCGCGCGAAGGAACGAATGGCATGCGCCGCGTATATTCGGCGCGCGAGCGCACACGGCTCAAGCTGACGCTGCGCGGCAAGCGGCTTGGGTTCACGTTGCTGGAGGTGAGGAGGCTGCTCGATCTCTACGATTCACCGACCGGGACAGACACCCAGTTGCATGCGTTTCTCGACACCATCGCGGCGCATCGTGCAGTTTTGGAGCGGCAACTGGACGACCTGAACGCAACGCTCGCCGAGCTCGCCGCGTACGAAGCGCAAGGGCGTGCACTGCTTTCTGCGAACGCTGAAAAACGCACGCGCAAGGCGGGAATTGCGACTGAATCCGCGGATACAAGCGGGAAGAAAAGCGCGAAGGTGCCGTGAGCTCGTAACGGTCAAAAGCGGCCGCCGCCCAGGAACCAAAAACGTCCGGCGATACAATGTCGGCCGGATTCAAAGCCCGGTCTGACACTTATAGAAAACGTCACCACGTCACGCGACACCACACGAAGTGCAGGGTCGATATGAATCACTTTCCCAAGTTACTGTCGTCGCAGATTGGCTTCGATGTCGCGGAAACGCTGCTCGAAGGCTTCGACCGTCACTATCGCGTGTTTCGCGATGCGGCCATCGCGGCGAAGGGGCTATTCGAGGCCGGCGACTGGCACGCGCTGCAGCGGCTCGCGCGTGAGCGCATCACGTCGTACGACGATCGGGTGGAAGAGTGCGTGATGCGTCTGGAAGACGAGTACGACGCCGAGCACATAGACGATGAAATCTGGCAGCAGATCAAGTTGCATTACATCGGCTTGCTGACCTCGCACCGGCAGCCCGAGTGCGCGGAAACGTTCTTCAATTCGGTGTGCTGCAAGATCCTGCATCGCTCGTATTTCAACAACGACTTTATTTTCGTGCGGCCGGCTATTTCGACGGAGTACATCGAGAACGACGAACTCGCGGCCAAGCCGACCTATCGCGCGTATTACCCGAGTAAAGACGGGCTCGCCGCGACACTCGAGCGGATCGTGACGAACTTCCAGCTCGAGCCGCCGTTCGAGGATTTGCAGCGCGACGTTCAATGCCTGATGCAAGCCATTACCGAAGCGTTCGGCGAGTTCAAGGCTGCGCCTAATTTCCAGATTCACGTGCTGTCGTCGCTGTTCTTTCGCAACAAGGCGGCGTACATAGTGGGCCGGATCATCAACGGTGATCTCGTGGTGCCTTTCGCCGTGCCCGTGCGTCACGCATTACCCGGCCTGCTCGCGCTCGATACGGTCCTGCTGCAGCGCGAACAATTGCTGATCATCTTCAGCTTCTCGCATTCGTACTTCCTGGTGGATATGGAAGTGCCGTCGGCGTATGTGCAGTTCCTGCGCTCGATCATGCCGGGCAAACCGAAGGCGGAAATCTATACGTCGGTGGGATTGCAAAAGCAGGGCAAAAACCTGTTTTATCGAGACTTGCTGCATCACCTCTCCCATTCCAGCGATAAATTCGTCATCGCGCCGGGCATCAAGGGACTCGTGATGCTGGTGTTCACGCTGCCGTCGTTTCCGTATGTGTTCAAGCTGATCAAGGACACCTTCCCACCGCCGAAGGAAACCACGCGCAAGAAGATCCAGGACAAATATCAGCTCGTCAAACGCCATGATCGCCTTGGACGCATGGCCGATACGCTCGAATATTCCAGCGTCGCATTACCGCTATCGCGCCTCGACGATGCGCTGCTGAAAGAACTCACCAAAGAGATCCCTTCAATGATCGAATACGAAGGCGATAACCTCGTGATCAGGCATCTGTACATCGAGCGCCGCATGACGCCGTTGAACCTGTATTTGCAGAACGGCACGCTGTCGGAAATCGAGCACGGCATCAAGGAATATGGCGACGCGATCAAGGAACTGATCCAGGCGAACATCTTCCCCGGCGACATGCTCTACAAGAATTTCGGCGTCACGCGCCACGGCCGCGTGGTGTTCTACGACTACGACGAAATTGAGTACCTGACCGACTGCAACGTGCGCCACGTGCCCCAAGCGCGCAATGAGGAAGACGAGATGTCGGGCGAGCCCTGGTACACCATCGGGCCGCATGACATCTTCCCCGAAACCTACGACACATTCCTGCTCGGCGACCCGCGCGTGCGCGACGTGTTCATGAAACATCACGCCGATTTCTTCGACCCCGCTCTCTGGCAAAAGCATAAGGAACAGATCCTTAACGGCGAACTCGCCGACTTCTTCCCGTATGAACGCAGCGTCCGTTTTTGCGTTCGTTATCCCGAGCGTTTTCTGGACGGCGCACCCGCAGCACGCGCCGCATGAAACCTATCCGCACTGAATGCCATGCCCAACATCAACGACACCGACGTACCTGAAAGCCAGGACAACAACCCACTCTCGCACCTGTTCGATAACAACCTGAAGTGGGTCGATCGCAAGCTTTCGGAAGACGCCGAATACTTCTCTCGCCTCGCGCACCAGCAAGCGCCCGAATATCTGTGGATCGGCTGCTCGGACTCGCGCGTGCCGGCCAACCAGATCATCGGCTTGCCGCCGGGCGAGGTGTTCGTGCACAGGAACATCGCGAACGTGGTCGTTCACTCGGACCTCAACTGCCTGTCCGTGATCCAGTTCGCGGTCGACCTGCTGAAAGTCAAGCACATCATGGTGGTCGGGCACTACGGCTGTTCCGGCGTAGGCGCGGCGCTCGTGAGCCGGCGCGTCGGCCTGGCCGATAACTGGCTGCGTCACGTGGAAGACGTGCGCGACAAACACTCCGCGCTGCTGGAAGAATGGCCGATGGGCGTCGCGCGCAATCGCCGGCTGGTGGAGCTGAATACCATCGAACAGACGGTGAACGTGTGTCATACGACCATCCTGCGCGATGCGTGGGCGCGTGGTCAGGAGATCACCGTACACGGCTGGACCTACGGCGTGCATGACGGCCGTGTGCGCAACATGGGCATGATGATCGGCGGGTCGGAGGAAGTCGAACCGACCTACCAGCGATGCATCGCGGCGCTGGCGCGCGGTGGGGCGCATTCATCGGAGAACGATGTGCTCGCCTCCGATGCCGCCCGTCTCGGCGATGTCCCGGCTATTGTAAAAGGTGTGATCAAGGAGCTGAAACATGACTGATTTCGTAGATGATCCCGTGGTGATCGTGTCGGCTGTCCGTACGCCGATGGCCGCTTTTCAAGGGGACTTCGCCACGGTGACAGCGCCGCAACTCGGCTCGGTGGCCATCCGCGCCGCGGTTGAGCGCGCCGGGCTGAAGCCTGAGCAGATCGATGAAGCCGTGATGGGTTGCGTGCTGCCCGCCGGACTCGGTCAGGCGCCTGCGCGGCAAGCCGCGCTCGGCGCAGGCCTGCCGCTGTCCGTCGGCAGCACCACGGTCAACAAGATGTGCGGCTCGGGCATGCGCGCCGCCATGTTCGCGCACGACATGCTGCTGGCCGGCTCGGCGGACGTGATTGTCGCGGGTGGCATGGAGAGCATGACCAATGCGCCGTATTTGTTGCCCAAGGCGCGCGGCGGCATGCGCATGGGTCACGGCCAGGTGCTCGATCACATGTTCCTCGATGGCCTTGAAGACGCGTACGAAAAGGGCCAGCTGATGGGCGCGTTCGCGGAACAATGCGCCGGGTCATATAAATTTTCGCGGGAAGCGCAGGACGCGTTTGCGGTGGAGTCGCTGCGTCGCGCGAAGCGGGCCAACGAAGACGGTTCATTCGATTGGGAAATCGCGCCCGTCACCGTTGCAGGACGCAAGGGCGATACCGTCATCGATCACGATGAGCAGCCGTTCAAGGCGAATATCGACAAGATTGCGACGCTCAAACCCGCGTTCGCGAAAGACGGCACGGTGACGGCTGCCAATGCATCGTCTATTTCCGATGGCGCCGCCGCACTCGTGATGATGCGGGCATCGACGGCGAAACGGCTCGGCGTCACGCCGCTCGCGCGGGTCGTCGGACACAGCACTTTCGCGCAGGAACCGGCGTTGTTCACGACTGCGCCTGTTGGTGCGATCCGCAAGCTGCTGGATAAAAACGGCTGGCGCGCGAACGAAGTCGATCTCTTCGAGATCAACGAAGCGTTTGCCGTCGTCGCGATGGCTGCCATGCGGGAACACGACCTGCCCCACGACAAGGTCAACGTCAACGGCGGCGCTTGCGCGTTGGGACATCCGATCGGCGCATCGGGCGCGCGGATTCTCGTTACGCTGATCGGCGCATTGCGTCAGCGCGGATTGAAACGCGGCGTGGCGAGCTTGTGCATCGGCGGCGGGGAAGCGACGGCGATGGGTATCGAACTGGTTTAGAGCATCGTGCAGGAGAACGTCATGAAAACCGTATTGATCGTGGGTGCATCGCGCGGACTCGGCCACGAATTCGCGCGAGGATATTGCCGCGATGGCTGGCGCGTGCTCGCCACCGCTCGCGATGCCGCGTCGCTGAAAGCACTCGACGCCATGGGCGCAAAAACCTTCTCGCTCGATACAACTCAACCTGAGCAGATCGCCGCGCTTGGCTGGCAACTCGATGGCGAGAAACTCGATGTCGCGATCATCGTGTCGGGCGTCTATGGTCCGCGAACTGAACACGTGGAAACCGTGCTGCCGGAGGATTTCGATCAGGTCATGCACACCAACGTCCGCGGTCCGATGCAACTTCTGCCCACTCTCCTGCCGCTCACCGACGCCGCGCATGGCGTGCTCGCGGTATTGTCGAGCAAGATGGGCGGTATCGCGGAGATGAACGGGACGGCGGGATGGCTGTATCGCGTGAGCAAGGCGGCAGTGAATGCGGCGTTGAAGGCGACATCGCTGGAAGCGCGCGGCTCGACTTGCATCGCGTTGCATCCGGGATGGGTGCGCACCGGGATGGGCGGCGCGTCGGCGGCGATCGAACCGGCGCACAGCATCTCCGGAATGCGCGCGGTGATTGCAGCGGCTGCGGCGAACCCTAAAAAATTCAACGGCTCGTTCGTCCAGTACGACTGGTACGCCGCTCTCGTGGTGAACGCCGTATATTAGTAAGGCATCCGAAGTTAGCGTTTCAATCAAACGCTCAATCAACCGTTCGTCAACCGAAAAGGACATGAAGTGGCGTATCAAGTACATGGTGTGGCGTCATCGGGGAATTGCTACAAGGTCCGGCTTGCGCTCGAACAACTGAGCAGGCCGTATGTCTGGCATGAAGTCGACATGATGAACGGCGCCACGCGCACCGAAGCGTTTCGTCAGCTGAATCCGAACGGCAAGGTTCCAGTGCTGCAGATCGATGAGCACACGTGCCTGTTCGAATCGGACGCGATCCTGTATTACCTCGCTGAAGGCACGCCGTTGCTGCCCACGGACCGTCTCTCGCGGGCGCGCGTCCTGCAATGGATGTTCTTCGAGCAGTACAGCCACGAACCCAACATCGCGGTTGCGCGCTTCATCCTTCAGTTCGTCAAACATCCTGACGATCCTCGCCTGCCCGAGAAAACCGCTGGCTCGTATCGTGCGCTCGACGTGATGGAGACGCATCTCGCGACGCGGACGTATTTCGTCGATGAGCAATACACCATCGCGGACATTGCGCTGTATGCGTACACCCATGTAGCCGATGAAGCCAACCTCGACCTCGGCCGGTATCCGGCCATTCGTGCATGGCTTGCGCGCGTGAAGGCGCAGCCGCGGCACATCGAAATGCCCGGTGTCGACGTATGACACAAGTAGTGGAATGCCCTTGTGGCGGCGCGTCGCCGGGGTCGAGCAATGCGAAACGCCCGCCTCGCTACGCGGATTGCTGCGGGCGGTTCATGGAAGGCGGCGCGCCGGCGGGCAACGCCATGGAACTGATGCGTTCGCGCTACAGCGCCTACGTGCTTGGCAACACGGCGTATTTGCGCGCGACGTGGGCCGAGAAAACCTGCCCCCGTGACCTGGAAACCTCCGCCGATCCCGCCACCCGCTGGCTCGGCTTGCAGATAAAACGCCACACGCCCGTTGACGCAGATCACGCCGAGGTCGAATTTGTCGCGCGCTACAAGCTGGGCGGCCGGGCGTTCCGGCTGCATGAGACGAGCCGGTTCGAACACGATGCTGCCGGGTTGTGGCGTTATGTCGACGGTGATCTTCGCGATTAGAACGCCGTAGCGACAAATTTCGCTGCATCGCGGCAATAATTTCCTTAACGTCTGCTTTCGCCTAAAAATTAGCGTGCCGCGCGGGTACTTTCTAATTGCGCCTATTCATTTTGTCCGGGTACTCTAGCTTTTCGCCAGTCGCTGGAGAATGATATTAAGTTGCTGTTTCATAAGCCAAATATCTGTCAGCGCGCCGGTGTTGCGTATTGAAGCCCATTGTCTTGTCTATTCGGGACATGACTTGACGATCCGACCAGCGATACTGATTGACAGTACAAACGTCCGGATCGATGGATTGTGACAATAAGCTGGCTCGTGCTTTGGGAAATCAGCCGGGTCGAGAAGCGGATGGGGTTTCGGGGATGGCATTTAGGCAAGTGTTGTCAGGCTGTGTCGTGGTGTGTGCGCTCGCGGCGGTGTCCGCCTCGGCGCTTGCAGAGCCGTTCCCGGGCGCGCAGCAGTACGCGAACCTCGAGGCACCCGCCTTCGGCACGGCGCCGCCATCGTTCGACCCATCGCTTCCCGTTGTCGACGCGAACCTCAACGAGTCCGTCATCGAAGTACCTTCAGGCGACGTCTCGCTTGAAACCACCATCTTCAAACCTGACGGCCCGGGTCCGTTCCCGATGGTCGTCTTCAATCACGGCAAGCTCCCTGGCAATGCGCATGAGCAGCCGCGCGCGCGTCCGATTGCGCTTGCGCGTGAATTCGTGCGCCATGGTTATGTGGTTGTCGTGCCGAATCGCCGTGGCTTTGCGGAATCGGGCGGCGAATATACCGGCAACGGTTGTGATGTCGAAGCCAATGGTTTCACGCAGGCGCGCGACGTGGCGGCCACGGTGGCTTACATGGACAAGCAACCGTTTGTCGACAGCCAGCACGTGGTGGTGGCGGGCGCTTCGCATGGCGGGCTGGTGACCATGGCGTATGGCGCGCGCGATGCGCTTGAGGAAAAAGGCGTGCGGGGTCTCATCAATTTCTCTGGTGGTCTGCGTCAGGACGAGTGTCCTGGCTGGCAGAAAAACCTGACCAGCGCGTTTGGTGAATACGGTGAGCATGTGAAGTTGCCGTCGTTGTGGATGTATGGGAGCAACGACTCCGTGTGGCAGGGCGACTTGCCTGATGAAATGTTTGCGTCGTATAGCGCGCATGGTGCAAGGGCCGACATGGTCGATTTCGGCGCGTATAAGAACGATGCGCATCGGCTGGTTGGGGATCGTGATGGTGTCGCGATCTGGTGGCCGCGCGTGAAGGCGTTCCTTGAGGATGTCGGTATGCCGACGGATCGGCAATATCAGGTTTCGGATCCGCGGGAGCCATCGCCGACGGGTTATGCGACTGTCGATGCGGTGACTGCGGTGCCGTTCCTTGATGAGCGGGGCCGTGAGGGTTACCAGAACTTTCTGCATCAGTATTCGAGCCGCGCGTTCGCGGTGTCGGATTCGGGTGCGTGGTCGTGGGCGGAAGGGGGTGACGACCCGATGGCGGTGGCATTGAACGGGTGCCAGAAGCAGAGCAGCGATCCATGCCGGTTGTATGCCGTTAATAACGCCGTGGTGTGGAAGGATCGGAATGTTGCGCAGACGCAGACAGCCTCGCGATGAGGCGCCTTTGAGTCCAGCCAAAGGCTGGTGGCTGGGGTTTTGAGGGTGGTCGGGTGGGGTTAGTGCTGGGGCGGTGCTAGGTTCCGGCGTTAGTGGTCGGAGTCAATGCCGGGTTGCTGCTTTCCGCGTTAGTGGTCTGCAAGAGTTGGATTTTCTCTTTATCACTATTAGCCACTGTGCGTGGCGGCACGTCATTTCTTTGTCCAAAGCGACAAAGAAACGAAGCAAAGAAAACGCTTTCAACCACGCTACCCTAAGTGTCCACAGCGTGCAGTTTTCATTCATAGGTGCCCCAAAAGCACGGTGCTCGCCAGAGCGAAGGATGTGTGAACCCCTCTTTCTCCGAACACGGATACCCACACGCTTCGCCACCAGTGATTGAACCTGCCCAAGGGACACCCCGCGCTATCCGCGGATAACCTCCCTCCAAATATGTACGCGCCTCGAACCACGTCGCCAACCCTGCTGGAAACGAGGTCGCGAAGATGCGGGCGGCCGTAACCGACGAAGATAGCTGTACAGAACGCGCAGCCAATTCACAAAAACTGAAGCAGTAAACACAAACACGCATGAAGCTCTAGCCAAATGAATACGGTCGCACAGACCAGGTAGCTAACCTGTCAAAAAGCCGCAGCCGTAAATATCTGTAAGGCCGTGCGGGTTCATTGGCAATTGTGCTTGCCCGAGAGCGTACGGGGCGAAGCGTGTTCGTGTCAGGATTCGCGAGAAGGAGGGGTTCAAACATCCTTCGCTCTGGCGAGCACCGTGCTTTTGGGGCACCCATGAATAGAAACTGCACGCTGTGGACACTTAGGGTAGAGCGGTTAAAGCGTTTTCTTTGCTTCGTTTCTTTGTCGCTTTGGACAAAGAAATGACGTGCCGCCACGCACAGTGGCTAATAGTGATAAAGAGAAAATCCGACTCTCGCAGACCACTAACGCCGAAAGCACCAACCCGGCATTGACTCCGACCACTAACGCCGAAAGCACCACCCCCCCGACCACTAACCCCAGAACCGACCAACCCAGCACCGCCACCGACCACCAACCCCCAAACCTAGCATCAACCCCGACCGCCACGCCGAAACCACGAATAACCAACCATCCCCCACCCCATCCCCCGCCCGAGTGCGAACGGAAAATAGGCGAAATAGCCCCTAAACCCGACCAAGACCCTCCACGATAAGCGAAGTTAGCCGCATCGCCACGCAATAGCCCAACGCGTCCCACGCCCGCCGGAGGCACCATGGGCTCCTAAAATCGAATCCCGCGACAAATTTAGAGATAATTGGTGCTCAGCGAAACACCGTGTCGCGTACATCGAGAAACCCCAATGACCGATGCAATGAACCTGCAGCGCCTGAAAGTCACCGTCGACGGCTACGTCGCACGCGTCACGCTCGATCGCCCCGACGTCCGCAACGCCTTCGACGAAGCCACCATCGTCGAATTGACCGCCGCTTTCCGCGCGCTCGCCGACGACTCCGCCATCCGCGTCATCATCCTCGCCGCGAACGGCCCCGCATTCTGCGCAGGCGCCGACCTCAACTGGATGAAACGCATGGCGGCGTACTCGGACGCAGAAAATCGCGCCGATGCACTCGGCCTCGCCACCATGCTCAACACCCTCTACACCTGCAACAAACCCGTGATCGCGCAGGTCCAGGGCGACGCGTACGCAGGCGGCATGGGCCTTGTAGCCGTCGCCGATATAGCAATCAGCGCAGAATCAGCGCACTTCTGTTTGTCGGAGGCGAAGCTCGGGCTGATGCCCGCCACCATCGCGCCCTACGTGATCCGGGCAATCGGCGCGCGCGCATCGCACCGATACTTCGTGACCGCCGAACGTTTCGATGCCGCCGAAGCACTGCGCATCGGCCTCGTGCATCAGGTCGTTGCAGCAGACGCGCTCGATGCCACCGTCGATGCAGTCGCAGCCGCGATCGTCGCCAACAGCCCGAATGCAGTGCGCGAGTGCAAACAACTGGTGGTCGATCTGGCGGACAAGGCGATCGATGAAACGCTGATCTCGGACACCGCCGACCGTATCGCACGAATTCGCGCCTCGGACGAAGGGCGCGAAGGCGTGCGCAGTTTTCTGGAAAAGAGCAAGCCGTCGTGGCTTGCCTGAATGTGATCGGGAGCGTTGCCAGAGTTCGCCCACGCGCATGATTGGCCGCTCCCCTGGAGTCGTTTTGAACCTGAATAACCAGCCAAAGCCTGCACCCGATGACTGGGTTGCACGCTCGCTACGCGCCGTATGGCATCCGTGTACGCAAATGAAACATCACGAGCGCACGCCGCTCGTGCCCATCGCTCGCGGCAAGGGCGCGTGGCTCTACGACCACGACGGCCATCGCTATCTCGATGCCATCAGCTCGTGGTGGGTCAACCTCTTCGGCCACGCGAATCCTCACATCAATGCCGCGCTGAAGGACCAGCTCGACACGCTCGAACACGCGATGCTCGCCGGTTGCACGCACGAACCCGCCGTCCTGCTCGCCGAGCGTCTGCACACGCTGACGCAGCGCACGCTGGGCCATGCGTTCTTCGCGTCTGACGGCGCATCGGCAGTCGAAATCGCGTTGAAGATGAGCTTCCACTTCTGGCGCAACAGCGGCCGCACGGAGAGGCGCGAATTCGTGTGCCTCGCGAACAGCTATCACGGCGAGACCATCGGCGCGCTCGGCGTAACCGACGTCGCGTTGTTCAAGGACGCCTACGATCCGCTGATTCGCCACGCGCACGTGGCGACATCGCCGGATGCTCGCCAGGCCCGCGAAGGCGAGACGGCACGCGATGTCGCCCAACGCGCACTCGCCGATATGAAAACGCTGTTCGAGGCCAAAGCCTCGCAGCTTGCAGCCGTGATCGTGGAACCACTTGTTCAATGCGCGGCCGGCATGGCAATGCACGATCCTTCGTATTTGAAGGGCTTGCGTGCATTGTGCGACGACTACGGCGTGCATCTCATCGCCGATGAAATTGCTGTCGGCTGTGGTCGCAGCGGCACGTTCTTCGCGTGCGAACAGGCTGCGATCTGGCCGGATTTCTTGTGTTTATCGAAGGGAATCAGCGGCGGGTATTTGCCGTTGTCCATCGTGCTGACACGCGATGAAATCTATGCCGCGTTCTACGATGACGACATGACACGCGGTTTCCTGCACTCGCATTCGTACACGGGCAACCCGCTCGCCTGTCGCGCCGCTTTGGCGGCGCTCGACCTGTTCGACAGCGCGAATGTGCTTGAAGAGAACCGCCGTAAATCGTCCGTGTTGCGCGCAGCGCTGAGCCCGCTTCAAGGCCATCCGCATGTCAGGAATCTGCGGGAACGCGGCACGATCTTCGCGTTCGATGCCATTATTGAAGACCCCACTCAAGCGCGCTCATTCTCGCGACGTTTCTTCGAAAATGCCTTGAAACACGAGCTATTGTTGCGACCGATAGGCAAGACCGTCTATCTGATGCCGCCGTACATCCTCAGCGATGACGAACTCGCGCTGCTCGCCGAACGCACGCGCACTGTCTTCGACGCCACGTTATCGGAGGCTGCATGAGCACTACATCAATCGCTCTTTTCGACACCCTGAAACAAGGCCTCGCCGATATCGAGCGCAACGGCTTGCGTCGTCGCCGACGCATCGCCGACAGCGCCTGCGCCGCTCACATGACGGTGGACGGACGCGAGATCATTGGCTTTGCGAGTAACGATTATCTCGGCCTCGCGGCTCATGAAACCTTGCGCGAAGCACTTGCCGAAGGCGCGCAAAAATATGGCGCGGGCAGCGGCGGATCGCATTTGCTTGGCGGCCATTCGCGCGCGCATGCGCAGCTTGAAGATGACCTCGCGGCGTTCTCCGGTGGTTTCGTCGACCAGGCGCGCGCGCTGTATTTCAGCACAGGCTACATGGCGAATCTCGCGACGCTGACTACGCTCGGCGCTGTGAGTAAGTCAGGCGGTCGCGACACGCTGATGTTCTGCGACGCGTTGAACCATGCATCACTGATCGATGGCGCGCGTTTGTCCCGTGCGCAAATTCGCATCTATCCTCATGCCGACGCAGAAGCGCTCGGCGCCCTGCTCGAAGCATCGGCGAATGAGGGCGGCACGAAGATCATCGTTACGGATTCCGTTTTCAGCATGGACGGCGATATCGCCCCGCTCGCACGGCTGCTCGAGCTGGCGGAGCGTCACGGCGCGTGGCTGGTGGTAGACGATGCACACGGCTTCGGCGTGCTCGGTCCGCAAGGCCGCGGTGCGCTGGCTGAGGCCGCGTTGCGCTCGCCGCATCTCGTGTACGTCGGCACGTTGGGCAAGGCAGCGGGCGTGTCCGGCGCGTTCGTGATCGCGCATGAGACGGTGATCGAGTGGTTCGTGCAGCGCGCGCGGCCGTACATCTTTACGACAGCATCGGGGCCGGCCGTGGCGCATGCGGTATCGGCCAGTTTGAAGATTATCGGTGGACAGGAAGGCGATGAGCGGCGCGCGCATCTGGCTACGCTGATCGACAGTACGCGCGCCATTTTGCAGCGCACGCGATGGTCGCCCGTGGATTCGCATACGGCAGTTCAACCGTTGATTATCGGCGGCAATGAAGAGACGCTGAAGCTCGCCGCCGCCCTCGATGAATACCACATGTGGGTGCCCGCGATCCGGCCGCCGACCGTTCCGGCGGGGACATCGCGCCTGCGCATTTCGCTTTCGGCAGCGCATAGTCACGACGACCTCGCGAAGCTCGACGATGCACTGCAAACCTTGAGCAATCGATCATGACCGCGCCACTTTCGCTCTTCGTCACCGGCACCGATACAGAGATCGGCAAGACGCTGGTATCGGCTGCGTTGCTGCTTGGCTTCGCCGCACTCGGACTGCGCGCAGCCGCGATGAAACCCATCGCGGCGGGCGCGTTCGAACGCGACGGCGAGTGGCACAACGAAGACGCCGACCAACTCGATGCCGCCGCGAACGTTGCGCTGCCACCATCGATACGCACGCCGTTTTTGCTGAAGGAAGCCGCCGCGCCGCATATCGCGGCGGCGCGCGAGAACGTGTCGCTGGATATTGCGCGGATCGTGGAGGCGCACCAGTTCGCCGTGCAGCAAGCGGACGTGGTCGTGGTGGAAGGCGTGGGCGGATTCCGCGTACCGCTCACCGATGTCCACGATACCGCCGACCTCGCCTTCGCGTTGAACCTGCCAGTCGTGCTCGTGGTCGGCATGCGGCTTGGATGCATCAGCCACGCGTTGCTGAGCGCCGAGGCTATTGCGGCGCGAGGGCTGCATCTGGTGGGCTGGGTAGCTAACCAGATCGATCCCGCCATGCTGTTTCCTGCTGAAAACATCGAAGCAATCCGGTTGCGGCTGGACAGTCAATACAACGCGCCGCTGCTCGGCACAATTCCCCGCCTTACGCCGCCGGATGCTCGCGCGGCTATGGCTTATCTAGATACCTCCCTGCTGCTGGACACGCTTCGTTCAGCCGGCCCGGGCCAGTAATTCATCGTTATCTGCAAAACGAAAAGGATCCTCACATGACGCAAGTGCAATCCACCGATAAAGCCGCTCAACCCGCCGCTCAATCCTCCGCACCGCAGACGCAGGCTCGCTGGCGCGTGGCGGATATCGTCGCGCTGTACGACCTGCCGTTCAACGACCTGCTGTTTCGTGCGCAGGATGTGCATCGCGAACACTTCGATGCAAACACGGTTCAGCTCTCCACGCTGCTGTCGATCAAGACGGGCGGTTGCCCGGAAGATTGCGCGTATTGCCCGCAGTCGTCGCATCACGACACGGGGTTGAAGGCCGATAAGCTGATGGCCGTCGATGAAGTCTTGAAGGCCGCCGAAATCGCCAAGGCGAACGGCGCGACGCGTTTTTGCATGGGCGCGGCGTGGCGCAATCCGAAGGACCAGCATCTGGAGCCGATCGCCGACATGATTCGCGGTGTGAAGGCCATGGGCCTGGAAACCTGCGTGACGCTCGGCATGCTGGAAGCGCATCAGGCGACACGTCTGCGCGATGCCGGGCTGGATTACTACAACCATAACCTCGATACATCGCCAGAGTTCTACGGCCAGATCATCTCGACGCGGACGTATCAGGATCGTCTGGATACGCTCGAGCATGTCCGCGATGCCGGGATCAACGTGTGTTGCGGCGGGATTGTCGGCATGGGCGAAACGCGGCGTGAACGGGCCGGGCTTATCACGCAACTGGCAAACATGGAGCCGTATCCGGAATCAGTGCCTATCAACAATCTGGTTCAGGTGGAGGGCACGCCGCTGACGGGGACCGCACCGCTGGATCCGTTTGAATTCGTACGCACGATCGCGGTTGCGCGCATCACGATGCCCAAGGCAATGGTGCGGTTATCGGCGGGACGCGAGCAGATGGATGAAGCGTTGCAGGCGCTATGTTTCCTGGCCGGCGCGAACTCGATTTTCTACGGCGACCAGTTGCTGACGACGAGCAACCCGCAGGCTGAAGCCGACCGGAAATTGCTGGAGCGTTTGGGGATGCGCGCGGAAGCGTCGCAGCAGATGCAAGCGGCCGAGACTTGCGATGTGAAGTGCGGGCACGCGCAGGTGCAGTGATCGACAAGCGGCTTGATTCACTGATCCAAGCCGTGAAGGGTCAGGCAACACCCGGTTGATGTCCAGAATCCCCCGCTATCGTCAGATCCCGGGGGATTTCTTTTGCTCGCGCTGTAACTACCCGCTGTAAAAGGCAAGAAGGTTCCCGTTAAGTGCCTCAAACGAATTTAAGGGGCAATAAATTGCCCCTTAAATTTACCGTTTTTTAAGATACATCTACTATAATTGGTAATAAATTGCCTCTTAATCCTATATTTCCGTTTAAGAGGCGTAATCTTGCCTACAAATGCAAACACCGTCGTGAAGACAAGCCGCACGCCATCGGAACTCGAAGCCCAGATCGGTGAAAGCCTGAAAAAACTCAGGCTGAGCCGAAACATCGACCAACAGACTTTGGCCGATCGAGCGGGCATCAGCACGCGTTCCCTCAGAAGTCTCGAGAACGGCGGCGGCTCCTCGCTTAAATCCTTGGTATCGGTGCTTAGGGCTCTCGACCGGGACGATTGGCTCACGACCATCGCGCCAATTGCGACAGTCAATCCCATGACCATGGTGCGCAGCGCTGCTCCGCGTCAACGCGCGCGCAAGCGTGCCGCCAAACCCCCGAAGTAATTCGAATTCGACCAGCAGGAGCAACACAGTGAGTACGGGAAAGAATCAACCAGCGAAAAAGAAGGCTGCTCCGTACAAGCATGTTGATCGCGTAGAAGTGTACTTATGGGACCAGTTGATGGGCGCCGTCGCCCTCGATCCCGCCTACGGCTACTACGTGTTTGCCTACGCGCCGGAGTTTGTAGACCGGGGCGTCGAGCCATCCCCGCTGCACATGCCGCTGAGCCTTGAACCGTACCTTTTCGCCGACCTTCCAGACGCAACCTATAAGCGACTTCCCGCCCTCCTGAGCGACGCCTTGCCTGACGACTTCGGTAATGCGTTGATCAACCGCTACATGGCAGATCATGGTATTCCTGCATCAAGCGTGACATCGATTGACCGCCTGGCGTACATGAGCAACCGCGCAATGGGCGCACTCACCTTCAGACCGGCACGCGGTCCGGCCCGGCACAAGCCGACA
The DNA here is from genome assembly GCF_018449515.1 of Caballeronia sp. dw_19. Lineage (GTDB taxonomy): Bacteria > Pseudomonadota > Gammaproteobacteria > Burkholderiales > Burkholderiaceae > Caballeronia. Next base: position 60,091 of record NZ_JAAVUQ010000010.1, on the reverse strand, counting down.
TCCATCCAGCTCAGTCACCTCGTCAATGAGGCCCGCAAAGCCGTCACCGGGACAATCGACGACGATGACCACACGAGTGCCGCGCTTCGAAGCATTATCGACGTCGGTACCTCTGCCGGTGGCGCACGCGCAAAAGCCGTAATTGCCTGGAACCCGCTTACCAACGAGATTCGCTCGGGGCAGCTAGAGGCACCGGAAGGTTTTCAGCACTGGCTCCTCAAGTTCGACGGCATGGGAGAGGACAGTGAACTGGGTACACCACAGGGATATGGACGCATTGAGTACGCCTATCATCTGATGGCGCGTGCAGCGAACATGACCATGTCCGAATGCCGGCTGCTTGAAGAAAGCGGCCGGGCGCATTTCATGACACGGCGCTTTGACCGGGAAGGAACCAACACCCGGCACCACATGCAGACGTTGTGCGCGCTCGATCACGTCGACTACAAGAAGAAGGGCACCAACGCGTACTCGCAACTCTTCACTACCATGCGCCAGCTGGATTTGCCCTATGCCGAGATGGAGGAAGCGTTCCGTCGCATGGTGTTCAACGTGATGGGCCGCAACTGCGATGACCATACGAAAAACTTCTCGTTCCGGCTGCGACAAGGCGCACCGTGGGAACTGACTCCTGCCTACGACGTGACCTTCGCGCATAACCCGAACGGCGAATGGACAAACCAGCACCTCATGTCGGTGAACGGCAAGTTCAAGGGCTTTACTGAAGATGACCTGCTTGCCGAGGCGGAGCGTTTCGGGGTCGGCACTGCGCGAAACGTCATCAAGGAGGTGCGCCTGGCTATTACTTCCTGGCCGACTTTCGCAGAGCGAGCCGGCATAGCGGATAAACAAATGAAGGACATTGGGCGCCAACATTTGCTACTGCTGTAGCGGCGTCGCGAAATCTTTCGCGAGCGCTCGCGTCAAGCGGGCAGTACCTCGTTGGTATCGCCCCCCTCAATTCTTATCGACAATCACCTGATCGAACGTGCCGCCATCGGAGAAATGGGTTTGCTGCGCTTTCTGCCAGTTGCCGAAAACCTGCTCCACCGTGAACGTCTTGATCGGTTTGAATTCGCTTGCGTGCCTCGCCAGCACCTCGGCGTTACGCGGCCGCAGATGATGCTGCGCGATGATTTCCTGCGCCGCCGGGGTCCACAAATAGTCCAGGTACGCCTGCGCTTCCTTGCGCGTCCCACGCTTGTCGACAACCTTCGCAACCACCGCGACCGGCGGCTCGGCTAACAAACTCACCGACGGATACACAGCGTCGAAATCCTTTCCGCCCGCCCCCGTATCCATCAACGCGACTTCGTTTTCAAACGTCACCAGCACGTCGCCAATACCGCGTTGCGTGAATGTTGTCGTAGCACCTCGACCGCCCGTATCCAGCACCGGCACGTTCTTGAAGATGGCTTTCTCGAAGGCTTGAGCCTGTTCATCGGTTGCGCCTTGCTGCTTCTTGTAACCCCACGCCGCCAGATACGCATAACGCCCGTTGCCCGACGTCTTCGGATTCGCGATCACGACCTGCACGCCGGGACGCGCGAGATCGCTCCAGTCCTTGATGTTTTTCGGATTGCCATGGCGCACCAGAAACACCATGGTGGTGGTGTACGGTACCGCGTTATTCGGCAGAAGCGTGCGCCAGTTAGCCGGTACAAGGCCGCCGCGCTCGACCAGCAAATCGATGTCGTTCGGTTGGTTCATCGTCACCACGTCGGCCTGCAGACCCTGCATCACCGACAAAGCCTGCGCACTCGACGCCCCATGCGACTGGCGCACGGAAAGCGTCTCGCCGGTCTTCTGTTTATAGTCGGCAATAAACGCGGTATCGATGTCCTTGTATAACTCGCGCGTGACGTCGTAAGAGACGTTGAGCAACGCCGTATCCGCGTGTGCCAACGTAGTAAGACCCAACGCCGCGATTGCTGCCCAGTGCTTCAAACCCGCCATACATCCCCCGATTGTTCGAATAGTGAAAACCGCTGCAAAGCGGCGATTCTATCGAAAAGCCGGGGCTTTAATGCATCGGACACCTCATCCATAAGCCGCCTGTTCGATGTGCTCGAAGTCGTCGAAGTGGTCCGACACATCGGGTTGCGCCGCGAAATGCGCCGGGGCCGCGCAATGAATCAAGGTATCGACGAAATATTTCGCGCGCGGCCACGGGCCGAACCCCGCTGCCGTGTTGATGTGCCCGGAATCGCCGAGATTCACGAACGCGCTGCCAAACTGGCTCGCGAGACGCATCGCCTGGTCGAAGGGCATCCACGGATCGGTCATGCTCGCAATCATCACCGATGGCACCCCAAGGCGGCGCGGCTCGAATGCCCCGGCGAACCGGAACTTGTCCGGACTGGCAGGCGCGACAAACAGCACGCCGGCCACGGCGTCGCCGGTCAGCCCTTGTACGATCGCGTGTGCGGCCGCGAGACAACCGAAACTATGCGCGGCAAGAATCACCGGACCATGAACGCTCGTCACCGTATCCGCAACGGATTGCGCCCACGCATCGAGTTGAGGCGCGTCCCAGTCGGCCTGCTCGACGCGTCGCGACTTCGGTAATTGCCGTTCCAGCCAGGTTTGCCAGTGCGCGCCCTCGCTGCCGTGCAGACCGGGCACGGTCACGAGCCGCGGCGGCCAGGGAGATGTGCTGCATGAACTCATGTGAACCTCGCTGCTGGCTCGTAGCCAGCATGGTGAGGAACAATTCTGCTGCGTGAGCGCGTCCGTGCGAACCAAGTTTTCGTCATTTGGTTATCGGCGGCAATCGGACGATGCGGCGGCGTGGTTTCTCGCGCTACGCGTGTTAATCGGCAAAACCGCGGCAAAACCCTGCGAAACCACGGCGAAACCGTAAAATAGGCTTAATTTCGGACACAATTCAACGATCAATCCGCGCCCTTACCCCGTGAATACGAACCTTCGATGAAGATCATTCTCTACGAACACCACGCCGAGGCCCCGCTCTGGCTCGACGATCTCTCCCGCGCGCTTCCCAGCGCCGATGTCCGCCTGTGGCAACCCGGCGACAACGCCCCCGCTGATTACGCGGTCGTCTGGCGTGCACCGCCCGAGTTGTTCGCGAACCGGCCGGATCTGAAGGCGGTGTTCAATCTGGGCGCGGGTGTCGATGCGATCCTTGAGGTCGAACGCAAGCAACCGGGCACGCTACCGCCCAACGCGCTGCTCGTGCGCCTGGAAGACAGCGGCATGGGCCATCAGATGGTCGAATATGCGGCCCACGCGGTGCTGCGTTACCTGCGCCGCCTGGACGAATACGATGCGCTCCAGCGCGAGCATCGCTGGCAAAAACTGCCGCCCTATGCGCTGAAGGACTTCACCGTCGGCGTGCTGGGCATGGGCGTTCTCGGCGCGCGGGTCGCGCGGGCGCTGACGGCGTTCGGCATGCCCGTGCGCGGTTTCAGCCGTACCAAGCTGGAGATTGAAGGCGTCAAGACTTTCGCCGGCGACGAGCAATTCGAGAGCTTCCTCGACGGCACAAGAGTGCTCATCAACCTGCTGCCGCATACGCCGGATACCGAAGGCATCCTGAACAGGCACACGTTCGAACGGCTTGCACCCGGCGCGTATCTCGTCAACCTGGCGCGCGGCGGGCATCTTGTAGACGACGATCTGCTGCACGCCATGCAGACCGGTCAGATCGCCGCCGCGACACTCGATGTATTCCACACCGAACCGTTGCCGGACAATCATCCATTCTGGCGCACGCCACGCGTGACGATCACGCCGCACATCTCCGCCGAAACGCTGCGCGAAGAAAGCATCGAGCAGATCGCGAACAAGATCATGGCGCTCACGCGCGGCGAGCCGATATCCGGCATAGTCGATGTGAAACGCGGTTACTAAGTTACAAGGATTTATAGGTATTCAAAGGAGACAGGCATGCTACCCGCCAAAGTGAAAATCGTCGAAGTGGGACCGCGTGACGGCCTGCAGAACGAGAAGGAATTCGTCGCGACCGACATCAAGATCGAACTGGTGAATCGGCTGGCAAACGCGGGTTTCCAGAACGTCGAATCGGTGTCCTTCGTCTCCCCGAAATGGGTGCCGCAAATGGCGGACGCCGCGGCTGTGATGGCGGGCATCGAGCGGCGTCCGGGCACGATTTACTCGGCGCTCACGCCGAACCTGCGCGGCTTCGAAGCGGCGCTCGACGCGAAGGCCGATGAGATCGTCATCTTCGGTGCGGCCAGCGAAGCGTTCTCGCAGAAGAACATCAACTGCAGCATTGCGGAAAGCATCGCGCGCTTCGAACCCGTCGCGAAGGCGGCGAAAGAAGCGGGCCTGCGTTTGCGCGCCAGTATTTCGTGCGCGCTGGGTTGCCCGTATCAGGGCGACGTGCCAATTGATGCCGTGGTCGATGTCGTGCAGCGCATGAAGGCGCTCGGCTGTGATGAAATCGACATTGCCGACACTATCGGCGTGGGCACCGCGGGCCGCACGCGCGAGGTGATGGCGGCGGTATCGAAGGTATTTCCACGCGAACGGCTCTCCGGCCATTTCCACGATACCTACGGTCAGGCGGTCGCGAATATCTATGCGTCATTGCAGGAAGGCATCGAGATTTTCCACGCCTCCGTGGCGGGACTTGGCGGTTGTCCGTATGCGAAAGGCGCGACCGGCAACGTCGCGACCGAGGACGTGATCTTCATGCTCAACGGACTGGGCATTGAAACCGGCGTCGATCTCGATCAGCTCGTGGATATCGGTGATTTCATTTCGCGGGCGATCGGCAAGCCGAGCGCGTCGCGAGTGGGACGCGCGTTGCTCGCGAAAAAACGCGATGGTCTGGCTGCCTGCGTTTGACGGCCGGCGCATTACTTTGGACTTTGGATAAAACACGATGAACGAAACACTCGACGCCCTGCCCGAATCCGCTCGCCGCGTGGCGATCCTGCTGCAGGAACGCGGACACGCCAGTCCTGTCGTGATGCTCGCCGAAACCGGCAAGACATCGGCTGAAGCGGCGGCAGGCCTTGGCTGCTCCGTCGCACAAATCGCCAAATCGATTCTGTTTCGCCGCAAGAAAGACGATGCGCCAGTGCTCGTGATTGCGAGCGGTGTGAATCGTGTGGACGAGAAGAAAGTGGCCGAACGGGTCGGCGAACTCGCCCGCGCCGACGCCAGGTTCGTCCGCGAGAAAACCGGCTACGCAATTGGCGGCGTGTGCCCGATAGGCCATGCCACGCCGCCGCTGACGCTGATCGATGAAGACCTGCTCGCGCTTGACAGCCTCTGGGCCGCCGCCGGTCATCCGCACGCGGTGTTCAACCTGACGCCGCAGGAACTGGTCGCGCTGACGGGCGCGCCGGTCGCCGATGTCGCATTGCGCGAGACGGCGTGATGACTGAGGCCGTTGCATCGCCGTGTATCGATGTATGCAGGATGAATCCATCAACAGGACTCTGCGACGGCTGTTTTCGCACGATCGATGAAATTGCGGGCTGGTCTTCCTTCGATGACACGCAAAAGGCGGCGGTCCTGAAGCTAGCGGAGGCACGGAAAAAAGGGCCGCGTGTGGTGCGCATAGGCGAGCAATTCACGGCCACGCTCGCGTTGCCGTCCGATTCCATCAAGTCGTTTGCCACGCTGGTCAACGATCACAACCCGCTGCATCACGACGATGCCTATGCCGAAGCCAGCCGCTTCGGTTCGCTGATCGCATCCGGCACCCAACCCACGGCGCATTTGATGGCGATGATCGCGACGCATTTTTCCATCTACGCCCAGCCGCTCGGCCTTGAATTCGGCATCAAGCTCGTGCGCGCGGTCAAGGCGAACGACGTGCTCGCGATGAGCTGGCACGTTACCGAAGCGCACTGGAAGCCGAGCTTGAACGGCGATCTCGTGAAGCTGGAAGGCCAGGCGCTGAATCAGCACGGCGAGATCATGGTCAAGGCAAGCGCGACCATCGTGGTGATGCCGAAAGGGCCAGGCACATGATCACGTTACCGGCGTCCATGCGGGTGTTTGAGCGCGGCTGGCTGTCGTCGAATAACGTGTTCTTTATCGATAACGCCCGCACCGCGCTGGTCGATACCGGCTACGCCACTCACGCGCCGCAGACGCTGGCACTCGTGCGGCAAGCGCTTGGCGATGAACGCAATGAACGCACGCTCGACCTGATTGTGAACACGCATCTGCATTCGGACCATTGCGGCGGCAATGCGCTGCTGCAATCCAACTTCGTCTGTGAGACGCTCATTCCACAAACAGAGGCCGACGCCGTGCGTGAATGGGATGAAGACAGGCTCACGTTCCGCGCGACCGGGCAGACCTGCGAGCGTTTCGGTTTCACCGGCACGATTGCGCCGGGCGCGACGCTCCGGCTTGGCGGCCTCGACTGGTCGGTGCTCGGCGCGCCCGGTCACGATCCGCATTCGCTGATGTTGTATTGCGCTGAAGAACGGCTGCTGATCAGCGCCGACGCGCTGTGGGAAAACGGCTTCGGCGTGATCTTTCCCGAACTGGAAGGCGAAAGCGGTTTCGCGGAACAACGCGCGGTGCTCGACCTGATCGCCACACTGGACGTGAGGGCGGTGATTCCTGGCCACGGCGCGCCGTTCACGGATGTATCGAAGGCGTTGGATATCGCTTTCTCGCGAATCGATTATCTGCGCGCGGATCCCGTGCGCAATGCGAAGAATGCGCTGAAGGTGTTGATCGTGTTCAAGCTGATGGAGTTGCGCTCGATGCCCGTCAGCGAGTTGTTGCTGCTCGTAGATCAAGCCGGGGCCATGCGCGCCGCCGCTAACCTGCTCTCCGATGATCGTCCGGGATTGGTGCGCAAGTATCTCGCCGAATTGGCAACGAGCGGCGTGCTGAAGGTGGATGGCGAAACAGTGAAGATCGGCTGAACGCGAAAGCATGACACCAGACAGCCCAAAAGAAAGCCGCTTGTCAGCTATCGATTTGTCGTCGAACGGCCAGGCCCAAGCGGCGGAATTTTGTTGACGTGATCAGCGCCGAATGCATCGTAGCGCGCCTGTTTTTGAGACGCATCGGTGCTTTCCCTACAGACTTATAACAGCCGGCTAAACGTGCCATGACGCGCACACGCCGCGCCCTTTATGCAGCCTCGGTCGCCTCGAAAAACGCGAGCATTTCCGCAAGCAGTTCATCGGGTACTTCTTCCGGAATATAGTGGCCGGAAGGCAACGCCCGGCCGCTGACATCGCGCGCGACACGACGCCATTCGGTCAACGGCTCAAAGCATTGTTCGATCACGCCCTCCTGCCCCCACAACACCCGCAGCGGACACGCGAGTTTGTTGCCGCATTCAATATCCGCGCGATCATGCTCAAGATCGATCGATGCCGACGCCCGATAGTCCTCGCACATTGCATGCACAGCGCCCGGCTGACGCAACGCGTCGCGGTATGCCTGCAAAGCGTGCGGCGCGAAGGGTGCAAGACCGGCATGGCGGCTGCCCATCACGCGCTCGACATACACGTCCGGATTCGCGCCGATCAGCAATTCCGGCAACGGCTCAGGCTGGATCAGGAAAAACCAGTGAAAATAGGCGGTGGCGAAAGCGCGATCGGTGGCGTCGTACATGGCGAGCGTCGGCGCGATGTCGAGCAGCATCAGGCGGTCGACAGTCTGCGGAAAATCCAGCGCCATCCGATGCGCCACCCGCGCGCCACGGTCATGCGCGCAGACCATGAAGCGCTCGAAACCAAAGTGCCGCATGACCGCGACCTGATCGGCGGCCATCGCGCGTTTCGAATAGGGTGTGTGCTGCGCGTCGCTGGGCGGTTTCGCCGATGCGCCGTAACCGCGCAGATCGGTCGCGATCACGGTGAAATGCTGCGCGAGAACGCCAGCCAGCCGATGCCAGATCTCATGGGTCTGCGGGTGGCCGTGAAGCAGGAGAAGCGGCGGCCCGTTACCGCCCTTCATGCCGAAGATGTCGACGCCCGCGGCATCGAAGGTGAACGGCTCGTAGTCTTCGAACGGCATGGCGTGAATATTCGCGTGACGGGAAAAGCATTGTAGGCGTCCTCGGCAATACTAAACTGCTTGCTGGCGGGCGCTTTCGTAGAAGCTGAAGACTTCTTCCAATCTCCCCGGTGATCGCGCATCAACGGATTCGCCTATAATCGAACGGTCGTTCGCATGCTTTTCGGTGCATGCGCTTAAGCAACGCCCAAGTCCGGCGGCAATCGCCGTTCGCAGCTACCGTGCAGTTATTGTGACCCCACGCCAGATGGACGCACGCGTATCGCGGGCTTTCACATTCAATCAGGAGACTCGTGTCATGGCACTCCCCGCCGCTCTGCAACACCTCGCGCTACCCGTTATCGCTTCACCGATGTTCATCGTCAGTTATCCCGAGCTCGTGCTTGCGCAATGCAAGGCGGGTATTGTCGGCTCGTTTCCCGCGCTGAACGCGCGGCCAGCCGAGCTGCTCGACGAATGGCTCACGCAAATCGGCGAAGGAATCGCGGCGCATAAGGCGGCGAATCCTGGCGCGCCGGTCGGCCCGGTCGCGGTCAACCAGATCGTGCATCACTCGAACGCGCGGCTTGAGGCGGACGTGCGGGTGTGCGTGGAACATCGCGTGCCGATCTTCATCACGAGCCTGCGCGCACCGGTCAAGGAGATGATCGACGCGGTGCACAGCTACGGCGGCATCGTATTGCACGACGTGATCAACCTGCGGCACGCCGAGAAGGCGCTGGAAGCCGGCGTCGATGGCCTGATCCTGGTTGCAGCCGGCGCCGGCGGACACGCGGGCATGATGTCGCCGTTCGCGCTGGTGGGCGAAGTGCGGCGTATTTTCGATGGCCCGATCGCGTTGTCCGGGGCCATTGCCAACGGCGGCTCGATTCTCGCCGCGCAAGCCATGGGCGCGGATTTCGCGTATATCGGCACACGCTTTATTGCCACGCGCGAGGCGCATGCGCTGGAAGACTACAAGAGCGCGATCGTGGGATCGAAAGCCGCCGACATTATCTATACGAACCTGTTCACCGGCGTGCACGGCAACTACATTCGTCAGAGCATTCTCAATGCCGGACTCGATCCGGATGCGCTGCCGGCATCGGATAAAGCCGCGATGAATTTCGGCGACTCGGCGGTCAAAGCCAAAGCGTGGAAAGAAATCTGGGGCGCGGGACAAGGCGTCGGCCTGATGGACGACGTGCCGACAGTGGCGGAACTCGTGTCGCGACTCAAACACGAATACGACGATGCAAAAACGCGGCTAGGTATTTCGCGATAAAGCAGTCCGGTGAGCGGCTGGTTCGCGGACCTCTTTGAATCGTCTTGCGCGCCGGACAACAAAAACGCCGCCCTAAGCCTATTGGCTTAGGGCGGCGTTTTTGCGTTGCCGGGAGCCCGCGCGTTACGCTCGCGGCCTTCGCTCAGAACTTCGTGCGAATGCCGACGCCGTATGTATCGCCGCTCGACATGCTCGTGTACTTGTCGTTCAGGTACGCAGCATAGACGTCGGTGCGCTTCGACAGCGGATAGTCATAGCCGACCGCCCAGCTCTTGTGCGTCTGGTCGAGGCCGCCGTTGCTGCGCGAATACGCATACGACGCCATCACCGAACCCACGCCAACCGGTATGGTCACGCCGCCCTGGCCCGTGGTCACGTGGAACGAACCTGGATCGATATCGTTGTGCGTGTACATGTACTGCGCGAAGAACTTGACGTACTTCATGTCGTACGAAGCGCCCAACTGGCCCACGCTCTGGCTCTTGTAACCGGCCACGAACGACGTCAGGTCACCCGGCGTTGCGCTGAAATTCACGTACTGATATACGCCGGTCGCCGCAAACGGGCCGTGGAAATACAGGAATTGCGCGCTGTATTTCTTCGCGCCGTTTTGTCCGGCCTGGTTACCGACGCCGTACATCACGCTACCCGACAAACCGCTGAAATCAGGTGTGGTGTACTGAACGGAATTATCCCAACCCGAATCGCCGACAACACCCTGGTCCGTCGTGTACGTCGGAAACGTGCTCTGACCGAGGAACACGTGATAAACCATCGGTGAGAACGTATACGAATCAACAAACGGGTTAAACAGAATGGTCGATACAAAAAGCTGCGTGGTCAGCCGGCCAGCGGTGACCGTACCGTACGGCGACTCGATACCGACATACGAATTGCGCGCGAAAAATGTATCGCCCTGAAAGCGGCCGTAATTACCGTTCTGCGCCCGAAAGAAGCTTTCCAACGTGAAGATCGCCTTATAACCGCCACCGAGATCTTCGCTGCCTTTCATACCCCAGTATGACGTCGACATACCCCCGCCACCTACGTTCCAGGCCGTAGGGCTGCCCGGGAATTTAGTGGCTCCCACCCATTCGTCGACCTGTCCATACAACTGGACACTCGATTGCGCTTGAGCGGAATTGGCGGCAAGCAAGCCGAACATGCCTGCAGTAACGGCAGCCTTGGCCGCGGCCTTAAGCACGCGGTTCACGGGTGGCTTCATGGACTCTCCTGTCGTATTAACGTTAAAACGGGATTCGGCGAGGGACATTGCCTCGCTTTATCGGACTGTTCTTATAAATGTCCGCTATGCATGCAGATGGCTTAGGGCGGAACCATCTTTACGGATCATTTTTCTGGACAAAAATAACTTTCCTTATGCTGTCTATAGCGGTTTGAATACATTGCGCGCGCCGAACTTTTATCGGCTGATGCAACGCGATACGAAAAGGACACTTGAAGGGGGAGCCGGCCTGCAAGACGATAGCCCGCGATGCTATATGCCACGGTGCACCCGGGCAATCTGGATTCCGGCAACAATAAAAATGCGATCAGAAACGCCAGTCGCATGCATTGTTAATGCGGCTAAATTTGAGAGGAATGGATACGCGCTTCGGGCGATGAAACTGTGGCGGGATTACGTCATTGCGACGCTTGCCATAGACGGGGGAATTGTTTTTTGTTTTGCACTCGCCAAGCTACTGGCTGCAAGTCGAACCGACTGTTCGAACTGATGGGTGAAGAACACGGCGAGAACTACGAGGGAGGTGCGGATTCTGGAGGTGCGGATTCTTTGAGGGGCGGCAGAGGCACATTTCGTCTATTGATACCCCGTGCGGATTTGATTCATGCGGGTGATTAGGCGTTCGGCTGCCCGCGCGCCGGGTACTTCAGCCATTAGTTCCGATAGGTGGAGTTCGCGGGCGAGCGCGGGTCGTCGACTTGGCGGCCCGACGGACGCGGACTGCTGCGCTCTTCGTTATAACGTGCGATGTCGGCGCGGATCGATCCGCCGGCGCGCAATTGCGCAGCCTGGTCGGCACGCGGTCCACCACGCACTTCCGCGCTGATCGGCGTCAGGCCCGAACCTGCCGCAACGCGTTGATAACGGAACGACTGGGCACCACGCTCGACGTCGTCCACTCGCATTGCATGCCGGTTCACGGGATTCACAGCCTTCCATTGCCCTTGAGCCTGACCGGCGTTGCGGCTGAACATTCCGCCGTTGTTCCCGCCGGCGAAAGCCAGCGACGCACACAGCGTCGACGCCGCAACCAGACCGGCGGCAGCGGTGAGGATCAAGCAAGCGATAGGTTCAAATCGGGTGAGCAACATGTCGATACTGCGAGTTGTCCGAGTCTGTTCGAGCGTGTTGGCGGGAAGTGGACACCGCCAGGCATCGCCGACCGGTCAATTGTCGGAGCATCAGGCCCGCGTTTCGTAACGCGCCTGCCGACCGGTCTGTCATTCAATTTATTGTGCTGCGCGACTGGAGTCGAGCCAAAAAGTGTTAGGTCTTCCTGAGGGTTGTAACACCATGTTACTTCACTGTTTTTCGGCTCATTTTGGGATGGCTTGCGGCACTTCCGTCTTATCAAATCCAGCTTGATTCCAGTTGCTGCCCAGTGGTCCGCAAATGATCCATGGCATCTCTATCCATGCCCGCGCCGGATGCCCAAAATAGGTGACTCATGCGTTTATTGAATTAATAGATCACTTAAATGAATTTGCATCTTGAATCGGTATGCGCTCAAAATAGCGATCGCGACGGTTTTCGCGCGCGTCCGTTCGCCTTTTTTGAAGGCACAAAATGTGATCGCCGAGAGTCGTCATGCACTTTCATGAACATGCGAATCCCTGATGACCCGCCCCAAGTTTCTCCCTGATAACTTCACTCTCGCACTCGTAGGCACGGTGATCCTTGCCAGCCTGCTCCCTTGCCGTGGCGCGGCGGCGGTCGGCTTCAACTGGCTGACCAACATTGCTGTCGGGCTGCTGTTTTTCCTGCACGGTGCAAAGCTCTCCCGTGAAGCGATCGTGTCGGGCATGACGCACTGGCGTCTGCATATCGTCGTACTGCTCAGCACTTTCGCGCTGTTTCCCTTGCTTGGCCTGGCGCTGAAACCCGTGCTCACGCCGCTCGTCACGCCCGCGCTGTATATGGGCATCCTGTTCCTGTGCACGCTGCCGTCCACCGTGCAGTCGTCTATTGCGTTCACATCCATTGCAAAGGGCAATGTGCCGGCAGCAGTTTGTGCCGCCTCGGCGTCGAGCCTGCTCGGCATCTTCATCACGCCCGCGCTGGTCGGTATCGTGGTAACCGACGGCAGCGGCCACGCCGGTTCGGCATGGCACACGGTCGGCAATATCGTGCTGCAACTGCTCGTGCCGTTTATTGCCGGGCAACTGCTGCGGCCGGTGATCAGCAAATGGCTCGACAAGAATCGCAGCATCCTGCGTTTCGTTGATCAAGGTTCGATCCTTCTGGTTGTGTACGTCGCCTTCAGCGAAGCGGTGAACGAGGGTATCTGGCACACCATTTCCCTGCAAACGCTTGGCGGACTTGTCGTAGTGAACGTGGTGCTGCTTGCACTCGCGCTGGGGGTCACAGCGTTTGCCAGCAAGCGGCTGGGCTTCAACCGGGCAGATCAGATCACGATCATTTTTTGCGGATCGAAGAAAAGCCTCGCCTCGGGGATCCCCATGGCGAAGGTGATTTTCGCTTCCCATGCAGTAGGCGCGGTCGTTCTGCCGTTGATGCTTTTTCATCAGATCCAGTTGATGACGTGTGCTGTACTCGCGCAACGCTGGGGTGCCCGCGACACTTCCGGCGAGCAAGCGCCGCAGCCAGAAGGAGAAGGCGCCCGCGCGCAAGTCCGTTAGGTCAATTAGGACCGCTAGTAACCGCTGCGCCGATGCCGCGACTGGCAATAGCGTGAAAATACGCTGCATCACTGATTCTCCCGACCCAACTTACCCAAGCATGAAGCCGCCCCGCGCGGCTTTTTTGCTATTTGGAGCTCATTCAGGGGTTCTGTCGATTCGGCCTGAAGACCTATGACTTGATGCGGGAACTTGCAACAAACGCGTTTCTTTTCTTCACAACCCGTTTATTCACAACCCCTATGCCATCTGGCGGACTGGTGATCGGGCATGTGCCTTGCCACACTTGTGTCCATAAGCTGTTACTGGCACCAGGCAACGGACAACGACATGCCTGACTTCATCCACGCAAGCGGTTGGGAATGACCACCATGCAAGCAATGACTGGCGGGGCCGCGAGCGAATCCATTCTCGGTCCGTTTTTGCGTGAACTCCAGTTCGAGCGCGGCTCGGACACTGATACCGCTCGCGCGCTCCACGCCCTGATCGATGCCGGCTTTGATCGCCTGCCACTCCCCGGTCATGGCGCGACGCTCGAACGCTGGCGAATACTCGCGGCGGTCGCGGCGTGCGATCTCGCACTGGTCAAGCTGTTCGAAGGCCATACGGACGCGCTCGCAATCATGGCTGAACTAGGCGAGGGGCATGTCCCGGAAAGCGGTCAGACGTGGGGCGTTTGGGCAGCAGAGCCGCCCGCGGCACGCCTCGCCGCGAAAGCTGCGTCCAACCCAACCAGCGTCACGTTGCACGGTACGAAGGCCTGGTGCTCCGGAGCGGCCTCGATTACCCATGCCCTCGTCACGGCCTGGAACGAGCGGGACGAGCCAATTCTCGTCGCAGTCGATCTCCGCCAGCCGGGCGTGCGCATCACGCGTGATGGCTGGATGGCGGTCGGCATGTCGGCGAGCGCGAGCGTGGACGTCCATTTCGATCACGCTAAAGCCAACTGCATCGGCGCGCCGCGCGCCTATCTGGAGCGCGCGGGTTTCTGGCACGGCGGCGGCGGGATCGCTGCATGCTGGTTCGGGGCGGCTGCGGCAATCGGGGAATTCGTCAAACGGGATGCCGCGCGCCGCGCCGACGCGTACAAACTCGCCCATCTGGGCGCTATTGACACGGCTCTCTCCGGCACGGCCAGCCTGCTGCGCGAGACGGCCGCACGGATCGACCGCGAGCCGCAGGCGGACGCCATGCCCGATGCCTTTCGAGTCCGCCTGGCCGCGGAACGGGCGGCGGTTGATGTCGTCGAGCGTGCCGGCCGTGCGCTGGGCGCCGGACCGCTCTGCCGTAACCGCCACTTCGCCAGCCTGATGGCCGATCTACCTGTCTTTATCCGGCAGAGTCATGCCGAACGTGACGAAGCCGCGCTTGCTGAACGACTTATCAATGGGGAATGCGGCACATGGAACCTGTAGTAACTCACTCGGCAAACGACCGCGCTATCAGAGGGAATGGCACGCCCGAAGCAACCTGGCAAAAGTCCGGGCTGCTTTCGAGCCTGCCCGAAGTCGATCCGGCGATCCTCGTGCCGCCCGGTGCACGCGCCGTGATTGTTGCGCCGCATCCAGACGACGAGGTTCTGGGCACGGGCGGCCTGCTGGCGCAACTGTCGGATCTGGGTCGCAAGGTGCTGATCATCGCCGTGACGGACGGCACTGCGAGCCATCCTGATTCGCCGGAATGGCCCAGAGCGAGGCTCGCCGCGGCCCGTCCGCAAGAAACGCGCGACGCGCTACAACGTCTGCGCATGAGGCACGTCGCGCTGGTGCGGCTGCACCTTGCGGACGGCGGTGGAGAAACGTTCGAGCCCGAACTGGCGGAAGCGTTGAAAGTCCATCTCGAACCAGGCGACATTGTGTTTGGAACCTGGCGTTTCGATGGCCATCCCGACCACGAGTCGGTCGGCCGGGTTGTGACCGCCGTGGCGGGTGCGCTTGACCTGCCGTTCGTGGAAGTCCCTGTATGGACGTGGCACTGGGCGACACCCGAGGATTCCCGCGTGCCCTGGAGCCGTGCGCGCCGCATCGTGCTGGATGCGGCAACGCTTGCCCGCAAGGTTCACGCGGTCCAGGCGTTTCGGAGTCAGATCGAAGCCGACAACTCGACGGGTCGCGCACCCATCCTGCCCGAGCATGTGCTCGAACGTCTCACCCGGCCCTATGAGGTCGTGCTGATATGACGGCGGACCGGAACACGCAGGAACCGAACGCGCAGGACTATTTCGCCGGTCTCTATCAACGCAGCAACGACCCCTGGCTACTTCGTGACCGCTGGTACGAGCGGCGCAAGCGCGCGTTGACGCTGGCCGCCCTCCCCGACGAACGTTACCGTCGTGCGTATGAACCCGGTTGCGCGAACGGCGAACTGACAGCTGAGCTGGCGTCTCGATGCGAGATGCTGCTCGCAGCGGATTTGAATCCGGCAGCGGTCGAACTTGCCCGCCAGCGAGTCGCGCATCTTCAGCACGTTCGGGTCGAGCAGCGCGCCATGCCCAACGAGTGGCCGGATGGCGAGTTCGACCTGATCGTAATCAGCGAGGTGGCGTATTACCTGAATGAGGCGCAACTGGCGGAGCTGATAGCTAAGCTGACCGTTTCGCTCGCCGAGGGGGGAACGCTGATCGCCTGCCATTGGCGGCGGCCGATCAAGGGATGGCCGCACTCAGGAGATCATGTACATCGAGAACTTCGCGCAAAACTCACGCTACCGCTTCTGTCCTGCTATCGGGACGATGACATGGTGCTCGACGTGTGGTCATCGAATGCGCGATCCGTGCATCAACGGGAGGCGCGCTAGCGCTCGCCAACACATATTAAGTTGAATTTTCCACCACATTTACTAAACAATAAAGCTAACTGAAAGTCTTATTGACAAAGAGATTGCGGGTTTTCTCTAGGTTCCTCAGGCAAGTTTTCGCGCGGTTTTACTATACAATCGCCGAAATTGTGCAAACTGACGTCGTTAGTAAACACGTCAAGTGCGTACAACGCCTCAGCGCCGATAAACAACAAATCTACGCAATGCGGAGACGAGAAACCCGATGGCCACAACCATTCGCGATGTCGCGCGCGCAGCCAGTGTGTCAATCGGCACCGTATCGCGAGCGCTTAAAAACCAGCCGGGCTTGTCGGAAACTACGCGCGAACGCGTGGTGGAAGCGGCGCGACAACTTGGCTATGACGCCGCCCAGCTTCGCACCCGAATCCGGCGCGTCACGTTCCTGCTTCATCGCCAGCACAATAATTTCGCAGTCAGCCCGTTCTTTTCCCACGTGCTGCACGGTTTCGAAGAAGCCTGCCGCGAGCGACGGCTGGTGCCGTCTGTACTGACAGCCGGCCCAACGCATGATCTCGCCCAGCAGATGCGGCTTCACGCACCGGACGCCGTCGCGGTTGCGGGATTTATCGAGCCCGAGCTGCTGGCTCATCTGCGCTCCATGAACCGGCCGGTCGTACTGATCGATTTGCGCGCGCCGGGTTTCCGCTCGGTCAACGTCGACAACGCGCGCGGCGCCGCGCTTGCCATGCAGCACCTGTTCGCACTCGGGCGCAAGCGGATTGCATTCATTGGCGGATCGCTGGCGCACTACAGCATCTCCCAGCGCGCAATGGGTTATCGGCTGGCGTATTTCGAAGCAGGACTACTCTTTAACCCGACGCTCGAAGTCACCACGCAGCCGGCTATCGACGCCGATGTGGCTGCCGCCGACGCCATGGAGCGCCTGATCGCGCAAGCTCGTGCTCAATCCGCGCCGCTGCCTGACGCCGTTTTCGCCTATAACGATGCAGCGGCCCTCGCTGCCATGCGCGTCTGTCTCGCGCACGGTTTGCGGGTGCCGGAAGACATCGCGTTTGTCGGTTTCGACGATATCCCCGCCGCAGCCCAAAGCACGCCGCCGCTCACCACCGTCACGGTCGACAAGGAAGCGCTCGGGCGGCGCGGCGTGGAATTGCTGCTGGAAACCGCTCAGAGCCACGACGACGCGAACACCACCGACACGCTCGTGCCCGTGCGCCTCATCCCTCGCGCGAGCTCGGCCATAACACGGACACACACACCGGTATGAACTCAACCGCTTTGCACGTGGCGGGTCCGGCTGACCCGGACTTTCGCAGCCGCGATTTCCTCCTCGATCACGTTCGCCACACGCTAGCGTTCTACGCGCGAACCGCCCGTGATGACTCGGGTGGTTTTTTCCATTTTTTCAAAGACGATGGCACGGTCTACGACCGCACCACGCGCCACCTTGTCAGCAGCACGCGCTTCGTCTTCAACCACGCGATGGCGTTCCGTCATTTCGGCGGCCAGCAGCATCAGGACAACGCCCGTCACGCATTCACATTCCTGCGCAACGCGCATTGGGACTCAGTGAATGAAGGCTACGACTGGGAAATCGAATGGCGCGACGGTACGAAACGCACGCTCGACGGCACGCGGCATTGCTACGGCCACGCGTTCGTTTTGCTAGCGTGCGCGCACGCGGCAATGGCGGGTATTGACGAAGCCAAACCCTTGATCGATGAAACCTTCCAGCTGATGGACAAGCATTTCTGGGACGCGGGCGCCGGTCTATACGCCGATGAAGCCACGCCCGACTGGCAGTTGTCGTCGTATCGCGGGCAGAACGCCAACATGCATGCGACCGAAGCGTTGCTGGCCGCGTACGAGGCGACCGGCCATGTGCTGTATCTGGATCGTGCGGAGAAAATTGCCGGCAACATCACCTTGCGCCAGGCGCGGTTGAGCAATGGCCTCGTCTGGGAGCACTTCAACGCCGACTGGTCGATCGACTGGCATTACAACGAATCCGACAGTTCCAACATCTTCCGCCCATGGGGTTTCCAGCCCGGCCATCAGACCGAGTGGGCGAAGCTGCTGCTGATCCTGGAGCGGCATCGCGCGTTGCCATGGCTCGCACCGCGCGCCATCGAACTATTCGACGCAGGTTTCAATCGCGCGTGGGACGACCAGCACGGCGGCCTGTATTACGGCTTCGGCCCTGACGACACCATCTGCGACCACGACAAATACTTCTGGGTGCAGGCAGAGACCTTCGCCACCGCGGCGTTGCTCGGCAAGCGCACCGGCCTGGAGCGATTCTGGGATTGCTATGACGAACTCTGGCGTTATAGCTGGGCACATTTCGTCGATCACGAATATGGCGCGTGGTTCCGCATCCTGACCTGCGACAACCGCAAATACGGCGACGAAAAGAGCCCCGCCGGCAAGACCGATTACCACACGATGGGCGCGTGCTACGAAGTGCTGAACGCGATACCACTAACCGACGCGCCCCGGCAAAACCGCGAGACAGCGAAAGAGACGAGCTAAACCGTGAGTACGATGACCTCCAATTCAACTTTCCCCCAATTCGTCTCGGCCGGCGACATCCTGACGGACCTGATCCGCACCGGGCCGTCAGACTGGCTGTCGCGCCCGGGCGGCGCGGGTTGGAATGTCGCACGCGCCGTCGCGCATCTTGGTTTGCCGACGGCATGTGCCGGTTCGCTGGGCACGGACAATTTCTCCGATGAACTCTGGGACGCCAGCGTCGCGGCCGGCCTCGACATGCGCTTCATGCAGCGCGTAGAGCGGCCGCCGTTGCTGGCGATTGTCCACAAGACGCAGCCGCCGACCTATTACTTCATGGGTGAAAACGGCGCAGATCTCGCCTTCGATCCCTCCCTTCTGCCGACCGGCTGGATGGACTCGGTGAAATGGGCGCACTTCGGCTGCATCAGCCTCGTGCGCCAGCCGCTTGGCGGCACGCTCGCCCGTCTCGCCGCGCAATTGCGCGAGCATGGCGTGAAGATCAGCTTCGACCCGAATTATCGAAACCTGATGGAGCATGGCTACGAGCCAACCTTGCGCAAGATGGCAGCGCTTGCCGACCTGATCAAAGTCTCCGACGAAGACCTGCAAAAACTCTTCCCATCCCTGCCGGATGAAGCCGACGCCCTCGCCGAGATTCGTGCGATGAACCCGCAAGCCACGGTGCTTGTCACGCGCGGATCGGCTGAAGCCACGCTGCACGTCGGCGACGAAAGCTGGCAGGCTCGCCCGCCAAAAGTCGATGTCGCGGATACAGTCGGCGCCGGCGATGCGTCCATTGCCGGCTTGCTCTATAGCTTGATGACCCGCGCCGGCGGCTGGCCCGATCATCTGCGTTTTGCGCTCGCGGCGGGCGCGGCGGCGTGCCGGATGTCGGGGGCGCACTCACCATCGCTGGAAGAAGTGGAAAATTTGCTGGCCTGAAACGTGCGCCTACGGGTCAATGAGAGACGGTCACACGCTAGATAAATACGCGTGCTAGCATCGTTTCAACCTTTGCCGGAGGTGCATCATGGAAGACACGATCTACACGAAAGGCATCTACACCGCGACCATCGGCGCGCACGCCGTAGACGGCGGCGAGTTTCGAGGCGTTGTCACGCTGGTGCGGGACGACGGCGAAGACGGCGAGGATTCCGAGCCCAAACAGTACGACGTCGCGGCCACTTCCCTGTCCGAAGAAGAGGCGCTGGAAGAAGCCCGCGCGCTCGCGCACCGGATCCTCGGCGAACTCGAGTTGTGAAATGACGGCGGCGCGGAGATTGCTCGCCGCTGCTGTCGTCACTTCGCTTGAACGGGAGAACCACCATGCCTGAACAACTCTTCCTCTACGGCGTCTACTCCATCCACGTTCGGCCTATCGAACTACAGGGGACGCGCTGGGACGCGGAATACGAAATCCGTCATCTCGACAAAGCCGTGCAGCCGTGGAAAACCGTTGGCGGCGATAACGGCTTGTCGACCCCCACCGACGCCATTGATGCCGCGCACGTCCAAGCCGTCGCGGACATTGAAGCCGGTGCGGGCATTCCCAAGCCCAAGACCTTCCCTTGACGCCCGAGCCCAATACGACCTCACGGCTTCAGACTCACCGTTCCCGTCTGCTGCTGCGGGGCGGCTGACGGCACCTTCTGCGCTTCCTGTTTATCGATCGATACCGCGCGTTCGTGCGCGTCCCGCGACGTTGCGCGTGCCACATAATCCGACAACACGCCTCCCGGCTCGATCAGCTTCGCCATATAGGCGATCTGCAGCGTGCTCGAAACGAGGATGTCGGCTGCTGTAAAATGTTCTCCAAGCAGCCAGGCGCCGTCGGCCAACGCCGATTCAATCGCCTTCTCCACGCGGCCCAGATCGCCCCAGCCGAAACTCACGCTGTTGCCCGGTGCGCCCGTCATCCGTTCTGCCATTGCCGGCTCAAGACAAGCGCCCGTGAAAAACATCCATTGGAGGAAACGGCCTCGCAACGGGTCATCAAGCGAGACGCCCAGCCCCGCTTGCGGGTATTTATCGGCGAGATAAAGCAGCACCGCGCCCGATTCCGCGACGCACACGCCGTCGTCATCCAGCGCGGGCAACTTCGACATCGGATTCACCGAGCAAAACGCCGGTGCGTTCTGCTCGCCCGCCCGAATGTTCACGTAGGCGAACTCATACGGCACGCGCAATTCCTCAAGCATCCATAACGCGCGAAACGCACGCGTCTTCGGCCAGTAGTAGAGCTTCATGGGTGAATTCCTTTTTGTGGCGCGGCATTGTCAGGGAGCGTCCAGATTACCCGCTCCCGGTAGTTTCGAGACGCGGGTTAACCACACGTTAGCCATTCGGCAGGTGATTTCCACTCATCCATCTCAATAAAGATCGATTTCGTTTCTGGTACAAGCGTGCGATCGCGAAGAACGCAAAAACCTTCCGGTTATGTCGAGGAAGAATGGCGACATCCTCTCAATTCATCGATAAAACGCCGGAGCCTCATCCATGAACGCGCGTGTGCCTTTTTCAGATAACCCTCCTCTAGCAAGCTACCAACTCACCGATAACCTCAACGCCGCGCACGGCCGGATCTTCCTCACCGGCACGCAGGCATTGGTTCGGCTTGTCTTGATGCAACGCCAACTCGATCGCGCCGCCGGGCTGAATACAGCGGGTTTTGTCAGCGGTTATCGGGGTTCCCCGCTGGGTATGGTCGATCAGCAATTGTGGAAGGCGAAAAAACTCCTCGCGTCGCATGACGTGCGTTTTCTGCCTGCGATCAACGAGGAGCTTGGTGGCACCGCCGTGCTTGGCACGCAGCGGGTGGAATCGGACCCCGAGCGGACGGTGGAAGGCGTCTTTGCGATGTGGTACGGCAAGGGCCCGGGCGTGGATCGAGCCGGCGATGCGCTGAAGCACGGCAACGCGTACGGTTCGTCGCCGCACGGCGGCGTGCTGGTCGTGGCGGGCGACGATCATGGCTGCGTGTCGTCGTCCATGCCGCATCAGTCGGATCAGGCGATGATCGCCTGGCATATGCCGGTGGTGAACCCCGCCAATATCGCCGATATGCTCGAGTTCGGTCTCTACGGCTGGGCGTTATCGCGTTTTTCGGGCGCGTGGGTGGGCTACAAGGCGATATCGGAGACTGTGGAGTCCGGGTCGACCGTTGACCTCGACGCGTTCCAGACCGTGTGGCCCGCGCCGCAGGGTTTCGTCGCGCCCGAAGGCGGGTTGCACAATCGTTGGCCCGACTTGCCGAGCTTGACAATCGAAGCACGTCTTGCCGCGAAACTCGACGCCGTGCGGTATTTTTCTCGCGTTCACTCCATCGATAAATGGATCGCCCCGAGTCAGCACGCGAACGTCGGCATCGTCACGTGCGGCAAAGCGCATCTCGACCTGATGGAAACGTTGCGCCGCCTGGATCTGAGTGTCGATGACCTCGATGCCGCCGGCGTGCGCATCTATAAAGTGGGTTTATCGTTTCCGCTGGAAACCACGCGCCTCGATACCTTCGTCGAAGGTCTCTCTGAGGTCTTGGTGATCGAAGAAAAAGGGCCGGTGATCGAGCAGCAGATCAAGGACCATTTGTATAACCGGACACAAGGCGCGCGGCCGATCGTGGTCGGCAAGAACGCGCAGAACGGTGCAATGCTGCTGAGTGCGCTCGGTGAACTGCGCCCATCGCGCGTGCTGCCTGTCTTCGCGGATTGGCTCGCGCGGCACAAACCCGCGCTGGATCGACGCGATAAAGTCGTCGATCTCGTCGCGCCGCAAATCTTGTCGAATGCCGCCGATGCTGTCAAACGCACGCCCTATTTTTGCTCGGGCTGTCCGCACAATACATCGACGAAAGTGCCTGAAGGCTCGATCGCGCAGGCCGGGATTGGCTGCCACTTCATGGCGTCGTGGATGGAGCGCGATACGACGGGCCTGATCCAAATGGGCGGAGAAGGCGTGGATTGGGCGTCGCACTCCATGTTCACGAAAACGCCGCACGTGTTCCAGAATCTCGGCGATGGCACCTACTTTCACTCAGGAATCCTCGCTATTCGCCAGGCGGCCGCGGCGAAGGCCAACATCACCTACAAGATCCTCTACAACGACGCCGTCGCGATGACCGGCGGGCAGCCGGTCGACGGCAGCATTTCGGTGCCGCAAATCGCGCGGCAAGTTGAGGCCGAAGGTATTGCGACACTGGTCATAGTCAGCGATGAACCCGAGAAATATGACGGCCATCACGATCAGTTTCCGAAGGGCACGACGTTCCATCATCGGCGCGAACTCGACGATGTCCAGCGGCGCTTGCGCGATATCAAGGGCGTTACCGTCCTCATCTACGATCAAACCTGCGCGGCGGAAAAACGACGTCGCAGGAAGAAAGGCGAGTTCCCCGATCCCGACAAGCGCTTGTTCATCAACGAAGCCGTGTGCGAAGGCTGTGGCGATTGCGGCGTGCAGAGCAATTGTTTATCGGTGGAACCGGTTGAAACCGAACTCGGACGCAAGCGCCGCATCGACCAATCGTCGTGCAACAAGGACTACTCGTGCGTGAACGGTTTCTGCCCGAGCTTCGTCACGCTCGAAGGCGCAAAGCTCAAGAAAACCGCCGGCAATGTATTCGATCCCGAAGCGCTCGCGGCACGCGTCGATGCGTTACAGGAACCCAGGCTCCAACTCGATAACGCGCCGTACGACATCTTGATTACCGGCGTCGGCGGCACGGGCGTGGTGACGGTCGGCGCGCTGATCAGCATGGCCGCGCATCTGGAAGGCAAGAGCGCGTCCGTGCTCGACTTCATGGGCTTTGCGCAGAAAGGTGGCGCGGTGCTGTCGTTCGTGCGCTTCGCTTCCACCGATGCACTGCTGAACCAGGTACGCATCGATACCCAGCAAGCCGACGTGCTGCTCGCCTGCGACATGGTCGTCGGCGCGAGCGCTGACGCGCTGCAAACGGTGCGGCATGGGCGCACGCGGATTGTCGTGAACACGCACGCGATTCCGAACGCGACGTTCGTGCAGAACCCCGATGCGAACCTTCACGCCGGATCGCTGCTGGAAAAGATGCAGCACGCGGCGGGCGCGGAACGCATGAATACGTGCGACGCGCAGGCTTTGGCGACGCGTTTTCTCGGCGACACGATCGGCGCAAATATCCTGATGCTGGGTTATGCGTGGCAGCTTGGACTGGTGCCGGTCTCCCATGCCGCGTTGATGCGCGCGATCGAGTTGAACAATGTCGCCGTGCCGATGAACAAGCTGGCGTTTGCTATCGGCCGGCTGGCTGCGGCGGATCTGGATGCGCTGGAAGCGCTGCGCAAAGCTGCTGTTACGCCGCGAGTCGAGATGGCTGCGATGCCGTTGGATGTGTTGATCGCGGATCGTGAAGCACGGTTGCTGGCTTATGGCGGTTCGAGTTATGTGACGCGATATCGGGCATTGGTTTCGGCCGCTGCGGCACATCACAACGATGCCGTGACGCGCGCGGTGGCTTCGACGTTTTATCGGCTGCTGGCGGTGAAGGACGAATACGAAGTCGCGCGGCTTCACACCGACCCGGCATTCCGGGCAGCACTGGAAGCGCAGTTCGAAGGCACGGCGGGACAGGATTTCGCGGTGAAATTTAATATGGCTCCGCCGGTTTTATCGAAGGCGAAGAACGGTGGGCAACCTCGGAAGATGACGTTTGGGCAATGGTTGTGGCCAGTGCTTGGGGTGCTGTCGAAGGTTCGTGGATTGCGTGGGACGGTGATCGATCCGTTCGGCAAGTCGCTTGAGCGAAAGATGGAGCGCGAGCTTCCCGGAGACTACGAAGTAACCATTCGACGCGCGCTTGAAGTAATGACACCCGATAACGCTAAGGATATCGAAACGCTTGCGCTGATGCACGAACGCATTCGCGGTTATGGACACGTGAAGCTGGCGAATCTGTCGATGGTGAAGCGGCGCGAACGGGATCTGGGGGGGAAGCTGGGGATCGAGGTCGAGACGGGGCGGTATGTGAAGGCGTCGCTCGACGAGGTCAAGGGTGCCGGCGCGTTGAGGGGCATTCCGGTGGTGGTGGCGAAGTGAATACCGTACTCTAAGCCGCTCCGTAAGCCGCATCCCGCAAAATTGAAAAAGCCCGCGAGCAATTCGCGGGCTTTTTCTTGATGTCGCGAAAACGGAAACGCCCCCTACTCGTCCTCCTCCGGCATCCAGTCGATATCCCCACACAGCACGCACCGTTGTCCGCCCATGCGCGTCTCGACCGACAGCGTGACGCACGGCAAAGCCTCATTAATCGATAGATACGGCTTCGTCACATGCACCCTATCCGGGTCGCCCAGCGCCGCCCGAAAATACGGCCGCCGCAACCAGTTCGCCCCCTGCGCATCGATCAACGGCAACAACCGCGCCTCATGCGCCGCGCGATCGGCCCTGAGCACGACATTACGCCCGGCCTGGCGCCCGTTGGCATCGAGGAGAAAACACCGCGCGGCGTTATCCAGCGCGAGGAAATTCCAGCACACCTCCTCCAGCGGCTCCCCCGCCGCCAACCGTTCCGCCGCGCGCTCGAACGCTCGCACATACGGCTGCAACCGCGCCGCCACGCGCCGCTCCTTCGCCTCCGTCTGCAAGCGGAAACGCTCGGTCAATTCGCTCATCAGCGTGTGCGCCTGCACAGCATCGGCGAGACCAGGATTTGGCCGGCCGAAGAAAAAACCCTGCACGAAGTCCGCACCGCTCGAGAGCGCCAGTTGCGCCTCGTGCTCGGTCTCCACGCCTTCGATCAACACCAGCTTGCCCGCCTCGTGCAGCAGCGACACCACGCCGCACAGAATCGCTTCCATGTTGCGCCGGTGCTTCAAGTGGCTCGTCCCATGCACGGAATGCGCCGAGTGCGCGGCATGTGACAACATCACGCGATCCAGCTTGACGATATCCGGATCAAGCTGCCAGATCCGTTCAATATTGGAGTGCCCCGCGCCAAAATCATCGAGCGCGATCAGGAAGCCATGCTCGCGAAAATGCTGCACGGCGTCCGCAAGCTTTTCGATATCGTCAGCCCGTTGCTCCAGCACCTCCAGCACCACGCGGCGCGGCTCGATCTGCAAGCGCTTGAGATTCGCCAGCAATGCGGCCATGTGATACGGCTCGGTCAACGCCCCCGGATGCACGTTGAGAAACAACCACTCGTTCTCCGTGCCAAGCACATTGAAATTCTCAAGATGCAGCGCCTGCGACAACCGGTCGACCTGCATCGCCTCGCCCACGCGCGCGGCCTGGCCGAATACATCGAGCGGCGACACCACGCGATCAAGCGCGTCGTGCGCTCGCAGCAAACCTTCGTAGCCGACTGCCCGCATATGCGACAGGCTGAACACCGGCTGAAACACGCTCGACAGCGTCCATGCGCCATGCGCGACCGAATACCGGTCGAACCCTGACGTCACGCTCAGTTCGAATGTCCGCGGCGAGACCGGTTTCACCTTGTCAGGATTCGCTATTACCATCTTGCCTTCCCTGTCCGGATGCCCGCATTTGATCCTCGTTCATGCAACCGGTCATAGCCGCGGTCATCGCCGATCAACGCAATCGATTGCGCTCGACATCGCACAACCGGCCCCCTCTGTCCTGGTTTCATACACTGCCCTCGTTTATCTTCAAGCGGAATCTACCCGTCCCGTCCCCTTCGATAAAGCAAGCTCCGTGCTCACGCAAGTCCACGCGTTTCCTGAGCGCGCGCCGGCATGTGCACCGCCACGAGACGCCGGGTTCACAGCACAGCGTACGAACGCACCAGGACAGTGCAAATCGTAGCGCAAGTTCCAGCGCAGCCGAGTCTTCAAAACACCCTTGAATCACGTCCAAGCTAAACTTTGCCCCTTCCTCGTTAAAAGGAGCGTCGCTGCTGACTCGTCGCGCTCCTGCCGGATCCCGAATCTATGGAAATCGTTTTCACTGTCTTGATCCTGATGCTGGCGGTGGCCGTGTCCGGTTTCGCCACCAGCCTGCTGCCGAACGCGCTGCCCTTCACGCTGCCACTGCCGCTGATCCAGATCGCGATAGGCGCGTGTCTCGCGTGGCCGGGATTCGGCCTGCACGTCACGTTCGATCCCGAGCTATTCATGATGCTCTTCATCCCGCCGCTGTTGTTCGCGGACGGCTGGCGCATCCCGAAACGCGAATTTTTCATGCAGCGCCGCGCGATCCTGCTGCTCGCGCTCGGCCTCGTATTCATGACCGTGGGCGCGCTCGGCTGGTTCCTGCATTTCATGATCCCGGCGATGCCGCTGCCGGTCGCATTCGCGCTGGCCGCGGTGTTATCGCCGACAGACGCCGTTGCGCTCAGCGGCATCGCCGGCAAGGGCCGGATTCCGGCGAACCTGATGCACATCCTGGAAGGCGAGGCGCTGATGAACGACGCGTCCGGCCTGGTCGCGCTGAAATTCGCCATCGCGGCGGCGCTGACGGGCGTGTTTTCGTTGCGCGCGGCGGCGATCAGTTTCGTGCTGATCGCGGTGGGCGGCGTAGTGATCGGCGCGGCAATCAGTTGGCTCGTGACATCGATTCCAGGGCGGATCGCGAAGCTGTCCGAAGACGACGATCCTGCCGCCGGCGTTATCCTCACCCTGCTGATTCCGTTCGCGGCGTATCTCATCGCGGAGCGGTTTGGTTGCTCGGGCATTCTCGCGGCGGTATCGGCCGGGATGATGATGAACTTCCAGAGCCTGCGCGAGGGCATTCCCACGGCGGCGCGAATCCGCATGACCAGCACGTGGACGATGATCGAGTTCGTGTTCAACGGCATGGTATTCATCCTGCTCGGGCTGCAGTTTCCGCACATTATCGGACGCGCGTTGATCGAGGCGCATCACGACGGTCTCCAGCAAGTCGGCTTGCTGCTCGGTTATGTGGCTGCGGTGGTGATCGCGTTGTACGGGCTGCGTTTCGCGTGGGTCTGGGTGCTGCGCTGGGTCGCGAGCCGGGGCGCCGCGAAACATGGCATGGCGAACGCGGTGCCGGGCGCGCGCACCGTCGCGATGACCACCATCGGCGGCGTGCGCGGCGCGATCACGCTCGCGGGCGTGCTGTCGTTGCCGGAGGTGCTGCCGAATGGATCGGAACTGCCCGGACGCGATCTCGCGGTCTTCATTGCATCGGCGACTATCCTGATGTCGTTGCTGATTGGCGTGATCGGTTTGCCCTTGCTGCTGAACGGCCTGAAAAAGCGCGGTGATCCCCACGCGGCCGAGGAACGCATCGCGCGCCGGCATGCGGCGCAGGCCGCGATCCGCGCGATCGATACCGCCCAGGAAAATCTCAGCGAGCAGATGGACGAAGCGGCGTCAGCCCGCTGCACGGATACGGCCGCGCGTGTGATGAGTTTGTATCGGCGGCGTCTTGAAGGGCTTGGCGAAGAAGAGGAACCCCGCCGGGCCGCGCGTCAAAGCGAGATGGTGGAGACGAAGCTGAAGATGGCCGCATTGAGGGCGGAGCGCTCGGAGTTGCTCAAGATGCGCACGCGGCAGGCAATCAACGATGAAACCTTGAACAAGCTGATGCGGGAAATCGATTTATCGGAGACGGCGATTGTGAACCGGAAGAAAGGCAGTAGCACGTAGGCGACGTTTCGACGTTTCGACGTTTCCCGTTCGTTACTTCATGGCGATGCGCCACGCCCGGAACCGCTCGTTCCGTGCTTCGACACAATGGGCGCGAATGAATCAAGCTGCTGGATTTTTAAGAGTTTTCGTATTCGCCGCCGACGCCCAGCGTCGCATACTTCATCTCATGCGCAATCCATGAATGTGCATGATGTCGTTGTAACTCTCCGATCTTCTCCGCTCACGGCCTCCCGGCTCTGGGCGGTTTTTTTTGGCGGTTTTCGGGATAACGAACGAGTTAGACCGAACTCATATAGGGCTGAGTTGACGCTTAGCCAGCGCGGCATGCTCCGCGGCGAAATCGCAGTCCGCATGAATTTGCTTGGGCGACAAAATTCATCAATGAACCGGCCACTGCGGCCCGGACGTAGCCGATAAAATGCCCAGTTCCCGAAGTGCCTGCATGGCACAACAATAAAAGGCGCCATGAGTCGATTTCACCGCGTAGATCTGTCGGCTACTTTGGCCGAGACCGTTCTCCAGCGGCACGTCGAGGCGCTACTGTCCGATCAGGATCATCGTCTATAAGTTTGCATTGGGCGATTTTCGAAGACGGCGATCACTGCGCTGGGAATACGCGACCTCGACGTCATCACGTCGGTGAGCATCCTGGTCAAGGTCATGGGGAAGCACGGCCTGAAACCGTCAATGGTTGAAAGCCTAAGGGAGCTGATATTGGAACCGGCGCGGTCTACAAGTCGGCCACGGAGCGCGAGAGCGTCGTTGTGGTGACCGCCGAGATGCCCGACGGCATCAATCCCTTGCTGATCCCGATCAAGATCGATGTCACTGCGTCCGGTAAGTCCAATTTTCACTGGACGGCCAGTGCGTACGCAAAGGAAAAGCCTGAAATCATCGAACGATGGGAGAGGAACGGGCTATTGCTCTGGAAACCTGCAAAGGTGCTGGCAGTTGTAGCCGTCGCGGCCTCGCCTGCAAAACTGACGCACGAAGTGGCAATCGAAGCAGTGAACATCGACGAAGTCGTAGCCTTCGACACCGAAACAACAGCTGGAAATACAAAAGGCCGCGACGCGGCCTAGAAACAAAAATGTCCAAGTCCACGGATAGCCGACCGTCTGTTGCTAGTCAGGTATTTAACGTGGTCCTCGGACAGGCTGAAGCGTGCGCTACGACGAACATTTTGTCAAAGGGCTACCCTGCTTTCGTCAAAAACCGCCAGGGATCGTCCGTTGGTCGGGCCAAGCTCAACGCCCTAAACTGCTCGATAGCGTGACTGTGAAGCACTGGTTAGAAAACTTAAGCGTCAATTTTCGTAGCATTCCGGAATGCCGCTCGCGAAACTGCATACGCCTTACTTAAGTCACCATGGACGTGTGACGCAAAGCGTATCGGCCGTCATGTAGCTGGCCCCCCCTTGGCAAAGTGCTCCTGCGCCTTCAAAGTGACGTTCGACGGCACGTTTTTCAAACGCGACGGTTCTTCAGTGCATCTTTCGCGCTTCGTGCCGTCGGAGTTGAGGTGATCGCACCGTTCCCATTGAGGGGATGACGCTATTCATTACCCGCCGGACCTCGGCGATCTTGCCGGTAGAGCTCCTTAGCGGGGATCCTGCATCCGGAAACAACGAAGCCGACCCTAGGTCGGCTTCGTTGTAAAGCATATCGTTGCACTTTGTCAGTAACGCATATCCTTGCACTTGCTGCAAAAATACGCTTCCTGTTTCAACTGCGTTGTTCTTTAAGGCTTTCGTGGTGGAGGAGAGGAGGATCGAACTCCCGACCTTCGCATTGCGAACGCGACGCTCTCCCAGCTGAGCTACCCCCCCAACGTGTTCTGATTCTAGCACAGCCTTAAGACCGTCTGACAAGGCCCAAAAGCTGCCTGAGGCGCATCTTATTTCGACGGCGAGCCCGCGAGAATCCAGCCAACAACCGTCTTGATATCGGCCCCGTTCATGGATCGATGCGACGGCATGGGCAGGACACCCCACACTCCACTGCCGCCGTCCCTCACCTTGGTTTCAAGCCGCGCTTGCGCCTGCGCGTCGCCCTTGTACTTCCCGGCGATCTGCTGGAACGATGGCCCCACCAGCTTGCGATCCACCGCGTGACATCCCATGCAGGCATTCTTGCGAGCGATATTCATGGCATCGCTGGGCGAAAAAGCAGCGGGCACGTCGGCTGCGAGCGCACCCTGGCCAGTCGCTGCCATAATCGCGATTGCCGTTGTGAACACAGTCGCGGTCATGGAAAGCCACCGCGTCATTTCGCTGCGGGCGCAGGATTACCCGGTTGCACAGGGGAATTCACGACCGGCGCGGGCCCCTGCCCATCGAGCGGCCTTGCGCTCACCGACGAATCCGGTACCGCGCCGACGGTCGGATCGCTATCGATAGGCGTTACCACCGGCGCGCTTGCGCCCGATGCGGCCGCGGCCGACAACGCCTGAGCATCTTCCGGCTTGATGTACTGGAATACCTTGACCACTTGTGCAACACCCGGGACCTGCGCCGCCACATTCGCGCCGGCGGTACCTTCGTCACGCGTGACCAGGCCCATCAGATACACCGTGCCGCGCTCGCACACCACCTTGTAGAAGTTCGCCCGCATGTCCTTCTCACCGACCATCGCACCCTTCACGCGACTCTCGAGATAGGCGTCGTTAGTCCGCGATGACAACGAACTCGCGCCCTCAACAGCAAGTTCATTCACGATGCTGTTCACATTGTTGATGCCGCGCACCACCTCTTCGGCCTTCTGCTTCCATTGATCACTCGGTACCTCCCCGGTCAACAACACACGCCGGTTGAACACGGTCACGCTGACGTGCGCCTGATCGGGCAGGCTCTCACCAATACGCGACTTGGCTTTCACCTGGATCTCGCGGTCCTCGGTCTGCGCGCCCAGCGTGCGCCTGTCTGTGGCGACGAGCGTGCCGCCACCCACTGCACCACCCATTGCGCCGATGACCACAAGCGGGCAACCTTGCAGGGTTAGCGCGACGCCTGACAACAGGCTCGCCAGCAACGTGGCTCTGGCTAGCGTCGACCTGACGCGTGTCTTTTTCATCAACTCGTTCCCCTTAAGAATCATTCGTCGCCCAGCAGCATCGCGTCGATGCCATCGCACAGACAGTGAATGGTTAGCAGATGGACTTCCTGGATTCGTGCCGGCCGTTCCGACGGCACGCAGATATGGATGTCGGTATCGGCGAGCACTTCGCTGATCACGCCGCCACCCGCACCCGTCATCGCGATCACGAACATCTCGCGCTCATGCGCTGCCTGGATCGCCGAGAGCAGGTTGACCGAGTTGCCCGACGTTGAGATGACGACCAGGACGTCGCCGGCCTGCCCGAGCGAGCGGATCTGCTTCGAATAGATCTCTTCGAACGCCGAGTTATTACCAATGCCCGTGAGCGTCAGGGCATTCGCGTCCAGAGCAATGGCCGGCAAACCCGGCCGCTCGCGCTCGAAGTGCCCGACCAGCGCAGACGCGAGCCTCTGTGAGTTAGCCGCTGATCCACCGTTGCCGCACGTGAGGATTCGCGAGCCGTTGGCGAGCGCGCCGAACAGCACGTCAATGGCTGCGGCGACGGGAAAAGCAAGCGTGTCGAGTGCTTCACGATGGACTGCCGCGTTTTCGCGGAAATGTTGCTGGATACGTTCGACGGACATCGACTCTCGGTTATCGGCCGCGCATGCGCGGTAGTTCATTGACGGGTTGCTTCGCTTCGATGATTTGCTTCGACGGCCGGCTTCGACGGCTTGCTGCTACGGTCTCCAAGGCCGATGCTTCACCAATTCAAACCTTGAGCTACGGTGCCTTACGGACCACAGTTCGCCGCAACGCACTCGTGCGCAGCGCTCGAACATAAGACCATAAGACCTCGATCAATCCGGCGCGCAGGCTCCGCGCAGTTTACCGCACTCGCTGTCCGCGTCACTTAAGATAAGGCTGTTTTCACGACGTATCGGCGCGAAAAGCGTCGCGTAACCATACGATCCGACCCGCATCGAACGCGATCACATCAAAGCGGCACACGGGCAACGCACCGCGCCACGTCATCAGGTAGTGCTGCGCCGCGAGCACCAGCCGCCGCTGTTTATGCGCGCCGATACTCACCGCCGCTGCCGCGAACTGACGGCTTCGCCGCGCGCGTACCTCCACGAATACAAGTGCACGCTGACTGCCGATCTCACGCATCACGAGATCGATTTCGCCGCCGCGACAGGCGAAATTGCGGGCGACAAAATGCAGGCGCTGCCGCTGCAAATATTCAAGCGCGCGTTGCTCGAACGCGCTTCCGATCGTTTTCGACACCCCGTTCCCCAAAAAGTTGTCCCTCATCGCATGGCACAATGACGTCCTCCGCATGCCACCCGCCCTCATGACTCCACTCTCCGAATTAGCCCTTGGTCAGCAATTTCCGACCGGCGCGCTCTATATAGTCGCGACGCCGATCGGCAATGTCGCGGACATCACGGTGCGCGCGCTGCATGTGCTCGGACTTGTCGACCGGGTGGCGGCCGAGGACACGCGCAACACGTCGCAACTCCTGTCGCGCTACGGCATTTCCAAGCCGACCATCGCGGTACACGAGCACAATGAGCGCAGCGCCGCCGAGAACGTGATCGCACATCTGCGCAATGGCGAGCGCATTGCGTGCGTGTCCGACGCAGGCACCCCGGGGATTTCCGACCCCGGTGCAAAACTGGTCGATGCCGTGCGCGAAGCCGGCTTCCCCGTTATTCCCTTGCCGGGCGCAAGCGCCCTCACCACCGCGCTCAGCGTAGCCGGCGCATGGGTTCACACGTTTTCGTTCATCGGCTTTCTTGCCACCAAACCGAAGCAGCGCGACACGCAACTGCAGTCGCTGCTCACGCACACGCCGGCACTCGTGTTCTATGAAGCGCCGCATAGAATTGTGGAAACGGTGCAGGCGCTCGAGCGTGCATTCGGTGGCGAGCGGCAATTGCTGATTGCTCGTGAGCTGACCAAGTTACATGAGAGCATCCATCGATGCACCCTGGCCGAAGGGCCAACGTGGCTCTCCGGCGATGCAAACCGGCAACGCGGCGAGTTCGTTCTCGTAGTGGAAGGCGCGCCGCAGAAGGAGGCGGCGGACGACGCCCATGATGCGTTGCTCGCGACCTTGCTGGCGGAGTTATCGGTGAGCAGCGCTGCAAGACTGGCGGCAACGTTGACGGGCGCATCGCGCAACGCGCTTTACACAAGGGCGCTGGCAATGGATAAGGCACGCGGAGAACAGAGCGAAAACGAGCAGGAATGACGATCAGGAAGGACGCGGCAAACGCGCCGTGCAATAGAAAACGGGCCGTCGAAACGGCCCGTTTTTCCTACGCAACAAGTTGACGATGATCAGTCGACCGGGTTGATTGACGCCAGCGATTGATCTCGTGCCGCCGCCCGCGCTTCCTGCTGCGTCAAGCCTTCGATCTTCACCTTTCCGACACCCGCGCCACGCATGCCCAGTACCGCAGCGGCCGCATAGGAAAGGTCAATCACGCGGCCACGCGCGTACGGGCCGCGGTCGTTGATCTTGACGACCACTGTTTTCTGATTTGCCTCATTGGTCACACGAACCCACGAAGCAAGCGGCAATGTGCGATGCGCGGCCGTGAGCGCGTGCATGTCGTAGCGTTCGCCGCTCGCCGTCTTGCGACCGTGGAAACCACGGCCGTACCAGGAGGCGCGACCTTGCTGCTGGAAGTCGCTGACATCGGGTCCGGCAGTGATGGGCTCCGCGTTTGCAAGCGAGGAAGCGTCAGACGAATTGCTGGCTGACGACGGCAACGTGTTCAGCCGGGAGTCATAGGCGAGCGGTGCTGCGAGGCGCGCCGGACCTCGGCCCGAGTTCGCAGCGTTGTTTGCGGTGCTCAACTGCGAGCCGGTTTTCAGCGCACTGGCCTGATCGCTGGCGCTTGGCGGCATGGCGCAACCGGTGAGGATTGCGAAGACCAAAAGACTCCCGAGACGTCGGGTTAGTCGTACATTCATAGACGTGTATCAACGGTTAGAGCCGCCTCAACCATCCGGCAAAACGCGGACGTGCGTAGGCAGCTCAAGGCTTTCCGCGCAAAGGTACACACCGCTCGAAAAGTCGAACGGCGAGCCAGTGCTCGGGTGCGGCGTACCTCGCCACAAATGCCCGGTTAGTTTTCACGTCTGGCGCAACCTGTCCCCGGCAGCCTGACCAGACCCCACATGCCGCCATCGAACGTGGATCACACATTCTTGCGCGCTCAACTGCGCAGGAACGGCGGCGTAGGCCCCATCCAGCGTAACGGCAGCTAAGGCCGTTGGCAGGTGCATCGCACCTGGCTGGACAAGACGTGTACATCGGCCGAAACCGATGCTTGATTGCGATTTCGAAGCATCTCTGCTCCGAATTGCGTACTTGATGACAATTGTAAAAACGCGCTACTCGTGTTTCTTATTGCCCATTGATGGCATGCTCAAACCATGCACAAGTGGCCCGATTATACCTAAACACACTGACGAGCCGCCCGGAGATCAACAAAATGTTACTCATTTTCTCCGCTGGCGTAAAAATTGCGCCTCTCGCCTGTTTTTTGAGCACACCTAGACCGTTCGGCTAACGCCCGGCGCGCTACCGCAGCGCCGGTTTTCGCCCGTTACAATGGACGTTTTTACACGTCCCGGTTGCCTAGCCATGAAGGTCACCCTTATTCCAGTGACACCATTTCAGCAAAATTGTTCGATCGTTGTGTGCGAGACAACGGGCCGCGCAGTCGTCGTCGATCCAGGTGGCGAAGTCGAGCGGATCATCAGCGCAATCGGACAACTCGCAGTGAGCGTCGACAAGGTGCTGCTCACGCACGGGCATCTGGATCACTGCGGGGGAGCAAAGGCGCTCGCGGATCACTACGGCGTAGAGATCCATGGGCCGCACGCCGAAGACGCTTTCTGGATCGAACAGTTACCGGCTCAAAGCAAACGCTTCGGCTTCGGCTTCGGCTTCGGCGACGCGCAGGCTTTCACACCCGACCGTTGGCTGCAAGACGGCGACTCGGTTCAGTTTGGCGATGAAACCATGGAGGTCTATCACTGTCCCGGACATACACCGGGCCATGTGATCTTCTTCAGCCGCGTCAATCGCATGGCGTTGGTCGGCGACGTGCTGTTCGCGGGCTCGATCGGCCGTACCGATTTTCCGCGCGGCAACCACTCGGACCTTGTGCGCTCCGTGCAGGAAAAGCTTTGGCCACTAGGCGATGACGTCACGTTCGTACCGGGCCACGGTCCTACGTCCACGTTCGGCCATGAACGCCGCACCAACCCGTTTGTCGCCGACCGGATGACCGCATGAGCACCGCCATTCCTGAAATCTATGTCAGCACGGACGTCGAAGCCGATGGCCCCATCCCAGGGCCACATTCCATGCTGAGTTTTGCGTCGGCGGCCTACACGGAACACAAGGAGCTGATCGGCACGTTCTCAGCCAATCTCGAGACACTGGAAGGCGCGGCGCCTCACCCAATTCAGGCCGCCTGGTGGAAAACGCAGCCCGAGGCGTGGGCCGCCTGCCGGATTGACCTGCAGCAACCGCTCACTGCATTGCGCGCCTACGTGGAATGGGTCGAGGCATTGCCCGGCAAGCCAGTGTTCGTTGCGTATCCGGCGGGTTTCGACTTCACTTATATGTTCTGGTACATGATGCGTTTCGCTGAACGCTGCCCGTTCTCATGGTCGGCACTCGACATCAAGACGCTCGCATTCGCGTTGACCGATCTGCCATACCGGAAGGCGATCAAACCGCGTTTGCCGAAACACTGGTTCGACGAACTTCCGCACACTCACGTTGCGCTAGATGACGCCGTTGAACAAGGCGCCCTTTTCTGCAACATGCTGGCCGAATTGCGGACTCAACGGACGCTGCTGGCGTCGCTGAAAGCGGCTGGCGAAACGCCGGACGACACTGACATCGAAGGACAAAACGCGCAGTCTGGGCGTTGAGTTAGGCAATATTGCTCACGCCGGGCGTTTGACATTGCGCTTCCTTTCTGCCGCCTCTACTATTGGAGTTGGTAGCGACCGAAAGGAGGCGCAGTTGACTCTCGACACGTTTTCACAAAAAATCCTGCGACTTCTGCAACTGGACGCCCGCCGTTCGGTTCAGGAGATATCCGACCAGGTCGGGCTTTCGAGCACTCCGTGCTGGCGGCGTATCAAGGACATGGAGCAATCGGGCGTGATCCAGCGGTACACCGCATTGCTCGATCGCGAAAAGCTTGGCTTGCATGTCTGCGCGCTCGCTCATATTCATCTCACGCGCCACACAGAAGGCGGTGTCGAGCAATTCGAACGCGAGATCATCACGTGCCCGGAAGTCACCGAGTGCTACAGCACCACGGGCGAGGCCGATTACATCCTGAAGATTGTCGCGCCGGATATCAAGTCGTATGACGCTTTTCTCCATGACCGCATCTTCAAGATTCCTGCAGTCGCGCAAGTCCGGACCAGCGTGGTCCTGCGCGAAATCAAATTCGATACACAATTGCCACTTTGAAACAGCTTTCAATTGACTGAATGCCGACGCCCTAGTCAGGGCGTGAAAGGCCCGTCGATTCAGTAATGACACTGCCCGAGATGTTTCTTACCGGTCGCATAAAGCGAATCTCGCGTGCGCCGAGTTTTCGCTTGAGCGCGTCAAAATCGCCGGGTCCCAGAGTGGCCAGTTGATCGTCGCTTAAGTCAGCGGAAAACGTCACGTCGATATCGAATCCGCTGCTAAGATAATGCAGATTCAACGCGTTGTACGTGAGACCATGGGGCCCCAATACAGCGCTTATGGCATCACTGACAGCCGAACGCGTCGGCATTCTGCCCGGCAATGGGTTGATTTCGTCATTTTCCGGATCGACGTGAATCAATGCATCCACAATATAGGTATTCGTCAACAAGCGCGCTCGCGCCAATTCTGCAATGTAGTGACCCTCTGAAACTGAAATGAGGGGATCGACGAGAATATGCGCGTCGACAATGGCGAGATCGCCCATTTTCCGCGTCCGCAATTCATGCACGTCGCAAACACCCGGCGTGCTGCTCAACAGCATGCGTAACTTCTCGGTTTCGTCGTGATCCAGCGCGCGATCAGACAAATCCTGCAAAGCGTCCCATCCGAAAGTCCAACCCATTCGCGCGACCATAAAACCGACGATTGCGGCGGCGATAGGATCCAGCAAACGCCAGCCGGCCATACTCCCAATAATGCCGATAGCGACGACCAACGACGAGGCCGCGTCCGAACGAGCGTGCCACGCATTTGCGATCAGTAGTGCCGATCTCACGCGTTCGGCCGCGCGGAGCATATAGCGGAACAATAACTCCTTGGAAATCAGAACGATCACCGCGACAATCAGTGCACTTGCGTGAACCTCGGGGATGTCCTGAAGATTGGTAATACGTTCTCCTGCTCGCCATAACATCCCGACGCCGACAGCAATTAAAAGCGCACCGAGAAATAATGAAGCGACTGTTTCATAGCGGCTGTGGCCATAATTGTGATCGTCGTCAGGCGCAGCGGTGCTATGCCGATTGGCCAGGAGCACGATGAAGTCCGACACCAGGTCGGACAGTGAATGAATCCCGTCGGCAATCAGAGCCTGGGAATGCGCAAACACGCCGACGACAATCTGCGCCGCCATCAGCACAGAATTCACCGCGATACTCGAGAAGGTTGTTTTGCGGGCTACGTCCTGCTTTTCTGCGGCGCGCGCCGTTGATTGCGACATGTCATCACTCGAAGTCATCGTTCGACGAATTTTACCAAGCCGCGCTGCAGCATATTCGCTTAAAACGAGAAAACCTTATAAAAATCATCTATTTAAGTTACATATGACCTGTTCTCGGCCGTCACCTTGAATATCGTCGCAATACCGGGCCGGCGGTTATTTCAACCGCATCGGCTATCGACCGGCCGCCGCGCAGGCGAAAAAAAACCGCACCGTTTAATGGTGCGGTTTTTTCAAACAATCTACATCTCACTTCTGGATCAGGAAGTTGTCACGCTCTTGACCGGCAATCCACTTCGGCGGCTTGCCGCGGCCCGACCACGTGCTACCGCTGTCCGGGTCGCGATACTTCGGTGCAACGCCCGCACGCGGACGCGCGGCGTTTTTCAAATTCTTGCCGCCGCGGCCACCTGCCAATTCAGCAAGCGTGATCCCGTAGTCGGTCATTTTCTGCTTGATTTCATTGAGAACTTCGGCATATTCCCGCGACTTCGCTTCTTCAATTTGTCGTTCGAGATTTTCGCGCTGCGCGAGAAGTTCCTTGTAAGACGGCATGATCTTTTCCTTGTGGTTTGCAGTGTACGAGTCGTCGCCCGTTCCGGTTATAACGTTAAGCCTCTCAATGAATCGCAGATTAACACAACTAGGATTCTGCGCACGTTTCTACGCTGTCGATTTAAATCAGTTCAGCCGAACGGCTGTCCGTAACAATTTGTGATGTCTTGTAAAAGCTGCCGAAACCACGCATTCATCTTACTTACATCGTTAAATTAACCCACAAAGTCTTTCATGAAATGAAAATAACACGAAACATATCGGCTAAAACTTCCATCCCGTGCGAGCTTGCCCGAACATTCTCACGCCGTAACGCTATCTCGTAAATTGAGCGACATAAAGACACGCGTTGGGTGATCAGAAGTTCAGACAATCACCTATGCCGTTCAATACAATCGATCAATGCGGCATTGAGTTCTGCGCGAGTTTGTTTCGGTTTATCAAAGGTGAAACGATTGCGCGCTCCGGGAGTCCGCAGATCGCAACCATATTTGTCTATCCCCATTAGTTCGAGTTCCGCCGGTCGTGCGGGAGAATCGGCAAATAATTCCAGCAACCGAAGCTCATTCTGCTCGGATAACGGTTCGAGTGGATCAAGCGCCGTAGCATCCAGCCAACCCATTGCACCAAAGCCGCCTATATACCTCATGCGTTCGAGCGACATGATCCAGAACGTGAAGTCACCCAATTCAAGATAACGGGCAGCATCCGGGTGATATCTGAGATAACGGCGCGCCAGTTCATCGACCGATTCAGGCGGCGCCGGAGAAAACGAGCCGAGCATGGTAAGACGCTGTCCTTCGAGAATGGCATCGCTGGC
This sequence comes from Caballeronia sp. dw_19, assembly GCF_018449515.1. Classification (GTDB taxonomy): domain Bacteria; phylum Pseudomonadota; class Gammaproteobacteria; order Burkholderiales; family Burkholderiaceae; genus Caballeronia. The sequence continues at coordinate 20,879 of NZ_JAAVUQ010000010.1, read as the reverse complement.
CGTTTGGGTAATCAAAAAACCCGCGCGCGCGTCCACTTGCAGATTGCGCGTATGTTCAGCCAGATGGCTAATGAGCACCATTGGCACGTGACGGGAAGTCGGCGCGAACGGTAATGCGGTCGGATAAGGAAAACCGCGCGGCTCACGCGAGTGCGTGGCAAGCGTGCCGTGCGGCACTTGATGCAAGAGATGCAACGGAGCATGCGACGGGATATTCAAAGCGGGACCTCACGAGAGACTGACCAGCAACCATGCAAGCGAACTAAATAAGAGCAGCGAACGGCCTTTGCGATCTTAAAGCACTAAAACCAGGTCCGTCCGCAACCCGATAGAATTGAAAGCTTCGCCGGCCAACGAAAGGACCGGCCGTTGAAACAAGCAAGCAAAGAGAGCAATTCCTTGTCCGAATCTGTCTCAAGTGCCCGTGCCGTCGGGCACGACACCCCGAGCGCCGCGCATCGGCGGCTTCCCGTGGCAAAACGCGAGCGTGCGCGCTACGCGACCATGGCCGTGTTTTTCATCGCCGGGATGCTTTACGCCTCCTGGGGCGTGCACGTGCCCACGGTGCGCGACAAATTTCACCTGAGTCCCGGATCGCTGTCCATCGCGCTCCTGGCGGTTGCCGTCGGATCGATTGTCGCGATGCTCACCAACGGTCCGTGGATCACGCGCGTCGGCACTCGCCGCGCGTGCTTGGCCGGCGGTATCGGCATGACGATTTGCGGGGCGCTGATCCTGGCCGCACCGTTCTACTGGCTGCTGCTCGTGGTGCTGGCGCTGTTCGGCTTCAGCATGGCCACGCTCGATGTCGCGATGAACGCGGAAGCCAGCGCCGTTGAAGAAGCGCTCGAGCGGCCCATCATGTCGTCGCTGCACGGCATGTTCAGTGTCGGCGGGATGGCCGGTGCGGCCGCCGGCGGCGCGCTACTCGCGCACGGCATGCCGCCGGAGGCGCATCTCGCGCTGGCGTCGGTGGTTAGCGTGATCGTTCTGCTGGTGTCCATGCCCGCCGTGCTGCCCCACGTCCCTCACGCGGACGGTGTCCATGGCGGGTCGTCGTCGAATCGCTGGCGCTCAAGGGCCTTGTGGGCGCTCGGCGGCATGGCGTTGGTCGCGTTGATCGCTGAAGGGGCCATGTACGACTGGGCAACGGTCTACATGCGCGACGTTGTGCTCGCCACGCCCGCGTTGTCCAGCGCGGCCTACGCTGCCTTTACGGGCGGCATGGCGGCCGGACGTTTTGGCGGCGATGCGGTGCGTGCCCGCTTCGGCGCGCCTCAACTCATCTTTGCGAGCGCGGCGCTGGCGTTTATCGGCATGGTGGCGGCGCTGTTAGTGCCTGACGCGCTCGTCACGCTCGCAGGTTTCACGCTGATGGGGCTCGGACTCGCGAACATGATGCCGGTGCTGTCCGCCGCGGCGGCGCGTGTACAGGGCGTAAGCCCTGCTGAGGGGCTCGCGCAGGTCGCGGGGCTGGCTTACTTCGGCTTGCTGTTCGGGCCGGTGCTGATAGGCGGTGTAGCGCAGTTGAGCACGTTGCCGGTCGGGTTATCGGTGGTTGCGGCATGCGCAGCCCTGATCGCGCTCGTGGGACCGAGAATCATGAAGCAGTTGAAGCTGTGACCGGACAGCGCTGCGGTCGCCGGATTGCACACGCGAACCGGCCACGAGCGCCAATCATTCGATAAGCATTGGCCAGTATTAGCCAAATCGCCACGCAAAAAAAACGCGCCGACCGAAATCAGCGCGTTTTTCAACAATCAAATAAATCATCGAAGGCGGTCTTCGTCGAAACATCACGACGCCGACCACCCGCGGCAATTACATCTTGACCACGTCCAGCAGCGTCTTCTTGCCTGCCTTGTAGTCGTACAGCGAGATCACGCCGTGCTTCAGATCGCCCTTCGAGTCGAAGGTCGTTTCGCCGATCACACCCTTGTAATCCGTATTCGGCATAGCTGCCAGAATCTTCGCCGGATCGGTGGAGTTGGCGCGCTTCATAGCATCGACAATGATGTACACCGCGTCATACGTGAACGGAGCGTAGATCTGGATCGGCTGACCAAAACGCTTCTGGAACTTGGCTGCGAATTCCGCGCCGCCCGCCATCTTTTCGAGCGCCATACCGGCTTCCGAGCAGACGATATTGTCGGTTGCATCGCCAGCAAGGGTCGACAACTGGTCGGTACAAACACCGTCGCCCGCCAGAACGCGTGCGCGCAGGCCAAGTTGCTTGGCTTGCTTGGCGAACGGGCCGCCAGTGGCGTCCATGCCGCCGTACATGATCGCGTCAGGATTTTCGCCCTTGATCTTCGTCAAAATCGCGCGGAAGTCGACAGCCTTGTCGTTGGTCGCATCGTGCGACATCACGTTCATGCCGAGCGACTTGGCGGTCTTTTCGAACTCGTTCGCGAGACCTTGGCCGTAAGCGGTCGAGTCGTCGACAATCGCGACGCTCTTCAGCTTCAGGTCCTTGGACGCATAGTTAGCCAGTGCCGGACCTTGTTGTGCGTCGGTTGCCACAACGCGATACGTCGTCTTGAAGCCTTGTTGCGTGTACACCGGGTTCGTTGCCGACGGCGAAATCTGCACGATGCCAGCATCGCTGTAGATCTTCGAAGCCGGGATCGAGGTGCCCGAATTCAGGTGGCCAACCACGGCGACGACTTTATCGTCGACGAGTTTCTGCGCCACTTGAGTAGCCGTACGCGGGTCAGCCGCGTCGTCTTGTGCGTCGAGTTGAAGCGTGATCTTCTGGCCGCCGATCGTCAGACCCTTGGCATTGATTTCTTCAACTGCGAGGCGCGCGCCGTTTTCGTTGTCCTTGCCCAGGTGGGCAATACCGCCGGTCAACGGTGCAACGTGACCGATCTTGACGACTTCGTCGGCCGTAGCGGTTGTTGCCATCGAGGCGAACATTAGCGCTGCAGCGCTGATAGGCAACAGTTTGTGAAGCTTGGTGTTCATGTAAGTCTCCAGTTTCGGTCCCAAAAACAACGGTGTCGCCCTGTGCTCCGTCTCGTCACGTTTCGCTCAGCCCCGTGGACGACCACGCCGGATGCATCGTCATGCACTTGGCTCGTACTTCCGCAGGCCGTTTATGACGACCAGCATCCGCACTGCGCGCAAGTGTAGGGTTGTCAAATTAATTTGGGGAAGTTTTTTAAGCTAGTGGTGTGACTACTAATAAGAGAGGTGTTGAGAAGCTATTGAAAGTGTGCTGGTGCAGTGCGGAAAGGTCCTGTTCATGCGGTTCTTCAGCGGATTGGCACTTTCCGCCAAGTGCGCGTTCGCGGCATTCCAGAGGCAACGCTTTAGTTTTAGCCAGCCGGGCCGTTATTATCCGGTCCGCTTGTTTCAAGTCAATTGCGCGAGTTAAGAACTCGGTTAAGGACTCAGATAAGCGCTGGGGTTAGTACTCGGTTTAGCTATTAACTAGTCGCCGCTTTAAAGCCTCAGGCCGGGCTCCATGACGACCACGGAAAGTTGCAGAAACACCTCTGAAAACGCGCCGCCGCGTGCATTTCCTACAGCCGCTTTACAGCCCGCGCCCTTGCCGGCAAGGCGCATCGAATGGTGGCACACTCTTCGGTTGCGGTTCCGCCCCTATCGTCCCTTATCATTTCGCCCCACCCATTCAGGCATCAGCCAGGAGCTTCATCATGACCGTGACATCCCGCTGGATCGACATTCCTTCAAACGGCGACACCTTCCAGGGCTATCTCTCGTTGCCCAAAGGCGGCAAAGGCCCGGGCGTCGTCATCATCCAGGAAATATTCGGCGTGAACTCGCATATCCGCGCCGTGGCCGATCAATACGCGGCCGATGGTTACGTCGCGCTCGCACCGGACATCTTCTGGCGCGTCCAGCCGCGTGTGGAACTCGGCTATGACGGCGCGGACCGCGAGAAAGCAATGGAAATCTACGGCAAACTCGACGTGGCGCATGCAGTGGCCGATGTCACCGCCACCGCCGCCGCGCTGCGCGCATTGCCGGAAGTCACGGGCAAGGTCGCGGGTGTCGGTTATTGCCTCGGCGGCCGGCTGGCGTATTTGTCCGCCGCGCAAGGCGCGTTCGATATCGCCGTAGCCTACTACGGCGGTGGCATCCAGAACGAGCTCGACGAGGCCGACAAGATCAAGGTGCCGATGCAATTCCACTACGGCGCGCTCGATGCCCACATTCCGTCTGCCGCCGTCGACTCGGTCAAGCAGCGCTTCGCGGGCAAGGACGCTCAGGTCCACGTGTACCCGGGCGCCGATCACGGCTTCAATTGCACGGATCGCGCATCGTACAATCAGGCGGCGTCAGCACTGGCGCACGGTCGCACACTGACGTTCCTCGGCGAGCATTCCTGACTCGGCGCACAACGCCGCGGACTGCACGGTTGGCCGCCTGAGAAGACGGGATACAACCGCATCAAGTAGGGGGAGCCTTGCAGTCCAAGTATCTCGACTACGACGCGATCGGCCTGGCCGAGCTCGTGCGCAGCGGCCAGGTCAGCGCGCGGGAATTGATCGATACGGCAATCACGCGCGCCGAAGCCGTCAACCCGGCGCTCAACGCCATTGTCCTGAAGGACTATCAGGCGGCTCGCAACCGCGCGAGCCGTGGCGGACGCGACGGTTCCGGCACCTTGGGCCAAGGTCCGCTCGCGGGTGTTCCCTACCTCATCAAGGACCTGGGCGCGCCGGTCGCGGGTTTGCGCATGTCCATGGGCTGCCGCCATTTCCAGCATTTCACGCCCACTGAAGATTCGCTGATCGTCGCGCGCTCGAAGCAGGCCGGGCTCAACATTTTCGGCAAGACCAACACGCCTGAAATCGGCCAGATGCCGTATACCGAACCCGAGTTGTTCGGCCCGGCGCGCAACCCGTGGGGACTCGATTACACCACCGGCGGTTCCAGCGGAGGCGCCGCGGCGGCGGTCGCGGGCGGCGTCGTCCCGCTCGCGCACGCGGCGGATGGCGGCGGGTCGATCCGCATCCCGGCGTCGTGTTGCGGGCTGTTCGGCTACAAGCCATCCAACGATGTCCAGCCGCAACCGCTGCCCGCACCCGGCGATTTAGCGGTGGATCATGCCGTGTCGCGCAGTGTCCGCGATAGCGCCCTGCTACTCGATCTCACGTCGTCCGGGCAACCGGGCGCTTTCTTCCGGGCCGTCCGCGAGCCGTGTGGGCCGTTGCGCATCGGCTATATGGAAGAGCCGCAGCTTGCGGGGGCGTTATCGGCGGATGTAAAAGCCGCTCTCGACGATGCCGCCAGGCTTGCTGAATCACTGGGTCACCACGTAGAGCCGGCGTCTTTCGGGCTCGACTTCGGCGCCCTCGCTCATGCGTTCCTCGTGATGTGGTCGGTGCTGGCAGAACAGATTGTGCTGCACGCCGATCGCATCAGTGGTCAGAAGCCCAAACGCGCTGATTTCGAGATTGCGTCATGGACGATGGCGCATATCGGCCGGAGGATTGGCGAGCGCGATCTGCCTGCAGCGCTGGAAACTCAGCGTCAGTTCAAGGCGCAGATGGCTGCGTTGATGACACGATATGACGTGTTGTTGACGCCCACGCTCGCTGCCGCGCCGTTCAGAATCGGCGCCAAGCAGCCGACCCAATTCGAGCGTTTCCAGATGCAGGTGCTCTCGACGTTTCCGGTTGAAACGTTGTTGCGGCGGATGTTGTCGGTTTCTGCGAAGAAGGCGTTTGACTGGGCCGGTTGCACGGAGCTTTTCAACTTTACCGGTCAGCCGGCGATGTCCGTGCCGCTCTACTGGAACGCCCGCGGCATGCCGATCGGCGTGCAGTTCGCGGGGCGCATAAACGACGATGCCACGTTGTTCCGGCTGGCAATCCAGCTAGAGGCCGCGAGGCCGTGGTTCGCCCGCCGCCCGGCGTTGATGGCAGCGAGGTGAAGGATTGGCGGATTGGCGTCAGCTCAAGCGCACGAAAACCTAGCCTGAGCGCTTGGAAAAGCGGTAATGCGCGACGCCCCATTCGTTGCCGCCGGCGTACCCGAACAACTCGGCCACCGCCATATAAAACATGCGCCAGCGCTGAAACCAGATGCCGGCGTTAGCCGCGCCGTAAGTCTGGATCATCAGCGGCATCAATTCGCTGCGCGCCGCGTCCAGATTCGCCAGCCAGTGATTGGCCGTCTTTTCATAATGCGCGCCGCTCACCCACCATTGACGGTCGACGGTGAGATCGTCCTGGAAATGCAGCAGCAGCGCCTCCGACGGCATCGTCCCGCCCGTGAAAAAGTACGTCGACATCCAGTCGCCGCCGTCTTTCACCTCGAAGTGATACGCCAGCGTGCGATGCGCGAACACATGCACAAAAAGCTTGCCGTCCTCGCCCATCCAGCCTGAGATCTTGTTCAGCAACAGCCGATAGTTCTTCATATGCTCGAACATCTCGATCGACAGCACGCGGTCGAATCCATCGCCGAACAACGCCGGATCGAATTGATAATCGACGATATTCCCCGTCACCACGCTCAGATTGGTTATGCCACGCGCAGCCGCCTCGCTCTCGATAAACTCGCGCTGCCCCCGCGAATTCGATAACGCCACGATCTGCGAGCGCGGATAATTTTCCGCCAACCACAACGAGAGCGAACCCCAGCCGCAACCGAGATCGAGGATGCGCTGGCCGTCGGTGAGTTGCGCGCGGACCGCATATTCCTCAAGCATGGCCTGCTCGGCCTGATCGAGCGTTTCCGTTCCCGTCCGATACAAGCAGCACGAATACTTCAGGTGCTCGCCCAAATGCCCCTGGAAAAACGCCGCCGGCACCTCGTAGTGCTGCGTGTTCGCGGCTTGCGTTTCGATCGCGATCGGGCTTGCCCGCAGTTCATCGACCAGGCGATTAAAGCGCTTCGAACGCGCTTCGCCATCGTCAATACCTTCATCGCGCAGGCGCTGTTTCATCAACCGGCGCATCCCGAAGCGCACGAGCGAATCCGGAAGCCGGCCGCGCTCGCACCAGTCGATCAGCCAGCTTTGCGTCGGCACTTCTTCTTGTGGTTTTTCTTGTGGTTCTGACATAACCGCTCGCGATGGCAGATCGCTCATGTGGAAACTCCCCGCTATTATTATTTAAGGATGACGCGGCGGCCATGGAATCAATGCACTGGTTGTGCGCATATAGTCGGCATATCCCGCGCGCTTTTTAGCCGATTCCGCTTCAATCATGGGTACGCCCGAGACTTTCATCAGCAGCCACGCCATCAGCACGGGCGGCAACAGCATGGCGAAAATCCACACGCCAACGCCGATTGCGAGTGGGATATACGCGACCCAATGCACGCACTCGAAGAAGTAGTTCGGGTGCCGTGAATAACGCCACAAGCCCGCGCGGCAGACGTTACCGTGATTCGACGGGTCCGCTTTGAACACGCGCAACTGATGATCGGCGAACGCTTCGCCCACAATCGAGATCAGCCAGATCACCGTCGCCAGCGCAACCCATGCAGCGCCCGGCGGCGTTGCGCGATAGGCCGGTACGAAAAACGCGAGCGACAGCAGCATCGAAATCACGACTTGCATCTGGAAGAACCAGAACATTTTCTTGTTCGCGTCGGCGCCCCATTGCTCGCGGAACGTGTGATAGCGGGGATCTTCCGCGTGACCGGCATTGCGCTTCCACAGATGCAGACCAAGCCGAATACCCCAGACGAACCCGCCCATTCCAACGACGACCCGCGTAGGCGAATCGCCCTCGGCGAGTATTGCGACCAGCACCGCGACCACGCCGAGCGACATCGCCCAGATGGGATCGACCATCCCCGCATTCTTCGATTTAATTTGCCACACCCAAACCGCCGTGAAAACAACGATAAGCGCGATAAAAACGATAACGGCAACGGTGAGCGGCGGCATGAAGTCCTCGATGTCGATTTTTTGTTCAATGAATATCGGTGGCATCGACTGGAGAGCGATTGCAACTAAGACTCGGACTACGACTTATAGGCTACTTACGCACGTTATCCTCCGGCGGATGCGCCGACACAAGGTAGCCAAGCGATAAGTGGAAGCAAAGCAAGCGTCGACGTTCAGAACGAACGCGAGCATAAGATATTCCCGACGATAAAACGGAAGCGCAGGAACGGTGCGTCTTTCGACGCCCTGTTCCCGGTCAACCAAGCGTGGAAGTTAAAGACTCAAAGCCGAAGCCTTGGCTCAACTTTACTCGCCGCGCCAATCGGTCCGTCGGACTGCTAAACCAGCGCAGGCAATCCTTCCACCAGCAAAAACGCAAGCAGCACGCCGAGCAGCGCGCCGAACACGCGTAGTGTGTTTTTCCGGAATTGCGTGGCGCACGGTACAGCGCCTAGGAAAAGAATGCCAGCGAGCGCCATCGGGATAATCAGGATGAAGTCGCCGATCGTGAAGTAGGTGTTCATACTCGTCTCCCATCGTTCGTGCTCAGCGTCCACCTGGCTGCGTGAGACGTCGCACTGTCGATTTGAGTATAGGCCGTTGTTTAGGCTTTATTTGTGCCGCTTTCCGCAAACGTTGGCGAAGATCAACGAAACGCCTTATGGGGCGAGGCTTTCCGGACAGATGTTTTAAGCGGATGCGGAAAAACCCTCACGCACGAATACTTTCAATTAACTTTCATTACATTCGCGCGTGCATCTAAGCGATCAAGCGTTTATGTGCTGTTCTTGCCGGCGCAAATATTCCGCCCCGCCCAAACCGATGAATAGGAGAACGAATACGAAGCCACTTACGCCCGGCCAGCCGGCGATAGTCCAGAAGTGGCCGCCCCATGAACCCAGCACGCTGGAGCCGATGTAATACGCGAGCAGATAGAGCGCGGCTGCCTGACCTTTCGGGCCTTTCGCCAACCAGCCGATCCACCCGCTTGCGACCGAATGACCGGCGAAAAACCCGAACGTCATGCATGCAATACCGGCAATCACCACGGGCAGCGAACTCGACAATGTCAGCGCCACGCCAAAGATCATCAACAGCAGCGCGGCAATCAGGACGCGGCCACGGCCAAATATATCGGCCATTTTTCCGGACCAGGGTGATGCCACCACGCCCGTCAGATACACCACGAAGATTGCGCCAATTTCCGTCTGGCTCAGGTTGAACGGCGCCGCAATCAATCGATACCCAACGTAGTTATAAAGCGTCACGAAGCTGCCCATGAGCACGAAGCCCATCAGGATCACGCAACGCAAGCCGCGGTTTTTCAGATGCCCGGCCAGCGCCGTCCGATGATGGCGAAATCCCATTCCGGCGCGTGGCACGAAACGTCGCGACGGCGGCAGGAGCGCACGAAACGCCAGCGTGGCGAGCAGCCCAAGCACCCCGATTCCGCCGATAGCCACGCGCCACGAGAAAAAGTCCGCGAGAATCCCGCTGATCACTCGCCCGGCCATTCCGCCGATTGCCGTGCCGCCTACGTAGAGTCCCATCGCGAGGCCGAGGCCGTCGGGATGCACTTCCTCCGCGAGATACGCCATGGCGACGGCCGGCACGCCGCCGAGCGCGAGACCTTCGAGCGCACGCACGAACAACAGCGCGTGCCAGCTCGGCAAGAACGCCACGATGATCGTCAGCAACGACGAAGCCGTCAGCGACAGCGTCATCAACCGGTGCCGGCTCCAGCCCTCTGAAACAAAGCCGGCGATGAAAATCGCCACGGCGAGTGAAGCCGTCGTCACCGATACCGACAGCGCACTTTCCGCCGGACTCACGCCGAACGTTTTGGTGAACTCAGGGAGGAGCGGCTGCACACAGTAAAGCAGCGAGAAGGTGGCGTAGCCTGCAAACAGCAAGGCAATCGCCGCGTGCCAGTAAGCACGCGATCCACGTTCGAGATAGGGCAAGGGATCGGGGGAAAGCGAGGAGGGCGAAGCTGACCGGGACGGCGCCGGCGATGAAGTCACAAGTGGATCTCCGGTGGCGAAGGGCATAACAATACCGTGATCGTCAGGGTTTTGCCGGAGACCGCGCCGAGCGCTTTCAATCGACTTTCGAAAAGCGGCTGGAATGCGAATACGTTGTTTCCACGCGATGCAAGTTTTCGACCCACGCGAATTGATGCGCTAAAGTAGAACATCGTTTCAGCCGAAATCATCGGAACACGACTGCAATTTGCAGGCATTCGAGGAATTTACGCGCGGCACTTCAGTTTCGTGCACAGGGCCTCACGCGCCTGTGCTTCATGCAGAACCGGCCGGCACGCGCACTGTTTTGCCGGCACACCTCGGGGAGTCATCATGCAAATCGGTTCAATCGTTCGCTCCGTCCATATTGCGGTGCCACAAGGCGCACGCGGGATTGTCATGCGGATTCTCGGCGACATGGCCATGGTCGCCTGGTACGCGGATGAACCCGGTACGTCGGAGCTGCTAAACACGGAACCGTTCTTCCTCGAAGACCTGATCGATACCGGCGAACTCGTTCGTCCGAACAACGCGCTCATGCATTGAGGAATTAGCGCGTTTCAGAACGTTGTTTCGCCGTAACCGCGCATCGCTGATGCTTCCCCCCGCGATGCGCGTCACAATGCAGGGATGAACTCGAACCATTCCAATGCATCGCGCGCGTCCGGAGACAATCTGTCTCTCTCCGGCGACGACGCTAATCTCCCGCCTCCGCCTTTCGCCGATCTCACGCCCGAGCGTGTGCTCGATGCGCTCGACAGCGTCCTGATGCCGCTTGGCGAACGCACCGACGGCGGCATGCTCGCGCTCAACAGCTACGAAAATCGTGTGTATCAGGTTGGCATGGAAGACGGGCCGCCGATGGTCGCGAAGTTCTACCGGCCATTGCGCTGGTCCGACGACGCCATTCTCGAAGAGCACGCTTTCGTTTCGACGCTTTACGAACGCGAGATTCCGGCGGTACCGGCACGCGTGTTGAATGGCGCGTCGCTGCATACCTTCGAGGGTTTCCGGTTCTCCATCTTTGAACGGCGCGGCGGGCGTGCGCCGGATATCGACCGGCCGGAGACGCTGGAATGGCTTGGGAGGTTTATCGGCCGGATTCACGCAGTCGGGCAGATCAAGCCGTACGTGGAACGGCCAGCGCTTGATATCCAGACCTTTGGATACGAACCGCGCGAGTTTTTGCTGACACACGGATTTGTGCCGAAGGACGTACGGGAAGCGTATGAGACCGTGGTGAAGATGGCGCTGGAAGGTGTCGAGCGATGCTACGAGCGAGCCGGCGATGTCAAAAGCATCCGGTTGCACGGGGATTGTCATCCAAGCAACGTATTGTGGACTGATGCCGGTCCGCATTTTGTCGATTTCGACGATAGCCGCATGGCGCCCGCTATCCAGGATTTGTGGTTGCTGCTGCCGGGCGACCGCCCGGAGGCATCGCGTGCGCTGGGTGATTTGCTGGCCGGGTACGAGGATTTCTGCGATTTCGAGCCACGCGAGCTGCATCTGGTCGAAGCGTTGCGCACGTTGCGGCTGATTCATTACGCGGCGTGGCTGGCACGTCGATGGAACGATCCCGCGTTTCCCGCCGCGTTTCCGTGGTTCAACACGCAGCGGTATTGGGAAGACCGGATTCTTGAGTTGCGCGAACAGGTCGGCGCGATGGAAGAAGGGCCGCTCTGGCCTGTTTGACGGGCGTTCGGCGATCGTTCGTTCGCCGATGGCTGTTCACCGCAGCCGGCGCGCCCCTCCTGCGCCGGCCGCGTAATGGGACTTAATGGGACTATTGAAGATTTTTAACGTCCGTGTAATGATAACAATTCTCATTTGAAATGCTTGACTCCGCCGATGCGCTTGTTGGTCGCTCGTTGGCGCCTTGTTGGCCGTATCGGTGAGAAATCCATCCGCAGCATCCCCTTATTCGCTATGTCCTCTGGAGAGACGCGTGAACGCGCCTGAAACTTTTGAACCCGCGTCCAACGTGACCACGATGCCGTACGCGCCGCACGGCCGCCGCCTTATCGACGACGCTGAACAGTTCGCTCGGAAACAACGCTCGCGCCGCGCAACCTTCATCAAATGGCTACGCAAGGTTCATGGCTGGGTCGGTTTGTGGGGCGCCGTTCTGGGGTTGTTGTTCGGGACGACGGGTTTTCTGCTGAATCATCGCGCCGGTCCGCTGAAGATTTCGAGCGGAGAACCGCAAGTTTCTCAAATGCAAATGGCCGTGCCCGCGAAGGGCCTCAAGTCGCCGATGGAACTCGGCAAGTGGCTCAAGCAGGAACTCAAGCTCGACGGCAATATCGGCCGGCCGAAACGTGAAGCGGCGCATCCGGTTGGCTGGGGCGATCAGAAGACCATGCAGCCGGAGTTGTGGACGGTGGCGGTGGCGTCGCCAGGCGGGTCGGTATCGGCGGAATACTGGGTGGGGAACGGGTTTGTATCGGTGAAGAAGAGCGAGAACAGTTTTCTCGCGACCATGAGCAATCTGCACAAAGGCGTGGGATTGAGCGTGGGCTGGGTGCTGCTGATCGATACGCTTGCCGGCAGCATTATTCTGCTGTCGCTGACGGGCGTGTTGCTGTGGACCGAGTTGAATAAACGCAAGACGGTGGGCGCGGTGATTGTGATGGCGTCGATTGTCGCGATGGTTTGTCTGGGGTTGATGTGAGGGCTTCGGTCCTCAATTGCGCTGGTGCTTGAATGTGGAACCCCGCGAAAACGCGGGGTTTTTTGGGTTTTGGGGATCTGGATTCTTTTAGTTCTTCCTCGACCGCTTCGCTAAGTCGGTGATGGAGTGCGGTGATTTGGCGCGCGAATGCTTGGAGTGGTTGGCGAATTGATCGAAAGAAGTGAGAAGTCGAGTAATGCCAATCGGGCGATGGAGCAGTCGTATGAGCGGCGCAATGAGAATGATTGCTCTATACAACTAACGACTCCCGCTTTCGTCCTCGACGATTTTTTACCTATTGCTTAGAACAGTCGCGAGGTCGTCAGTTAATATCGCGGCGAATGGTGGCAATCGCCCGTACGTTCATGGCAGCAACGTTGTGTCGGTGTCCGCGAACCGTAAGCGACCAGGGTTTTGCGGGCAGGTTCGCAGAAAGTAGCGTTGCGTTGATTTTGTTGCATTTTTTGGGGTGCGGAAAGCACCGCCCTTTCAGGGTAAGAACCACGAGTTAGATGGGATGGAGTCGCGCTCTCATGGGCGCGTGGATTGAAACGTTGCGCGCATGGTCTGCGCCTAGACCTATGTTCTTGTCGCGCCTTCACCGGCGCGCGGATTGAAACTTTTATAGTGATGAGAAGCTGCGCGGCGGTGAAAGAGTCGTGCCTTCACGGGCGCGTGGGTTGAAACAACCGGGAAAAGGAAGTCATCGCCGGGCGTAACGTCGCGCCTTCACGGGCGCGTGGATTGAAACGCCTGCCGGATTTTTGACCGGCGTATCCAGCACAGTCGCGCCATCACGGCGCGTGGATTGAAACGAGGGAGTTGCCATCTACAACTTGCTGCGTCAGTACGTCGCGCCTTCACCGGCGCGTGGATTGAGATTTTGTAGGTCGGTCTACGCTGGCATCGAAAAGAGGTGGCTCCGTCACAAGCGCGCGAATCGCAACAATTATTACATTTCAAACCGAATTTTAAGATGACGCTGATATTAAGCTCCCTCGAATACGGGCTGATCAGCGACATAGCGGCAACCTAAGCCGCTCGATTTCAATCGATCGCGACGCCCACTAATAATCTCAAAGGCGGCGCTCGTGACTCGAGTTTTCCACGCACACTCAACGCCAAATCCGGACGAAAGCGGCCGGCAGACACTCTCGGATCACCTCAACGCAGCGGGTCAACTCGCAGCGCAGTCCGCGAAACACTTCGGCGCATCCAAACTCGCAAAAACTGCCGGAAAATTCCGCGATATTGCTAAGTACACCGATTCATACCCAAAGCGCATTCGTGGCGGACCGCGCGTGGGCCACGCAACGTGGGGCGCGAAGATCGCCCGCGACCAGTATGGACCGCTTGGAAGCGTAATGGCTTATACCGCTGCCGAGCCGAAATATGGCACGCAATTCATGCAACTTATTGCCATGAATCTACACAGCGACCGACATGGTTTGCAGCTTGGCGAGTCCGCGCTTCTCGACGCGGCCAGACTCATTTACTAAACCTATTTTCAGATCGGTTTAATCAGCCCGATGTGGAGGAGCGAGCAACAGCAGAAACCGATCACGTATCTCATCGCGACATAAAGGAGACAACCGTGGCATACGGAATACGTTTGCATGTCCAGGGTGAGCGTGCATTGTTCACGCGCCCCGAGATGAAGGTTGAGCGCGTGTCCTACGACGTCATCACGCCGTCCGCCGCGCGCGGCATCGTGGAAGCCATTCACTGGAAGCCGGCCATCCGTTGGGTCATCGACCGTATTCAGGTGCTCAACGAGATTCGCTTCGACACCATTCGTCGAAACGAAGTCGCAAGCAAGATCCCGGCATCGAGCGCGCGATCAGCCATGAAAAAGGGCAAGCTGGAGGGTCTCGTCAATTACGTTGATGAGGATCGTCAGCAACGCGCGGCGTCCATTCTCAAAGACGTAGCGTACGTGATCGAAGCGCATTTCGAACTTACCGATAAAGCCGACGAAGGAGACTCAATCGGTAAGCACCTGGACATCTTTAACCGTCGCGCGCGCAAAGGTCAGTGTTTTCAAACGCCGTGCTTAGGCGTGCGCGAATTTCCCGCCGATTTCACTTTGCTGGAAGACGACGCCCCAGCCCGCGAGCCGCATCAATCGCTTATGGCGGAGAAAGATCTCGGCTGGATGCTTCACGACATCGACTTCAAGAATGGCATGGCGCCTCACTTCTTCAGGGCGTCGATAAAGGACGGATGGATCGACGTTCCGCCATTGCCGTTCGTGGAGCATTCGACATGATCTTCACATCACTGGTCGAGTATTACGAACGGCTCGCCGCACAAGGCAAGGTACCCGCATTCGGATCGACGCAGGAAAAGATCGGCTACTCGATCCTGTTGAATCGCGAAGGCGAAGTGCAGGACGTCATCAATCTCAGCGATCCCGCCGACAATAAATCGAAGTGGACAATGCTCACGGTTCCGGCGTCGTTTAAACGGTCGGGTATCGCGCCGCCACCGTTTTTCCTGTGGGACAAGACGGCTTTCGTGCTTGGGGTCGATCAAAAAGCGGGGGCTGATACCCCGACGCTAAATGCACGATCATGGGCAGTTTTCAAGGCCCTCCACCTTGATCGTCTGGCCGGGGCAACCGACGAAGGGCTTGTCGCGTTACGCAAGTTCATAGAGGCGTGGATTCCAGAAAACTGGCAAGGGTGCGAACACATTGCCAAACACGCCCCGGCTATTTTCAGCGCGAACGTCGTTTTCCGGCTTGATGGTGAACCCGGCTATATCCACGAGCGTCCCGCGGCTCAGGAACTGGTCAAGCACTACAGCGCGGCCGATGAAACGACCCTCGGCTTGTGTCTCGTCAGCGGTGAAACGCGTCCGATCGCCCGTCTTCATCCGGCCATTAAAGGCGTGTGGGGAGCGCAAACATCGGGGGCATCGATTGTCTCTTTCAACCTCGAGGCCTTCGACTCATACGGCAAGGATCGCGGCGCGAACGCACCGGTTTCCGTGCATGCGGCCTTCGCTTACACAACAGTGCTTAACCACTTGTTGCTGCGCGATCCGCATCATCGTCAATGCGTGCAGATTGGGGATGCAAGTGTGGTGTTCTGGGCCGAAGCCAAGGATCAGCAACAGCGGGAAACAGCGGAAAACCTGTTCCTCAGTGAGCTGGAACCGCCGTCCAGCGACTCCGCCGAATCCGCCAAGCTCAAGCATGCGCTTGATGCGGTATTGGAGGGACGTGCGCTGCACGACATCGATCCGAATCTCGATCCTGCCTCGAAAATATTCGTGCTTGGGTTGTCACCGAATGCGTCTCGGCTTTCGGTGCGCTATTGGTTCAGCGAAAACCTTGGCGTATTCACGAAACGACTCGCGCAGCACTACAACGATCTGGCCATCGAACCCACGCCGTGGAGAACAACGCCAGCCGCGTGGCGCTTGCTGTCCGCTATAGCGGCACGGGAGAAGACCGAAAACGTTCCGCAGCAACTAGCGGGATCCTTGATGCGCGCGGTCCTCAGCGGCGGGCGTTATCCGCGCACTTTGTTGAGCGCCGCGATCATGCGCATGCGCGCAGATGGAGATATTTCCGGACTGCGCGTGGCGTTGTGCAAAGCCGTTCTGGCACGCGACCAGCGTCTCGGCAATGGCGATATTCAAGAGGAGGTACCTGTGAGTCTCGATAGAAGCAACACCATGCCGGGTTATTTACTCGGGCGGTTGTTCTCGGTGCTGGAAGGCATTCAGGAAGCCGCGCTGCACTCTGCCAGCGCGAGCATCAAGGATCGTTATTACGGGTCCGCTTCTGCCATGCCCGCAGCCGTATTTCCGATCCTCATGCGTGGCGCGCAAAACCACTTATCCAAGGCGATGAAAGATCCGAAGGGAAAAGGACTCGCGATATCGCTGGAAAAAGAAGTGCAACAAATTATCGATGGTCTTGGCTGTGAATTTCCAAAGACGCTTCGACTAGAAGACCAGGGCCGCTTTGCTATCGGCTACTACCACCAGCGCAACGAACGTTTCCGTTCGAAGGCTGGCAAAGGCGACGCTGCAGAAATCATCACCGACGATATCCTGGAGACAAGCGTATGACCATCCTCGCCAACCGCTACGAATTCGTTTATCTGTTCGATGTCACCAACGGCAATCCGAATGGCGATCCCGATGCGGGAAACCTGCCGCGTCTCGATCCCGAAACCAATCTCGGCCTTGTCACCGATGTCTGCCTGAAACGAAAGATTCGCAATTACGTGACGCTGGAGAAGGATAACGAGGCCGGTCACGCCATCTATATGCAGGAAAAGGCCGTGCTCAATCTTCAGCACAAACTGGGTTATGCGGCGCTCAATCTCGTCCCGGTGGACAAGAAACTGCCCAAGGATGTCAAGGACGCGGAAGCGCTCACCAAATGGATGTGCACGAACTTCTTCGATATCAGGGCTTTCGGCGCAGTCATGAGCACGGGCGTCAACTGCGGGCAAGTGCGCGGCCCCATTCAACTGGCGTTCGCCAAATCGATAGAACCCATTGTGCCGATGGAGATCTCCATCACCCGCATGGCCGTCACAACCGAAAAGGACGCGGAGAACGCTGACCGCACGATGGGTCGCAAGCACATCGTGCCCTACGGTTTATATCGGGTACATGGCTTCATATCGGCGAAGCTCGCGGAACGCACCGGGTTCACTGAAGACGATCTCGAACTGGTATGGCGCTCGCTGATCAACATGTTCGAACACGATCGCTCCGCAGCCCGTGGCGAAATGGCTGCGCGCAAGCTGATCGTGTTCAAACACGAAAATTCGGTGGGCAACGCGCCGGCGCATACCCTTTTCGATGCGGTAAAGGTCGAGCGCATAAAAGAAGGCGCTGATCTGCCAGCCCGGTATTTTTCCGATTATGTCGTGTCGATTGACAAAGCGAAGATTGCGAGCGGTGTTGAAGTCATCGAGCGAATTTGAGTCGATGACTCGCATGCTCGAGCACGGCGAGACCAAGGAGGCGGTCGACTTTAATGCGCCGATGCAAACGGCGAATTTATACTGCGAAAACGGCACGTTATAAGCGATAGCGTCGCGCTCTTCACGGGCGCGTGGGTTGAAACGACTTGGGATTGCGTCCGGCGGGATGTTGCGCCACCGGTCACGCTCTTCACGAGCGCGCGGGTTGAAACATGGTTGCCTCACAAGTCAATCGGTATGCAACAAGTCGCGCTCTTCATGGGCGTGTGGGTTGAAACGCTCCATGAGATCGTATCAACGAAGCGGGACCGGAGGTCGCGCTCTCCACGGTCGCATAAATTGAAACATCCGAAGGGTTTGCTCCAGTCGATCAGCCGTGTCCGACCCGCGCATAGCTTGAACAACTAACCAGCGACAAATCACGGCGTGTGATTCCCGCAACCTCGTCGCGAGTATAAAGTCTAAAAATTCACCACCTCCTCCCGCCCTGTAACATCACGACATTCAATCCACATAGATCTCTCAGATCGAAAATTTGTTTTAACATTCCTAACGATATCGCTTCCTCAGCTTTGAGCGCGAACTCAATCATCCTCATACGGACACCCCCATGCCCTCTCACCATGTACTGATCTGCCTGCCTACCTACAGCGAAGAGGTCCATGTCAATTTCGCCTTCTCGCTGCTCGATCTGACGCGCGCGTTAACGGATTCCGGTTCGAGCTACGAAACGTTGCACGTTGCGTCGTCGCAGATCATTCGAGCGCGTAACTTCTTCGCCAATTATTTCCTGAATCATCCTGAATTCACGCATCTCCTTTTCCTCGATACCGACATGAAGTTCCCGGCCAACGCAGTCATGAGACTCCTGGCCGCGAACAAAATCGTTTCAGGCGTCGCGTATCCGTTCAGGAGAATGGGGCTGGACGGCGCTATATCAGCCGCTGACGTGGGCTTGACCGTACGTCAGTATCTAGAGAAATACGCCGACTACACCGTCAGCCCACTGACGAAGGCAGATGGAAGTGTGAGTTTCACGAATGGATTCATTGAAGCCGAGCACGTTGGAACGGGCGTTTTTCTAGCGCAACGTGAAGCGTTTGAGGCAACAAAACCGTTCACGGAATGCTACGCGCCGCCACAACAATATGCGTCGATGGTAACCAACGGTGAGTTCTACGGATTTTTTGAAACGGTCGAAGAGAACGGGGTCTATCAGGGAGAAGACATCTCGTTTTGCCGACGAGTCCGTCAGGCCGGCTTATCGGTCTGGGCGCTCATCGACGAGACAGTCGTGCATTACGGAATGTCGGAAGTATCGGGACAATGGCTCCAGGCCATGAAGTTTCGCGGCAATATACTCTGATCGTTTCGAACGCCGCGCTTCAATGCCTTGAGCTGTTTCAAGCGCGGCGTCGTCTACGAGTATTCAATCCCGGAAATGCCGCAAATCTCACCCGTCCCTTCAAGTTCCCGCGCCGCCTTCGCGCCCTCCACCTGCAAAATAGTCGGCAACGAAACGCCATTTTTCGCCGCCGTCACCTCGGCAAGAATAGACACAGCAATCTCCGGCGGCGTCCTGCTGCCGATATAAATCCCCACCGGCCCATGCAGGCGCGACAACTCGACATCGGAGAGATCGAACTCCTTCAGCCGTTCCCTGCGCGCCGCGTTGTTCTTCCGCGATCCCAACGCGCCGACATAAAACGCCGGCGTCTTCAACGCTTCCATCAACGCCAGATCGTCCAGCTTCGGATCATGCGTCAGCGCAATCACCGCGCAACGCTCGTCGAGTTTCATTTCCGTCACGGTATCGTCGGGCATGGTCCGCACGATCTTCGTCCCCGGCACATCCCACTCGTCGGTGTACTCCTCGCGCGGATCGCAGACAGTCACGTGATAATCCAGCCCGACCGCGATACTGCACAAATACCGCGACAACTGTCCCGCGCCGATCACGAGCATCCGGTACCGCGGCCCGTGAATGGTCGCGAGCGTGGTTTCATCGAACGTAAGACCGTCCGTTGTGTGCGATGGCTCCAATTTCACCACGCCATTTGTCATGTCGAGCGTGCGCGTCACCAGCCGCCCGGCGAGAACGGCCTCGCACAATTCAGCAATACCGCTCGCCATCGACAACGGTTCAAGCACCAGTTGAATCGTCCCGCCGCAAGGCAGCCCGAACCGATGCGCTTCTTCCGCCGAAATTCCGTATTTCACGCTCTCGGGTTTCGTCTGCTCAATGCCGCGCTGCCTGACGCGATCGATCAAATCGTCTTCAATGCACCCGCCCGACACCGATCCCATCACCGCGCCGTCATCGCGCACGGCGAGCATCGCGCCTTCGGGCCGGGGCGACGAGCCCCACGTTTTAACCACCGTCACCAGCAACACGCGATGCCCACGTTCGAGCCATCGCGCGCTGTTTCTCAGGACTTCGAGATCCACGCTGTCCATGATCTTTTCCCCTCCTTCCCTTCACCTGCGCCGTCGGCCGCCGCCGCATGGACTCACCCTCAGGCTCGTCACTCTGCGTCAACTGCGCGCTGAAGCGCTTGAAAAATTCCCCGGCGATCTTTCTGGCTGCGCCATCCATCAGCCGCGAGCCGATCTGCGCGAGCTTGCCGCCCACTTGTGCATGCGCCGTGTAAGAAACATCGTTGAATCGACATTGTCACCCAGTTCCGGATTGACGTTCGCCCGTCCCTTGCCGAAACCAGCCGTTCCGCCTTGCCTCTCGAACACGATGGTGTACGTGTACGGCGCGTCGATGCCCACCAAATTCGCGCGCCCTTTGAATTTCGCTTTCACGGGGTCCGGCCGACGCCGTCATTACGACCGCATATGCGTTTTCGCCATCGGCTTCCATGCGTTCGCAACCGGAATGCACGCGCGCAAGATTTCGGTATCGTTCAGCGCTTTCCACGAAACATTGTGCGCCACAGGCAGATTATGCGTTTCGGTCAGTTCGACGGCGTGTCTCCTGCTGATTTCCGGTCCGCATGACGCGTCGTCGTCGCCAACTCCCGGCCGGCAGCGTTCAGGCTACCGAGGTTGTCAGCCGCAAGCGTCGCATCGACATGCGGCAGGATCGCCCGCACGCGGGGACCGTGTTCGTGAAAGCCGCTCTCACCTCGGCGTAAATCGCGAGCGTGGCGTATTGGCTGGCTGGCTGGCTGGCTGGCTGGCTGGCTGGCTGGCTGGCTGGCGAGCGGCGTGGCGTGGCCTGGCGTAAAGGATGATGAAGGTGGTCGCTATTGGGCTAAAGGCGGGTGGTGACAGAGCATTGCGGGCGGCGAGTCTCGCGGAAAGACGGTCGTAAAAACGCCGCCTCGATGGGCGGCGTAAGGCTA
>NZ_JAAVUQ010000001.1 GCF_018449515.1 Caballeronia sp. dw_19 | reverse complement strand
ACTCCACGGTTCAGATAGCTCATTCGAGAAGTTCTTCGCACGCGAATCACTCCTTCGATATGACCATGAGGTCTTCAGCCTGCCGTGCAAGCTTACTCAGCCGAGCGAGGAAGTCGATAGTCTCAGGCAGGCCTCAAGACTGATAACTCTGGTCTTCTCCTAGTATGCGCAAAGTAGTGAAATGCCAAAACGGCGGTGTTGAATTCGGACGCCGCTTGGTCGGCTATGCCTGAATTTAACGGCCTCTCACAGGCTCGTTGGATGTGGCCAGTTTTGCAGTACCGTGCGGATCGCGGCGTCGAAAGGTGTTCGTTGTCCTACCTTCAAAACCTCCAACGTGTCCGATGCTAGATGGCAGTTCCGCGGGCGCGGTGTAGTATCGATCGGCGTTCGTTGTGCTGTGATGCAGGCATCAATTTTCAGCACTTGCGCGATCCGCTGCGCAATGTCGAACTTTGTCATTGGCTCATCGCCGGACCAGTGCATCACGCCGGTAACTGATTCACCGATTTCATGGCGCTCCAGCAACTGTCTGATCACAACTGCCACGTCAGGCGTGAAGGTGGGGTAGCGCGTCGCCCAAGCGTCCATCACCGCTGGCTCTGGTCCACGAGAAGATTCCACGATTGCCGGCATCAAGCTTGTCACCGCCGACTCACCCCAGTCGATTACCGGACCATATAGCAACGGCAAACGCAGCACGCAGGACTGGGCGCTGGATCGCAGCAGCGTTTGTTCTCCGTCAAGCTTGCTGCGACCATAGGCGTTAAGGGGATTCGGTGCATCGTCCGGCTGATAGGGCGGTCGTGTACCATCGAAGACATAGTCGGTCGAGATGGAGAGGACCCACGAACCGGTCTCCTGTACGGCGCTCGCGATAAAGCCCAATGCCTCAACATTCAACGCTCGCGCGAGCACCGGGTCATTCTCACAAACGTCTGGACGCCGTTCGGCCGCAGCCACAACGATTGCGTCAGGCGCCTGGTCAGCGATGAACTCCCGAACGGCGCGCTCATCACGGATATCGAGCGTGATAGTGCTCGTGTCGCCATGACGAAACGCCGTTCGTACCACCTGCCATCGAGTTATCGCGGCTAGTTCATTTGCAACGGCGCGTCCAAGCAACCCGGACGCGCCAATCAACGCAACCTTGAATTGCGGCCCCCGAGTCATGCGGCCTTCGCCGATACGACCGTGTAGCCCGCCTCATCGATCGCTTCCTTGAGCGCATCAATGGTTTCGGTCGATGCCACCACAACACGCCCGTGCTCGAGATCCACTTGAACTTGCGCGGCGGCGTCGATTTCGTGGATAGAGCGCGTAACGGCGGCGACGCAATGCTGGCAGCTCATGCCTTCTACCTTAAATTCAGCCATATCAATTCCTTGCCTGGGTTTTGTAAGAGCGAACCATGCTATACCTTCCTATCGTTGGAAGGTGTAGAGTCTATGGAAAAATTTAGGAGTATCTGCGATGAACATTGGCGAAGCCGCTCGCGCGTCCGGTGTGACGGCCAAGATGATTCGGTACTACGAGAGTGTTGGTCTTTTGCCACCCGTTGACCGGACCACATCGGGGTACAGGATGTACGGAACCCAGGAGGTTCATGCACTACGTTTTGTTCGGCAAGCACGTCGGCTCGGCTTTCTGGTCGACGATATTCGCAAACTCCTGGCTTTATGGCAGGACCGGCAGCGTGCCAGCGCAGAGGTCAAGGCGATCGCGCTGGAACATGTCGCGGAGCTGGACAGGCGGATCGCGGAACTAACCGATATGCGGGACACGCTCGCTCATTTGGCGGTCAATTGCCACGGTGACGGACGACCGGATTGCCCCATTCTGGAAAGACTGGCCGAGTGATCATGTTGGTGCGTTTTGGCAAGCCCATTCGCCTGATTTGTGCACTATAGATGTGCCAAATTAGTGTGCTTGCTTGAAAATTTCCAGGAAGAGTAGAGAAATCAATCACTTGTTCCAAGGCGGTGCGTGCACCATTCCAAAAAAGAATGCACCCAATGCAGGCATTTCACTAACGCCGGCAGCGGGGTTCGTCTATAATCCGGGTTAACCCTTTCGAGGGATATCCCTGACCCGAACCGCCGGGGATTCATTTGAAATCCTTGGAGAAAAAATCATGTTTGCATTCCTGCTCGAAAAAGTCAGCATCTGGTTTGAAACCGCCGAACGTAATCGTCGCGAAGAATATCTGGCGCAATCGTCGGATATCGTCCAACTCGAAAAGCGTATCCGCTCGTTGGAAACCGAAGGCTACTCGCTGTAATTTCAGCCGAAAACACCCGGTCGAAAAATTGAACAAGCCCCGCATGCGGGGCTTTGTCATTTTTGGACTACTCTCGCCAATCAGGCCAGGCCGCTCACTTTTTCTGGGGATGCGTCGCGAGCCATCGCTTCATGAACGCAATCTCCTTATCCTGCGAAGCGATGATCTCCTTGGCCAAGGCCCGCAACTTGGCGTCCTTGCCGTACTTCAACTCGACCTTTGCCATCGCGACCGCGCCCTCGTGGTGCGGGATCATGTGCGCGACAAAATCATGATCGGCATCACCGGTGTACTCGACACCAGACATGCCGGACATCATCGAATGATCGGCTGCCTGAAATTCTTTCGTCGACGCGGAATCGCCCTGGCTGCCGCTTGCGGCTGACATGTCCATGCCTGCCATCGATGCAGAGGATGCCGGCGTCTGTGCAGACGCAGCGGACATCGAGACAAAGATTGAAATTGCAAACGCGGCGGCGCCAGCGAGGAGGGTTTTCGGAAACGTCATCGAATCTCCTTGAATATCGACTTTCGGGAGCGCTAGCTTAAAGCTTGCCATCGCGGTAAGGTAAAGCGCTTTTATATGATACGAAATGAATCGGCCCGATATGCGTGCCGGTTGTCATTCATATGCCAAGGGGGCGGTGTGAGTCCAGAACTTCGACCGGTCAAATATGTGGCGACCGCGGCGCTATGGCTTGTCTCTGGTTTGACGACGTTGGACGCATTCGGACAGGCGGGCGGTCAGCCGCTCATTCTGGATACGCAGACCGGGATTCATAGCGGCGCGGGTGGCACCGTTCTACAGACGGGTCCGCTGAATGGTTCTGGCATGGTGCCAGCGCGCCCGATGGCCACGTTGCCCGAATTGCCGCAGCAGGATCAGCAGACGATCATCATTTCGCCTTACATCGGACTTCAGCAGGGTGGGCATCACGCCGGGCAGGGATATGGATCGTCAACGAGCTCACAGCCGTCGTCATCCAATTACCAGCATCGACCACGTGCTACGTCGCCACATTCCGGCGCCTCTTACGGGGTACCGACCGGAACTCAAACCCAGGCCTCCACTTCAACGCAGCCCGCAGTGCCGCAAGCAAGGCAGTCTCCGGGCCAGCCTCCCATCATCACGATACCCATCGCAACGCCGCGATCCGTCGCGACCCCGAGCCCTGTGCCGACCGTGCCAACCCGATCGTCGGACCCACATACCGCAACCGGTGCGGTTACCACGTCGCTTGATTAACGGCGAACGGTGCAGAGGGTTCCGGTCGTTTTCAGTCGCCACGATGTTCGAGTTTGAACGCCGCCTTGCTGTCCTGACCGAGTGCGTCGACAAGATACGGCAGCGTCTCTTTCAGCGCAGCTGCGAGCGTATACGGCGGGTTCACGATAAACATGCCACTCCCGAACAGGCCAAAGCCGTCGACGGGAGGTTTGCTCACGGTCAATGACGCATGCAGCCAATTCTTGGGCTGCACGCGCTTCAATTGGTCGGCGAAACGCTGGGACTCCAGCCGGGTCACCTGCGGATACCAGATTGCATAAGTGCCGGTCGCAAAGCGCTTCAGGCTTTCCTCAAGGCAGTTCAGCGTGCGCGCGTAATCGCGCTTGTCTTCATACGATGGATCGATCAGGACAAGCGCGCGGCGCGGCGGTGGTGGTAACAGCTTGATGATGCCGTCGAAACCATCGCCTTCGAAAAGCACTGCCCGCCGTCCTGCGTCGCGGAAATTGTGGCGCAGCACGTCGATTTCGGTGGAATGCAGCTCGAACAACCGCATGCGGTCCTGCTCGCGCATTACCCGCCATGCGAGATAGGGCGAGCCAGGATAGAACTGCAGCGTGCCGTCCGCGTTCAGCGCCTTGACCTCTTTGACGTAATCCTTGAGCAAACCCGGCAAATCACGCTTGGTCCAAATCTTGGCAATGCCTGTCTCGAACTCGCCCGTCTTGGTCGCGAAGCCGTCAGTCAGCGAATACACGCCGGCGCCCGCGTGGGTGTCGATATACCAGAACGCCTTGTCCTTCTGGGCAAGGTGTTGCAGCAACTGCACGACAACCGCGTGTTTCAGCACGTCTGCGTGGTTGCCTGCGTGAAAAGCGTGTCGGTAACTGAGCATGGCAAATGAGTAAGCGAGACGAGAATGAGCGCGTCCTGAGCCGGACGGACGAAGAAAGTGCCTAAGCGCCAAGATGCAAAAGCGCGCCGCGGCACTACAAGGCACACGCGGCAGGGTCGTTATTGTAGCCGACGACCCTGCCTGTCCAAGACCCAAGCGTCAGACGAACGCGTCACCCACGATTTCCTCGATGCGCTGCTTCACCTCCGGCGTGATCTTTTGCACGACGTCGATGGCCTTCATGTTCTCGTGAATTTGCTCGACCCGCGACGCGCCGGTAATGACGGTGCTGACATTCGGATTCAGCAAAATCCAGGCGAGGGAAAGCTGTGCCAGCGAGCAGCCAAGCTGGTCGGACACTTCCGCAAGGCGTCCGACAATGTTATTCGCGCCCTTGTCCGTCAGCTTCTTGGCCAACCATTCGTAACCTTGAAGCTGCGCGCGGCTATCCGACGGAACGCCATCGCGATACTTGCCGGTGAGCAGCCCCGAGGCGAGCGGGCTCCAGGTTGTCAGACCCAGCCCAATGTCTTCATAGAGCCGCTTGTATTCGTTCTCGACCCGCTTGCGATGCAGCAGGTTGTACTCGGGCTGCTCCATCACCGGTTTGTGCAGATGATGCCGCTCGGCAATGTCGTACGCCGTGCGAATTTCGTCAGCGCTCCATTCCGACGTGCCCCAATACAGCGCCTTGCCCCGCGCGATGATGTCGCTCATTGCCCATACGGTTTCTTCGATCGGCGTATGCGGATCGGGCCGATGGCAAAACACGAGGTCGACGTAATCGAGTTGCAGACGCGCAAGCGAGCCGTCAATGGCGTTATGGAGATACTTGCGGCTGAGCGTTTGCTGCTGGTTCGGTCCTTCGTTGATGCCAAAGAAAAACTTGGTCGACACCACGTAGCTTACCCGCGGCCACGCGAGTTCCTTCAACGCGCGGCCCATGATTTCCTCGGACTTGCCTTTGGAATAGACCTCCGCGTTATCGAAGAAATTTACGCCGTGATCGCGGGCTGCAGCGAGCGACTCGCGCGCCGCGCGATGGTCGACTTGCGTGCCGTAGGTCACCCACGAGCCGATCGACAATTCGCTGACCTGCAGGCCGGAACGTCCTAGCCGACGATAGTTCATGTTCGTGATCTCCAGTTTTGAGTTTCAGTTGCATCAGGCGGGTTTCAAAGCTTAATCCGATTTCAGGATTCGCGCGGCGATGCCCGGCTTGCCGATCTTTGCGTTCATTGCATTTGTGACCGAACGATAACCCGGCCGAGTGACGTCGGATAGCCGACCGAAAGGCCTATGACATTTATCGAGGTTGATCGGCGCGGCGTTGCGTGGTTTCATTGTTCAAACCTGAACAGAGGAGGGGTGGCAAATGACATCACTGAATACGAGTCTGGCGGGCAAGGTGGCGGTGGTCACGGGTGCGGCGAGCGGGATCGGTAAGCAGATTGCCCTGACTCTGGCCGAGGCAGGCGCAGCGGTCGCCATAGCGGATCTGAACCAGGACGCCGCCGACGCCGTGGCCGAGCAGATCAGGTCGCAGGGCGGCCGGGCATTAGGCGTGGTGATGGACGTGACCGACGAACAGGCGGTGAATACCGGTATCGATCGGGTGGCGGCGGAATTCGGCTCGGTCGATATCCTGGTGTCGAACGCCGGCGTGCAGATCGTCAATCCGATCGAAAACTACGCGTATTCCGACTGGAAGAAAATGCAGGCCATTCACGTCGACGGGGCGTTTCTGACCACGAAAGCTGCGCTCCAGCACATGTACAAGGACGATCGTGGCGGTGTCGTGATCTATATGGGATCGGTGCATTCGCACGAGGCGTCGGCGCTCAAGTCCGCGTATGTCACGGCCAAGCACGCGTTGCTCGGACTGGCCCGTGTACTGGCGAAGGAGGGCGCGAAGCATCACGTGCGCTCGCATGTGGTGTGCCCGGGTTTCGTGCGCACGCCGCTGGTCGACAAGCAGATCCCTGAGCAGGCCAAGGAGCTTGGTATCAGCGAAGAGGACGTGGTCAGGAACGTGATGCTGGGCGGCACTGTCGACGGCGTCTTCACAACTGTGGAAGACGTGGCCCAAACGGTTCTGTTCCTGGCGGCTTTCCCCACGGCCGCGCTCACGGGCCAATCGGTCGTGGTGAGCCACGGCTGGTTCATGCAGTAAGGCTTCAAACAGGAGTTTCGATGGTAGAACGAACGGGCAGTGTCCGCGGACACAATGAGACAAAAGGAATGAAACGGACGAAGGGGCCTCGCAAAGTGACGTCACTCGACACTGGCGAACCGCCTGAGGCATTTGCCTCGGGCGGTCCTGAAGTGGCCAAGCGCATCAAGTTGCCGCCGTATGAAACCATCGCGTTGATGTTGCAGGGCGGCGGGGCACTCGGTGCTTATCAAGCGGGCGTGTATCAGGGATTGAACGACGCCGGCATTCACCCGAACTGGATTGCGGGGATCTCCATTGGCGCATTGAACACGGCGATTATCGCGGGGAACGCGCCCGAGGATCGCGTGCCGCGTCTGCTCGAGTTTTGGGAGACGATCTGCCAGCCTGCCTTCATGCCGCCGTTGCCCGCTTTCGTAGAACACGCGTTCTTCAATTCCACCGATGAGATCCGCAAGGCTTTCACCGCGATGCAGGCCGGGAGCGCCTTGGTCGAAGGGCAGAAGGGATTCTTCGTACCGCGGTTTCCTCCGCCGTCACCGTTGGCTGCGGGAGAGCCAGGCACGGCGAGCTTCTATGACACACGGCCGCTCAAGGGGACGCTCGAACGGTTCTGCGATTTCGACCGGATCAACTCGCGTGAGACGCGGGTGTCGGTGGGCGCGGTGAATGTAGCTACCGGCAATTTCGCGTATTTCGACAACACTCGCATGAAGTTGCGGGCGGAGCATTTCATGGCATCGGGGGCGTTGCCGCCGGGTTTTGCGGCCGTCGAGATTGATTGTGAGTATTTCTGGGACGGTGGCCTGATGTCCAATACGCCGCTGTACGAGATCGTGCAGGCTACGCCGCGTCGTGACACGCTCGCGTTCCAGGTCGATTTGTGGAGCGCACGGGGGCCGGTGCCGGACAGCATTGTCGACGTGATGGGACGCGTGAAGGACATTCAGTATTCCAGCCGGACGCGCCTGGTGACCGACACCTTGCAGCGCTCGCAGCGGTTTCGGAACGTGTTGAGGGAAGTGCTGGACAAAGTGCCGGTGGACATCCGCAACAGCGACCCGTGGTGCAAGACGGCGGAGGAACTCGCGTGTTCGAAGCGCTTTAACGTCATTCACCTCATCTACCGGCACAAGGAATACGAGGGGCACTACAAGGACTATCAATTCGGACTGTCGACCATGCGCGAGCATTGGGAAAGCGGCTTGTCCGATATCCGCGGCACGCTCTCGCATCGGGACTGGCTCGATATGCCGAACAACGATGCGGGTTTCATCACGCACGACGTTCATCGCGACGAGCGTTGATCGGGTGTCAATCTTATCGATAGAGAGCAAGCGGAGAACCGTAGACGGTTCCGCGTGCGCAGCACAGCCAGGAGCTCAAAAAAACGGCGCTCACACGGAGCGCCGTTTTCGAGACCACGAAAACCAGACTTATTTCAGCACGGTCGCGATAGCGTTGGCCACCACTTCAAGATTGCGCGTATTCAGCGCGGCCACGCAGATGCGGCCCGTGCTGACGGCGTAGATCCCGAATTCCTCGCGCAGGCGATCGACTTGCGGCGAGGTCAGGCCCGAGTACGAAAACATGCCGCGCTGCTGGTTCACGAAGCTGAAGTCGCGCTGCACGCCTGCTGCCTTGATGTGCTCGACCAGACCGTTGCGCATTGCGCGAATGCGGTCACGCATTTCGCCGAGTTCCTGTTCCCACGTAGCGCGCAATTCGGGCGAAGCGAGCACCGCGGCGACAATTGAACCGCCGTGCGTCGGCGGATTCGAATAGTTCGTGCGGATCACGCGCTTGAGTTGCGACAGCACGCGCGTGGCTTCCTCCTTGGAGCTCGTGATGATCGACAGTGCACCCACGCGCTCGCCATACAGCGAGAACGATTTGGAGAACGACGACGATACAAATACGTTGATATCTGCCTTGGCGAAAAGGCGTACAGCTGCAGCGTCAGCGTCGATGTTCTCGCCGAAGCCCTGATAAGCGATATCCAGGAACGGAACCAGCGAGCGTGCCTTGACCGTTTCCACGACCTGTTGCCACTGCGCCGGGGTCAGGTCGACGCCGGTTGGGTTATGGCAGCACGCGTGCAGCACGACGACCGTTCCGGCCGGGTAGCTGTTGAACGCTTCCAGCATGGCGTCGAACTTTACGCCGTGCGTGGCTGCGTCGTAGTACGGGTAGTTCAGCACGTCAAAACCCGCGTATTCGAACAACGCACGGTGGTTTTCCCAGCTCGGGTCGCTGATCGCTACTTTGCCCGTGGGATTCAGCCGCTTCAGGAAATCGGCGCCAATCTTGAGCGCGCCCGTTCCGCCCAACGCCTGAGCCGTGATCACGCGGCCGTCCGCGATCAGCGGAGAATCATTGCCGAGCAGCAGCTTTTGCACGGCTGCGTCATAAGCGGCAATGCCTTCAATGGGCAGATAACCACGCGGCGCGGCGAGTTCCGTACGCGCTTTTTCGGCTTCGCGAACGGCGCGCAGGAGCGGAATCTTGCCTTCTTCGTTGAAATACACGCCCACGCCGAGATTGACCTTGGTCGTGCGCGGATCGGCGTTGAAGGCTTCGTTCAGGCCCAGAATCGGGTCACGGGGGGCAAGTTCGACGGCTGAGAAAAGAGACATGATTTATCGGCGGTAGTGGATAAGGCGGGCACGGGCGATCGGGATGGGGAATCGGCTGCTAATCGGCAACACAGCAGCTAAAAAGCGGCGCAAACCGGACCTCAGGGAGCCAACAGGAGCCAACAAAACTCCGTCCCATCGATGAAAACCCCAGTTCGGCATTGTAACGAATCGGCCGCCGCTTTTCGGCCTAGTGAAATGGAAGAAACGCGGGATTTAGCTATTTTTTTCCGGGCATTTCCCGGGTTTTTTCGAAAATCAGGATGACGGGCCGCCGCGTGCCGGAATATTGCCCTCAAGCTTTCACTAACCAAAACAATCACTTGCGATTTCGTGGTACCGCCCCATCTTGGAAACATCGGGTATTGCGCGAAAGTTGGCGCAACTCGCCTGAAACCTGTTCCGACAATCCTGATCCGCCGTCCAGACCCGCTCCAGCGCGAACCGCTAGAATGGGTGTTTGCTCTCGGCCAAGGCACTTCATCCTCATGTCCGATACCCCGCTACTCGAAACCGCCGAAACCCTCGACGAATCCAAATTCGTGAGGTTCGAAGGGTCTCCGTTCCAGCTGTACCAACCGTATCCGCCGGCGGGCGACCAGCCGACGGCGATCGCAACGCTCGTGGAAGGGATTGAGGACGGCCTGTCGTTCCAGACACTCCTCGGTGTAACGGGCTCCGGCAAGACGTTCACCATGGCGAACGTGATTGCGCGCATGGGCCGGCCGGCCATTGTGTTCGCACCGAACAAGACGCTCGCCGCGCAGCTTTACGCGGAGTTTCGCGAGTTTTTCCCTCGCAATGCCGTTGAATACTTCGTTTCTTACTACGATTATTACCAGCCGGAAGCGTACGTTCCGCAACGCGATCTGTTTATCGAGAAGGATTCCTCGATCAACGAGCACATCGAGCAAATGCGGCTCTCGGCGACCAAAAGCCTGCTCGAGCGTCGCGATGTGGTGATCGTGGCGACAGTTTCGGCAATCTACGGTATCGGCAATCCGTCGGAATATCACAAGATGATTCTGACGCTGCGCACTGGCGACAAAATGGGGCAGCGGGACATCATCGCGCGCCTGATCGCGATGCAGTACAGCCGCAACGAAGCCGATTTTTCGCGCGGGACGTTTCGCGTGCGGGGCGACACCATCGACATTTTCCCGGCGGAGCACGCCGAAATGGCGGTGCGCGTAGAGCTGTTCGACGACGAAATTGAGTCGATGCAACTCTTCGATCCGCTCACCGGCCGCGTGCGCAACAAGATTCCGCGTTTCACCGTTTATCCGTCGTCGCACTATGTGACGCCGCGCGACACGGTCATGCGCGCCATCGAGACGATCAAGCTGGAGTTGCGCGAACGGCTCGAGTTCTTCCATAAGGACGGCAAGCTGGTAGAGGCACAACGGCTCGAACAGCGCACGCGCTTCGATCTGGAAATGCTGCAGGAACTGGGTTTTTGCAAAGGCATCGAGAATTATTCGCGGCACTTTTCCGGCGCGGCGCCGGGTGAGCCGCCGCCAACGCTCGTCGATTATTTACCGCCCGACGCGCTCATGCTGCTCGACGAGTCGCATGTGCTGATCGGTCAGTTGAACGGCATGTATAACGGCGACCGGGCGCGCAAGGAGAATCTCGTCGATTACGGTTTCCGGATGCCGTCGGCGCTCGACAACCGGCCGCTCAAGTTCAACGAATTCGAACGCAAGATGCGCCAGGCGATCTTCGTTTCGGCCACGCCGGCCGATTACGAAAATCGCACGGCGGGGCAGGTGGCCGAGCAGCTTGTGCGGCCGACCGGCCTAGTCGACCCCGATATTGAAGTGCGTCCGGCGCGCTCGCAAGTGGACGACGTGCTCGGGGAGATCAACGCGCGCGTCAAGGTGCATGAGCGTGTGCTGGTGACGGTGCTGACCAAGCGCATGGCCGAACAGCTGACCGAGTTTCTCGCGGATCACGGCGTGAAAGTGCGCTACCTGCATAGCGACATTGACACGGTCGAGCGCGTGGAAATCATCCGCGATCTGCGTCTCGGCACGTTCGACGTGCTGGTCGGGATCAACTTGTTGCGAGAAGGGCTGGATATCCCGGAAGTGTCGCTGGTCGCGATCCTTGACGCCGACAAGGAAGGGTTTCTGCGCGCGGAACGTTCGCTGATCCAGACGATCGGCCGGGCTGCCCGCAACGTGAACGGCAAGGCGATTCTCTACGGCGATAAAGTCACGGATTCGATGAAACGTGCGATCGGCGAGACTGAACGGCGCCGCACGAAGCAGATTGCGCACAATCTCGCGATGGGTATCACGCCGCGTGGCGTGACCAAGCGGATCAAGGACATCATCGACGGGGTCTATAACGCCGACGATGCCCGCGCCGAACTGAAGGAAGCCCAGACCCGCGCGAAGTTCGAGGACATGTCGGAGAAGCAGATATCGAAGGAAATCAAGCGGCTCGAAAAGCAGATGATGGATCACGCGAAAAACCTCGAATTCGAAAAAGCCGCGCAGACCCGCGACCAACTGTCACTTCTGAGGCAGCGCGTGTTTGGCGCCAATGTGGGCGACCACATTACGGGCATCAGCTAAACGTAAGGGTTTCAGGGCAGGGAACGCGGCAATCCGAGCGGGTTCGCCGCGTTTTTTTTGCCCGAAATTTCACTACAAAAATGTCTCCACCATCTCAAAAACCCAACAAGTACAAGGCTTGTTGATTTTCATCAAATTGTTCCGTCCTCCGATCAGTGCTAAACTCCTCACCCATTGAGAATGGTTCGTATTAACGGTTGTCGGTTACGTTCTCATTGCGATTTCCTATCATCGGCGCCGAATTGATCAGTGAGCTGACCGGGTCGGGTCGAGCGTACGCGCGGCATCGGTTCGATCAATAACAAGAAGGAGTGAAGGATGCAGGTTTCAACTTTTGTACGCGGCTCGGTGGCCGCTGTCGCACTTGCGGCAATGGTGTCGGCATCGGCTGCCGAATATCCGATCGGCAAGCAACATATCGAGAATGGAATGGAAGTTGGCGCGGTCTACTTGCAGCCGATCACCATGGAGCCGGAAGGCATGATGCGCAAGGCCTCGGATTCGGATGTGCACCTCGAAGCCGACATCCACGCCGTAAAGAACAATCCGAACGGCTTTGCGGAAGGCGACTGGATGCCTTACCTGCAAGTGACGTACGAGTTGACCAAGGTCGGCACGACGCAAACCATCAAGGGCGACATGATGGCCATGGTCGCCAACGACGGTCCGCATTACGGCGACAACGTGAAGCTCTTCGGCCCGGGCAAATACCACCTGAAACTCAACATCGCAGCGCCGATGCAAACCGGCCATATGGCGTTCGGCCGTCACGTCGACAAGGAAACCGGCGTGGGTCCGTGGTTCAAGCCCTACACGATCGAATACGATTTCCCGTTCGCCGGTATCGGCAAGAAGGGCGGGTATTGAGTAGTCGAGAGTAGTCGAGCCAGTCGTCCGGCATGACGTGAAGTAGCATGAAACGTCGAACCGGGCGTCGCAGCCAGGAAGCATGCATGCAACGCAAATACAAGTTGGTCGCCGCCTCGCTAGCCTTGGCGGCTGGATGGTTCGCCAGTGCCGCCGCAGCGCAAGCCGCCGACCTGCCGACCTTCAAGCTGGAAATGAACGACGGCAAGCTGAATCCCGCGCGCATTGAAGTGCCGGCGGGGCAGCGCATCAAGATCGAAGTGCACAACATTGGCAAGGGTGCGGCGGAATTCGAAAGCATCCAGTTGCGCAAGGAAAAAGTGCTCGCGCCGGGCGCCGATTCGTTCGTTGTGATCGCGCCGCTGGATAAGGGCGAATACAAGTTCTTCGACGATTTTCATCAATCGGCGCAGGGTGTCATCGTCGCGAAGTAAGGTCACGCCGGGCCGGTTCGCGCGCTGTCCGTTCGGCGTCACGCGCAAACCACGTTGGCCTGCAAGAGCGGGGGATAAGTGATGGGTCAGGTTCTTTTCATCGTGTGGCGGGAGAGTGTCGAGGCGCTGCTGGTCGTCGGCATCCTGTACGCATGGCTGAAAAATGGCGACGCCGACGCGCGTCGCGGCATTCCGTATTTGTGGGCCGGCGTGGCCGCCGGGTTGCTGGCCGCCATAGCGCTGGGCGCAGCGCTGGTCGGGTTCACGGAAGAGTTGTCCGGCGACGCGCAGGATTATTTCCAGACCGGCATGGTTCTGGTCGCGTGCGTGCTGATCGTGCAGATGGTGCTGTGGATGAAGCATCACGGCCGGTCAATGAAGCGCGACATGGAAGCGTCGCTGGAAAAGAGCAAGCAGGACGCGAATTGGTGGGGTGTCACCTTGCTGGTCGCGCTTGCCATTGCGCGTGAAGGCAGCGAGACGGTGATTTTCCTTTACGGCCTCGGCTTCGGCCAATCGGGGCACGTCGATCCCACGCAGTATCTGGCGGTCGCAATGGGGCTGGCTCTGGCGTTCCTGACGTTTTATCTGCTCCAGCTTGGCGGCAAGATTTTCTCGTGGCGGCTCTTTTTCCGCGTGACGGAAATCATGCTGTTGTTTCTAGCGGCGGGCTTGTTTGAAACGGGTGTCGATAAACTCATCGACAAGGAAATCCTGCCCGTCGTCATGAATCAGGTGTGGGACACGTCCTGGCTGCTCGATGACTCCAGCACCTTTGGTTCGCTGGTCGCCACGCTCACGGGTTATCGCGCGCATCCGGCCGGCATGAACCTGATTGCGTACGCGGTGTACTGGGCCGTGATCTTCCTGCTGCTGCGCCGATCAAAAAACCGGATGGCGCAAAAATCGGCGAGAAGGGTGGCATGAGCGACGTGATGAATCGGCCCGGCCGGCTGCAGCAAGCCGGCCAATGGATGCAACAACACGGCAGCATGATCCGCGGCATTCAATGGGTTGTGGTTGCCGTGTATGCATTCCTGATTCTGGTTCCAGCCGTCTTGCCGTTGCCGGACGGTACCGCGCATCTCTGGAGCAACCTGACGCTTGCCGCGCAGTTTGTGTTCTGGGGTATCTGGTGGCCGTTCGTCCTGCTTTCCATGGTGATGCTCGGCCGCGTGTGGTGCGGCGTGCTGTGTCCCGAAGGCGCACTGACCGAGTTTGCGAGCAAGTTCGGCCGCGGCTGGGCAATCCCGCGCTGGTTGCGCTGGGGCGGCTGGCCGTTCGTGGCATTCGGCATCACCACCATCTATGGCCAGATGGTCAGCGTTTATCAGTATCCGAAAGCCGTGTTGCTCGTGCTCGGCGGCTCGACGGTCGGCGCAATGATTGTTGGTGTGTTGTATGGGCGCGAGAAACGCGTGTGGTGCAAGTATCTCTGCCCCGTGAACGGGGTATTTTCGCTTCTGGCACGGCTCGCACCATTCCACTACAAGGTCAACGAGGACGCGTGGCGGCGCTCGTATAAAGAGGGCGAGCACGGGCATCGCGTGATCCCCGTCAACTGCGCGCCGCTCGTGCCGCTACGCGCCATGAAGGGCGCGTCGGATTGCCATATGTGTGGGCGTTGCAGCGGCCATCGGGACGCTATTTCGCTGGAGTGGCGTTCGCCCTCGGCCGAAGTCGTGCAACTCGGCGATAAACAAGCTAATCCGTGGGACACCGCGCTGATCCTGTACGGCCTGCTGGGCATTGCTATTGGTGCGTTCCACTGGACCGTGAGCACGTGGTTCGTCGACCTGAAGCAGATCTTTGCGTCGTGGCTGATCGATCGCAACATTCTCTGGCCGCTCGATACAAACGCGCCCTGGTTCCTCTTCACGCATTATCCCGAACAAAACGATGTCTTCTCGTGGCTCGACGGCGGGATGGTCGTGGGTTATATCGTGGTCACGGGGCTCGTGTATGGCACGGCGCTTCTGGCCTTGCTGGCCGCCGGCACGCGCATGCTCGGGCGTTTCAGTTTCACGCGCCTGCATCACCTGACGCAGGCGCTGATTCCGGTGGCGGGATGCGGCGTGTTCCTGGGTTTATCGGCGACTACGGTGTCATTGCTGCGCGCTGAACACTTGCCGCTTTGGTGGGTGGCCGATGTGCGCCTGGGCTTGCTCGGTGTCGCGAACCTGTGGAGCGCGTGGCTTGCCTGGCGCGTCATCGGCCGGTATGCGCTCGGGCGTTTTGTCACGCAAAGTGTCGCGATGCTATGGTTCATCGCCGCGCTCGCTGTCGCCGATAGCGCGTGGTACCTGATGTTCTGGGGCTTTTCGCGGTAACGTTGCGGGTATCGACCCAATCGCGAGCCGCTCGCGGGGCCAATCCCTTTATCAACGCAACGACTATCCTCCAACAACAGGTGACGAAATGAGAACAAAACCGGTATTGACCGACGCGGACGTAAAAACCATCGCGGCCGCGGCTGAAGCGCATGCTTTGGCGAACAAGTGGTGCGTAGCGATTGCTGTCGTCGATGACGGCGGTCATCTGCTTCACCTGCACAGGCTGGAGGGCGCAGGCGCAAGCACGGCCGAGATGTCGGCGGGCAAGGCGCGCACCGCTGCGCTCGGCCGGCGCGAAACGAAAGTGTACGAAGACATGATCAAGCAGGGCCGTACGGCGTTCTTGAGCGCACCGATGACTGCCATGCTGGAAGGCGGCGTACCGATCGTGGTGGGTGCGGATATTGTCGGCGCGGTGGGCGTGTCTGGCGTGAAGTCGGACCAGGACGCGGCGGTGGCGCGAGCGGGCATCGCGGCGTTGGGGATCGAGAGCGTTTAAGCTTCCCGAAGATCTGCCCAAAGCGGGCTTTGCGTCATGCCGATCGAAACCAGTCGGCCTAAACTTCAAAGTTAAAAAAGCACGTTTTCGCGAGAAAACGTGCTTTTTGCTTAGCTGATGGTGCTGTTCAAAGCACACGATTGGGAACCAAAAAAAGCGGCTTCGCTGGCTATCGACGACTGGCTGGTGTTTGCACGAAGGGGTCTAAAGTCTCGCGTGCAAGCCGTCATTGCTGGCTAGTGCCAAACACCTCTCGAAGAGGTGGTCCCCACAATACCCGGTACTGCAATTCTGTCCTGCGTGCTATTTGGTGAGAATCAGCTTGCCCAGGCGCGTTGCGCGCAACTGATACGTCTCACCGTTATGCATGATGCTGATGTGGCTATGACCTTGCAGCAACGTGTCGCTGCGTAGAGAACGCTCGGAACGCTCGGAACGTTCACCGCTCTCCGACACACTCGACTGTGTAGGACGCGCCGTCGTTACAGCGGCCGTCCGGGGCCGCGAGATAGCTGCGGCCGCAGAGCGTTCGACGGGGCGACGTAGCCGAAGCGTATTGGAGCGCAGGAGGTCGGTCATGTCGAAAAGTCCGTTCGTTGAGTCGATGGAGTAATCTTAATGATAACCATTCCTATTTACAACAACGAAGTATTCATCGATTACACGTTTCGATAGTCATTGACTGTCTGGCTATCGGAACGTCGCGGTGCCTTAGTGGCTTAGTGCAGCGGGCCTTCGAGATTGCTGCCGTGAGCGAATTGCCGGATCAGCCGGACGGTGTCGATATCCGCTTCCCGATACGCCGACTTCACGATCTCCTGCGTTTGAAGCGCGTCGGCGCTTGCCTGTGGATCATCGGCTACGGGCAGGGTGGTGGCGTAGGTGAAACGCAGGAACAACTGGAGTTCGTCCGGTTGCTCGATTGCCATGGTCAGCGAGCCGCCCACGTATTCGGCGGTCGGCAGGATGTCGTAGCGAACACTGGTTTGGGGGATCAGCGTCACGCGGTCACGCACGACGGCCTGACCGTAATGCAGTTCGCGTTCGAGTACGTCGCCAATGCGCGACAGGATCACGCAGCGATCCAGGCCGATCACGAATAATTGCGGCTGTTCCGCGCGCAGCACGAGTCCTTGCCAGACCTGTTCGCGGGTCATCGATTCCACGAATGGATTGAGCGGGTCGTTGATCTGGATGAGGTGTTCGAAATTCAAAACGACAGTTTCCTTGGGTTGTTCAGTTGGTCCGCAAAACGCGACGCTTATGCGTCTTATGCCGGCGTAAGGCCCGAATGAATCATGATCGCGCCGCTGAGAATCTTGTGCACGGGACACGCATTTGCAATTTGCAAGAGCCGTTCCCGCTGGGTGTTATCGAGTTCGCCGGTCAGGAGGATCTGGCGGTTGATCACCGTGCCCTCGGGCGTGATATCCATGGTCAGCGTCACGTGCACCGCTTCAAGCGGCCATGCCTTGTGCTTCGTGTACATCTTCAGCGTGATCGACGTACACGCGCCCAGGCTCGACAGTAACAAGCTGTGGGGAGTCGGGCCGGTATCTGCGCCACCGTGTGTTGATGGTTCGTCGGCGATCCAGTCATGCTGGCCGTCGCTCAACGAAACCTGAAAATCCGTTGCACCGATGTGGGCGCTGACGGACGGCGTCACAAACTTTTCGGACATGCGGTACTCCAGAATTAGCGGATGGACAGACAGCGCGGGGAATAAAAGCAGACGATAAAACGGCGCGGCACGAACGACTATTGTGACGCAAATAGTGTCATTCGTGCCGCGCCGGTGAAACAAGCACGGTCTGATGTCGATGACCGCTCAACGGCGGCGAACCTGTCTAGTGGTTGATCGACCCCATGCGTCCTTCCTGGTAATCGACCACGGCCTGGCGGATCTCGTCCTCCGTGTTCATCACGAACGGGCCGTAACGGACCACGGGCTCCTTTAACGGCACGCCGCCGATCAGCAGCAATTCGAGCGGCTCGTCGCCGGCGGCGAACGTGACCGTATCGCCATCGTTCGCGAACACGATCATCTGCTGCGCCCGCACGGCTTGCTTCGCCTCGCCGTACAGACCGTTACCCGACAACGCATAACCGAACACACGAAAGTCCCGTGGCACCGGATGCACGACCGACGCGCCCGGTTGCAACGAAAAATGCTGGTAAAGAATGGGCGTACGCGTTTCGATCGCCGCCTTGACGCCAAGCGCTTCACCCGCGATGACCTTCACGCGTACGCGGCCGTCATCGCTGGTCGCGACCGGAATC
Organism: Caballeronia sp. dw_19; assembly: GCF_018449515.1. Taxonomy (GTDB): domain Bacteria; phylum Pseudomonadota; class Gammaproteobacteria; order Burkholderiales; family Burkholderiaceae; genus Caballeronia. The sequence continues at coordinate 569,532 of NZ_JAAVUQ010000001.1, read as the reverse complement.
CGTTCGGACGCGATTTCCTGATAATGCGGCGGGATCATCTTGTCGCGCCTGGGCAGGTTCACCCAAAGCTGCAAGCCGTGCACGCGGCCGCCGGTGCGCGTGAATTCGGGATCGGGCATTTCGCTGTGCACCACGCCCGCGCCAGCCGTCATCCATTGCACGTCGCCCTGACGCAGCGTGCCGGAATGCCCCGCCGAATCCTTGTGGCCGAACTGGCCCTCGAGCACGTATGTCACGGTTTCAAAGCCGCGATGCGGATGATCGGGCGCGCCTTTCGCCTCGCCGGGCGCGTAGTCGACGGGGCCCATTTCATCGAGGAGCAGGAACGGGTCGAAGTCCATCAGAAGCCGCGTCGGGAACGGGCGATGTACGACAAAACCGCCGCCCTCCACCGTGCGGAGCGCGGCAATCGTGCGTTCGATACTGCGTGTGGTTTCCATTTTGTCCTCGCTTGGGCAGGCCAGCGTGGCCATTGCAACGGGTGGGGCATTAGCGCCAAATTTAAAACATAGCGCTATTATATGGACGGTATTTCGCGGAAAAAGCCATCAAACCGCAATGGATTGTCCCGCCTGTGGAACAACGAAAACCCCAACGAAAAACCTGACCGCATGAAACCTGATTCGCATGACCTCAATGATCTGATGTATTTTTCGTACGTTGTCGAGCACGGCGGTTTCTCGGCGGCGGAGCGGGTGCTGGGTATCTCCAAGTCGCGTTTGTCACGGCGTGTGTCGGAGCTTGAGACGTCGCTCGGTGTGCGTTTGATGCAGCGGTCCACGCGAAAACTCGCACTGACCGAGGCCGGCCAGCTCTTCTACCAGCATTGCAAGGCGATGCTGTCCGAAGCCCAGGCCGCTGTCGATATCGTGCATAGCTTGCGCGATTCGCCGCGCGGCAGTGTGCGGGTCAGCGTGCCGGTGACGATCGCGCAGACGTTCTTGTCGGAGGTGATGCCTGAGTTCCTGCATCGATACCCCGAGGTTCGCGTCGTCCTGAGCGTGACGAATCGCGTGATCGATTTGTTCGAAGACGCTATCGACGTCGCATTGCGCGTGCGCTCGGAACCACCCATCAATTCGACAATCGTTGCGCGCCCGCTCTGGCGCACGGAACAAATGCTGGTGGCGGCACCCTCGCTGCTCAAGCCGAACGCGCCGCCGCTCACGCCGTCGGAACTGGCGCAGTTCGATACCATCGATGTCCCGGCCACCGATGGCCGTCACGTCTTTCGCCTGATCGCTCCCGACGGTACGCGTCACGAATTCGAGCATGAACCGCGCCTTGTGACAGCGGACCTCGGCATGATCCGCGAAGCGGTGCTGCGTGGCGTGGGTATCGCGGCGTTGCCGGAGATGATGTACGGCGCGGCGCTGCGTACCGGCCAGATGTCGCCGGTGATGCCCGGCTGGACTTTTCCGGCGCCGCAGCTCTATGCGGTGTTTTTATCGCGGCAGGGCATGGTGCCGGCAATTCGCGCATTCGTCGATTTTCTTGTCGAGTCGATCAATGACAGCAATCGCTTCCCGGGAGAATGTCCTCTCCAGCCGGAGCCCGCTCGCGAAACAGTGTGACTAATCGCGCCGTATGTTTAAGTTTCTGACATTGAAGCGTGCGCTTGCGATGGTCAGATTCAATCGCCGCCGGCTTGTAGGTGCTGTGCTCGGGCGCTATATTGAAATCTCTTCGCTAAGGAGCTGCTTATGCGAAAACTCACGGCCACTTTTATAGTAGGCCTGATAGGGCTAATAGCGCTGTCCGTGTCGAGCACGGCTGTCGCATGTGGCGATACTGCGGATTCGAATGTCTCGACGCCAAAGTAACCGCTAGCCCGAATGTGCCGGCGCGCACACAAAAAAAGGCCTTCATCATTGCGATGAAGGCCTTTTACCTTGCGGGGCCACGAAACCACGTGCGCGCTGAAATCACATGCGCAAATCATGCCACGCTACTTCCCACCCGCCTTCGGCTCGGTGACAAACCCGATCTTCGATAACCCGCCGCCTTGCGCGGCCGACATCACATCGGCGACACGCTCATACGGCACCTTGCGGTCCGCACGCAGGCGCAATTCCGGCTGCGGCGTCTGTTTCGATGCGTCGGCTATGCGCGACTGCAGCGCGGCATCGTCGACCTTCTGGTCGTTCCAGAGCACCGTTCCGTCCGCTTCGACGGCAACGTCCACGTGCGCCGGCTTCGTGTCCTGCGGCTGGCTGCTCGCCTTCGGCAAGTCGATTTTCACCGCATGGTTGATCGCGGGAATCGTGACGAGAAAGATGATAAGGAGAACCAACATGACGTCGACAAGCGGAGTCATGTTGATCTCGCTCATCATGCCGTCGTCCTCGTCACTGGAGAAGGGGCTCATGGCCATGGCGACGTCCCCTTAGCTCACACGCGACGCAGGCTGCCTGGATCCCGCAGTGGATCCGGCAGCGCTCACCATCGCGGCGCTCGCAGCGTGCTGCGTGGCCAGGCGCAGGCCGTCTCCACGCTTGCTGGACGCGAGCTTGGTGCCCGTCACGAAGAACGCGTGCAGGCCGTGCGCGAAACGGTTCAGCTTCGTGACAATAGCCTTGTTCCAGCGGGTCAACGCGTTGTAGCCGAGCACCGCCGGAATGGCGACGAACAGGCCGAACGCCGTCATGATCAGCGACTCGCCGACCGGTCCCGCGACTTGGTCGATGGACGTCTGACCGGTCGCGCCAATGGTCAGCAGCGCGTGATAAATGCCCCACACCGTGCCGAACAATCCGACGAACGGCGCCGTGCTGCCGATCGATGCAAGCACGGCGAGACCCGCCTGCATTCGTCCGACGCCTTCATCCATGGTGTCCTTCAGGCAGCGTGTGACCCAGTCCGACACGTCCATGCGGTCGTGCAGATGCGGTTGCGTCTGATGATGGTGGTCAGCGGCGTCCTGACCGGAGAGGGCAAGCGCGAGGAACGGATTGTCCTGCGCGTTCGAGGAATGGCTGCTCAGCTTGTTGATGCCGTCGGCGAAATCGTCCGAATGCCAGAACGCCTGTTCCGCATTTTTCGTGAGGCGCTTCAGGCGCACCACGTTCAGGCCCTTCACCAGAATCACTGTCCACGACAGGATCGACATGATCGCCAGCGCGAGCGCGATACCCCGCGTGACGAAATCCCCTTGCGCCCAGACATGCGCCAAGCCGTAGTTTTGCATTGCAGTTCCTGTAGATATCTAGAAATTAGGTCGAATTTTTTAGTGTTATTCAGCGTTCGTTGGATCGATCCGACTGTGACGCTAGTCGTTCAAGCCAAATACGAACGGCTGGGAATAGGCGGCGCGGATCGCCACGCCGTTTTCCTTATAGGGCTTGCATGCGCTTGAGCGCATGGCATCGAGCGCGGCGTCATCCAGCCGAGACGAACCGCTGCTCTTCTTCAGTTCGATGTTCTCGATCTTCCCCGTCAGCCCGACGACGAACTTCACCAGCGCCGTCCCCGATTCCCCGCGACGCCGCGACAACGCCGGATAGTCCGGCATCGCGATGTTGCATTCGAGATGCGCGACGTCCTTCGGCGCGTTGAGCGCCATGGTCGGACGCCCGATAGCCGGCGCCGCGGCGGCCGGCGCTGCCGCAACCGGCGGCGAAGGCGGAGCGGGAGCCGGCTCAGGCGCGGCTGCCGCCACAGGCGAGGGCGCCGTGGTTTCCGGCAACGGCGTTGGTGCGGCCTTCACGCGCGGCTGAACGACGGGCTTGGGCTTCGGTAGCGGCTTCGGTGGAACCGGTTTTGGTGGCGGAGGAACGGGCGTCGACTGAATTGCCACGGGCGCTGCAACCGGTTGCGGCGGCGCGGGACTGATCAGTTCGGCAGTGATTGTCTTCGATTCGATCGGACGCGGGGGCGGCTCATTACGCAGGGTGAGCACGATAGCCAGCAGGCCCACGTGAATCGCCACCACAGCGACACTCGCGGCAATCACGCGCGGATTGAGGCCTGAGGATTCGATCGAACGGGAGGGGTGAACGTTAAGCGCCGCAGCCGAATTGCCGGGCGAGATCAGGGGCGACGGCATATCAGCGTGGTTGTACGGCGGCGATGCCGTACGAACAGCGAAAGCCCATGCAGCATGTGAGACTGGAGGACTTCATTTTCGAAAGATGAGCAGAGAAATAAACACCGTGGTCACGAAACCGATCAGCAATTCCATCATTCCCTCCTTGGACGGGGGTTGGCGGGCTGGCTCAATGTGACCTGGCTTGCGGGCGGAGAAGCGGGGACTGCGTTTTTACACCTGGCAAGGCTAGTGACGCGTGACGATCGGCTTGAAAACCACGCGCCGAAGTTGTTGCGTAGTCGTTGCGGTAACACGCCGGCATTCGTGGTGATGCACCGGACAAATCTCCGTTAACCTGGAGCGTGCTTACGCGGCTTTACGTTCGTAGAACGTCAGCGGTACCGCCTGATGCTGATCGCCGTGGTGCGTGCCGCAATGCGATGCACAACCGCTTTGCAACATCACGTCGCGCACGGTTTCTTCGCATTTGCCGCAGCACATGGCGACACCCAGTTCAAATTGCAGTTCGTCGAAGGTAGCGACGCCATCTGCAATAGAGGCGCGAATCTTTCTGTCCGACACTGACTTGCACACACAGACGATCATGATTAACCGCGATAGCTAACGTTAATGCGAATTATTATCATTCCTCATGCGAAGGTTGGCAATAGGGGTGAACGGTTTTTTTCGGTGTGCGGCGGGCGGGAAAAAGGGACGGGGCGCAGAGGCTTGTCGCACAAGGCGCCATGCTTATGTAAAAAACTGAAACCGCGTGTCTGGAAGGGACTTTTTAGCTGCTAAAGCGGTTTTTTTGAGGCTTGGAGGGGGATAAGTGCGGCTCGGGACCGTCTGGAACGGCTCGGACGCGCGGTCTCAGACCGGATCGGATTCCAGTGCCAGCGTCCGCCGCGAAGGGATCACGACGTGTTCGACGGCCACATCCAGTCCGAGCAGCGACGCTGCGAGTTGTCGCAGCGCCTGGCCGTCATTGGTCGAGTAAAAACGCGGCAATTCGATGGCCTGAGCCTGGGCTGGCGCCGCGCGCAGACCAAACGAATCCAGTTGCCGTTCGAGTTGCCGTGCTATTGCGACACTCGTATCGATCAACGTCAGCCGGTTACCGGCAATGGAGCGGATGGCTTCATCGAGAAAGGGGTAGTGCGTGCAGCCGAGCACCAGCGTGTCGGCGTTGGCGTCGAGCATGGGTTGCACATAGCTTCGCAGCAGCGCAACGAGTTCAGGTGAGTTCGTGTCGCAACGTTCCACCGCCTGCACGAGGCCGTGCCCCGGCTGCAGGATGAACTCGCAATCACCGGTATGGCGTTCAGCCAGCGCTTGAAAGCGCGCGCTGCGCAGCGTGACGGCTGTTGCCAGTACGCCCACCACGCGCGTTTGCGACGTGAGCGCCGCGGGCTTGATACCCGGCTCCACGCCGATCACGGGAACGGCCAGGCGTTCGCGGGTTTGAGCGATCGACTGCGCGGTCGCCGTGTTGCACGCGACCACCAGCGTCTTCGCGCCCTGCGATACGAGCCATTCCCCGATCGCGAGCGTCCGGTCGGCGATAAAGTCGTCATCGCGTTCACCGTACGGCGCGTACAGCGAATCTGCCACATAGATCAGCCGTTCGTCCGGCAAGGCGGCGCGCACAGCGCGCAACACGGACAACCCGCCGAGGCCCGAATCGAAAATAGCGACGGGCGCGCTCGAACCGGGCGACTCGGGAGAGGAACTGACAGCGGAGCTAAGCGCTGAACGAAAGGCGTCGAAGGGCATTGTGGCCAGTAGCTTACTCGCTCTCGCCCATCATGGTTTGCTGATAGTTCTGGATGCCGACCTTCGCGACGAGATCGATCTGCGTTTCCAGCCAGTCGATGTGTTCTTCCGTATCGTCGAGAATCTTCACAAAGATTTCACGCGAGATGAAATCGCGAACCGATTCGCAATACGCGATAGCTTCCTTGCAGGTGCTCTGCGAAATCTGTTCGAGCTTCAAGTCACACTTCAGGATTTCTTCGGTTTCTTCACCGATCAGCAGCTTGTGCAGGTCCTGCAGGTTCGGCAGGCCGTCGAGCATGAAAATGCGCTGGATCAGCCAGTCGGCGTGCTTCATCTCGCCGATCGACTCGTCGTACTCGTGCTTGCCAAGCTTCTCCAGCCCCCAGTGCTTGTACATGCGTGCATGCAGGAAATACTGGTTGATCGCAGTCAGCTCGTTTTTAAGCTGCTGGTTGAGGTATTCGAGGGCTTTGATATCGCCTTGCATGTTAGTTCCTTGTGTGGGCGTTTCAGCTTTTCAAACATAACCGCTCATGTTTAAAAAGCCAAGATGAAAAATGGTGTTTTCCCCGCTATTTGGCGGAGATTTCTTATTTCCGCGCAGTGGAATGAGAATGAAAACAGTTCTCTGCGCAACAGCCCGAAAATGAAAGAGCCGGGCGCATGGCCCGGCTCTTTTTAGCTCGTATTGCTAAGACGGTAGTTTAAACCGTTGCGACCGGAATCTTGCCGATCTTTGCTTGCCATTCCTTCGGTCCCGTCTGATGGACGGAGGTCCCGGTCGAATCAACAGCAACGGTGACCGGCATATCCTGAACGTCGAATTCGTAAATGGCTTCCATGCCCAGGTCTTCGAACGCGATGACCTCCGCGCCGCGAATCGCCTTCGATACCAGATACGCCGCGCCGCCCACCGCCATCATGTAGGCGGCCTTGTGCTTCTTGATCGCCTCGATGGCACCCGGGCCGCGCTCTGCCTTGCCGATCATCGAGATCAGGCCGGTCTGCGACAACATCATGTCGGTGAACTTGTCCATGCGCGTGGCCGTGGTGGGACCTGCCGGGCCAACGACTTCCTCGCGGACCGGATCAACCGGGCCAACGTAATAAATCACGCGATTCGTGAAATCGACAGGGAGCTTTTCGCCCTTGGCGAGCATGTCGGCAATACGTTTGTGCGCCGCGTCCCGTCCCGTCAGCATCTTGCCCGACAGCAGCAGCGTCTGGCCGGGCTTCCATGCCGCGACCTGTTCCTTCGTCAACGTGTTGAGGTCCACGCGCTGGCTCGTCTCCGTGTTCGCGACCCATTCGACCTTCGGCCATGCGTCGAGCGAAGGCACGTCGAGTTTCGCCACGCCCGAGCCGTCGAGCGTGAAATGCGCATGACGCGTGGCTGCGCAGTTGGGGATGATCGCGATCGGCTTCGATGCCGCGTGCGTGGGCGCCGCCATGATCTTTACGTCAAGCACGGTGGCGAGGCCGCCCAGACCCTGCGCGCCAATGCCGAGCGCGTTGACCTTCTCGTGCAACTCCACGCGTAACTCTTCGATCCAGTCCCGCGGTCCGCGTGCGATGACATCCTGGATATCGATGGCGTCCATCAGCGATTCCTTCGCCATGACCATCGCTTTCTCCGCCGTCCCGCCGATGCCGATTCCAAGCATGCCGGGCGGGCACCAGCCGGCGCCCATCAGCGGCACGGTTTTCAGCACCCAGTCGACGATGGAATCCGATGGGTTCAGCATCGCGAACTTCGTCTTGTTCTCCGAGCCGCCGCCTTTGGCCGCGATCTGGACATCGACTTTATCGCCGGGGACGATCTCGTAATGGATCACCGCCGGCGTGTTGTCCTTCGTGTTCTTGCGCGCGCCTTCAGGCGGGCTCACGATGGATGCGCGCAGCACGTTGTCCGGATTCAGGTAACCGCGGCGCACGCCTTCGTTGATCATGTCGGTGACGCCCATGGTTGCACCGTCCCACCGCACGTCCATGCCCACTTTCACGAACACTGTGACGATGCCGGTGTCCTGGCAGATCGGCCGATGACCTTCCGCGCACATGCGGCTGTTCGTCAGGATCTGCGCGATGGCGTCTTTCGCGGCCGGACTCTCTTCGAGTTCGTATGCGCGGCCGAGCGCCTGGATGTAGTCGAGCGGATGGTAATAGCTGATGTGCTGCAACGAATCCGCAATGCTCTGGATCAGGTCTTCCTGCTTGATGATGGTCATGGCTTGAACGTGTGGGGAACGGGACGTTATCGGGACTGTTTGCGGCGCTTTACGAAGCGCTCATGCGTGTATTTTTGCTGCTCGTCTAATCTTACTCGTGCGCCTTCGCGGGCGTGCCGGAAGGTTCGTGAAAATGCTCCGGATGCGTGTGCGTGGTCAGCCGGTCGACCCACGCCATGATCAGCGCCGACGCGAGGAACGCCACATGAATGATCACCTGCCACATCACCGCGTGTTCGGAGTACTGGTCCGGGTTGATGAAGGTTTTCAGCAGATGGATGGACGAAATGCTGATCAGCGCCATGGACAGCTTCACCTTCAGCACGCCGGCGTTCACGTGATCGAGCCATTCCGGCTGGTCGGGGTGGCCTTCCACGCCGAGTCGTGACACGAAGGTCTCGTAGCCCCCCACGATCACCATGATCAGCAGGTTGGAGATCATCACCACGTCGATCAGGCCGAGGACGACCAGCATGATGTTGGTTTCATCGAGCGTCGTCATGTGAGTGACGAGATGCCAGACTTCCTTCAGGAACAGGACGACGTAGACGCCCTGCGCCACGATCAGGCCGAGATACAGCGGCACCTGGAGCCAGCGGCTCATGAAGATGACGGCTGGAAGGGGTTTCATGGGACGGCGGGGAGGACGGGTGCCGGGGATGTTCGAGGATGCGGACATGAGCGGTGCCGGGTCGTGGAAGGTTGATTGAATCGAGTAACTGCTTGGGTCGTGGCGAGCGCGAAATAAGGCGAAACCGGCGAAACTAATAGGGCGAAACCGGATTTCGCGCGCATTTTTTTGAGAAAGCCCGTCATTGTAGCGCGACGGCGGCGCCGGGTTGCGGGTCAACCCTGAGGAAGTCCGCACGCACAACCGGCCCCAAAACCTGCTCACCGGCGGTTCCCCGCGCGTGCGAAATTCGTGCAGAACCCGTCTGGAAGCCGTCCCCGGTCAAGAAATCATCGGCGGCGCCGTTTTCGCCTTCGTGCTGGCCAGGACGATCCCGGTGACCACGCACGCCAGTGCGATTCCGTGCGCGATAGTCGGACGCTCGCCGAGAAACACGATGCCGTAGAGCGCCGCCGCGATCGGCAAGAGGCCGGAAAATACGCCGGCGAGACTGCCATCGACGTGCCGGATGCCTTTCATCCACAGCCAGAACGAGAAGATGCTCGCCGATAACCCGTACCAAAGCACGAGGCTCCAGACACTCAGGCTGACGCTGCTGTAATTGAAGCTGACGAGCGCGGAAAACCCGAACGGCAGCATCAGCAGGAAGCCGAAGAAATGCGTGTAGGCGCAGATATCGATGGCGGGAAGCGTCTGCGTCAGGCGTCGCGACAGGATCACGTAGAACGACTCGCAACACACCGCGCCGAGCACCATCAGGTTGCCAAGTACCGAGCTATCCTGCGGTCCGCTGCCCGATCCGTGGCCGCCCGTTCCTTGCGCGACGTTGATCACGACCACGCCGACAATGGCAAGCGCAATGGAAATCAACGCACGCCCGTTCGGGCGTTCTTTCAGGAAGAACCACGAGAACAAGGCGACCACTGCTGGAATCGTACTGGTGATCACGCCGGCCGCGACGACGCTCGTGCGCTGCACGCCGTTGAGCATCAGCAGCGTGAACATGAAGGTGCCGAAGAACGCCTGCTGGATCAGGTTGGCCCACTCGTCGCGCTTGACCAGCCGGATCTTCGCGGGACGCAACAACGGCCAGAGCACCGCCATCGCAATGACAAAGCGCAGCAGCGCGAACAGCGGGACCGGAATGAAAGCGACCACCGACTTGCCGACGCCGACATTGCTGCCCGCCAGCAGCATGGCTGCGATGAGATAGAGCGCGTAACGATTCAAGCTGGAATCCGGACGGCGAGTTCAGTTAACATGGCGTGGCGCGTCATGGACCGCGCGCAACGCGGGACGGAAGTAAGCAGCACGTGAGCGCAAAGCGCATCATTGTATTGATGCGTTGAAACGGTCGCATAGTATAAGTGCGGGTGCGTACGTGTATACCCCGTGGCTTTCGGGGCGATCGCGTAAGTAGCGGGTAAGGCGCGCGGCTTATCTTCGTCCCATCGTCACATAAAGCCTGGCGCGCCCATGCTGCGCTGCATCGAACAGGCAACGCACAGAGGCAGGAGACGCGGCAGGTCGCATGACAAATATGAATGCGCCTGCCGTCCACGCCTAAAGACATGGCGGCTTCGGAGCTTGGGCTCCGGTGTCGCGGTTATCAGATTCACCATCAAAGAAGGGGTTGTCGATGTCTGCGATTGAATCCGTACTCCAGGAACGCCGTATTTTCCCGCCCTCGGCCAAAGCAACGGCCGGCGCAACGATTTCCGGCATGGACGCGTACAAGGCTTTGACGTCTGAAGCCGAACGCGATTACGAAGGTTTCTGGGCGCGGCTCGCGCGCGAAACGCTTAGCTGGCACAAGCCGTTCACAACTGTCCTCGACGAATCGAATCCGCCGTTCTACAAGTGGTTCGAAGACGGCGAAATCAACGCGTCGTATAACTGCATCGACCGTCATGTGGAAGCCGGCAACGGCGCGAAGAACGCGATCATCTTCGAAGCCGACGACGGCACCGTCGTGAACGTCACGTATCAGGATCTTTTGCAGCGCGTCTGCCGCTTTGCCAATGCGCTGAAGAAGCGCGGCGTGAAGAAGGGCGATCGGGTGGTGATCTACATGCCGATGTCTATCGAAGGCGTGGTCGCCATGCAAGCCTGCGCGCGGATCGGCGCGACGCACTCGGTCGTGTTCGGCGGGTTCTCATCGAAGTCGCTCAACGAACGGCTGGTGGACGTGGGCGCGGTCGCACTCATTACGTCGGATGAACAAATGCGCGGCGGCAAGGCCCTGCCGCTGAAGAGCATCGCCGATGAAGCTATCGCAGCCGGCGGATGCGAGGCGGTCAAGAGCGTGATTGTGTACAAGCGCACGGGTGGCAAGACGCAATGGCATGAAGGCCGTGATCTCTGGATGCACGAGCTGGTCGAGCATGAATCCGATCAGTGCGAGCCGGAATGGGTCAGCGCCGAACATCCGCTGTTCATCTTGTACACGTCCGGTTCCACGGGCAAGCCGAAGGGCGTTCAGCACAGCACCGGCGGCTTTTTGCTGTGGGCCGCGCAGACCATGAAGTGGACCTTCGACGCCAGGCCCGACGACGTGTTCTGGTGTACCGCCGACATCGGCTGGATCACGGGGCATAGCTACATCGCGTATGGTCCGACTGCTATTGGCGCGACCCAGGTCGTGTTCGAGGGCGTGCCCACGTACCCGCATGCCGGGCGCTTCTGGGACATGATCGCGAAGCACAAGGTCACGATTTTCTATACCGCGCCGACCGCTATCCGTTCACTCATCAAGATGGCCGAAGCCGATGCAAAAGTGCATCCGAAGAGCTTCGATCTGTCGTCGCTGCGCATTCTCGGTACGGTCGGCGAGCCGATCAATCCGGAAGCGTGGATGTGGTATCACGAGAACGCGGGCGGCGGCGTGTGTCCTATCGTCGATACATGGTGGCAGACAGAAACTGGCGGCCACATGATCACGCCGCTGCCGGGCGCGACGCCGCTTGTGCCGGGTTCCTGCACGCTGCCGTTGCCCGGCATCATGGCTGCTGTCGTCGATGAAACCGGCCAGGACGTGCCGAACGGGCAGGGCGGGATCCTCGTCATCAAGCGGCCGTGGCCGTCGGCGTTGCGCAACGTGTGGGGTGATCCGGACCGCTACAAGAAGAGCTACTTCCCTGAGGAACTCGGCGGCAAGCTGTACCTCGCGGGCGATGGCGCCGTGCGCGACAAGGACACGGGTTACTTCACGATCATGGGCCGGATCGATGACGTGCTGAACGTGTCGGGGCATCGGTTGGGGACCATGGAGATCGAGTCGGCGCTGGTGTCGAATCCGATCGTGGCGGAAGCGGCCGTGGTCGGCCGTCCCGACGATACGACCGGCGAAGCGGTGTGCGCGTTCGTCGTGCTGAAGCGTTCGCGGCCTGAGGGCGATGAAGCCAAGCAGATCGCCAATGAACTGCGGGCGTGGGTCGCAAAAGAGATCGGTCCGATCGCGAAACCGAAGGACATTCGTTTCGGCGAGAATCTTCCCAAGACCCGTTCAGGCAAGATCATGAGGCGGTTGTTGCGTTCGCTGGCGAAGGGCGAGGAGATCACGCAGGACATCTCGACGCTCGAGAATCCCGCGATCCTCGATCAACTTGGCGAAGCGCGTTGAATTTGCTTTAGTATCATCTGGCTTGAAAGAACGGCTCCCTGTTTCAGGGAGCCGTTTTTGTATCCTGGGCCGGCATACGATGTCGATCCCGATTGCTGCTTCCTGACGCATTTGGTAGATAAGCACATGTCCTCGATTCCACCGCCTGCTTCGAGTCCCGCCGAACCACCGCCCGTCACGGAGGCGATGGCGCAAGCGCATCGGTTCTACTGGCGAACGAATCTTGCGGTGATATCGGTGCTGATGCTGATCGGATTCGTGGTCTCGTTTGGCATTCCGCTCATGGCGACGCGGCTCGCTCACGTGCGTTTCGCGGGTTTTCCGCTGCCGTTCTACTTTGGCGCCCAGGGCGCGATCCTGGTGTATGTCGCGTTGATCGTGGTGTATATCGTGCTGATGCAATTCGCCGATGCCCGTTTGCAACGGACCCTTGCCGTCGCTAAGTCCGAGCCATGAAGCGCCGATGAAGCTTACCCATCGACTCATCCGCGCCTACGCGCTTTACACGCTCGGCTTCTTCCTGTTCATCTACGTGATGGCGCGGATCGAGCGCGTGACCGGGCCGGGCATGTGGATCGGCTATGTGTTTTTGTTCGTGCCGATAGCCGTCTATGCCGTCATCGGCTTGTTGTCGCGGACGTCGGATCTGGTCGAGTATTACGTAGCCGGGCGGCGCGTGCCGTCCGCGTTCAACGGCATGGCCACGGCGGCGGACTGGTTATCGGCGGCGTCGTTTATCGGGCTGGCCGGGTCCATCTATGCAACCGGTTACGACGGTCTTGCGTACATGATGGGCTGGACCGGCGGGTATTGTCTCGTTGCGTTCCTGCTCGCGCCCTACGTCCGCAAGCTTGCTCGATACACCATTCCCGACTTCCTCGGCACGCGCTTTTCAAGCAACCTCGTGCGCGGGATTGCGGCGTTCGCGGCCATCCTGTGCTCGTTCGTTTATCTCGTCGCGCAGATCCAGGGCATCGGGCTGATTGCATCGCGGTTTATCGGTATCGACTTTGCTATCGGGATCTTCTGCGGGCTTGCGGGTATTCTCGTGTGCTCGTTTCTTGGCGGCATGCGCGCGGTCACGTGGACGCAGGTCGCGCAGTACATCATCCTGATCAGCGCCATGCTGATTCCCGTCTCGATGATCGCCCATCGCGAAGGGCTCGGCTGGTTGCCGCAGCTTTCGTATGGACGGTTGCTGGAGCGTGTGGAAGTGCTTGAACGGGAGGTGGAACGCTCGCCCGAAGAAGCCAGGGTTCGCGACGATTACCAGCGTCAGGCGCAGCAGATCCAGACGCAGATCGATGAATTGCCCACGTCGTTTCATACCGGCCAGGCTCGGCTGATGGAGGAGATCGCGGGTCTGCGTCGGCATAACGGGCCGTTGCGCGATATTAACGAGCGGGAACGTGAACTGGCGTCGTTCCCGAAGACACCCGCGGAGGCGCACGTTCAATGGACCCGCGCCCGCGATGCGATGCTCGAACGCGCTGCGCCGCCGGTGCCAATGGCTGAAGCGTTCCCCCCATCCGACGATGAAAACGCGCGGCTGCACAGGCGGAATTTCTTGTCGTTGCTGCTGTGTTTGTCGCTGGGAACGGCGAGCTTGCCGCATATTTTGACGCGCTATAACACGACTACATCTGTGGCTTCCGCGCGGCGCTCGGTCGGCTGGACGCTGTTTTTTGTCGCGCTGTTTTATGTGACCGTGCCGGTGCTCGCGGTGCTGATCAAGTACGAGATGCTGACGGGAATCGTCGGGCACAAGTTCGCTGATCTTCCTACCTGGGTCATGCAATGGCGCAAGGTCGAGCCGTATCTGATTCGTATCGGCGATGTGAACGGTGATGGCATCGTGCGCTGGTCCGGAATTCAGATGCAGCCGGATATGGTGGTGCTCGCCGCGCCGGAGATTGCGGGGCTGCCGTATGTGATGTCGGGATTGATTGCGGCGGGGGCGTTGGCCGCGGCGCTTTCTACCGCCGATGGCTTGCTATTGACGATTGCGAATGCGCTTTCGCACGACGTCTATTACTGCATGGTCGACAAGACGGCGAGCAGTCAGCGAAGGGTGACGATATCGAAGATATTGTTGCTGGGGGTGGCGTTGTTTGCTTCTTATGTGGCTTCGCTGAATACCGGGAATATCTTGTTCTTGGTGGGGGCGGCGTTTTCGTTGGCGGCGTCGAGTTTGTTTCCGGTGTTGGTGCTGGGCGTGTTCTGGAAGCGGACGACGAAGCTCGGGGCGGTCGCGGGGATGCTGGCGGGGTTGAGCGTGTGCGTCTATTACATCGTGTCGACGTACCCGTATTTCACGCAGATGACGGGGTGGTCGGGCGCGCGGTGGTTTGGGATCGAGTCGATCAGTTCGGGCGTGTTTGGGGTGCCGGCGGGGTTTGTCGTGGCGGTGGTGGTAAGTCTTTTCGATCGGAAACCGGACGCGTATACGAGGGCGTTGGTGGATTATATTCGGCATCCGTGAGGCGATGGTTTTGCAGTTTTGGCCGTACCGGACAACAAAAAACCCGCGTCGGCACAAGGCGCGATGCGGGTTTTGGGGATGCTTGACAATGTGATACGTATTCTGGCGGAGAGACGGGGATTCGAACCCCGTCACTATGCTCAGTCGAATACCTTCTGCGCGGGTAGGCTGTCGAAATGTAGGCTTTTCATTTTTTCGCGTGCAGGCGGAACGCAGTTTGCGATACTGTATATCCATACAGCTTTCGCGATGCGCCATCATGCCTTTCAAAGTCGATGATTTCGAACCCGTCTCCAACGGGGACCTGAGGGAACTCTGGCGGATGTGCCCCGATCCGACCCTTCGTCGACTAATCCTCGAAGTGGTGCGCTACCGGCGCGTGCTCGATAAGGCGCACGCCGAGGCGCTGGAAATCCACTACGGGCTCCAGGCGGATAACCGTGGGAGGATAGTTGGGTCGGCGAAATCGCTACTGGATCGACTGCAGGATGAGAAGAAGCGTCTTGGATCCCAAGGCGGCATCATGATCCAGTTACGGACCGATTCCCAATACACCGGCCAACCGTGGGACCGCGGGCCGTCCCGCTGATGTGAGCGCTTACAAGAGCGTTTCTGTACCGTCAGCCTTAGGCTTGCGTGGGCGCGGCGGGATCGGGGCCGGTGCAGATGTCATCTCGTCGGCAGGAAAGAGATTTAGGAACGATCGCGCTTCGTCGGTCGAGCGGCATCCAAGCCAGTCCTCGTATTGCTCGGGCCACAGGACGACCACTGATCGCTTCTCGGCCCCCGGCTTGTGGAAGCGATGCATGAGTGGATGCTGCTCCGCGTTGACGGTCAGCATCGTGAACGACAGCGCCGCGCCTTCAGGTTCAGCCCACGTACGCCATAGGCCCGCGATGGCAAGCGGTGCGCCTGATTCCAGGCCGATACGCCAGCGCACCGCCGACCCGGTCTCGTAGGATGGCTCGTAGAAACTGCGGCAAGGGATTAGGCAAAGCTGTAACTTCTTCCACGCTGCGGAAAAGCTGCGCTTCTCACCGACCGACTCGGCGCGAGCGTTCATTGTGTCGAACAACTTTACTCCGGCCGGGATGTGCTTCCGCGGAACCATGCCAAACGTGGCGGGGTCGGTCAGATGTTCGTCGGCACTTTTCCTGAGGATCGGCGCGAGGTAATCTTTCCATGTCTCGATCGGATAATCGAAATTAGGTCTTGGAAATTGCGAGAACGCCTCGAAATCGATCTCTGCGGTTGGATCGTAGTTTGCGCACATGGGTCACCTCCAAGGACCATGATAGCGCGGAGTCTGAGCCCTTTCGGGAGAGCAGCCATGAACACGACAGACCTTCCTGCTGCGACGCTGGATTGCTGGGTCGAGCGAGCCGAGTTGCTACGCCTAAATCCCGGTGCATCCGTGGCTGACGTCGCCAACCTTACTCATTGCCAAAAGTTTACAACCGATGTGGACCTGGCGCGGCCGATCATCGAACGAGAAAAGATCAAAGTGGATCAGGCCGGCGATCCCTTTCGTGGAGCGATATTTTTGGCATATCGCCCCGCTGCCCAGGCAGTGTCGATTCTCGATGCCGGTCGCGTATGGCCGGAAGACACCGCG
This sequence comes from Caballeronia sp. dw_19, assembly GCF_018449515.1. Classification (GTDB taxonomy): domain Bacteria; phylum Pseudomonadota; class Gammaproteobacteria; order Burkholderiales; family Burkholderiaceae; genus Caballeronia. The sequence continues at coordinate 553,148 of NZ_JAAVUQ010000001.1, read as the reverse complement.
CTCGACGCGGCGATGCTCTGCTATGTGGTTTCGGTCTTCGGAGATGAGGTTGAAGGCAAGCTGTTGTGGGATGACGGTACGGTCCGCCACCCATATGAACTTGATTAGACCGATGCCGACGCAGCCATTTTAGTGAGCGCGCCGGATGTCGCTGTGTATCCATTTTCGTATAGCCGTTCGCGAGTAGCGCGCCCCATCTTGCGATCAAGCGAGCTCGCGAAGGAGGTGTCGACCTGGATGACTCGCGCACCCTTCAGCTTTCCCAGTTCAATGTGTGCGTCTTCGGTCGACTGGATCATCAGATCGATCAAGTGTGGCACGATCTTATTCAGACTGTGATGCCCCGGCGCGAACGGCTCGCATTGCGATGTCAATTCCACGCCCAGGCGGGGGATTGAGTCGACCTCCAACAAGTCCACTGGGAGATTCACCACGAGACCGCCATCCATGAGCACCGCGTTATTGATCAACACCGGCGCGAACACAATCGGGATCGATGCGGACGCGCGGCCGGCAAGCGCAACAGGGATGCCAGGAGTCAACTCCCGGTCGAACCGATAGGGCACTTCGCTTGATACGTCCGACGCCATAATGGTCAGGTCAATTTCCAGATCCGCGAACGTCTTTCCGCCAGTCTGCGCGGTCATGAACTTCAGCAGTGCATTTCCCGAGCAGTAGCCCTTACCCGTCAGAATAGACCACAGCGAGACAGCCATCAGCGGCGCCCAATCCATTTCCATAATCAACTGGTGGAGGGCGGGCGCCTTCATGCTGCACGCATAAAGCGCCGCACACAGAGCGCCGCCGGACGTACCGGCGAGCTCGACAATCTCGAAGCCGGCATCCTCGATCGCAGCAAGAGCCCCGACGTGCGCGGGGGCCTTCGTGCCCGATCCGCTCAAGGCGACGCGGATCGGCCGGCTCATTGCAGTGCTACCAGGGTGCCGCTCGCCGGCGCGACAGGAACCGCAGGCGCTGAAGCTGCGCTTGCTCCAGATGCGGCCGCCGCAGCCTGCGAGTTCTGCACGATGTCGGTCACGGTATCGACGGCGAGTTGCGCTAATCCGATCGCGCCTTGGATCTGAGCTTTTTTCGCATCCGCCAGCACGGTCGCCGGCGCCGCATTGACTACCGCGCTGGCGGCTGGGAATGCAGTGTTTGCGAACTGAGATACCGATGCCACCGAAACGGTCGCGCCGGCAGCGCAGAATTCATCGACGACCGGTTGAGCCAGCGAGACTTTCGCCAACACAGTAGCTGGAATCGTCAGGGAGAATGTCGGTGCGAGCGCCAAAGCTTGCTGAACGGGCGGGCATGCGATCGCGAAGAATTGCACCGGCGTGAGTTTGACGGTCGGAACAGTATCGCAGGCGGAAAAGGCGAACGTGACGAAGCCCACTGCAAGCAGTGAAAAGAAGCGTTTCATGATTTTTCCTGTCGGAGAGAGGGATTACTTCGGGGCGAATTGCGCGGCGGTGATAGCCGCGCTGGTTACGGCAGCGGAAACATCGGATGCAGCGATGGCGGCCGCCGCGATCGGCGCGGCCGCGTTGACGCCGGTCTCGGCAAAGCGGATTACGTAGACACCATTCGATTCGGTCGCGAAGAAGTTGACAGTCGCGATGTTCTTCGAGTTCGTCACGACGGCTTTGCAGCAGATCACCTGCTTAGCGCCGGCGTCATAGAACGGCTGCACGCTGTAGGTCGCGCAGCCGGCCAGAAAAGCCGCTGCGAGAAGCAAAAGTCCGATGCGATTCATTGGATCCTCAAAATTTCCAAGTTGCGCCGACCTTGGTGCTCACGCCCGCGTCCGTTTTATTGACGGCAACGGACAGTCGGGTTGAGGGCGGCAGTTCGGCATACAGCACGCAACAGCCGGCATCGTTCTGCTTGTCGAAGGTCGGCAGAACCTGGACGTGTTCGACTACCGTGCAGCCGGTCAGCAGCGACACGGCAAGGGCAGTGCGAATCATTGGATGATCGACGATGCCGCCGGCGTGACAGGTGCCGCGGCGACCGTTTTAGCGGCAGTCCGCGCAGCGAGAATGTTGTACACAGCGTGCACGCCGGTAACCAGGCCGGCGGCGACCAAGAAGGGAATATCCGGCGGCACCGGTCGCGGAAAACCGCTCATCGCCCACTGGATCAGCGGGACTAGTGTGGCTGCGGTCACGGTGACGCCACCGGTGACGACGCTTGATGTCTTGTTCATTTGTGCTCCAGGGAGGGAAGCTCGTCGGCGGTAAAAATGAAACCCGTTTTGCGGGGGTAACCCTGAAAAACGAAAGTTGGAAACGAGCGATGGTGGATGCCGTGCGTCGGCGAGCGGTGGAACTTCATGTGCAGCGGAAGCATGTTCTGCGGCGAGTCCACGAAGGTCTCAGGCTTGGCCGGATCAAAGGCGCTCCAATCGAAGCCGAGCGCCGCGGTCAGCTTGCAGATCTTCCACACAGCCGATTGCTCGACAGGGAAGGTCTCGCCAGTGGGCTGATCGGTCAGGAGGTCGAGCACCGGTACCTCGGTGATCTCGCCGAGCGCGATCGATTTAACGATCACCCAATCGATCGCGTCTGCATCGGCCCATTCGACCCATAGATGGTGGTATTCGGGCGAAGGCTGACCGCTCACTGCGCAGCGCAAGCCGGCTTTCTTTCCCGCGGCCTCCGTGTGGCGAAAGATCGATGAGGCCGTGCGAGGCGCGTGGTCTGGGTAGTACTCCATTTCGATGTCGGTTACCTTGACGAGGTGCTCATGCGGAACAACCGTGTTTTTTTCAGTCATGGCCGTAAACGAAAGAAGCCGCCCGAAGGCGGCCTGGTGGTGAGGTGGGTCTTGACGGCTTACGAAGTAGTGGGTATTGAGTCGCCAGTCTGATAAACCGTGTACGTCGCCCCATCGCATACAACGGCGATAGCGTCAGCGGGAATTGGCGTTGAAGGCGATTGCACGCCGCTTACTGGATCGGTCACTGCGGGGATAGTGATCATGGGTTCAGGATTTCCACGGTGTAGGCTTCAAGCGTCAAGGTGTCAGCAATCGTCGCCAATGTTCCGGTGATAAGCAGGGTTTGCGCTTGGGTTGTGTCGATCGTGGCTGTCTGAACGACCGCTCCGGATGATCCGTAGTCACTGGCCGCGGTGGGCGCTGAACTAACTTGGCTATTAGTTACACCACGGTTGCGGACGATCGTCTGCATCTGATTCGACAAAGACGTGGTCAGCGCTTTATTGCTAAAGGCAATGCCCCCAAAGTATGTTTTCGCGGTTTTGGTATCGGCGTTGTTCGGATAGCTCCAAAGCGTGGTTACTCGCAACGAACCATTGGCCTTGAGCGCGCCCGCCGGAATCACAATGGACGCCAGGGTCGTTTCCACGGCCGTTCCCGTCACGCTGGCCGGGACTGCGGATTGGGCGAGAACGCCGGGCGATTTCAGTCCGGCTATGCCAGCTCCGGCGAGTGCATTCCCGCGCGCTGGATATCCGCACAGCGCTAGAAATCTCATGAATGCGCCGAGAGTCATTGCTTCACCCACGCGCTTTCGCTAGTCAAGTTCGAGCCGGTATAAGTGTAGGTTTTGACCCAAGTGTTTGTTCCGTTCGTGCACGTGTCAGTCAACACGTTTCCGGAAGTGTTGTAGGTATAGGCATGTGGAAGCGCGTCGGTGTCAAAGCGACCCGCTGGGTCGCCCCATACGATAGTCATCGCAAATCCAAGTTGTAAAAGAGTGGTGGGGCGGCCTGCCAAGGGGAAAGGCCATCGAAACGCGCTACGGGAAACGCGGGCTTATACCCGCCGATCTGCCGAGGACCGAGCGCGCAGCGTCGGCCATGCAAGCAGACGAACGAGACTCGCGAAAAATAAATCTCGAATAATCTTCGTTTAATCGCCTTTTAATTTCCAATTAACGTGCTTATAATCCGGTCTCGCCACGCGTGTGGCGTGCCACCAAGGAGGCCGCCATGGCTAAAATTACTGTCGCAGAGTTTGAGAAAAAGGTTCTGGCAATGGAGGAAATTGTCGTCATCGTGCGCGCCCCTGCTGGAGCCCAGGTCGATGACTACGCCTACAAGCGCAAGGCGACCGATGGAGACAGCGTCACCGACTGGCTAGAACGCCGCATCAAACCGCTTGTTGGAGACCATCAGGTTGCCATCGTGGACGGCGCATACGCTCAGCAGCCTCATGGGCGCACCAAACTGGGAACCCTTCGAAACGGATACTCGGATTAACTTCCTGCTCGATCTCAAGCGCTTAAGGTTGTGCGTCTTGATGATCGAGCTAATCTTCACGCCATATCAAAGATCGACTGGATCCCCGCAGGCAGCATGTTGAATGGACCGGATGTGTCGTTAGGCGACCGCGCCACCGTTCAGGATGTACGCCGCGCGCAGCATGTCGAACGTGTTCGTCGGCTGACCGTACTTCGCGCCGGCAAGCGAGGCCCAGATGTTGTTGCACTTCGCGACGGCGCCGGCGAAGTTTCCTTTTTGCAGCAACCCGATCGCGCCGCATTCCTTGATGTGCTGGAGACAAACCAGGTCCTGCGACACAAAGCCGAAGTCGGGCAGCTTCAGCAGATCGCGATAGTGCGGCCAGTCCTTCAGCATCTGCTGGTAGCGGCCCGCCGCATTCGACGTCAACCCGACGTGATTAATCACGATGCTGCTGCGGCCGCCCTCAAATGGATGGCAACTCATATCGTCGAACCGGTGCCGCCCGTCGAGGCCGGTGACGATGATGTCGTAGCCGTCGCATTGCGTGATCGGGGACGTGCTCGTGCCTTCTGACACGGCAATCATGTCCATAAAGGCGCACACGTTTAGACCGCCGGCTTGATCCGCGGTAATGGTTGGCATATCAGTTTCCAGTGAGGTGGCGGAGAGCCTGCAACGTTTCGCCCTGGTCGTTCAAGCGACGCTCATGGACAGCCATCATCGTGTTGTCGGAGATAACCGTTTGAAGGGTCCAGCCGATCATTCCGATCATCAGTGCCTGGAAAAAACCGAGGACGATCACACCGCCGTGAATTTTCGAGCGCAGGCTCGTCAACTGCTCTTTCGTGCTGTTGATGTCCTCCCACTGCTTGATGTCGTTGCTGCTGTAGCGGTCGAGATAGGTGCCGAACTGCTTCTGCAGCTCCCCAAGCGCCTGGCCCTGCAACCTCGTTTCCGTGCTCAGTTCGATGAGCTGTTTGAGTTGCTCCTTTATCTCTGCGGAATCCGTGCGGGATTCGTGTATCTGGCGCTGCAGGTCTTCGTTGGTGACGGTCATTAGATGGTCGTCCATGCATACCAGGCGTAAAAAAAGCCGCCCTAAGGCGGCCGGCTACTCAGTTGCGCAGGGTTAAGCGATTGTCGACGTCGCGCTCGGAAGCGTCGTCGATGCACCCGCGATGACCGACTTGAGCTCATAGACGTAGTCGCGAATCGCTGCGGCGAAGTTCGTAAAGTTGGCCTGCGTGAACGAGTGGAATGCGCCGGTCGCGTCTGCGTAGTTGAACACGGTAGCACCACCTGGGAAGCCCTTCCCCGCATTGATGCTCGTCTCGATAGCGATGATATCCATCTGGCTCAATTGATCGATGGCATACGTGCCGTTGAGCGCAGGCGTTGCTGTGCTGGCGATGGTCAGGCCCGATGCCAACGCGGTGACCGCTGTAGCGCCTGGGGAGACTGGCGCGGTGTAGGGAACCCACGTAACGCCCTTGTCTGGCGTGCTCACGGTGCCAGGGATTTCGTTGAAAGCCTCTGGAACCTCAACGAGCGTGTCCCCGTTGTTGGCTTCCATATAACCCCAGGCAACCAGAACGCCGTTTGCGTCAATAAATGCATTCATGTTATTCCCCTCCATTTGCGACGCTATAGCCACCGACTGTTATGTTTGTAGACGGCAAGGTACTTGAACCCAGTGCCTGCCATAGATAGTTGAAACTTTGCGAAAGATTCGGCAGGCGTTTTGTCTGGCCTGAAATGGCCGTATTAGTACTTATGCCGCCGCCGCCTTGCAGTCCAGAAACAAGCGTGTAGGCTGTACCACCATCGGCCGAGATTAACAGCGTCCCACTATAAGCACCGCCTGACGTAGACGTTACCTGCAAGTTGGTAATGCTCAACTCAAACATCGGCGACCATTGGATAGGAGGGACTTGCGTCACACACGAGACAGGTGTTGATACTGTCGCGCCCCCGCCCGAAACAACTGCTTGCTGAGATTGATATGCAAACCAAGACCCACGGAAATAGCCAAGCGCGAGGACTGAACTAGCGTTGAGGTACACCGTGCCGATATAAGCCCACGACGTGAAGCCGTTAGGCAAAGCAGGTCCGACGGAGGGTGTTGCCGTGCTCGCGATCGTCGCTAGCGTTGACGTGGATGGATTCCAGATGAAATAAAAGTATATCCACTGGGATGCCGTGAAGGCCGCCGCTTGATCTCGTCCATTAGCGACTGGACCGGCCAATGCGACATTGTTGGTGATCGTGTCGGTGTTGGTCACAACGACGGTAGCACCGGTCGTAGGGTTGCGCAGCGTGACGCTCAGTGCGCTGAAATCGAACTGGGTGGCTGGCGCGGCCGCATTGTTCTTTCCTACCAAACCTGAGACGCGAGCGCCGCCTGACGTCATTGCACGAATTGCCAGCAACACCTGGTTGTATGCCGTCTTGCTTGGGGTCAAGCCGGCCGCAGTCACCACGTTGATGAGCTCCAACATCAACATGTTCATATAGTCGGAATCGAGAATCGTCGCGGGCGTGCCTGCCGCAGGGTTGCCACCAGTGAAGAAGCCCGGTGTTCCGGCGGTGGCCGGCGTTGGCAGTGAGGTAGCGGCGGTAGGCTGATCGGTTTGGAACATTACGTTGCCTCAATGCGGGGAATTTTTGGCAAGAAAAAAGCCCACACGCTGTGGGCTCAGAAATAAAAAGCCGCGCTCGGTGGCGGGGCTGGGTGGCGCTGAGATCTATTTCTTCGTCAATAAAGCGGATACCAGGTCGCATTTGCGACCCGACATATGTTCGCGTGCCCCGCGCCGGCCGCTAACGTCGTCGGTGCATTCGAAACCGATCCCGCCGTTGCATTCACAGTCAGAGCTGTGATTTGCTGCGAAGACGAATAGCGTGCGATTGAGCCGTCATAACCAGCCTGACAAGAGGGGAGAGTAACAGTGAGCGCAGATAGAGTGCCGGCAGGATTAATGACCGCGGTCTCGGTCCCGGTTGCCAGCGTTACAGTCGCCCCGGTCGTGGGTGTGCTGTACGTATAGCTCGCATCGATTTCTTGCTTGGCATGAGAGACGGGAGACGTGAACGCAAACGTTCCTCCCGAGCACATCTCCCACACAAAATTATTCGCGACTGTGTCGTATGCGAAAAAGCAGTTAGTGCTATTCAGCTTCCCAATCTGCCATTTATTAGCGCCGCCATCGTTCAGCGAAAGAACGCTCTCCTGTCCACCGGCATTGTCAATCGTGACAGATCCGGTGCCAGAAGGAGATTTACTCATAATCCCTGCGTTGACCTGGAACTGATGCGCAGATCCGCTATCGCTCAGAACAAAGTTCCCGCTAGCCTGAACCTGCGTAGACCATGCCTGTACGGTCGAAGTCGAATCGTAATAGTTATATGTGATCGGCTGGCTTGCGATGCTCGTCCCGCTAGCACTTAGAGCCCCCGCATGGAAAGCCGTGTTAGCGACCCCGTCTTGCGTTACGAATCCATATGTCCATTTCGCAATCGTAGGGTCCTGCACCGATAATGACCCAATGGTGAATCCTACCGCCGCCGCTGGCTGAACCAGTGAACTCCCTGTAAGAGTCGGACCTTGGACGTTGGTGTACGGAGACGTAACGTCGATATCGTATTCAGCGACATTTAGCTGTACTCCTGTATATGCTGAAATCGCATAAGTTGAGTTATCGGACAGAATGCCATTCTGAGTCCAACATGCCCCGTTGTTTACCGCACACGTCTGGACGCTGAAGTAGTTCACTCCATTGCCGGAGTTGGCAACGCCAGTTGAGGGGTTCTTGTTGACGATATAGCTGCTGACAGCGTTTGATCCCGTGACCGTCGTGCCGGCCGGGATCGTGATTGTAGATTGCAGGCCATCATAGGCTGTGCAGCCGGCGCATAGGCCGGTGTAGATAGCCTGCCCTGTCGTCGAGCTGTTTGACAGGATCTTCGTGAGCGCGCCCCCGGCAATGATGGGGCTCGTGATAGATCCAGTGACACCAAGACCAGGCACGCTCAAAGGCCCGCTCAACGCTCCTCCGGATAATGGCAGCACAGCCTCAAACGCAGAGTTGAGTTGCGCAGCGCCCAAGACCTGGCCGGGCGTGAACGTGAACTGAGCGCTTGCCGAAACTGCGGCGATGGCAAAAACGATTGCCACTGCGATTTTGTTGAGGATTTTTATCATGAAAGCGTCGACTGATTTAGAACGAAATCGGAGTCGAGAAGCCCCGGATTCGCAATGATTAGAATGGTGTGTGCTGGCTTGATCTCGTTCATCTCGCACACGAGCACTCCGTTTCCCCAACTGGCAAGCGCCTCTCCCATGCCCGATTGTCCCATTGAGAAGTAAGTGACCGTCACAGGCGGTGCATTTATTTCCCATGTGAACGCCCAATCCACGGTGCCAAGAGCCGCACCCATGCCCTGCTGACCAATCCGAAACGGAGTGAACTGGGTTACGGTCACCGCGTAGCCCAACGTCTCGGCGTATTGAGTGAAGTACGGTATCGACTGTCCGCCCGAGCTCGTTAAACGCGCCACGACCTGCCGCTGCCGGCCCTGTAACGTCGGTGATTCTCCAGCACACGGATCGGGTAGCCCGAGCGTCGATTCCCATTCAGACAGCAGGTCAACAGCAGTCGCTGGAAATGCATCGATGAGCAGATTGTTTGCCGCGGCATTCAACCGTTCGAAGACCGACGTGAAGCCCGAGAGGAACTTCGTCTGCTGCGCATCCGGATCGCGAGGCCAGACTCGGCCACGTGGAAGGTGCGTCTGCAGGGCACGCAGATAGTCTGCAGCGCTATAGTTCGGAGCGGGCATAGGTTAGACGAAGTTGACGGCGCCGAGCGCGGGCAGCACGCCTGTGCCGTTGGTGATGTTCGTGTTCGGCGGATATGTCGTGGTGACTCCGCCGACGGTGCTGGTAATGGCATTGAGCAGATAACCGGCCGACCCGGGTACCGAACCGATTGCTGAGTTGATATCTGACAGATCGATATCACCCGCCGGCGCTCCCTCGCGAATCATCAGGTCGGAAAGCGCTGCCCCAATTGCCGTTTTTGTGGCGGTCGATGCGGCGCTCAGACCTGCGATTATGAAGCCAACCTGATTTTCGATTGGGGAGCATAGATACACCAGCGCGGTGACCGGTTGTTCGGTAATGATCGCGTTCGCGACCGTCAACTGGTCGCCTGTCGCCACAACTCCGCGTGGAAGGCCACCTGGGCCCTGATCGTATTGGGATATCCCGTCCGTACCCTGCGGGAAGCCCGCGTGCCCCGACTCCGCGTCGTCCATCATGAAGTAGACGACGACCGTGCCGGAACCGAATCCGTTCGGGGAGCACCACGCCCGGGTAACACCGGCCACGTTGCGCGCCCAGACGACATAGTCGTCCTGATCACCTCCCTGCACGGGCTTCTGGAACGCGAGCATTACCCGATCGCGGAAATCATCCTGCGTCTCGACGTCAGTACCTGATGTAACCAGGGCTGTAACGACACCCGTTGACTGAATACCGGGCACCGCACTCGCAAGCACGATGGCCGTGCCGACGTCACAGTTTCCGGCGCTCCCCGCTGTCACGGCCGTGATACTGACCGTAACGGTCGTACCGCTGACATCGGCATCGACGTTCGTCGTATAAGCAAACCCATCGCCCCGGTTCACGCCGGTACCGGCCGGAAGAGGCGTCCCATCCGCACCGGTGAATTGCACGGTCAGAACCGTCTGCGTTGCGGCCTCGAGGTAGGTGCTCTTAAGCGCGCCCCAGCCAGCCAGAAACTCGTCCGTCGATGTGAAAGGGACAGCCTGCTTCGCGATCCAGTCGAGGTATCCGTACAGGCCGAACACGAGCGCGGCCAGGGCCGAGCCAACGATCTTTAGTACGGCCTTCTGCAGCAACGACACGACGAGGCCGGCCGCGGCGGTGATGTCAGACCAGATCTGCGTGCGAAGAGCCGTAAGAGTGGGACGCGAATATGGCATCAGTTAATGCTCCATGCCCAGTTGAAAGTCTGCGCCGCGCCGCCGCTTGGCGGATAAGCAGTGATGGAGATTCCGAGCATGTCAGATTTGACCCACTGGGTGATGACGTCGAAACTCGCTACAACGCCCGAATCGATGAGCCACTGGATCGCCTCAACAACGTAGTCGTACGCATCTGTGAGGGTTTTGTTCGTGGGTGAGGTTCTACGGGAGAGCAGCCACAACCGTGAGCCAGTCGGACCTGTGCCATCATCTACGCCGTCGTCACCCCACCAGCCTCGACGGTCCGTCGAGCCGTCGGGTATCTCGTCGTCCGGCGCGGCCTCACGATCGGAAAATAGGCTAAACAACAACGCTGTCTCGAGATCGTCACCAGTCGCAATATCCCCGGGAATAAGAGCCCAGTCGCCGCGTGCGTTAGCGACATCCCAAACAATTTTGATGTCGCTCATTCGTCTTGATCCGGCGGATTTGTTTCGATGGTGGAACCACCGCCTTGAACATTCACGACCTTATGGGTATGCCCGTTAGCAACAGTGCGCATCTCCGCCACAGTCCGTGTGTTCGTGTTGCAGTTATCCAGAATGTCGCCGGTGCATTTCAACAGCGGCGTGTCAGCGACGATCTCTTCCGATGCTGTGATAGTGACCGTCGTAGCACCGGTGACATTCACTGGCTGTCCATTGGCGAATACCGAGATGCCACCGGACGCCGTCATGTAGACATATTTGCCGTCCTGGCTATAGAGCATCGTTTCGCCTGGCAGCAGCCCGGTGGGGCGTGACGGCTGATGGTTCGATGCGACGATCACGCCGTTGCTGCGATCGCCGCCGATGAATGCAATCGCAACGTCCGAGTCGCGAGGCAGCATTGATGTGAATCCAAACTCGGCGAGCCGACTCAGATTGTCGATCGTCTCGAGCTCGTTAATCTGAACCTGGACGAGTTGGACTGGACCACCGTCGTTAGCAGTGGCCACGCGGCCGCGCCCAAACAGCAGCAGCACGCGCCGGGCGAGCCGGTTCAGCATTGATGGAGATCCGCTCATCGCGCACCCGCCGGCGCGCTCGCATCGACGAATATGGGCTGCAGAGCAACCGGCTCCGGCAGATATGCCTGCGGCCGCATTATGGTGAGCTCGGCGGTCGTTCCTTCTTGCTCTGACCGCATATATGTAACCTCCCCGATTAGCCAGGTCTCGTTTTCGAGCTTTAGCCTTGGAAGCGAGATCGGTACGAGTGTGTTGGGAGTCCACAGCACGCCCGCCGCATCACGCCAACTATCCGTGACGACGGTGACGACCGCCGAGCGGCCGATGCGCCGATTCATCTCCCAGTTCGCGCGTCGCGTAGCCAGATCCGCATAGCCTTGTACTGCCTCGGCCACGATGTAGTGCTCGCGCGTGCGCTTCACGCCCACGTCCTCGACGACAGCGATTACGTTCTGGCCAATGCCGAGGTCCCCAAAGGTGAGGACCGACTGCGTGAATACTGTGTATTTCGAGAAGCGCTGGTCGGCCGCGTAATCGATATATGCGGATTGAACGTTGACGCCCTGCGCAAGGCCACCCGCTGCCTGCACCGTACTGGCCTGAGTAAGCCTTAGCGTGCCGTCTGGCTGCTCGTAGACGAGCAATTGGCTGTACCGGCTGATCCGCTCGATGATCTCGTACGAAGTCTCGCCGATGAATATATTGAATTGAGGGATGGCCACCAGCTTAGCGATATCGCAGGTGACGGTAATCCCGTAATGAGCCGCGAGTTTGGACGCAACATCAAGTGCTGACGTTCCGCTAATTTGTCCATTCGGCCAGACAGCAGCGCAGTCAACGAGATCCTGGCACTTGCCACGACCGGTCGCTCGAATGGCGTGCCCGTCGGGATCGAAGCCGGGTCGATATCGGTCGATATAGCCGGTAATTACGAGGTCGGTTCCAATCCGAATCTGGCATTCATCACCAGGCTGGATCACCACTTCATTGACTTCTCCTGGGAAGGATTCGGTGAGCCCGAGCGCGAAATCGGATGGACAACGCTCGATGCCTCTTGTAACGCGCACGTCAGTCCATCCACTGATCGTTTGGTTGCCAGCGCTCAAATAGAGATCATCATCCATGTGATTCCATTATTATCGTCAAACCAAAGTTTTTCACCAAAAGGAAAGCAAAATGCACTTCAAAACTCTCGTTATGGCATTTCTAATCGGGCTATCACCCAGCGCATTTTCTCAACAAGAGCTCTATCGGGTAGCAAATTCTCCTGCTTCCTATTGCACGCAAGTCGGAGATGCCAGGCAGGGTTCAGGCGCTTCATGCCATGAACTCACTGGTGATCAGACCTTCGCCATCGCAATGGGATTACCTGACATCCCTGGCCTAAAGCAAATTGGCGGAATTTCAAACAGCCAATTTAAATATGGATATATCAATAGAGATGTTTCGCTTATTAAGGTATCCCCACATCCTGTCGACTATTGCACTCCTGACGACGTTATCGGTGGTGGCGAGATAGACCACTGGGTTATTGGCAAAGATGGGACGTTGAAGCTAAAACGTTTCATGGTCACTAGCAAGTGCATCGACGGACATCTGAAATCTTTCTCTAAGCCGCTTAACTAGTTAAGACGACAACGCTTGAAATGTCATTGGCATGAACAGCGGATGAATTGGCTGCACCTGCTGTACCAACTGATCCGCTCGCGTGGCGTCGTCATAGATACGATGCGCCAGCACGAGCGCTGGCATCGTTCCGTTGAATGTCATGGTCGTGAGCGGCGCGAGATCTGCGCCGCGGGCCTGTAGGTCCTGAACAACGGCGTTGCGTAGCACGCGCAACGCGGCGAAGCTCTCGTCATCTCCTGCATCCCCGGCGACCTCGATCTCGGCATCGATGAGCGCAGTGGCGCTCTGCATCACGTTCACGGCATCGTCATATGACGATGCCTGATAGGTCGAACAGGCCTGGGCGACTCCAGCGAGCGCCGAGCGGCGAAAGAGTGCTGCGCAGCTCGTCTGCATCGATGACATCGCGCTTCCAATCACTGAGCTCGTGAACATGCCGGTCGGCGAAAACCCCGCGAGATCGCTGGCTAACCGGATGGCATCCGCGGGATCGGCTGCCGTGGCCGCAAGCGCGGTGACAAGCTGCTGCGCGCACGAAGCGAAAGTCGTTGTGTCGCTCACATTCGCGGCCGCCGTCTGCAGCGCCGCGCCGGCACCGACTACAGCGGCAACGTTCGCGGTGTCCGCCGCGAGAAGTTGCTCGGGAGTCGTGCCGACGGGCGCCGTCAGGTTCGTCCCGGTATATCCGTCATTGCCGCCGCCGAAGAACCGGCCAAAGTCGCCGGCCAATGTTGAAACGGCATTGATGACGCGCTTTACGTCGTGAATGTCAGTCACCGCTATTTGGTACCAGGAAATCGCTGTATCTACCGCTGTATGTACGACGGCCGCACCTTGCTGGATATCTGTTGCGGCATTCTTCGCAAAATCCGATAGAGCTCCAGCTTGCACACCCTGAGATCCTCCCTGTATACCGCCTGCTGGCGACTCTTTCACATTCGGATAAATCCGCGCGCCACCCTGGATGAAGGAAAAGCGAATCATGATCACGCGGCCGTGACCGATGCTCTCGCTAGCCTCCGACTCGAGGCAGCTCACGTTATCTATCGTCCCGAATGTCGGATGGACCAAAGTCTGCGGACCATTCTGTTCGCAGATTGCAACCAGATTGTCGCGTTGGGCGATTACCGAGCTAGGCACTCCCTTCAACTTCCCATAGACAAGGCTGTTCTCGATCAGAAAGCCCGTGACTGCGAAGCTCCTCGCGAGCTTGCCCAACGGTTCGACCCAGACGTCATCCCGATATGGATAACGGTGCACGACGTTGCGACCGCCGAACTTAGTGGTGTTGTCCAACACCGCGAACGGCACACCGCCGAACGAAGCCTGACGCAGGGATCCCCACCAGGTATTCGCGCCGGGTCCGGTCAGGATCGAAGAGAGCGCGCTTGCCGCCGAAGCCAGGCCGCCGATGCTGCCGGCAAACGTTGTGAGAGTTGCTGCGCTCATACGGCTGGTTCCATTAAAGCGGATGTGCCAATCCTGGCGCTGGCGGAAACATTGCCTCTTGACGCGACAGTTACCCGCGAACCTTTGGGAGCGTTGTGCAATGTGACGTCAACCTGAACACTGCCGGTGACTGGGGCGCCGCTTGAATCGCCGCTATTGCTGCCATCGGGCTGTTGCGCCGCCGGCGTAGCTGCGAAGCGAGGATCACCGGACGATGAGCCGGAGGGCGTGCGGCGCATGCCTTGAAGGGTCGCCGCGCCGATCTGCTGCGCGGTGTACGGCATCTTTCCGTTCTCGGCGCGAATCATCCCGCTGACCAGGGAAGATACGACGCTCGGGTCGGATAGGTCCGGGACCTGGTTAGCCTTCAGCCCGGAAGCCTGCGACATCAGCCCCGTATAGTTGGCGATCTGCTCGGGCGAATTCCCCGTCTGCGCGCCTCCTGTCCACTTTTTTTGAATTTGGGCGATCGTCAAGCCTTGATAGTTTCGCTGAAGGTTACTTACGGCATCGGCGAGCCCGTCTTCCGGGGTGGCATACACGCGTTCCACTCCACTGTCGGATAGGTTCAGCGGATTGTTGCTGCGGATCCCCAAAGGATCGCTGGCGCGTCCGGCCCGACGTGCGGCCGGTGTTGCTACCGGCGCTGGGCCACCCGCCGAGGCGTCGGGGGACGCCGCAGGCGCCGAGCTAGCGATTGGCGCCGGCGCACCTGACGTTGACCCGTGCGCCGCGGTCGAATTGCGCGGCACAAACTTGCCAGTCCCCGACCAGAACCTATCCC
The DNA here is from genome assembly GCF_018449515.1 of Caballeronia sp. dw_19. GTDB lineage: Bacteria > Pseudomonadota > Gammaproteobacteria > Burkholderiales > Burkholderiaceae > Caballeronia. Next base: position 538,075 of record NZ_JAAVUQ010000001.1, on the reverse strand, counting down.
ATAGGCCGGCGTTAGTCTGTGATTTCGGAAGCGGCTTCGGAATGGGAGCGCCTGGATATCGGGGCACGAAATGGCCCGACTCTGTCGAATCCTTGAGCTTCTCGATCGTGTACGCGCCGCCGGCCGCCAGCGCGGCGAGGGGAGCCAACGCCGGCATCAGTGGCAATAGCAAAGTGGACATCTGAGCGATCGCCGCAATAGGCTTGGCGAAGGTGATTGCAGAAATCACAATCGCGGCGCCTTTTAGGCCGCCAAGCGCAACGGCGAATTCGCCGGTTTCGCGTGCCGCCTTGCTCCAATCAACGCTTTCTATCCACTGAGCGATCTTCGGCCCGTATTTATCCGCAATCGGAATGAGCTGATTGACGACCTGCGTAAGAGCCGGCGCGAGCGCTGCGCCAATCGAGTTCTTCAGTTTGTCGACGCTGACGTCCAGCGCGACCATTGATTCGTTGTACCGCTCACCCTGTGCTATCTGGGCGGGCGACATCACGCCGTTCAACTTCTCGAATTGCGCCTTGAGTTCTGCAACCCGACCGATCATCGGTTGCAGACCGCCCATGCCAAAGATTTCGAGGAATTTTCCTCGCGCCTGCACGTTGGTGATCTTCGCCGCAGCAGCGGCGACATCATTAAACGCGCGCACGGCATCCACTGAGCCGTCTGCAAGCCGGTGGATGCTGATGTTCTTGCTCGACATCACGCCGGCGGCAAACGTGTCCCGGCCCGCGGCTGCATCTTCGAATGCCGATCCCACAGCTTTTAGGCCATTGGTCATATCCGAGTCGGACAGGCCGGCGAGCCGCGCAGCGCCGCGGTATTTCTGTAACTGATCGGTCGAGACACCGATGACGGAAGCGGTATTAGCGATCTCGACTGCTGAACGGCCCCAGTTGTGGGCGAGCGCCGCAATGCCAGCAATGGTGCCAACGCTCGCGATCGCGGCAAGCGGCGGTGCGATAGAGCCGATACGCCGCGCCGTATCGCTTGCAATGTTGCCGACCTTTTCTAAACCTCGGCCGACCTTATCGATTCCAGTTGCCTTCGAGAAAGCGTCGACCGACGCCTTCACATCGGCGATCGGTTTGGTGGTCTTCGCGATTGAAGCATTGACCTTTTGGACAATCGCGGTCGCACGATCTACAGCGGTGATCGTTATCGAAAAGACGTTTGCCATCAGGTTGCTCCGGACTGCTTCAATCGTACTGCCTGGTCATGCCAATACTGAAACTGGCGCAGCGTTAGCTTGCCGACGTCGTCGGGTCCCCACCGGTAGAGCCAGGTGACGTCCGCGCGTCGGTCCCCGAGGTCCCGCCAGACAGCGGGGGCTGCCATGTAAAACCCGACAGATACGCAGTCGCCTCCTCATAGTTCGCCTTGCCCATCTTGCGTGCGACGGCGAGCGGAATATTGCCGACCATGGCGATGAGCGCAGCGTTCGATGCGTACGCCGAACCTTCGGTCTGCGCGCTTCGATCGAGCTCGTCGACTGTCGGTTCGCGCAGTGTGATGACGTCGTACGTGACGCTATCGCCCTTAAGGGTGATCGGCTTGGTAAGGCGGATTGTCTTTTCGTCGTCCATTTTTTAACTCGAAGTTGTTTCGGTGACGCAGTCGTCCGGACCTTCCAGTCGGACATCGAATTTCGCTTCCACGGAATCGACTTCCTGCTCTTCGACGGTCCACATGTCACGGCCGATGATCGTCTTGCCGTTTGCAAGTTGCCCGACCACCGTGACGTCCGTCATGGAGTTAATGTCCGCGACGGTCAGGCCACCCCAGTCGCGCAGATTGAAAGAGATGAAGGGTGCCGAGATCTCTTCCTTGAAGCCGTGGACGCGGTCCATGCCGGAGAGCGTCGAGCGTTTCTTACCGGCTGGCTTGTACTTGAAGTCGCCAGTGATCATGTATGTCGTGCCATCGATCGAAAGCGACGCCGTGCCGGCGAGCAACCCAGTGGGAGAAGCCATTGCCTGTCTCCAGAAAAGAGGAAGGCCGCCTTGCGGCGGCCAGAGTTGCGGTTAGGCCGCGATCAGCTCGCGGTCGCGGGCACGATGTTGGAGAACTGCATCAACAGCGCGAGGACGCGCAGCTGATCGATCAGGATCGCCGGGTACAGCACGTCAACGCGGTTCGGGTTCTGCGAGTTCTGCTGGACGATGATGCCTTGTGCGAAAACAGCGCTGCCCTGCACATAGCCGTTTTCCTCGAGCGTCTGGTATTGCGCGATCAGATCGGCCTTGATCATGCTCGGCGTGACCACGTTCGTACCAGGAACCACCCGCGTACCATCTGCAGCCAGTTTCTTGCGGGCGTACTTTGTCGTCACGACCGACTTCAGCTGACGCAGCACGTACGTCAGCGTGTTCAAGGTTTCCACCTCGAGATAGCTATCGTCCGCGTCACCAAAACTGTTCTTTTGGTACGTCGTGATCAGGTTCTCGATCGAGATCGTGCCGTCGTCGCCCGTTGCGAACGTCGAAATGCCGTCATACAACAGCGTGTTCCGATCGGTCAGCGCGAAGCGCAACGGCAGCGGGGGCGCCTGCATTGTTGCGAGAGTCACGGTCTGCAGCGGCTGCGCCGGATCAGCGCGCGCAGAGATCGCAACTGCGGCTGTAATGTCCGCCGCAATGACCCAGCTCGGCGTGGGGGAGCCATTAAAGCCCATGATCGAGACGTGCTCATCGTTTCGCGTGACGCCGAATGTCGTGAGCGCGCCGAGGGTGCCGCGATAGGCGCAATACGCGCCTCCGTAGAGCTGCTCGCTCCAGCTCCAGCGGCCTGTCTGAGTGCTCAGAAATGCTTTCATCGCATCGAGCGATGTGCCGTCCGTGTACGGGAACGCGATGAAATCGAACTCCTGGTCCCCCAAGTTTGCGAGTCCGGCGGTGAGCGTCGACGGATTCGTCGCGCCGCCTGACATTGCAATGATGGTCACTGCAAGACCGGCAGGCGTTGCCTCCCCGTTGGCGGTACCGCCGTAATTCAGCTGCATGTCGATGTCGTTGCCGGCCAGACCCTTGTTCTTCGCCGTGATATCAACTTTGGACGTCGTGGTGGCGTCAACTGCAGCCGTTACCGGCAGATTTGGCAGATTGCCGATCTGTGCGACCAGCGCCGCCGCGATCTGAACAGCCGTCATGGTCGGGGTGACGACCAGCGAGACAAGCTGTCCGGCGATATACAGCGAGAGAACGCCGGTCACGGTCGGAACGCTGGTGAAGTTCAGACTGCCGGCAGCCGCCACCGACGCACTGTCGTCCGCGAGCGGCAGATACCAGACCTCGCCGAACGAATCGCGCGCACGATAGGCTGCGGTCATCAGCGCAAGCATCGAACCCTGGCCGCCCACCGAATTCGCATCGGAGGTTCCCTGAGAGATCCGCGGCGTGCCCGGTGTCCCGCTGCCACTCGCGAGGATCTGGCCAATGATCAGCGCGCGCTGGGTCTGCTGTCCCGTATTCGCATTGCTGGGATCGAGATCCGCATAGAACAATGGGACACGAATATTTTGCGGAATATTCGGAAAAGAGATATCGCCCATTTATTTGGCTCCCTTCGTGTCGATCGTTGCCGCAGCGGTGCTGCTCGCTGAAGCGGTGCTTGCTACTGCCGCGCTCGCCTTTGCCGCCGGTGCCACCTGGACTGCGTCGCCATCACGGACCCGGCGCACCCAGTAAAGGTCGAAATCACCCACCTGCATGCCTTCGTCAGGCACGACCGTGGTCTTCACTCCCTCGACCGGAGCGGCCGACAGAAGCTGCTTCGTGACCGGGTCGCGTAGAAGCACGCCCGGCGCGGGTTTCACAAACATGGTGTTTCCTTTACTGGGGAAGGTTGATGGTTAGGCCCGGCTCGGTCGTGCCGTCTGGCTCCAACACGGTGACGTCGACGCCCTGCAGCGGTACCGCCGGAATCTGATAGAAGTCCGAGCCCGACGATTGGAGGAAGACCATGTCGATCTCCACCACCATTTCGCCTATGGGTTGCTCCCCGTTGGCCGTCGTATGAGGCATGCACCGGAAGTGCTTGAACTCCTGAATTGGCGCGCCCCAGCCCATGAGGGTCGGGTTATTAATCACCGCTGCTTTGATCTGGTCCCGGAGTGTCTCGAGCGCGATCGCGACGGCCGCTGCACCGGCGTCCTCGAGCTCGGCCGGTTCCTGGACACGCGCGATAACACGCAAGGTGGTCGTGACGGTGAAAGAAGGTTCGCCGGTTGGACCCCATGACTCGCCGTTCTCTTCGAGCGGGGGAATCATCAAGATCGGATACGAGTCGGGCTGCGTCGGCCAGGTGCGCGCGAAAAACACATTCGCGCCGGCGTCGGTCGTTCCAGTGAGAGCTGCAACGACCAGTTGCCGAATAACGACTGAGGAGGTCATGGCGAACTCACCTTCTGAAGCTCGAGCCGCAATTCACCCACGCCATCGGGCTGCGCATCTTTGATCACATAGGTGGTATTGGCGCTCGTGACCGAAAGCTTGTCGTTCTGCTTCGGCAGTGGCTTCGGGAGCGGGAGCGCACCGGTGAACTGCTCAGTGCGAACGACGAAGACAGGCTTAACCGTAGTCACACCCACGTCGTCGGCGAGGTCGACGTTGCGCGTGTAGCCATCAAAGAACATCCCGACGACTGGCATCGGCGCGCCGCCGACCGACGTGAACGTTGCCGGTTCGCCGAATGCAATGTCGTGGCAGGGAATAAGCACTGACGCATCCCAGTCGACGCTCATCGCGGTACGACGCCGCCGGGCTTGCGGCCACCGTTGATTCGCAGGCCGCCGACAGCAACGCCGCCTCCTGACGAATCCGCCGATTCAGCGGGCACGATGAAACCGCGAGCCTGCAGCCATTCAGCATCTTCGGGCGATAAGTCGACCGGTTGACCGGGCTTGATGGCCACGCCGTCGACATGCACGGTGCGCCCGCGAGCGACGATGAAACCGCCGCTTTCGCCCGGGTCTTCCGTGGTGGTGTTGGGAGCGGGATTCCTCGCGGGCGGCACGTTGGAATTCCGCTTGTCAGCGCCGCTCATCAGTCAAACACCGGCGGGCAGACAGTTGCGGAGAACGATGCGTTCACCCGGCTCGGGATAACGAGCGGTGCGGACTGCATCATGATGAAGCGCTGTGCTGGGTCTTCCTGCACCCAGGTCTTCGGTGCGAACGGCAGCGCTTTGTAGTTGAAGGCCGGGTCCTTGATCATGCCGAACGCACGCGTGCCCATGAGGGTGGGGCCGCTCATGATGACCGTGCCGTCCGTCAGCATCGGCACTTCATGGTTGTTCTCGTCGACAAACCAGTCGTTGTAGACCCAGAGGTCATACTGGCCCCAGTGACCCATATACACCGCGCCTTGCTCGACGCGCGCGCCCGGGTCGACGATGTTGCCGCTCGGGTTCAGTGACGGGAAGATGATCGCGCCCTTGAGCACCGGATCCAACTTGAAGTTGATCCACGAGCTCGTCGTGAAGACGATGTCGGTGACCTTCGCCCCGGACATCTTCAGGATCTGCCGTTGCCATGCGTCGATATTGGCCGTCGGGTTTGCTGTGCCGGCCGCGATGTTGGTCGGATTCCAGATTGCACTGCCCGTCAATGCGACGGTCAGCGACGGATCCCGCCCGAAGTCGATCGTGACCATCTCGTAACCGTCACCTTCGACGGTCAGCTTCGCGGTTTCGAGTGCCTGGGCAGCCATCCATTCCATACGACGCTTCGCGATATCGACCTGGTCAGCCATTTCGGCATACAGGTTGGCCATCTCGCGCTCTTCGCCGGTGAACTCGCCGCCGATCCGCTCACCGATCATCCGGCGTACAGGCTTGAGCAGGTCTGGCGCGCGCTTGTCCTTGATGTAGGCAGGCGTGAACTCGTTGGTCTGGTAACGGCGTTGCTCGACGAGCTTGCCTTCAACCAGCGGCGAGACGAACGGCGCCATCCGGCGCTTACCCACGTCGATATCGATCGAGACCTTCTCGGTATCGGACGTCACCTGGTTAGTGAAAAACTTATCCAGCAGAAACTGCTGAGCCGTTTTCAGATTGGGGACGATCTGAATCAGGACGTTGGTGTCGTAAAGAAAGCTCACGGTCGGGTTCTCCGATATCTACGTTTCTGGCGCGCCAATGAAAAAGGCCCGCCGAAGCGGGCCTTTCAGATGGAACGTGGGGGAGGGTTAGCTCGGATCTGCCGCCGAGACAGTCGACTTCAGGAAAATGCCGTACGGCCGAAGAGCCGTTTGCAACGCAGGGAGCGACCACGACGGATCGAAGCTGACCGCGTTCTGGTTGAACTCACCGAGCAAGTACGCGCCGGCCAGCTGCGGTGCAACGCTTGCGTCGGTCGAGCCCGCAAGGATCGCGGATGGGACCTGGCTGCCATCGCTGGCGGTTTTCACCGACAGGATGTAATTGCCGGTCGCCTCGAGCACATTCAGCGTGAACGAATCGCCCGCGACGAACGGGGTGCCGCCGGCGGTGATCTTGAAACCGATCTCGGCGTTCGAGTACGCGGTACCCACAGTCGCTGGCGGCAGCGCATTGCCTTCCGGATCGGTGACCGTGAAATTCGTCGCGCTGGTGGCCACAAGCGTGAACACGCCGAACGTTTCGGTCGCGCCGAGCGACAGCGTGCCGATCGTGCCGTTGCCGGTGTTGGTGCCGGCGGCGGAGTTGATGCTGTTGTTGGTCTGCTGCCCCAGGACCGCACCGCGGGCCAGTGTGCCGGCCATCAGTTGGATCGACTGGGAAACCAGTTTCAGATTGCCCGCGATCAGTTGATCCGGGATGAATGTTTCGGCGTAGATCGAAGGCTGCTGGGGATTTTCGCCAACGCTATTGACGGTCAAGCTCATGGAGTTCTCCAATGAAAGAAGAGGGGGCGCTTGCTGCAACGAGCCCGATTAACCGCCGCGTGCGCGCTCGCCGGCGGCAACAACCTTGGCGGCTGCCGCCGCGGCCGGATCTGCGCTCGGCGATGCACCGCCGCTGGCGCCCGGGTTCGGAAGGGGGTGCTTCGCCATGAGCTCGAGCAGGCCGCTCCGGCTCGAGGAAGCCTTCGGCTGAACGTCGAGCGCGCCGGCGGCCAATGCACCTACCGCCTGCTTCGCGGTCATCGTGGTATCGAACGCAAACGCACAAGCCTGATTGACGCGGCCTGACTTGACGCCTGCGGCCAGGATCCGGGCGCAACGAATCCGTTCACGTTGACGAGCCCCTTGGGCGCGGCCTTCGCGCTTCTTGTCTTCGTCGTCGTCCTCTTCATCCATCTCCGTGTCGTCGGCGTCGTCGTCATCGTCGGCTTCGCGCTTCGCCTTTTTCGCGCGCTTGGCAGCACGCGCTTCCTCTTCCTTCTTTTCCTCCTCGGCCTTGCGTGCCTCTTCCTCTTTCTTTTTTTCTTCTTCCTCCGCGCGCTTGGCTTCGTCTTCATCCATCTTCTTCATGCGCTTGGAGTAGTCGTCGTCCGACTCATCCGCGCCTTGCTTGCGATCGTCGTCGGTGGTTTCTTCTGCGCGCGCGGCGAGGCCGGCGAGCCCCAGAAAATGGGCGAACGGCGACGCGGCCGCAAACCTCGAGAGCTTGCTCATGTGCTACCTCAATATGGAATGGTTTAGGCCGTGATCGTTTTGATCAAAGCCCGAAACGCGGCATCAGGCGCCGCCACTTCGTCCGCAAGTCCAAGGGCGACACCTTTGGCACCCATGAAACATGCGGCCTTCGTACCTCTGACCGTGGCGGCCGAGATATTCCGATTGCGGGCAACCGTTTCAACGAACAGTTCGCCCATCGCATCGATGTCGGCCTGAAAGCGCGCGAGCGCTTCATCCGAAAGAGGCAGCTCGGCGTGGCCGTCTGCCTTGTAATCCCCGTAGGTGATGAACGTCACCTTGATACCTGCGGCCGTCAGCGCTTGCGACAGATCCACGTGGGCCGCAATGACGCCGATGCTGCCAACTCCACCGGTCCGCGGAACATAAATCTTGTCAGCCGCGCTGGCGATGGCATAAGCGGCCGAGTAGGCCGACTCATCCAGGATTGCCCAAATCGGTTTTTTTCCGCGGAGACCGTAGATCGTGTCCACCAAATCAAAGCACCCGCTTACTTCTCCACCGGGCGAATCGATGTTGAGCGCGATCGCCTCGACCTTCGGATCTGCAACAGCCATGAAGAGGTTCTGGCGGAGGCCGTCATATCCGGTCATGCCACTCCATGGACGAAGGGAGCCCAGCTTTTGCACGAGCGTACCTTGCACGTCGATCACTGCGATCGGGCCGACCATGTCATAGCCACTGCGCGGCGTGCTGCCTGGCTCGGCAAACCCATATTCATCGTCTTCCATCGCGGACGGATTGATTGCAGTACCGTTCAGGCGAACCATCTGAGAAACGCCAAGACGATCGGCCAGAGCCGCGATAACGATCTCGGCCTTTTTTGGATGTATGGCGAGCGGCGTATTGAAGATCTTCTGCGCGAGCCGCGGAAGGATGTGGCTCATTGGGCCTCCGGTGTCGTTACAGATTCAGTGGCGGATTGCCCGTTGTTCCATTGCGGAACGGGAAGGCCAAGTTCTTGAAATTTCGCGCGCTCGACGGCGCGTTGACCGACCTTCTCGCGCCAGTCGGAACCACCCAGTTCCGCACATTCGTCCTCGAGTGTTGACAGGCCGGCATCCATACCGAGAATTGCCCCAGCTTTCTCTTTCTGCGGATCGACGTATCCACGTCCCGGCCCCATCCATTTCGCTCGCGAGTAAGCCACGCGACATTCGATGAACGGAGGCGCGCCAGTGGGCAGCGGAAGGTCATCGACTTCCATCGACTCTTCCAGGAAGCCGCAATAGATCGGATGACCGTACCCGGAGGCAAAGTTCGTCCGCTTACGGTGAAACGTCTTCCATACCTCGAGCATCGCCGCGCGGTATGAGCTGTAGTTCACGTCCGACCAGTTCTGGCTGATCATCTGCGCCGACGTGCCGGTACCGGCCGCGACGTTGCGCAGCATCGCATTTTCGAAATCCGCGAAATTGCTGGTCGGACGGGAAGCCGAGACGGTGCCGATCTTCTCGCCAGGAAACAAATGAGAGATCCGGGCGTCGCCGATCCTCATCTTCCGGTCGGCATGGAACTCGGCGCGGTGGTCGCTGTACGTCTTCAGCCGATCGCTATCTTCGAGCGCTTCAGATGCGAACTCATCGTCGAACGGGCTTTCGATGTACGCGCCGAAAATCGCATTGATGATTGCCGCGTCGAGCTCGGTGCCGTCGTACTTGATCAGCATCTTCAGGCGCTGCAGAACCGGCGCGAGCATGCCGGCTCCGCCGCGATGTTGCGCGGCACGGTCGTGGTCGAAGTCGTGAATGATGATCGGCCGACCCCAGTCGGTCTCGCGAGGAATCCGATCCCAATGCAAGCTCTTCTCTGCGCTGAACCAGTCGCCCTGGTGTGCGCGGCGAATCCAGTACGCGACTGCGGCCCCGTCTTCATCGACCTCGACACCGCCGCGCATCGTCTGTTGGTCGAAGTTCAGTTGAGGATTCGACAATCGATCAGGATCAATCACCTGAACAGCGGTTGCATAGCGAGCGCGGCCGATGCCGATACGCTGAGGACGCCAGTGCAGCATGCCGAGCGCATCGCCGTCGACGCACTTATGCCGAAACGCGAGGGCCATCAACTGCGGCATCGTCAGATTGCGCTGTGTATCGCAATAGCGGCCCGGGTCATGGGCCCAGCTCCGATAGTTCGCTTCGACAGCCTGGCCAAACTCATCGGCCCAAACGTGATCGAATTCCTTGATCCCGGTCATCGACTGCAACGCGAGATAGTCCGGTTTGGAAATCGGACGGAAGTCGGCACCGATCACATTGTCGATCGTGCGCGTTACCGCAGCCGAAGCCCAGCCATCGTTGCGCACCACGTCCCGGACGCGGGACACGATGCGATCGCGATAAATATTTAATTCGCCGTCGGGGGACCATAGATATGGCTGCCAGTCGCCCATATGTGGGCCGAATATGTCGGCCGCATCATAGGGCGTGCGCGAACCGCCGACGAGCATGGACGCGCGACCTCCGCGACTCTTGAACGGCTTACCTGCCGAATCAAGGATTTGCACGGCGCTTTCAGTCACGGTTCATTGCCTCAGCTGCTTGGCGTTCTCGCCGTTGGATTGCCTGTTGGCGCGCGCGATCTGCCTGCGCAGCCCGACGTTCTGGTGTCCAGAACACAGCCACCTTCGCGTCGCGAATAGCACGCCGGACGGGGTCATTCATAAGTGCCTTCGCATGGTCCGAGGCGCGGCGACGTCTCTCGGGATCCTGCATTTGCTTCCGCATACATTCCGAATAAGCTGTGCGGCGATCGGGTTGCATCATCCATTCGGTGTGCTGCACTGAACGTCTTTGACGAAACACCGGATCTGAAGCGTTTTCGATCAAACGCTTCGTTCGTTCCGCCAGCACCTTCGGATCGGCCAGCTGTCTCGACACTCTTTCAGAGCAAGCTTTTCGACGTTCTGGGGAAAATCTGATACCGAGCGTTCCTTCTCCGCCGTCGGTATGGTTTGTCAGGCGCGCACCGGCACTCCGGAACTCCGCGATCCAATGGCGCTCGCGAGCAGCCCAGTTGTCACCGCATACCTCGATCTGTTCAATGAGGGGAATGAAGCCTTTTTCGCCCAACCCGCGGATCCACCTATCTCGGTAGGTATCTGATTTGCCACCTCTGGCTTGGCTGATATGGCCGCACAGGCGCTTTCTAAGAGTCTTGACCGTCTTGCCGACATACCGGACGTCCTGCGTGAGCGGATCACGCAGGAGATAGATGAACGTTTTTCGGTCCATCAATATGAGAAGCCGATCGACCGGCGTGCGCGACGGCCATGCGTAAGCAGACCGCGCGCAACCAGCTCGGCTCTCAAAACAATTTTCATGCGGATCAGAGCGTCGAAATTTGCTCTGGTGTACGTAACGGAGCGACTTCCTTCGCCTTGCGCGTAGCTGAATGCCTCGCCTTTACCACCAGATGCGACCTGAACTTCTGCCAGGAGCACTTGCGAATACCATTGCTGGATGGTCGCGTCAGGAATCCCCTGATAGGTGACGCCGTTGGGGTTATGGGGATTATGGAAAGCCACGTGAATCTCCTATGGCAACCGGCTCGCGATTGACTTTTTGGTGCTCTGTGTCTTGACGGACGGCCCTGACGCGACCGGGGCCGGCGCTGGCGCCGTAACGACGGGCGGTGCTCCCGCAACAGTGGGTTCGGTCACCACTTCGGAAGGATCTGCTGCGCGAATCGAGGTGTTCGTGTCCCAGGGCGCCGCCCAGCCAGGAGGTTTCTCCCAGTTGATTCGCGACAGCCCGTGTAGATGCGCCAGCACATGTGACAGCACCATCAAATCGAGCGCCTCGTTGCGGCCGCTCTTATTGATTTTTTCCCAGCGGCCATTCGCTAACTTTTGCTCGGCCGTCAACTGCTCGAACCAGACGTGCGGCTGTTCCGTCGATCGCAACGCATAGGGAAAGTGCACATACAGCGGCCCTGGCTCGCCGACGCGAAGCTGCCCGATCAAATCGTCCTTAAACGAATTCGGATTGAACATCGCGACGGGCACGTTGCCGGCGGCGGCCGCCTTGTTTGCCTTCCGGTTTGTGTCCGGATAAACGACATTCAACCGCGGCGCATTGAGCGTGCTCGCGCCCTTGCACGGAATGATCGACCAGACATCGCGGCCGCCAATGGTGCCGAAGCGTCTCGTAGCGCGAATCCGGCGCCAACGTGTCCACGCCGCATATGCTTGCTGCGCTACACCTGGCTGGCCGCCCGAGTCGTAGCCCGAAGCGCGAATGGACATTCGACGGCCCGAGCCGTCACCCAACGGATATGTGCGCTGGAAAACATCGGCGAGAAGCTTGTCCCAGTCATCTGGTGAGGTGGCTGGATCTGCTGGGAGGCGCCCGCGGTCGACGACCCAGCTTTCGCCGTGCTGACCGTATGCCCGCACCAACCAATCAAAATGCGCGATCTGGCAGTCAGCCTGGGCGGTCATGAATCGAGCGCCGCGCGGAACGACCTGGAGCGCTAACTCTCGCTCGGCGCGATCGGCCAGGTCATTCGCGTCGACGGTACCGACAACGCGACTCGCAGCGTACGGAAAGCCGAACTGCTTGACCGTAACCTGACGGAGGGCTGTGTCGTCGCCGTCGACCTCGAGCTCGCGCTCGGCTTTTGCTTTTGCCCGCGCGAGAGCCCCGATACCACCGAGGATAAAAGGCGACATCACGCCGACTATCCAGAAGCCGGCACTCTTGCGCGCGACCAGGTCACCGGTCACAACACCTTCCTGCGAGATCTCCTGCCCGTCTCCGATCCAGCCGCCAAACGGCGATCGGTAGGCGGCCGCGTTCATTGCGCGCCGCGACCGGTCTTCGATGAGGCACCCGTTCACCGGGCAGATCAAACGCGCATTGCGCTCGATTTCGTCAAGCGTTTGCTTGTCGTCGTAATGCAGGACCATGTAACGCTTCGCGATCGGGGCCGGGCTCGACCAGGCGCCGCAATGCGGGCACGGCCAATACCAGACGCGGCGATCGCTGTCGCCATACATGGACATGATCCCGGACGACCAGTCGCGATCCGGCCTCAGGCCGCGCGCCAAGTCGGGGTGGCTCAAGGCCAACAACATCGACTGGCGCCCGAATGTCTGCCGGCGAACGTCGAGCACGGCCTTCACATCGCCGAGCGCCTGGTCGTACGCGTCAACCTCGTCGGCCACGATCCGCGGCGCCGACTTGTTGATGAGATTGTTCGCCGACGCGGACAGGAACTCCACGTGCATGCCATCGAAGCGCTTGAAGTGCAGCGAATCATCGATCGGTCGCGAACCGAGCCGCATCGCCATCTCGGGATGCGAGTCGATCATAGGATTGATACGGCTCTTTACGTACGATTCGAGACCCGGATCCGTCTGCATGTACCAAAGTAGGTCGCCCGGATCATTCGCGACTGACTTCAACAGCCAGCATTGAGCTATTTCCGTTTTGCCGCTTTGGCCGGGACCCACAACAACAGTCGTGAGGTAATCAAGGCGGCTCAACGTATCCATCGGTGCCACGAGGTACGGCGCCTTGTCGTGATGCCAGCGTCCGACGTATCCGCCGCCCTGGTTCGACAGCTTCCGGTGCAGCACCGCGTACTCAGCAACGGTCTGGCGTTCCGGGGGAACGAGGTTCGACAGCGCCTCACGCACCACTTGGTACGGATCTGCGTATTCGGTTTCAAACATCGCGTCAGCCCAAAAGCACTTTGAGCTCGTCGGCCATGGTTCGCCGCAGCTCGTCTGTCACCGTCCGGATATCGGAGGCGTATTCCTCCGGAAGCCCGAGCTTCTCGACGATCTGATCGGAGAGTCGGTCGAGGCCCTTGCCGAGATGCGCCAGCATCGTGCTGAGCACTTGGCGCATCAACTCAACCTGAACCAGCTCGCCACGATTGCGGCGCAACTGGTCCTCAAGAATCTCTGCCTGAACAGCATCACGGCGTTGCCGAGCTGACTGCTCGCCTGCATGAGCAACCGGCTCCACTCCCGCCGGCGGCACGACGCTGTATCTCGCACCTGGGTAAGGGTTGCCTTCGTTGGCACGCGCATCGATCCGCGCGCCGGCTTGTTTCTCAGCAGCAACCTTAGGCGCCGGTTTCTCTGCCGCTCGCGCCGCCGGCTGTCGACGCGTGCCGGTCAGATATGCCTGGACGTCGGCAACATCGAATTCCCATCCGCCGGCGCGTGTCCCGCGCTTCACCACCGGAAACGCTGCGTCGCCGTCGAGGCGTCGATCAAGCCGCGGTCGCGTCCAGCCGATTGCCTCGCACAATCCGGCCTTGCCAACGACGACGGGTGTAACGGGCGGCGGTGTAACGCGGGCCGTTTTCGATTTGGCGCTGCGCGTCGCCTGCGTTACGCCGTGCTCGCCAGCAGCCATAAGGATTTCCGTCGCGATTGCACGTTGCGACCGTGTAACGTGTAACGCGTTTTTTTAAATCAAAAGAACGGGTAGACCGGGCGCGCGCACTGCCCGTGTAATGGGGAGACCCCAGGAGGGACCCATGGACCCCCCGGGGGGTGGGCGGGGCAGGGCAGGGCAGGGCTCTCCCGGCGGAGGTTGCGCGGAGGTCGCGCATGGGGTCGCCACGCCGTCGCGCCAGTGGCTAGCGGCTTGGGTTGCCTACCTCACTTCGCGGTCGCCATCGCTTTCTTGAGCGCGGCTTCGAAGTCCTGCGCGAGATATCGATCGACGATCACGCGTGCGTGCTTGCCATAGTTCAACTGCTTTCGAACGGGAATCGCATCGCCGAAGCGAATCAACAACTTCAGCTTGCCGCGGGGATTGTCCTCAGTTCGTTTCAAACGATTCAGTTTGCCCAAGCGCTTGCCACGCTCATTCAACAGCGTTACGCGCTTCGTATCTGTCGGGCGCTGCCAGATACCGTTGATGGTCTCGCCGCTCTTCAAGCGCACGGCGCCGATGAAGATGTCAGGCCGGCCCTTGAGTTTGTCTACAACGCCGCGCGGCAGTTGACCGTATGCGTTCAACGCGATGTTCTTCGGATTCAGCAGGGCGCGCCCGGGCAGCACGTGAACGCCACCAGTCTCGTACGGCTGCAAGTACTTCGCTGCGATGTCGCGCACATAGACGATCGCCGTGGGGTTCGCCTTCGTCGCACGCTTCACTGCAACAGAGTTCTGCGTGAACGGGGTAGGGCTCGTGAACGTCTTCCGGATGTTCTCGGTTTCAGCCACCTGGACGCGCTTCGCTGTCGCGTTGATCGCCTGCGCTTTGGCGAATGGCACCTGCTTGGTAACGAGTGCGCTGAGAGATCGCGTCAGCTTCTTGAAGTCCGACTTAACCGAGATGCCGATCATGGTCAGCCTCGATCAACGGGAATAAAAAGGCTCGCGACGGCCGAAACCGAGCGAGCGAATCCAGCGAAGGGTTCGCTGAAGGGGACACGGTGGTTGCGGGAGTTGGACTCGAACCAACGACCTTCAGGTTATGAGCCTGACGAGCTGCCAACTGCTCTATCCCGCAACAGTGGAAATCAAGAGAGTGCCGGAGCTGAGCCCGGCCTAGCATTTGTCCAGGCTTCCACGAGTCCAGGGGCGGATGGCTGCCGCGAGCCACGGCAACCTCCCGGAGAACCGGGCGACTTTTATGCTCTGCCAGCTATTGGATTACTCGCGCATCAGCCTGCGCATTTAACTCTCACGACTGGCGACTGTTTAGCCTCGCTAGACTTGGGGCTTGAGAGTCTGACAACCGACTCATGGGCCATACCCAATCGCCATACGTGAGAGTGCTTGATGCCGGCCGGGAGTACTCTATGGCGAGGGCATCAAGCATGGGCCGGAAAGCAAAAAGCCCCGCTCGGAATGTCCGTCGGGGCTTTGGAGACACCTATACACAGTGTCAGATTGGTCGCTATATTGGGAGAAGAAATCCCAAATGTCAAAAAATCTTGAAAACTCCGGAAATCTGGCTACGCGTCGCCGCACCGGCGGCATCCGCGTTATGAGGCTTCCTTCCGATTTGCGACGGTGAATTCTGGTCTTTCCAGGCGCACTCCGAGCACCTGCGATGGTCACAACTTTCGCAGCGCTCAAACGAGTTGGTGATAGAGGTGTTACCGCCGGTTGAATTTTAGACGGAGTTACTCTTTCAGAAGCTTTTCAAAAAACTCCTTCACCAGCTCGTCCCGCTTCGACGCACCACCTATCAATGTCTCTTTGTTCACTCGCGCCGCCTGCATCACTTTTAGCGCGAAATCGAACAGTTGGAGCGTCGGAACGGAGAGTTCGACGACGGCCTTGCGGCGCTCGGGGTCTCCGGGGACGGGCGGCAGCTCTCCGAATATCGGCGGCTGAGCCAAGTGCGCAATGATGCGAGTAAGCGGAACGCCAACATTCATGCTTGAAAAGCCATCAACGTAAAAATGGGGCAGGGATTCTGCCACAGTGAGGTCGAAGGATTGCTCCGGGGTGCGGACGCTAATAACTTTTTCCATGATCTTCTCCCGGCATTTAGGCAGCAAGTGCGAAGCTTTCGTCTGAGGCAAAAGTTGCGAAACCGCTTGCACCTGGGTGAGGCGGCGCAAATACGGGCCCGGTGGAGGCAGCCCCTACGAATATTTCGTTGTTTTCAAGCATACGGCTCAGCGCGTTCAAGCTGTCTTCGCGCTTGCTAACCTCCAGTCGGGACTTGGAAAGGTTGGACAAGTCGAGCAACGCCGATGCGACATCGGCAAATTCCACCTTGAGATGAACATCAAACGCCTCCGACAGCTTTCGAAGAGTCGTCAGCGTGACTGATTCGAAGTCGGCGCTTTCGATTTTGGACACTCGGGCCTGCTTCATTCCAGAATTCTCGGCGAGCTGCTCCTGAGTCCAGTTTCTCGCGAGTCGCAGAGCTCGGACCTGCGCCGCAATGCGCAGGTTTGCTTGTTCCTCCAAATACGCATGGCCGAATTCATGATCGGCAAGCGCGTCGAGCAGGTCCTTCTCAGGTAATCGAAACATGCTTGATTCTCCGGTTTATATTATTTGCAACTACAGTTTTTCGACCGTTGGCAGTTTCCACTGCATTTGATGGCACCAGAACAAAGTCGCGCTCCGTCGCACCCATAAGCATTGTGAACTCGCTATCGTTGTTGTGCGGTCCCTTACAAAGCAACGGCCTCAGTGCTACGTTTCCGGGGACCCGAATCTTCAAAATCCCCGGCACATCT
This sequence comes from Caballeronia sp. dw_19, assembly GCF_018449515.1. Lineage (GTDB taxonomy): Bacteria > Pseudomonadota > Gammaproteobacteria > Burkholderiales > Burkholderiaceae > Caballeronia. The sequence goes on along the minus strand of NZ_JAAVUQ010000001.1, from coordinate 521,291 downwards.
GTATCGGACAATATCTGGGGCCGGAGATCCTCTCCGTAATCTCGCAGCATATTCATCCGCGCACGAAGCTTCCCCTGCTCTTTCTTTTGGAGGCCCCGCCACCATTCATAGAAGCAATTCGCGCCATGCGCATCGACGTAATCGAAAAGACTGAACATGTATGTTATCACTTTATTGTTATACGGCATTCGACGGCCGAACTTTAGTGCGGCTTCGTACATTTCAGGCGTAACAGCTGCCCGCACCCCAGCGGAGTGTCACAGTGCACTTCCAACATTGTCCGTCACGGTGTCAGCCCTCATGTTGATTCCGGATCGCCCACGAATCCTAACGTAGTTAAGGCGGTGTCGATCTTCTTGCGAGCGGATGATTCGATGCCGTCGATCGCTGGGGTTGGTTCCCTGTCTCCCTTGGCGTGCTGCGCTTTCTGCCCCGAGATCCAGATCTTGATAGCCTTGTGGTGGGCCGTTGCCGTGTTCTTGCTCGCCCCGCATTTCTCGGCGATGCGCTCGAGCACCACCTTCTCGCCGAAAATCTTCTCGACGATCTTGCGGCGGAGCAGGTAGTGCGAGAAGTGGCCAGTCAGCACAGGGATAGCGGCCTGCTCAAGCACGCGGATCGCGTCATCCCACTCAGGGTTTAATGTGTATCCGCAGCAGCACCGGCGCGCGCAGCTGCAAGGCATGGAATGTGGGGCGAAGCGCGCGACTAGGGCGGCGCGCTCGACATTCGACAGTTGCTCCATCTCCCACTTGATCAGATCCAAGCGGTTCGCCTCTGCTTTGATCGCGAGCTGCTGGTGCTCTTCGAGCGTGCGCGGCGCGTCCGGCTCGTTCTCGCTATACCCACCGAGTAGGCGGCGGATCATCCCGGCCTGCCCTGCGCCGTCGACACCAGAGAGGCCCTTGCCGGTGCGCGCCGCCGGCGAGGCCATGCGGTCAGCGAGCGGTCGTCCCTGCTGTTGCATCGAATAGTTGAACGCGAACACGAGCGCGGCCTGCGGTGTTCGAAACAGTATTGTTGTGGGCTCAGTCATCTTTCTTTTCCTTGAATTTCGCGCATCGCGTTCCGTACTTCTTCCCTTTCCTGCAAACCATTCTCGCGCCGCCGAATGGATCTGGCCTCTCGATCGCGTGCGCACACCCGACGCATCGTTCGCTCTGCCGGCGCTCGAGCACATCCTCCGGATTGCCGTACTCCCACCACTCGAGCGCGCGCCCGACATCAGAAATCCGCTTTTTCTTCATCGGCCGGTGATCACACGGACACCTCTTCGCCAAAGGCTTCGGCCACACGCAACCTGCAGATTGCGAGCTCCGGCGATGCGTCGGCATACATCCCGTTAAAACTCGAATTCAGTTGCGCCTCGGCAAGCCAGACTACTTCCTGCGAGCCCGGCTCGGCGGCGCGCGGGTACAACAGATACCGCTGGCGCTTCAGGATTTCACCCAGCAATGTCCAGTTATGCGTAGGCACGTAGACCGACTCGCCCTGGTGCTGAACGTCGATGCGGCAGTAATCCATCCCATTCGCGTGGATCAGGGTTGCGTCCAGGCCCTCGGCGAGCGCGACGAAATAATCCAATTGCGCCCCGTGAAGGTTATCGACCCTCATGCGGACCACCGCGATTCAATGCCGAGCCCGAGGCGAAGCGCTTGGGCGATGTCGGTTTTGATCGGGGCTTCGTTATCGAGCGGCACGCCGCTGATCGGGCGCAGCCAGGAGTCAAGCAAACCGCACTCGTGCATGGGCTTCCCGTTGTGAAACCATGGTCTCGGGAACTTGCACCACCACGTCGGCCGCTGGTCCCATCTCGGCGCCGGGCCGCGGGGTGGGACGAAGCGGACTACCTCGACAACCCTGTTATCGAGCGTCTTACAAGGCCAGTCCGACGGGACGACGATAAACGCGAGAATTTCGGGTTTGCAGTTCACACTCCCTCCGTTTCGTGTACTTCGGCACTGAGTGACGGCTTGGCATACATGAACGACGGCACGAGGAAGGTGACCCACCAGTAACCGTCGTCGCACGGGCCCGTGATTCCTGCGTTATCAATCGAAGGATCGTGAGCCACGTCGGTGCCGCAGCACACCACCGTATGGTTCACGCCCGTCCTGCTTGTGCCGCCCAGCATGTAATAGGCCCCTTTGTTCTGCGCGCCGATCGATGCCAGCAGATCCTCGAGCGGGCAGCCTTGGTACGCGACGACCACGGTCCTGAGGCCGCGTGCGGCCAGCCAGTCCTCGAACGCCTGGTTGAACCGTGCGGCGTCGTCGAAATAGATCTCGCCGTAGTGCGGCACCTCTTCCGGCTCAAGGTCGAGAAGGCACGCAATTGCGGTTCGGTGACAATCTCCGATGACTCCATCGGCAGGTCGATGCCTGAAGAGTTGCTTTCGCTTAATCACGCCGACTCCGATTGTGGTTGGTCCAATCCCATCTTTCGGGCGCGCACTGGCACCCACAGACCGAGAGCGGTGTCGAAGACCAAGACCTTTTCTTCCCAAGTCGCTTTGCCGAAGTCGAGCCAGTAATGACACGGGCCGCAGCCAGGCACGGTGAATTCATGCTTCGCCTTCAGGCCTCCGGCCTTGCCGTGTATTGATTGGTTCGAATGGCAATCGACAACCGAGTCGTGCGACCAGCCGCGACTGACGCACGTGCCCGGCACGCGGAGATAGCACTCCTCGCCGCGGCACGCATCGATGTATTTGGACCCTTCAGCGACCGTCGGCTTACGCTTCGCGCGCTTCTTCATCTCCGTGCGCTTCATCTGCACCTTGCGGCCGGCGAGAGCAAACGGTTTTGAGGTGAGACTATTCGGGACCTTGCGTGCGAAGCCCGAGCGCTTCATCGGTGTCTTGCGCGTGAGCGTCATGGACGTGCCCAGTCGACGAGTTGCGTGGAATATGGGAGGAACAACGGATGAAGCGGATCTCCGGATTTGGTCAGGCCGAATATCTTCATCGGCTTTCCCGACTCACGGAAGATCTGTTCCATCTGGTCGAAGCGATATCGCAGGCGGGGCGGTACCTTGGAGCGACTGCCCCAACACGGCACAAGCAGATCAGCGCGCGCAATGGCGCGCCGTATGTGCATGTCGTTGTCTGGGCCGATCGGGTCAGCCTGGCGTGCAAGCTCGCGGACATCCCGAGCAACGTGGCCAAATGGGTTGACCGCGATATAACCGCGCGCCCCGTTGAGTTTCGCGAAACCGATCCACTTTCGGGACGTTTGATCTTCATCCTCGACGCCGGCGGTGCTTCCGTTGACCCCACTGAACAATATGACGATGCCGGTCATCCCCACGATCCGCTCGAGGATGTATCGGTATTGTCCGCAGGCACTGAATACGGCGCTCATGGTGTTTCCTGCTCAATGACCAAACGGTCAACGCCCTTGGGGAATGGAGGAATCTCGACGCGGCGATTCAGCGCAATCGACACGCCGAGCTGCACCTCGCCAGACATCAGCCGCGGCCAGCGCTCCGGCGGCGTGACCCAAGGTGGCAACTTCACGAACGCGCTGTACGTCACTTCGGTCGGTTCCATCCGCCGGCGGCGCGAGTACCACTGACGTCGATGCGGCGACACCATGCGCACCAGCTCTACGACGTCGCAGTCGATGAGACAGGGCGTGCGCAGCCATTGCGGGATCCCGAAGACCTCGAACTCTTTCGGTACCGTGAAAGTCATGCGCATGGCGAAGCACCGTTTTGATTGCGGGACCGGCGTGACAGACGCGGCTCGGCCGGGCCGAACAATGCAGCCGCGGCTGGATCGCGCCTGACGATAGTTCCCGTGCGCACGCGTTCCGCCAAGCGCTTGCGCGCCAGGAGGCGCTCATATTTATCCGGATCCTCTCTGCGCATCCGTTTGAGCCATTCGCGTTGAAGCGTCGTCCGGGGAATTGGCTTCGGTCGTGGGGCATCTTCTCCAGGACCGAGCGCCCACATGCGTGATGGCGCGCCATGCGGCGAGAAGCGTTCCCACCTGGTAATGTGGATCCTGCCGGCGGCGTGCAAATCATTGACGCGGAAGCGGGCGGCGCGCTCAGATACGCCGATCTTCACGGCAAGCTCCGTGATGTCCATCGGCCGCAGCTCAAGCAACTGCAAAACGAGCGCCTCGTTCGGGCCGCCACGGTTGGCAGGCCCTGTCGATCTCGGCGGCAATCCCAACTTATGAGCCATGTGCTTGATGCCGTCGATCGTGCGACCGTTGAAAAGATGCACGCTCTTCTTCAACCCCTCCGGGCGCGCCCACACATCGGCCACAAGTGCCTTCTCCTCATCGCTCCACGAGACCCATCCCCGACGTTCTGCCACGATTGCTCCTGATTGATACGGTGTTATGTGCTGGTGCCTTAGCGCACGCGCGGCACGAGGCCGCGCATTAGTTACGCCTTCGTGAAGTCGATGTAGTACTCGGCACCCAGTTCGAACTGAGTTCCCGCCTCGTCGCTGACCGTCATCAACTTCACACTGCCGCCAGGCGTCGCCGCATAGAAGGCTTCGTTTTCCGGTGAACCCGACATGACAGGCTGCAGTTCGATTTCGTGCAGATTCCCTTTCTGGCTGTCCCAGTGCTGACGCTGGGTCGTTGACATGACTTTGAATTTCGCGCGGACCGACATGGTGTTGCTCCTTTGGGCGATCACCAGCTGCGGCTGGTGAGGTCTTCTGTGCGCCAGCCGTGACGGCCATCGCGGTGAATGGCAAAGAATCGCCATGGAAATTGAGCGGCCGCGACCTTGATCTTTGCCCGCGCGTCATCAGTCCATCGGCCCTTGACCTCGCGGAATTCAAGTTCGCCGGCGGCGGTGATGACGGGGAAGTCGACAGTCAGGAACGTGTTGTCGGCGAGGCGCAGCTTGATTGCCTCGAAGCGATAGAAAAGGATTTCGCCGGCGTGCAGCTGCGGGTCGAGCTGCTCGATCACGTAGGCGGCCTCAGTCTTGTTCATACGCCCGCGCGGCAGTCGCCCGAGCGCTTGCATGCGCTGCAGAGGCGTGAGATCCGCGTGCGGGGTTTCGCGCTTGCCAGGCGCAGGCTTATCCCCGAGTGCCGCGTTCGCGCGATGCGTTGCGCTGGCCGCTGTGTGCGGGGCTTCTTGCAGCACCCCGCGAGTATTCGAAATTTCGATATTTGGAAAGTTTGAAATATCCGTCTTTACACCACGCGGCATGTCGACCATTCGCGCGATCGCGGCATCGAGCGGCACATGCTCGTCTGACGCTAAGCGCGCCGCCGCACCAGCAATCTGCGAGTGGATGCGCGCGGTACCGACGCGGCCGCCGGCGATCGCGCTCTCGGGGTAGCGAACGGTCCCCTTGCTCATAGCCGCGCCGCCGGTTTGCTGTTCCACATCTCGCCGATGCACTCGACGGCGCGCTGAGGTGAATCGCAGCTGTATTGCATCGTGACCGTGATTTCGCACCCCGTGCAGTCGACGCTCGCGACCCAAGCGTCGCGCTCGATCTGGTCGTCGCGAGGAGTGCCGGCGACGCCGCCGCAAAATTTGCACGGGTCAAGTTTCATGCCGGCACCTCGTCGCGTTTCTCTTCACACACGGGAACGCCACGGATTGGCTGAAGCAGATGGTCTTCCAATCCTGTCACTTGAAAATCGAACGAGTGCTCGAGCGGCGCGATCGGAAGCTTCAAGGTGAACGGATCAGCGAGCAACCACGTGTCGGCTGTTTGAGGGATCAACGCGACTACGCGTACGACTCGGCCGAGCACCTGCTCTTGGAGAGCGACGCGGAGATCGGCATCCTCAACTTCCGGAAGCCGCACGACACACGCCAATTCGTCTGGTTTGCAGTTCATGATCAGAATGGAGGTTCGCCGGCTGTACCGCCGACGTATTGCGTGCGGATCATGCTGTCGACGCGGCGCGCGGCCACCGGCTCCAGCACGACGAAGAGTTGACCCGGGTGTGCAGTTGCCAGTCGCTCTGCTTCAGTCGTTGCGGACTGGATCGATGGGTGGCGAAACGACGGTGACTTGTGCCCGGTCGGCGACCAGACGAGCCAAAAGGCGGATTCGGTTTGCGGGTTCATGAGGCTCCTAAGGCCGATCGCGCGGCGAAACAGTTCGAGCTCTTGCGGGCTCGGATAGGTCATTCCTTCAATGACGCGCGCGAGCTCTCTGTACTTGGATGTCGGGGGCGTCATGAACGCTTTCCAAAGTGCGTCGGTCATGATGCGTAGAAGTCCGTAGGCATGAGACCCTCGCCGAGGTAGCTGACGACCTGGCGATACCACTTGTCGGAGTTGCTGCGCTTGGCCTGCGCCAGCATGTGGTCGATCCACGGCCCGCGGCCCGCCGCTTTGCATACGCGCAGCAGGTACATCGGCGTGGGTTCGTCCTTCTCGCGCGGGACGGCCAGCTGCTTGCCCTTGGCATTGATGCCCGAATCGGATTCGAACCACGGCCCCTCGAACTCAGGCGCGCTGTTCTCCGGCGGCGCGGGTTCAGGCTCACCGTCGCGCCAGCGCTTTTGCTCGAGGTATCGGATCGGCGTCGGGTCACCACCGGTTTTCCAATGCGGCGTCCGCTTCATCGCCATGACGTGCATGACGATTAGCTCGGTGTCGGGCTCAAGGCCGTTGGCTTCCCAATGCGATTGGCAGATCGACTTCGCCTGCTTTCGCCCAGTTGCCGATGGCCACGTGTCCCAGAAACGCTCGAACCCGGAGGTGGCGGGTTCAAGGTTCTGTTTCTCGACGTCGAGTGTGTGAGCGGTTTTCTCGCCCGCGTCACCACACTCAATCTTCTCTAAACCTAAATCATTAAAATCGGGGTCCGTTTTTGGTACCCCTTCAGGGAAATCCGGTACCCCTTGAACACCGTTTTTGGTACCCCTTTGATCCAAATGTGGAGGGGCTCCGTTTTCGGAGGGGCTCCGTTTTTGGTTCCCCTTAGGGGTACCGTATTTGGAGGGGCTCCGTTTTTGGTCCTGCTTGGCTTGATATTCTTCGAGTGAAGGCGGGCTGAGTGATACCGTCTCGCCCGTGCGACGGTCGAGCGACTGGACCACGGTCGCGCCTTCCGGAGCGATCATCTGGTAGACCACGATGTTTCCGGTACCGCCGCTGCGCCGCTTCGTCTCAATGAGAAAGCCGAGCTCCACCAGGCGATCACGCGCCGCCCGGATCGTCTTGATGTCCATCTCCATCGCAGCGATCAGCGTAGGGTTACTGACCCACGTCGAGTAGTCCTCGCTGGCCCAGTGCGCATACTCCTTCAGCAAGGCCTTTGCAGACCCGTTGCCGACGATCTGAGCGCGCGCCCAGGTGGATGCGTTGCCGCTCATACAGCACCTTCCCGGATCCGCACGAGCGGGACAAGCTGGGCATTGCCGTGTGCGCAGTGGAAATCCCAGGAGATCTGTACGACCGTGTACAAGCCGTCGAACAGTGCTATCTCGGTCTTGTCGTTCAGCGCCGCGCGCGCCGCCTGCAATTGAGCGAACGAGAGGAGGGGAATAGTGAATCGTCCGGTCAGCATGTTGAGCCTTCCCGGATCGCCTTGGGCACGCGCCTCTCGGCGTGCAGGCGCTGTTCCCAGTACCGGTAGTAGAACGAGGTCATCCACTTGTTGATGACGGCCTGCGGGACCTTCTCGCGGCCGAGCACGTGCGGCGCGCGGGCGACGTGGATGCGGAAACCGTCCGACAGCACGCGCGTACGGTCGTCGTGAAGGAACGTCACGTTCGATTCGACGTGCCAGACGCCAGCTTGGGATGGACCGAAGTCGGGGATGCCGAGCGATACCGGCACGACGTAGATGAACCGCGTGACCCACGGCGGAAACCCGCGTGTCGACCATTTCGGCTTGTCCAGGTCGGCTTTCCAGTCGGCTCGCGAAACCTTTACCTCCAGCTCGGCACCGTAACCAGCCTTCGTGATGTATACGAAATCAGCACGGTGTGAGCCGCGAGTACTACCAATGCCGCCCCAGATCTCCGCCTCGGGGATCAATATGTTCGCGCGGTGGTCGACGTGACGACGAATCGCCGCCTCGACGAGACCGGCATTCATGGGCGTAGCCACTTTCTTTTCTGCCATGCGCTTACTCGGTCGGCTCGGCCGGCGCCAGCAGTCTGTCGAGGCGATACATGTGCGCGCCGCCCTCAAGCTCGCTCGGCACCAAAGAGATATGGCGCTTGGCAGCCAGCGTTTTAAGCTGGGCGCGCACGCAGCTGTCGGACAGGCCGCACATGAACGCCAGGCGCGCGACAGTGGCTGCAGACATGCCAGTGCTCTGGACGCCCATATGGGCAAGCGCGAGCAGCACGATCTTCTGGTTGCCCTTCAGCTCGATATCCCATGCGCGATTCGAAAGATGGTGTGACATCAGAGCCCTCGGGTCGATTCGAGCAGAAGCAAGCGGCCGACCAGCGCAACCACGAACGGCTCTTGTGAATTAGCGGTCCGGTATAGTTCGAGCAGACGGCGTGCGGCTTCAGCCGGCGCCAGGCGTATGACAGCCTCAATTTCCTTATCAATTCGGACAAGCTCAGCTTGTAAATTCATGGCAACTTTTTCAATTAAATGTCCGCACTGTTTGAGGGACAACACGTCTTTCACTGTGGCTGGTTCAAGACTTCATGCCGCAAAAAAACAGGGCTTCAATTCCGTCGAGACCTTCGCGACATGCAATGCATGCAGGCGTGGTATCTGTGCGACCGTCCAAGTCTCGTATCCCGCCGTCGCAATTGAACTGGAGACCACCGCAGTCCTTCTTGTGACCGGGCCTCATTTACTTGTCGGAGAATGGCTGCCGCGTCCTCCACTTCCCGATATACCGGACCACTTGCCGGCGTCCGTCGCTAAGGCATACACAGAGGCTGAGCAGTTGCGGATAGCGGGCTTTCGCGGGCCCGCCGGGAACGCTTATCGCCGCGCACTCGAATCCGCGTTGAAGGAAGTTGACCCCGATCTCAAAGGTTCTCTGTATGCCCGAATCGAAAAGCTGACCGAGACGGGGCTGCTTACTAAGAATCTTCGAGATTTCGCCCATCGAATTCGTAACTTGGGCAACGAGGCGAGTCACGAGACACCAATCGTTGAAGACGATGAAATAGACAGCCTCGCTATCTTCACCAAGTTGTTTTTGATGTATCAATTCACCCTCCCTGGGATGCTTCCGGTACGTGCAGCCGAATAATTTAGTGCCGCAAATTCTGTGATTCCCACAACCGGGCAACGCCCAGAATCGTGAGGGCTTCGTGCAACTGGGGGTCGCGATGCATCATGTTGACGAACTCAACCTTGACGGCTTCCTCGCTGTCTCCTGCGCGGGCACGTGCTTGTTGCAGTGCCTCTGCCGCTATCGTCTTGGCGTCGCGTTCTCTCACCGGCTTTGCTCCACTGCGAAGAATTCTTCGACCAGGCGCACGCCCATGTCGCGGGCGAGCCATTGCCCGATCGCTCCATTGCCGAGTTGCGCCTGGACCGCGCCGATCTTGTGGGCGGGCAGCTCGCGCCGCCGCCGTCCCTTTTCATCGCGCTCATCCGGCCGGAAGTACTCCGAGACATGTTGCTGATAGAGATCGCACGTCGAGGCGAGGTACGTCTCGGTCAGCCCGGTGAACGCCCGGTGCTGCCAGGCGAGCACACAGGCCTCGCGGTACGTCTTGCACGACTCGATCAGATGCCGAGGAAGAAATCGCATTGGCGGCGGCGCGGGAACGCTTGCCGCCGCGCTAGGCGATGCTGGTGGCGGGAGAGACCCCGCTTCGTGGCGGCCCTTGATTGGGGCCTCATAGTGAAATGTCATCGATACACCTGTTGCTACACCGGTTGGTCAGCGATCAAAATTTTTTGCATGGAACCCATGCAAATCCCCGAAAATTCAGTCGCCGTCAGCAGCGCGTTGCAGCGCCATCTCCGGCACGAAACCGTGCGATATAGCTCGCACGAATTGCTTGAACATCTCTGTCGGCCGGAGTTGAGCGGTGAGGATCAAATGCGCCTCATCGCTTTCCTTCGGCTTCACGTCAGCCAGTACTTCAACCAGGCCGGGACGCATATCCATGCTCTGGTCGAACAGAAACGCCATGACCTCGCCGCCGAGCTCCGGATATCGGTGGAGCGCGTCAGCGAGGTCTGCAAACAGGATTTCAGTAAGCGTGGACATCTATGCGATCTCCACGCAGAAAGGGTGAGGGTTCGCACCCCGTTTAGAATTGGTGGCTTCCACACGCACCCTTTCAAAACAAAGAGGAACCCTCATGGAAAAGAAGCCGGAACCGACCTTCGACAAACGGCTACGCGCGCTCGAAGCGAAATTCGAAGAGCGCGAAAAGACCCTGCGCAGCAGTTTCGAAGCATTGCTGGCGCGACACGATGTGCTCGCATTGACATTGAAAACCGTCATCGCCGCATCGCCAGAAGCAGGGCATTTAGCCGAGCTGACCTATCAGCGACTGACTCACTTCCAAAACGAAGCCCTGTTTTCTGCCGATTCAACAGAGGAGTACCGGGCCTCTTTCGAGGTGATCGCGCAAGAATTCGATCCAGCGCGTGTGCTTCACGGCGGCGTGAAGTAAGCATTTCTTCAACGTCGGCTTGCGCGAGCAAGCCGACCTCTGCCTCGAGGGTCGCCAGCCCGGCGTCTGAATCGGCGTGCTCACCATGCGTCATCTCAGGCGCTCCCCACACGAATAGCTGGAGCACCGGCGGACGCGCGGGAGCAGATAACAGAAGCAGTAAGCATCTACACGCTCCCTTCTGCCATTACCTGGCTCTCGATGGCGACCTGGTCGCGGGTCGGATAGCTTTCGGGAACACGCGACCAGTCGAAATCAGGTCGAGCGAGCCGAAGAAATTTCACGCGCGACTTCGGGATCCCTTTTTTGCGCCATTGGGAAACGGCACCAGGATCGATCTCGCACAGCTCGGCCACCGCGCCTGTTCCGTCCAGGCCGTCGATGATTTGGCACGCGATAGGGTCACGCTGATCAGGTTTCATTCGCCCAATTTAAGCACACTCAAACCTGCAAATCAAGTGTACTCAAATGAAAGCATTTAAGCTAACTCAAATGAAAACCCTGCCCACGTTCGTAGATCGCCTAAATCACGCTGCCGCGATACGCGGTGACGAGTTAGGCATGAAGATCTTGCAAAAGGACCTGGCTAAAGCGGCGGGTGTTTCGTCATCGGCGGTGACGCTCTGGCTTCAGGGGACCACCGAGCAGTTGAAAGCGGCTTCGCTGTTCGGATTGGCGAAATATCTGAAGGTCCGGGTGGAGTGGCTATGGAATGAAGAAGGGCCGATGCGGGCGGCCGGTACAACTTTGCACGGCGCTGGTCCGCGCGACGGTGCACCCACGACGGCGCCTGTCCGCGATGACAGCCTTAGCCGAGAGGCAGTAAAGCTGGTCGGATTGATCGCGCATGCTGATCACGAAAAAGCTGTTCCCAAAGAGACCCTTCGCGCCTTCAGCGTGATTTTCGCAGCGACTGTCGGCCAGTCGAATCGCGGGGCGACACCAGACCTCGCCGCCGCGCAACGCGACGCAGAAGCCCAGTTCGAGGAAAGGCAGTCGAAACCGCGCAGGCGCAAAAAAGCTCTTTGATCGAGCTACGATGCAGCGCGACGGGCTTTGACCAACATCACGAGCAGGGCGTCGACCATGCGGTCCGCATCTTCGGGGGCAAAGTTGGAATCGAACTCCATATACCCATCAACATTGACAGCGATTGTCACGTGAGATGAGACACGAATCGCCTTCAGTTTGCGTTTGCGTGGCGGATCGCTGCTGACGATATACAAGGACGGAGCTCGGCCGGAGCTCTCCTTTTTCTTCATCGGCCCGACAAAAACAGTCGCTCGGCTGTCTTCCGGCGGCTCCGACGTGAAAGAGTCATTCATTCAAATTCCTATGGGCTCGTTATCTCCGCTTACTACTTTGGCAAGCGGTAAATTCTGCATACTGAGCGCATCAAGGTACTCCGTTTTCGGCCGATGATGAACGGTAAACATCCCTATATGTCGATCGGCTAGATCGGCGGTTGTCCGGGACTCTTTCCATCACACTCGGCATGCAATTTCGCCTGACTGAGTTTGAAAACAATCTCGTTATTCAAGCTCCGCATGTTGCTCCTGGCTTCCTCCTCCAGCCATACCCGCAGTTCCGGCGGTATGCGAAGGTTGAAAGCCTTTCCGCGTTCAGTGGTTTCCATTCTATGATTCCTCGCTGCGCTTCAATGGCTCTAAATGACACCATTTTGGTGTCTTGTTCGAGTGATCGTAGAGAGGCACCATGGTGGTGTCAAATACTATTTTGACACTAGAATGGTGTAGCCTTGGGGCCATGGATGCCGACAAACAATCAAGAATCACACTGCGCCTCCCCGGGGACCTTCATCATCAACTGGAACTCGAGGCAGACGCTTCTCACCGGTCGCTCAACGGCGAGATCGTCGCGCGCCTGTCGTCCACGTTCACAGGACGTAACTTCGTGTTGCCAGCGAGCCTGCGCGATGCCATCGAAGCACGTGCGCGGGCCTCGTCAACCACCTTCGAGGAAGAGGTCGTGCGCACGCTAGCTGCAGGCCTCGGCCGAAAGGCACCGGCGGTTCTCGTCGTAGATATTTCGGACGGAATTCCTCTTTCAAAAATAGGGACGCTCCTTGATGAAGCGCGAGAGAGGTTGCCGGCGGAGACTGCGGTCTGGATCGGCGCCAAGAAGCCAAAGTAAAGAAGGCCGCCAGTGATCGCTGGCTTTTTTGTGCCTTTAAAGTTGAGTGCACTCAAATTGTTCTTGACGTTCAAAGTTGAGTCTGCTTAAATTCAATCCAACGCAGCAAACAACACAGACCACGGGAGCACGCGAGATGGCCGACCAACGAAACGCAGTGACGAACGCCGCACCGTATACGCATACAGGTGCACCGGTTCAGCCGCGCATCCGTCGCGGCGTGCGCTTCGCCAAGCGCGCGTTTCGAGTCGTCCGCAATCTCCTGGCCGTCCTGGGTGTGTGCTTCGCCTATTTGCTGGTCATCGGCTACATGCAGTACCAGGATCGCGCCGCCGCTGGTGACGTTGGTTGCTCGTTCACTCACTGCCTGTGAGAACTACCATGTCCTTCTACACCGATTACGTGCGTGACCTCGGCAAGGGGAATCACATCGTTCTCATCGTGCTGATCCATGCCTACCTGCAGTACGGGTCGTTCGGTTACGAGCGCACTGTGGATTACAGCGATGTGGTGTGGTGCTGACATGACGACATCTCATACATCGGGTCCGTGGACCTTCACTTCCGAAGGTCGCGTTATGCAAGGCAGCACCTGCGCGAGCATTTTCGAGCCAGCAGCTCTGGTCCCTGAAGCGGAGGCGCGTGAGAACGCCCGCGTCGCTTCCTGCGCGCTTGATTTGCTCGGGGAGTTGCGTGCTGCGCACCTGATCATCCGCAATGCATTGAACTTGATGACACCCGACCAAAAGCTCGATTGGGGACGCCTCAATGCGCGCGACCACGTTGACGGCGAGGGCGTAACACGTGCCAACGAACGCGCCGCCGTGATCGCCCGGACTGGAGCTTGATATGCGCCCGAATATTTACTCATCGACTCACCGCTATCTAAAGGCTCTGTAATGGATACGAAAAAAGCGCTCTCTAGCTTTGACGAGATGCCTGATGCGGCTATGGTCGATGATAAAACCGTGGCTGCTCTATGCGGTTGCAACGTATCCACCGTATGGGACCGGAGCAAGAGCGGCGCTCTCCCAAAACCACGCAAGATCGGTGGCTCCACGCGCTGGAATGTTGGTGAGCTTCGCGTTGTCCTTGCTCTTGGAACCCGTGAGCAGAAAGACGACGACCAGGGCGACGCCAAGATTTCTCCGGCAGGGTCGATATCCAAGAAGAAGTCTGCGCCATCGCAGATCGCTCTTCGCGATCATTTCGCGATCGAAGCATTCAAGTCGATCATGAATCGAGATTCACAGGACCCGTGGCCGTTTCATTCCGGAGATCCCACAGTTTCTCCGCAAGAAAACGCTAATGCCGATGAGACCTATGTAGAGGTTGCTGCGCGGGCAGCCTATCTCTGCGCGGACGCGCTTCTCGCTGTCAGAAACGGGGAAATCTGAAATGCGCCCGACGCCCGTTCGCCTCCCCGACGAAATGCTGGCGCTTGCGTGCCGCGCACTTGGTTTCGCAGAGCCGAAGGATCTGAACCCTGCAGCGCGCGCCGTCGTCCAGGCGGCCGTGCGGGCACAGATAAATCCGAACCCGCGGGCACGTCGGTTTTCCGCGCCGCGTCCGGCTACGGGTTTGCAGGGCGCGTTTGGTTTCGACGATCAGTGCGTCGATATCAAGCGGCGCGCCGCCAACGATTTCGACGAGGAATGAACCATGGCTGTCATCGAAAACCTGCGTGACCTGGAGAAGTTCGCCGCTCTGGTCGCCGAAATGAATGGTCCGGAACTGATTGGGCAGCACCTTGTTTTGCGTGGCGCCGAGAACGCGCTGCGCGCCGCCAGCCATCTCGTTCCCTTCGGAGCTGCGCGCCAGGTCATCGGTGAAATGCTTCAGAACGTCCGAGACTCGATGGCCATCGTCGAGTCGGCTGCTTCGGCTAGTGCGGTCCAGCTCGTTACCGTGGAGTGAACGTCATGAATCTGTACTGCTGGCTCGCCTTGTTTTTCATTTTGTCGGTGATCGTCGCACGCACGTTCTGCTACTTCGGCATGAGTCGCAACGTCGATACCGGCGAGGAAGTTGATTCCGCGGCCGATCGTGCATTCCAGGCCGCACGCTCGCTTCGTGGCCTTTTCGAGGATCTTCAATGAAAACATATCGACCCGGTCTTCCGACCGTTCCGCCGCGCATGCGTAATTTGCCAGTGAACCATGAGGGATATCCGGTGCCCTTCGTGTGCGCCTGGACTGACGGCGAACCGAACTTCAGCGTGGTGGATCCACGCAAGCTCGCGGCTTGCCACGATCAACGCTGGTGTTCGCTGTGTGGCGAGTTAATCGGGCAATACAAGGCATTTTTGCTCGATCCAGTAATGGCCGTCATGCGCACAGCTACCGAGCCGCCGGCGCATATCGATTGCGCCAGATTTTCCGCGGCGGCGCTTTCCCGTGCGTTCGTGACGTTGGTCTGGGTGACGCGTGGTTACTCGCTCGGGCATGTCGGCAGCACCACCGTGTTTCACATCGGCGAACCTGAACAGACGTTCTGGTACGCCGGCGGTCGGCGGGCGAATCGTCAAGAGGTGATGGACTCGTTCCAGGCCGCGACGCCGCCGCTCTATGAGCTCGCCCGCGCAGATGGTGAGGTTGCAGTGATGAAGCTCGATATGAAGGTCAAGCGAGCGACCAAGTACTTCCCGAAGCATGCGGCATTGGCTGACTACGTCTAAGCGGCTGTTTTAACAATCCTCGGCGCGACGCGCCACGACCTGCAGGAGAGAATTCATGAAGACCATTTTCATTTTTGACGACTCGCGACCAACCGATGTCCTGCATCGCATCGTGGCGCTCGGCGAAGACGGGTTGCGCCTGGCTACGACGATGTTCGATGGGTGGACGCTCCCGTATTGCCGCTATGCGATGGCAACGGTCCACGTGAGCGACGCAAATCATGACACCGCCGAAGTCGTCAGTCGCACGCGCTTGAGCGCGGTGGAAAAGTTTGATGCGGCGTACGGCGCTGGCTGTTGGGTTTCGGTTTGGCTGGAATCGCCCAAGCATGACGCCTTGTGGCTTGACGCTTTGCAGTTGGCCCGCGAACGCGACGCCCGGATCGAACGCGCCGCCATCGGCTATAGCAGTGCAGCACTCTCGCGGATCCTTGCCGCCGTCTTCAGCTCGGCAGAAGTTCAGCCGCACACCACTCACTGATTCGGGATCCGGACGCCATGGACATCACGACTGCAGCGCATGCAAACAATCTCTTCCCGACGGCGATCAGCGCGGCGCCTGACCTCGTAGAAGAGCCGACGGCGCCGTCGTCGCCGTCCACGGGATTTCCTGCCGCGCCGATCTTGAAGCCGGGTTCGCTGGCTGCGGAGATCGTCCACCTCGCAGCCGAACCGGTAGTTCGGACAGGGACGAAAGTCGACCAGGCGCTTGCGTTCCTGGCGACATGCCCCGATCGAACGGCCAAACGCACGGCGCTGGCCACCGCACTCGGCATCGATCAGAGTGACATCGTGGCGTATCTGAAGTCCGCGCTAACCGATGGTCGCATCACCAGGCTGGGCAATTTGTTCTCTGTCGGCGTTGAGCCGGCATCGCGCCCGACAAAGCGTGTCAGAGCCGGCGCGCCGAAAGAGCAGAAGGCTGCGCCTGCGCCCAGCGCGCCGGCGATCGAGCCGACTATCGCTCGAGAGCTCGACAAACACGACGATGACGAGAAGCCGAAATATCTGCCGATCGCGACCATGTCGGTTTCCAATTTCTCGGTAGCCGTGTGGCCCGACGGCGCGATGCAAGTTCGCAGCGGAGGCTCGACCGTTGAACTCAGTGCGCTGCAGATGGGCGTGCTGCAGATGTTCCTCGAACTTGTCGAGACCTCAGGCCCGAAGCACAGCTAAAGCGCGACGAAAAGCCAGACCATCAGGATAGAACATGCCGAAAGCACAAAAAATCGAAGGCCGCATCATCTCGCTGCCGCTCAACCAGTTGCATATCTCCCCGCGCAATGCGCGATTCGGAGATACGGGCGACATCTCCGAGCTCGCCGCTTTGCTGCACTCGCAGGGCCAGCTGCAAAACATGATCGTCGTGCCGGAAGACGGTGAGCACGGCGTCGTGGGCGGCGGCCGGCGGTATCGCGCGTTCAAGCTGCTCGAGCAACGGGGCAAAGTGCCAGCTGATCATCCTGTGTTCTACCTGGTCACTACCGATGAACACGCGCTGCCTGCGAGCGTCGCCGAAAACAGTGGTCGCGCGTCGATGCACCCGGCCGATGAGTTCGATGCGTTCAAGACGATGGTCAACGCGGGTTCGCCGATCGAGGACATTGCCGCGCAATTTGGGGTGACGCCTCTCGTCGTACGCCGCCGCCTGCAGTTAGCCAAGGTCTCCCCGAAGCTGGTGGATCTGTATCGCAAAGGTGCGATGACCCTTGAAGTGCTCCAGGTCTTCACGCTGGCCGACTCGCACAAGCAGCAGGAAAAGGCGTGGAATGATGCGCCTACCTTCCAGCGTAACGCGTACGGCCTTCGTGAGCGGTTGATGAAGGACAAGACAAGCGCGTCGGCGAGCCGCATGGGTCAATTCGTCGGACTCGACGCATATGAGGCCGCCGGCGGCGCAGTCGTGCGTGACCTCTTCGGCGGACCGAATAGCGGCTACATCAGCGACGCTGCACTGCTCGAATCGCTCGGCCAGAAGAAGCTGGAGCAAATCGCCGAGCAGTACCGCGCCGACGGCTGGGCGTTCGCGAAGATCGTATCGGAAATGACCTGGAGCGTCACGCAGCCGTACGGCCGTAGCAAACCCACAGTGCGGACACTCACTGACGCGGAGAAGGCTGAGATCTCCAATCTCGAAGCTGAGTTGGGCACGCTGAATGAGAAGTTGGATCCCGATGACGAATCAGTTGAATTGACTGATGGCGAAATCGAGCAGATTGAGCAGGAGATCGCAGCGAAGCAAGCACGCGTCGCCGCAATTCAATCGCTGTGCGAGACGTGGTCCGACCGGCAAATGAAGAAGGCCGGTGTGCTGATCGGGCTCGACCGCAGCGGCGCGCTTGAGATTCATCGCGGCATGATTCCGCCGGCCGATCCGAAGCAGGTGAAGGCAGCAGAGAAAGCGAAGGCGATCGCCGCTGGCGAGGAGCCCGTCGACGACCGGCCGATCCATAGCGAAGCGCTCTTGCGCAAGCTCACTGCAAATCGATCAGCTGCTATGTCGGCGCATCTGCTCGACGCACCGCGTGTGGCGCTGGATTTACTTTGCTCAACGCTTTCCGCTAAGGTTTTTTACTCCGGCTACTACGGCTCGGGCGGAGTCCACATCTTGCCGACCGACCAGATATCGACTCTGCACACGACTGCCGATGATCTTGAAGGCAGTAAGGCGTCGACCGAGCTGAAGGCGCGGCGTGAGCAACTGAAAAAGTTACTCCCGGAGGATCCGACGACGCTCTTCGCCTGGCTCGGCCAGCAGGACCTCACGTTTGTCGTTGAAGTGCTCGCCTACTGCACGGCGGTCTGCATCAACGTCACAGCCGGCAATGAGCATTCGCGCCAGCTTGAGCAAGTCGAACAGACACTTGGCTTGAATATGGCCGACTGGTGGCAACCGACGGTCAAGAGTTATCTCGGCCAGGTGCGTAAGGACATCGTGACCGGCGCATTGGCTGAGTCTGGCGTCGGGGAGCTCGCGATCAAAGAGATGGACAAACTGAAGAAGGGTGATCTCGGCACGAAAGCCGAAGCGCTGCTTGCCGACAGCGGCTGGCTGCCCACGCCTCTGCGCCCGAAAGATCTGCCGAAGCCTAAGCCAGCGCTGAAGGCGCCGGCCGCGAAGAAGACACCCGCGGCGAAGAAAGTGCCCGCGTCGGCGAAGAAAGTCACAGCCAAGAAACCCGCGCCAACGGTGGCTAGCAAGCCGGCCGACGTGCCGCCCGGCAAAGCGTCGTTCGACCGAGCACACCCCACGCTGAAGAAAGGCAACGGCCTTGATCCTGCCGCTGCGTGGCCGTTCCCGACCGGTGTGCGGACATGACCGATACCGACGAGCGCGCTCTCGATCTCTTTAATCGTGCCCTATGCGCGGTGTCCGGGTTCGCGTTCTTCGTCCTCGCAGCAGCACCGTTTTTTCACTGATTTCGTAGCACGGTAGCGTGACCGACTCACGTAAACATGAAGGGGAAGCTTCAATGAAAGTAGCACGCAACGCAATCGCAGCAGCAGTTATGGCACTCGCAGCGTCGGCAGCAATGGCCCACGGCAACCAGATCCAGCAAAGCGGTTCGGTGGAAGGCCAGATCGGCGCGCAAGTGAACACGTTCCAAGGTAGCGGCAACGTCGGCGCATCGTCAATTTCGAGCGGCTCGGCTGTCACTGCCGGCGAAGTACTCGGCACAGGCGGCTTCCAGGAAGCAGCATCCGGCAAGACCGCGGGCGTCGCCGGCGGCTCGCTCATCGTTTCACCGACTGGCGTTACGACATCCAGCTTTACCGACCAATCGAGCGTGAGCAAGGGCAGCGGATCGACGTGGGGCAACGTGCCGGTCACGGCAGCTGACGGTTCGATCATCACCGGCAACCAGGTCTTCGGTTCGGTTACGAACAACGCGGTGTCGGCCGGCACGTTCGCGACGCAAGCGGTGGGCGCAAACGGCGCGTTCGAAGCGAACGGCGCTATCGAAGCCAACGGTTCGAACTTCTATTAATCGTCCATAAAAGGGAAACGCCCGAGGCGGGAAGGCCTCGGGCGTCTCGATCGACACACGGCCATACGACGGGGTACGACCATGCAACTCAAATACTACGCGATTTTCTTTGCGACAGCGATTTTCATGTCCGCGGTCGCTCGTGCCGACACGACTGCGAATGCGGGCAGTACCGCGACGACGGCGAGCCAGGCCGGCGCGAACAACGCTGGAAACTCACAGGGCATCACATTCAACTCGGCCGGTGACAGCACGACGCATCTCGACGCGGCGCCATCCGTTTTCGTGCCAAACCCGTCGAACAGCGCGGCACAGGACAACTGCGACATGCTCGGCACCATCGGCGGATCGATCATCAACTTTGGTGCGGCTGGTTCATACGTCGTGCACGGAGAGCGCTGCGATTGGCGCAAGGACACTCGCCAGACCGAACAGACCGCGTCGGCATACCGCCTCATCGCGACGCAGACCGGTATTGACGAAAAGGGTATGAAAGCAGCGAACGAAACCGCCGCCAAGCTGCTCGACGTCAGCCAGCACATGCAGTGCTTGAACAGCGATCGCCAGCGCGCCGTGATGATGAAATTGGATCCGGCCGCATGCAAGGGCGTCGAAGATCTTGCCACGATGGATCACCGCTTCAACCAGCCCGTGAATTACAGCATCGACTATGCTGGTCGCACCGGGTCCGACGAGCCCCGCGTCTCAGGTAACTGAAATGACACCGGCACGCATCCGATTCCTCCATAAGGCGCGTGGGTATGCGTCCGCGGCCACGCCGAACGACACGCTGACACACGAGCTGTGCGATGCGTTGGTCGAGATGCTGGCCGGCGATCGGAATCAGCATGTGGCCGTCGTGATAGACCGCCTTCTGATTGCACAGAGTGGCAGCAGCACAAGCTCTCAGGCGTTGCGCTAGACCCCGCGCGCAACGTTTTCCGGCCGGCCAGTACGTGCGGCTTCTTTTTAGGACATTTCTTGACCGGCTTCACCTTTGAAAGGAACCAAAATGAATGCAATTGCCGAATTTAATGCGGTCATCACCGGTCTGCCCTCCGTGGGCGATCGCTTTGAAGGCGGTTTCTTTAACGGCCTGTACGTGCACGGTGGGCTTTTGAAGGCGCAGATATCTGCATCGAAGGTTGAAGGCGGTCATCATGCCCGGATCGTCTGGAGTGACAGCTATGAGCCTGTCGATAGCGCTTGTGATTTCATCGACGGAGCACTTGGCACCGAGGCAATGGCGAGAGCTGGCAGCAAGCTCGCGCAGTGGGCGATGGATCTGCGCATCGGTGGACACGATGATTGGCGTCTGCCGGCGCTTCAGCAGCTCGAGCGTGTTTATCGTACGGCGAAACCCACGGCTGACAAAAACTGGCAGGGAAACTGCGGCGCCAATCCGAGCAGTTGGCCACCGGCAAACGTCTATACCGCTGATTTTCCAGCGCGGACCGTGCTGCCGTTATTTCTGCCTGGCAACGCCGAGGCATTCGATCCGATCGGTATGTGGTCCGCTACGCAGCATCCGGGCTACCCGAGCTTCGCGTACGTCCAGAGCTTCGACGGTGGCTACCGGGACTGGGTCCGCAAGGGCAGCGAGTTCGGCGCTGTCGCCGTCCGCAGCTTGATCCTTTGTCCATTCGATTATTCCGCGCTCGTCACACAGGAGGCTGCGTAATGGGCGCTCACGATCGCATTCTCATTTCAATCAGCTCCGCAGGCGTATCGATTGACGCTCCTTCCCTGAGTTTGGAGTCCGCGCGCGTGTCGACGTTAAGTGCGCCACCAGTACGTTCCGTATGGGATGAGCAGGGAGGAACGTACGCCGGCGTCGCAGCGCCTTGGGATGGAGCATCGCAATATGGCCTCGTCGTGACCCTCGTGCCGGAAGCGAAGATCAAGCCTGCGAAGTTCGGGCCGACCGAAGCTATGTCATCCGTATCGAGCCGGTGGGACGGCGTGAGCAACATGCAGGCACTCCTCAAGGCCGATCCGGATAACGAAATTGCAAACCGTATTCGTGATCTGCGGGTCGGTGGCTTTACGGACTGGCACTGGCCGTCGCGCCTCGAAAGCGCGTTGCTCTATGCAAGTCTGGGCGATCAGATTCACGAGTTTCTCGGCACATGGGGTGCGTGGATTTGCGAGCAGCATCCGGACGGCCCGAGCTGCGCGTACGTCCAGGGCTTCGGCGATGGCGGCCAGGACTGGAACCGCAAGGACTACGAGTTCGGCGCTGTCGCCGTCCGCAGAGTTTTCTGAGTCATTCGATTATTTGATTATTTAGTTCGACAACTCATTTCATCAGGTAGCCCATGAACACTTTGATCAAAAACATGCCGCGGGTCGGCACCTATTGGGAAGGCGAAGGTGGCCACAACGGCGGAATTTTCACGCCGCGCGACGGCTCCGAGCCCCGGATTCTGATCGTCGATATCGCCCACATGCTTCAGCGAAAACGCTGGGGAAAGGTAGAGAGCGTGGTCGATGCAACCAGTCTGTTTGACGGCGCCGCAAATACTCTCGCCATTCTCAGGTCCGATCCGGACAACGAAATTGCGAAGCATTTCACAGCGCTCGATACCGACGGGCACAAGGATTTTTTCTTGCCCTCCGTCTTCGAGCTCACCCACCTTTTCGTCACGATGGGCGACAAGATCCTTGAGGCGCTTGATGGTTGGGGCGCATGGTCGTCAACGCAGCTTCCGGACTTCCCGAGCTACGCGTGCGTCCAGTTCTTCGACTATGGCTACCAGTACTGGTCCCACAAGTTCAACGAGTTCGGCGCTGTCGCCGTCCGCAGTAAATCCTTGAGTTATTGAATCATTTTTGCAGCATGGCCCTCCATACCACCCTGAAGATCTACAAGACGGCCAAAGAGCTTACGACGCTCGCCAGCCGGCTTGTTGCCCATATGCCGCGTAACCATCGATCCGTTGATGGCGCGCTGCTGATCGGGCATTCGCGCACGATCCTGAAACATATTCGGCACGCGAATCAGGCAAGCGGCAATGACAAGGTTCCTCACCTCGACCTGGTACTCGACGAGCTTACTGACGTCGAAGTCGATCTGGGAGTTTGCGTTGACCTTCGCCTGATCTCTATGCCGGCGTATGCCGATGCAATCGAGCTCGCGAGCGATCTTGGCAAGCAGGCAATGGGATGGAGAATTTATTCCGCACAGCAGCCCGTTTCACGGCCGTCACGGCGACCGTGACAGAGCATCTATCTGGTCGTGCCGCTGGGCCATAAGCCCACCGACATGCGCATAACGGAAACCACCTGGCGGTGTTCAAGATGGTCCCGCGCAGTTACCCCGCTGATCGGCGCAAGCCTTCAGCGGGGCGACGTAGATAGCACGAATCGGCGCAGCATCCGGACAACCCGAGCAACGCGTACGTCCAGAACTTCGACAATGGCAACCAGAACTGGAACCACAAGGACAACGAGTTCGGCGCTGTCGCCGTCCGCAGATCGATTCGCTGGACGCTTCGATGGCCATGCTGACTTTTCTTTCCGAGAGCTCGTGCACGCCTACTTTGACTGTAGGCGGCACAAACTCAACACCTATTCGGCTCTCCTCTTTGAACAGGAGCGAGAACCGAACTTGATCGATTTGTTCGATGAATTAAACGCCGGCGTGTGGCGTCCAGGAACCTCGATCTGCTTTTGCGTCGATCGCCCAAAGATTCGCGAGGTCTGGGCCGCTAGCTTCCGCGACCGGATCGTGCATCACCTTTTGTACAACCGGATCCACGCGCGATTCGAAAACGCGTTCATCGCTGACTCTTGCGCCTGCATCAAGGGCCGCGGCACGCTGTATGCAGCGCGGCGCCTCGAGGCGAAGATCCGTTCGGTGACCCGGAACTGGTCATGTCCCGCGTATTACCTGAAATGCGATCTCGCTAATTTTTTCGTCAGCATCGACAAGAAGATTGTGCTCGAGCTGCTGCTATCACGAATCCGCGAGCCATTCTGGCGTGCGCTGACGGAGCTCGTGCTGATGCACGACCCGCGCACCGACTTCGAGTTCCGCGGCGACCGCCGGTTGATGGCGCGCGTGCCGCTGCATAAGCGACTGATGGAACAGCCTTCGGATTTCGGTCTGCCGATCGGCAATCTGCCGAGCCAGTTCGGGGCGAACGTTCTGCTCGATGTGTTCGATCAGCACGTTAAGCATCAGCTCCGCGCGCGTCATTACATTCGCTACGTCGATGATTTTCTGTTTCTCCACGAATCGCCGGACTGGCTGAACACAGTCCTATCTGACATCGACGCCTTTCTTCCTGCGCGCCTCGGCGTCCGGCTGAATCCAAAGAAAACGATCCTGCAGCCAATCGATCGCGGTGTTGATTTTGTCGGCCAGGTGATCAGGCCGTGGAGCCGCTCCACGCGCCGCCGAACGGTAAAGGAGGCCATTCGTCGGGTGACAACGACTTGTGAGGCTGACTTCATTTCAGTTTCGAATAGTTACTTCGGACTGCTCGGTCAGGCACCGAGCGGCCATCACGATCGAGCGCATGTTGCGAACGCTGTGCGTCGCCGCAACCATGCCGTCAATTTTGACCTCACCAAAACCTATCGTGGGAGTAAGTAATGCACATATCTAAACGCGATGCGCCTGCCGGTGGTGGCAGCAACAGCGCGGGCGCGGGCGTGTCCGAACTCAGAATGGCATCCACCACTGCGACCAATATAGACCTCATCGCGCGGGTTTTTAAAGAGTTCAGGAAAAACGCGTGCTTGCCTAGCGACGATCGTATTAGTGAATCGTTCATCAAGGCCGGGCGCATGTTGCTCGGCGCATCGCAAGCCGCGACGACGGATGCAGCGCGTGATGTGCTAGCGGAACGAGTTCGGCAAACGACCGTTGAAGGCTTGACGCCGGATCACGACGACGAGCATTCCAATTTCGAGATGGCGCTCGCGGCATCGTATTACGCAATCCACACCGCGGCCGCAGTGCTCCCAGAGCCGTCCGGGAATGCACCGTCGAAGCGTTACAACATGTTCCAGCATGCAGATGCGGTGTGGCCGTGGGCCGTAACTTGGCGCAAACCCACAGACTCGCGTCGAAATCTCGTCAAGGCCGGCGCACTGATCCTTGCAGAAATAGAACGGCTCGACCGAGCTGCTAGCGCGCCGGTAAGCGACATTGCGGTCCAGATGTACATGGAACGTCACCTGGTTACGGAAGCCGAGGCAAAGACTTTCTTCGCTACACCGCCAGCCAATGCGCAAGCCGCGAGCGGGCTGTCCGTAGATCAAATTGCCGATATCGCTGGCGGCTGTATGGTCACCGCTCAATACAACATGTTCATGACCCTGATCCGACACGCATCGCGGGAGAGGCCATGACGCGAACCATCGCCACGCTCGAGGTGTCGGCGCCCGCATATCAAGAGATCTCGGCGAAGCTGCGCGCCGCCGGCTATGACCACGCCATCGGCACGAACGGCGTGATTGACATGAATGGGATTGGCCTGGAAACCACGTGGAAGCCCGCAGGCTCGCCGGCCTGCAGCTGCACGTCGCTGGGCGGTCCCGACTATTGCGAGGTGCATTCAGCATGAAACGCCCGAAACGTCCCGATCCGTACAAAGAGGTCTACGAGTTCAACGCGCGCGTGCAGGTAGGCGAAACCGTTGAGTATTCCGAGGTGATCGGGCTCAGCACGCCCGTCGTATATCGCACCCGCACCGAGGCGTCGATCCTCAGTGGCCACACTGCGGTTGTTTGGCTCGAAGGAAAAAGCGGCTGCGTATGCGTTTCCCATTGCGCGCCGGTACGCGCTGGGAGCCCAGCATGAGCGAGAAGGCCAAGCTCGATATCGATGCGTTGCGCGCGGTCGCCAGTGCGGCGCCGCGCGGCCGCTGGTCGGTATGGACGTCCAACAGCTGGCGTCGCGTGTTCTCCGATCAGCGCGGCAAGCATGTCTCCGTCATCGAACCTACGACTCAGCGGGATGGCCACGCAGATCTGTTGTTCGGTGCCGGCGTGGCGACCTACCTGGAGTCGTTCCCCGCTGAGGTCGCGCTCGAGCTGCTCGACGAGCTCGCGGCCGCACGCGCTGCGCATGCCGATCTGTTTCGGCTGCTCGAGCGAGCGCGCGGCGCGATCGATCTGCTATTGGCGCAAATGATCATGGCTGCGCCAGACTTCCGCCCGACTCAAAGCGTCGTTTGGCCGGACATGCTGGCGATCGCGGCAGCGCTCGGTCCAAAGGGTGGTGTGTGATGGTGACCGAAGCCAGAGAGAACGAACTGATGGACAAGGCCGTAGATCTGCTGGAGGCGGCAGGTGTCCCGACGATGGCTCGCGAGGAAGCGAGCGCCTTCCTGACAGGCGTCATGACAACAGCGTTCATGCTGCTGCGCACGGTGGCGGGTGACGAATACCTGCGTGGCTGGTTGGCGGGTGCGTCAGGCGATCTGTGTAAACCGGCAGTCGTCGAGATCCGGAAGCCTTCATGACCGTCTACGTGGACGATATGCGCGCCACCTACGGCCGAATGGTGATGTGCCACATGCTGGCCGACACGGACGACGAACTGCATGCGATGGCCTGGCGAATCGGCGTGGCAATGAAGTGGTGGCAAAGCCCGGAGAAGACCAGCGGCAGCCATTACGACATCGCGCTGAGTAAGCGCGCGCTCGCAGTCGCGGCCGGCGCCATCGAAATCACATGGCGCCAAGCTGGAGCCATGAACATGCGCCGGCGGATCACTGGCGAGCTGGGTGCGCCTGCCGAAGCCGAAGACTGGATGAAGGAATTCATGGCTGCGCGACGCGCGCCGAAGGAGCTTGGATGAAGACCCACGACGTCAGTGCTGCTTTGCGCGCCCGGTTTTCCGGGCCCGAATGGGCACTCTTTTTCGAAGTCGGCGACGCGACCGGTGGACGGCACAACCGCTGGGCCGACGCCGTCGCCATCAATCTCTATCCGTCACGCGGCCTGGAGATTAACGGCTTTGAAATCAAGGTCTCACGCGGCGACTGGCTGCGCGAGCTGAAGAACCCAGAAAAATCAGCACCCGTTCAGCGTTACTGCGATCGCTGGTGGATAGTCTGCCCGCCGGCAGTCATCGCTCCCGGCGAACTCCCTCCCACGTGGGGACACTATGAGATCCAGCCTGGTGGAAAGATCCGCCAGGTTATCGCTGCGCCGAAGCTGACGTCCCAGCCTGTCACACGCGATTTCGTCGCGGCGATGCTGCGACGCGCGAGTGAGGTCGACGCGGGGCTCGTCGGCGCGGCCGTCGACGTCGAGATCAAACGAATCCGGGATGGTGACGAAAAGCGTATTGCGCGTGAGATCGAATCACGCACATCACACACCACTGAACTGAAGGCACGGATTGACGAGGTCGAGCGCGTGAGCGGGATTCAGATCACAAGTTGGTGCAATAGCGAGGAAATCGGGAAAGCCGTGAAAGCAGTAATGACCTCTGGCGTCCTCAAGACCTACGGCGGCGTACAGGCTTTGCGCGAGCATGCCGATCGGATCGTTAAGCAGTGTGATGAGGCGATCGCACTTTTCCCCGCCAAAGATGCTGCCCCGATCGATGAGGTCATCCAGTGAGCGAGAACAGCAAGATCACGGTGGTCGACCGATCATCAGGAATTCAAAATGGTGCCCAGCCGCGGGACACAGCGGTTCGCCATAAAACAGCGACCAAAACGACCGCCGCGATCGTGGCCCAAACGATCTGCCTTCTACAGCGCGCCGTGACCTCTGCATCTGGAGTATCCACGTCCGGCTTGCCCATTTTTGACCTCCCGAAGATTACGTCTGTAGGAATCTTAGCATGAGCGAAAACAGCAAAATCGAGTGGACCGACCACACCTTCAACCCGTGGGAAGGCTGCCAGAGGGTCGGGCCTGGTTGCGACCACTGCTATGCAGAGGCACGGAACTCGCGCTTTGGCGGTGGCACGGCGCCGAACTGGGGACCAGGCGCGCCGCGCCGCCGCACGTCGCCAGCGAACTGGCGCAAGCCGATCGCATGGAACACCGCGCACACCGAGTTCTTCGGCACGCACGGTCGCCGCCAGCGCGTCTTTTGCGCGAGCATCGCCGACGTGTTCGATAACGCAGTGGATCCGGCATGGCGCGTCGACCTGGTCGAACTGATCGCCGAGACGCCGAATCTCGATTGGCTGATCCTGACCAAGCGCATCGGTAACGCGAGTGCCATGTGGCCGGCCGAGCCGATGCCGAATGTCTGGCTCGGCGCGACGATCATCAATCAGGAAGAAGCGGACCGCGATATCCCCAAGCTGCTCGACACGCCGGCAGCCGTCCGCTTCCTATCGATGGAACCGTTGCTCGGGCCGGTCGACCTGAATGTGATCGACATTGGTGGACACGGCGAGATATACCCGCTGAGCGGAACCCAGGAATGCGAGGACGACGACGGCAATTCCATGCCAGATTTACCCGCGATCGACTGGGTGATCGTCGGCGGCGAATCCGGCACCGACGCTCGGCCGATGCATCCGAGTTGGGTGCGATCGCTGCGCGACCAGTGCGCGGACGCAGGCGTGCCGTTCCTGTTTAAGCAATGGGGCGAGTGGACTGACGAAGACTGGGGCGAACGCGCCGGCCTGCGCGACACGGCAGGCGTATTGCCGTCCGGAGAGTTCGCGCTGATGTCCCAGGGCTATTTGCCGCCATTCGACGACGGCGAGCGGCTGGCGGCGGCTGGCAACGTGCGTCTCGATGGAAGGACGCTCATGGTCCGCGTCGGTAAGCGCGCCGCCGGCCGCGAGCTCGACGGCGCGACGCATGACGGCTTTCCGGAGGAATTATGATGCGCCAATTATCGAATTTTAATTCCGTAAATGCCTACGAGCTCGTTAAGTGCTCGATAAGCCTGACGTCTCAGGTAGACCCTATATTTGCCGAAATACACAGCGACGTCGTCTTCGTAATCGCTGCTCAAGGCGATTTCATTGTTGTATTGAATGGCATTCGGCACTCGTCCAAACAGTACGCCAAAACGAATCGAACCAAAATCCAACACAGTGTTCTTGCTCTTCATGTGGCAAGCCGCATTTCGCATCTTGCTGATCAAATCGGTGATGTCCCCTGTGTCAGGAACCATCTCGTCAGCGAACGTGATCCTGCTGCCCCTGTCGTCAGCGCGTTGCAGCAGATCGTTCATCCAGATCAACAACTGAGTGACAGCTGGTTCAAGAAGCGGCGACTGCTTAACATTTTCGAATATCCCGCATTTGAAGAGATCGAAACACTTCTGGAGCAAATAGCCGACCTCGGACATCTCCCGATGCTCTGCTCTCTTTCTTTCCAACTCGTCTTCATTGGTGACGTTCATGATGATCTCCCCATTTTCGAAGGATCGTAGCATGAAGGCACTTTCTGTCCGCCAACCCTACGCTTGGTTGATCGTGAACGGTCATAAGGACATCGAAAACCGCGACTGGGCCACGAACTTCCGCGGGCGCGTGCTGATCCACGCGGGTCTCACCTATCCGAAACGGGACCATCGCGCCGACGCGGAGATCTACGACGCGCGCTTCGGCAACTATCCGGAGCGCGAGACGATGCTCGGCGGCATCGTGGGCGTGGCCACCATCACTGGCTGCGTCACCGCCAGTGACTCCGAATGGTTCTTCGGCCCATACGGCTTCACGTTGATCGACGCCAAGCCTCTCCCGTTTGTGCCATGCAAGGGCAAGCTCGGATTCTTCAACGTGGACGCGGACGTCGCGGAGCAGTTGCGCCAGTTGCATACCGCAGGAGAGGTCAAGTGAGCGACGATCTAATTAGGAACACGCCATCACCCGAAGGTCGTCTGCTCGGAACTGTGCTGGCTCGACTGCACGATGCAGCGGCGCCGGCCGTCCTCGCCGAGTTCCCGGATCACGCCGAGCGTTGCGCCAGTTGCGCGTTTCGTGCCGGCTCGTTCCCGAACGGATGCGTCATCACCACTATGGATGCGCTGAAGGCGACCGTCGAGGGAACGCCGTTCTATTGTCACCACGATTGCGCGGAGGATGGCTCGCCGACTGCACTTTGCGCCGGATGGGCGATAGCAGTCACGTCCATCGACGAAGCAGCGGGGAAGCAGCTATCCCCGCTTACTGCGAACTGGGAATTCAGTAAATGACGACGAAAACTCTTGGCGACGCGTTGCCGGACGAGATTGCACGGGTGACGGAAATTCTCGGGCATTACCAGCAGATCGGTCCCGCCGGCGCGTTCGGCGCAATGATGATCAAGGCCTCGCTCGACCGCTCCACTCGTGCGCTGGCCAGTGGCGATATTGGCCTGATGCTCGTGTGTCTCAATGATTTGAAGGAATACAGCGAATGATCGCCGCCTACCCGCTTCAGTGGCCAGAAGGATGGCCGCGCACGTCCTACTACTCGCGAATCCCTGGCCGCTTCAGCACGCGCCGCAATTCTCGGACGATGGCCCAGGATCTGACTGTAGCCGACGGCGTCGAACGCGTGCTGGATGAACTCGGCCGATTCGGCATCGGCCGCGAGGACATCGTGATTTCGACGAACCTGAAAACCCGGCTCGACGGGCTCCCACGCTCCGACCAGAAAGCGCCTGACGACCCGGGCGCGGCTGTGTACTGGGAAACGCGGAAGGGTCAACGAAAGGTGATGGCTGTCGATCAATACTTGAAGGTCGCCGACAACCTGGCCGCGATCGCAGCGACGCTCGACGCCATGCGCGCTATCGAACGGCATGGCGGGGCGCAGATCCTTGATCGCGCCTTCACGGGATTCACTGCGTTGCCTGCGCCTGGCAGTCAGCGGCATTGGCGAGAGGTGCTAGGCGTCGGGCCGCTCGAGCTCGATCTCGAAGTAATCAGGTTGGCCTACAAGCGCGGCGCCAGCACCGCCCATCCGGACAAAGGTGGCACGCACCAGGCGATGGCAGATCTGAATGCCGCGATGGTCGCGGCTGAGAAGGAACTGGGATGACGCAATTCGATATGTTCGGGGAGGATCTGCCGACTGTTGCGGTCAGTTTGCCGCTTCCTCCCGAGCCCACCTATCCACCGGCGGTCGACCTCGAACCGGTGCCACTCGAGCTCCGCGTCAAACCAGAGTTGGATGCGTGGACCCGCGAAACGCAACGGATCCACATCATTGCTCACGCACGGGATCTGACGCGCCTGCGAGCTGCGGGTGATACCCACCGGGTTCACTGCATCCTCCAGAACGCTCCGTATGTGCTGCTGAAGCTAAACGGGCTAGGAGGTCAGTGGTGAGCCAATTTGACATGTTTGCCGACGAACTGAGCCACGCCGAGGCGGCCGCAATATCCGTGGACCCCGCGCACGCGCCGCCGGCGCCGGCAGAGCCGGTGATGGAGAAAGTTGAATACGCGGCCGTCGAACCGTATGAGCCGCGTCCGGAGACACCGGTCGCGCTCGCGGCTTGGACTATCAAGACTCAGCGCGTGAGTCTGGTCTATGTCGTTGGGGCGCTCGTTCGCGCGCCGGCGTGCGGTGATTTTTTCACCGGCATGGCTCGCGAAACGCTTTTCAAATTGGATGGACTTGGGAGTGCATGGTGACTGACAACGTGGCGCAGCACATAGACGCCTTCCTTCGAGTGTCTAGACACTATCTGGGGGTCAAATGATCCGGTGGGTAACCATAGGCAAGTTCGCTTCTGAATCAGGTTATACGGAAGCAGCGGTGCGAAGAAAAATACAGGACGAAAAATGGCCCGCATCCATATGGAGAAAGGCTCCGGATCGTCACATCCTAATCAATATCGAGGAGTATGAAAAATGGGTCGAGACGGATCCGGTGTCAAAGCCGCCAGCGCGACAACGATCGAGATCTCCTTCTATTACCAGAAGGAACGATGCCGCGAACGGATCCGGTGGGAGCCCACGCCTGCCAACATAAAGAAAGCCACGCGCTTTCGCGAGGCGGTATTGCAGGCGATTTATGACGGCAGTTTCGTGTATCACGAGACTTTCCCGAATTCGACCCGCGCCGCCAAGTTTGCGAAGCAACCCGGTGACGTCGAAACCGTCGGCACGTATTTGGAAGACTGGCTTGATCGGAAACGGAAACACGTAAAGGCCAGCACGTACGACGGTTATCGGATGACGATTAACATGTGGGTTAAAGCACTCGGGAAAGGAACCCTGTCTGACCTCAAGCGAAAGTTAATACGCGACGAGCTCGACAAAATGACATGCGTGAATAAAACGCTCTCAAATCGGCAGAGCGTTTTAAGAGCTGCACTGGACGACGCGGTCAATGATGAGCTGATTGCCATTAATCCGCTGTTCGGTTGGACCTACACGATTCCACAAGCCCCGAAGGAAGATGACGACGTAGATCCGTTCTCTGCGGAAGAGCGCGAGCTGCTGCTCGCCAACTGCGGTGAGCTCGCGGAGCGCAATATGTTTAAGTTCGCGTTTTGGACTGGACTGCGCACGTCGGAATTTACTGCGGTGCGCTGGACTGATATCGATTGGCATCGAAGTGAAATCCGGATTTCAAGATCCTGGACCACGACTGCGAAGGAGCCAGAGGACACGAAGACCAAGGCAGGGCGCCGCATAGTGAAGCTGCTGGCGCCGGCGCTCGAGGCACTTGAGGCTCAGAAGCCGTTGACGTTGCTCGCGAATGAATACATCTTCCTGAATCCCCGTACCAAGCTTCCCTGGAGCGGGAAAAACCCGGTGCGCACAGCATGGATCCGAGCAATCACGAAAGCGAAGGTGGCTTACCGAAAACCCTATCAGACGCGCCATACATACGCGTCGATGATGCTCTCAGCCGGTGAACCGCCGATGTGGGTAGCGAAGCAGATGGGTCACAGCTCTTGGGTCGTTACGGCGAAGATCTACGCGCGTTGGATGCCCAGTGCTGATGTCGAAGCGGGGGATAAGGCGGTGGAGAAGTTCTCTACAAACCATGCTGTCGAAAAGCTGCCCAAAGCTGGGTAAACATGGGTGAATGCAGGACAATTTTTAGCCAACCACAAAACCTAACCACTTGATTTCATTGCGTATTCTGGCGGAGAGACGGGGATTCGAACCCCGGTTAGGTTTGACCCTAAACACGCTTTCCAGGCGTGCGACTTAAACCGCTCATCCATCTCTCCAGCAAGTCGCGGATTATAGCAAACTCGCGCGTCTGTGCCAGCCCCCTTGTGGAGAAGAGGTTATCGAGGTTGAAATCCGGCGGCGACGCGACTCGCCACCGGTCACTCACCCCCGCTGCTTAACCTCCAGCCGGAACTTATGCAGCAAAGGCTCCGTATACCCGCTAGGTTGCGCACGCCCCTCAAAAACCAGCGCCTTGGCCGCCTTGAAAGCCAGTGACGTATCAAAGTGACCGGCCATCGGCTGATAATGCGGGTCGCCGGCATTCTGCTGATCAACCACCTTCGCCATGCGCTCGAACGTCTCGCTGACCAGCGCCTCCGACACCACGCCGTGATGCAGCCAGTTGGCAATATGCTGGCTCGAAATCCGTAGCGTTGCGCGGTCTTCCATCAGCCCGATATCGTGGATATCCGGCACCTTCGAACATCCCACGCCCTGGTCGATCCACCGCACCACGTAACCCAGAATCCCCTGCGCGTTGTTCTCGATCTCCTGCCGAATTTCCTCATCCGACCATTGCGCCTTTTCGACGACGGGAATCGTCAGCAGCCCATCGAGCAATTCATCGCGGGCGCCGCTGTAACGGGTCTTCTCCAGCTCCTTCTGCACGGCTTGCACATCGACCTGATGGTAATGCAGCGCATGCAGCGTCGCGGCGGTCGGCGAGGGCACCCATGCCGTGTTCGCGCCCGCTTTCGGATGAGCGATCTTCTGCTCGAGCATCGCGTGCATCAGGTCGGGCATGGCCCACATGCCTTTACCGATTTGCGCGCGCCCACGTAACCCCGAGCTCAGTCCCGCGAGCACGTTATTGCGCTCATAAGCCGTGATCCACGCCGACGATTTCATGTCGCCCTTGCGCATCATCGGACCGGCTTCCATCGCGCTGTGCATCTCGTCGCCGGTGCGGTCGAGGAAGCCCGTGTTGATGAACGCCACCCGCGCCGAAGCCACCGCAATGCACGCCTGCAGGTTGACGCTCGTACGCCGTTCCTCGTCCATGATGCCCATCTTGACCGTGTAGCGCGGCAGGCCGAGCAGGTCCTCCACGCGGCCGAACAGCTCATCGGAGAAAGCGACTTCCGCCGGGCCGTGCATCTTCGGCTTGACGATATAAATCGATCCCGTGCGCGAATTGAGCTTGTTTTGCAGGTCGTGCATTGCACCGAGCGACGTCATCACGGCGTCGAGAATGCCCTCGGGAATCTCGTGCCCGTCGCGATCGACAATAGCCGGATTCGTCATCAGATGCCCGACGTTACGGATGAACAGCAGCGAGCGGCCATGCAGCTTCACCGTCGAGCCATCGGGTGCGGTGTATTCGCGATCGGCGTTCAGACGGCGCGTGAAGGTCTTGCCGTTCTTGGTGACTTCCTCCGCCAGATCGCCTTTCATCAGGCCGGTCCAGTTGCGGTAGAGCTGGACTTTATCGGCGGCATCGACGGCGGCCACCGAATCCTCGCAATCGATAATCGTCGAGACCGCGGCCTCCATCAGCACGTCCTTCACATGCGCGGCATCGGTCTTGCCGATAGAGTCGGTCGCGTCGATCTGGATCTCGAAGTGCAGGCCGTGATGCTTGAGCAGCACGGCGGACGGCGAGCCCGCGTCGCCCTGGAAACCGATGAACTGATCGGGTGATTTCAACGCCGATGAACCGCTTTTCAGCGCGATGACAAGCTTGCCGCCCTCTACGCGATACGAGGTGGCATCGACGTGAGAACCGTTTGCGAGCGGCGCGGCTTCATCGAGGAACGCGCGAGCGCGGGCAATTACCGCTGCACCGCGAGCCGGGTTGAATTGCGCTGTGCGTTCGGCGCCGTCGGTGTCGGGGATTGCGTCGGTGCCGTAGAGCGCGTCGTACAGGCTGCCCCAGCGCGCATTTGCGGCGTTGAGTGCGTAACGCTGGTTCGACAGCGGCACGACGAGTTGCGGCCCGGCTTGTTCGGCGATTTCCGTATCGACGTTTTCGGTCGTGGCCTGCACAGCAGCGCTCGCCGGCACGATGTAGCCGATGCCTTCCAGAAATGCACGATACGCTTTCAAATCGCGCACCGGTCCCGGATTCGCCTTGTGCCACTGATCCAGTTCCGTCTGCAACCGGTCACGCTCGGCGAGCAGCGCACGGTTCTTCGGGGCGAGGTCGTGAACGAGGGCATCGAGTCCTTTCCAGAACGCTTCGCTCTCTATACCGATTCCCGACAGCGCTTCGTCATCGACATACTGGCTAAGCTCGGCTGCAACCTGCAATCCGTTTCGCTTGATCATTTGACTCATGGGTAACTCCAGCTCGGTTTGTATTCTGTCCGCGTTCGCCGCTTTGCAGCAATGTATTGCCATGTTAACGCTTCTTGATTGTTTCGATCGGTTCCGGCGTAGGCGATCACCTCGACACACAGCCGCAGCGCGTAAAGACAAGATCCGCGGGAGTGACTATATTTGTCGTCCTGTGCGCCGAAACAGACCAATAAACCGCTCCGGCCAGGCGTTATGCCGCACCTTCCACGCTTTTGTCTAAAGGATATCCATGACCGATTTGTCCGCTTTCCCCATCACGGCAAAATGGCCTGCGCAGCATCCCGACCGGATTCAGCTTTATTCGCTGCCGACACCGAATGGCGTCAAGGTCTCGATCATGCTGGAGGAGACCGGGCTGCCGTACGAGCCGCATCTGGTGAGCTTCGAGACCAACGACCAGATGTCGCCCGCGTTTTTATCGCTGAATCCGAACAACAAGATCCCCGCAATCCTTGATCCCAATGGCCCGGATGGCAAGCCGCTGCCGTTGTTCGAGTCGGGCGCGATCCTGATCTATCTCGCCGACAAGACCGGCCAGTTCATCCCGCAGGACGCGGCCGGCCGCTATGAGACGATCCAATGGGTCATGTTCCAGATGGGCGGCATTGGCCCGATGTTCGGCCAGCTCGGTTTCTTCAACAAATTCGCCGGCAAGGACTACGAAGACAAGCGCCCGCGTGAGCGCTACGTGGCCGAGTCGAAGCGCCTGCTTGGGGTACTTGAGCAACGCCTGGGCGGGCGTGAATGGATCATGGGCCACACGTACACGATCGCCGATATGGCAAGCTTTCCGTGGATACGAAACCTGATCGGCTTTTACGAGGCAGGCGAGCTGGTCGGTATCGAAAACTTCCCGAATGTCAGGCGCGCCCTCGATGCGTTCGTCGCCAGGCCGGCGGTGGCAAGAGGGCTGAATATTCCGAAGCGGGGGTGAAGAGGCTTGCGAGCCGGCTGAAGTGTATTCTCGACGAAGGCGGCCACGCGCCGGCTTCGTTTATCTGGACATTGACCAACGCCATATCGGGCCACGTTTCTCTTCCGGCCGAATGTTTGTTCACCCGTCGCGAGCGTCGATCTTTAATCAAGTTATCAAAAAAATAATAGATTTTATTCAAATTTCCAAAATCCGGGTTTTAACTAAATAGAGTTTAAGTTGGTTTAGTAATCAGCGATATAAAGCTGTCCGTTTTTAATAATTATTTTTAAATGAAACAATCGATCGTTTCTCGTATGTCCGTAAAACAATAAATCCCTTGACGCTTTCCCCGCGTACGCCAACAATCATCTCCACAGCATCTCGAAAAACCGGATTTTAATCGCACGGCCTCTCGTATTTCATAATCATGACGGAAACCGAAACTCGCCTTCGAAAGACGGAAGAGCTCCGTAGCTTCCTCTTTCTGACCATTATCATGGTTCCTGTATTGACCATCATGTTTGTTGCCATTTATGGCTTCAGCGTGTGGTTCTATCAAATGCTGATCGGCGGTCCGCCTCACTGACTAAAGCGCGGATTAATTCGTTTCATGTAATTGAAAGCGACAGGAGTCGATTCATGTCTGCACGCCTGAAAAATGCATTCGCTGAACTCGTTTCAATTCCCGAGGCGCATATTGCGGGAATTGTCGTGCATGCAAGTCAATCGAATCTTGAAAAGATCAAGCAGGCTATTTCACTTATCCCCGGGTCCGAGATTCACGTAACCAGTCCAGAGGGAAAAATAATCGTGACGCTGGAGGCGCGCCGCTCTGTTGACATCGTCGATCAACTGAATGCCATCCATGCGCTTCCGGGTGTTTATTCGGCGTCGCTTGTTTATCAACATCACGAGGATATTGAAGCGCTCGACCAGGAGATTCGCGATGAGCCTGACGCGTCGAAGCTTTATTAAGCAGACGGCGGCGGCGACCGCTGCATCGGCGGCCGGCGTCGCGCTGCCAGCGCTTTCCGCTGGCGTGAACAAGAGCCTCGCTGCTGTCGCCGATGCCGACGTGACCTGGTCGAAGGCGCCATGCCGCTTTTGCGGGACAGGCTGCGGTGTGAGCGTAGGCGTAAAAGCCGGCAGGGTAGTCGCGACCCAGGGCGATCCGCTGGCCGAAGTGAATCGCGGCCTGAACTGCGTAAAAGGTTATTTCCTCTCGAAGATCATGTACGGCGAGGACCGCCTGACCACGCCGCTGCTGCGCATGAAGGACGGCAAGTATGCGAAGGACGGTGAGTTCACGCCGGTCTCGTGGGACCAGGCATTCAGCACGATGGCCGAGCAATTCAAGCGCGTGCTGAAAGCGAAGGGGCCGACAGCAGTCGGCATGTTCGGGTCGGGCCAGTGGACGGTGTTCGAAGGCTATGCCGCGGTGAAACTCATGAAGGCGGGGTTTCGCAGCAACAATCTCGATCCGAACGCGCGGCATTGCATGGCGTCGGCGGTGACTGGTTTCATGCGCACCTTCGGCATGGACGAGCCTATGGGCTGCTATGACGACATCGAGCAAGCCGACGCGTTCGTGCTCTGGGGATCGAACATGTCGGAGATGCATCCGATCCTCTGGACCCGTGTGACGGACCGCAAGCTGAGCGTCCCGAAGACAACGGTCGCTGTGCTGTCGACGTTCGAGCATCGCAGCTTTGATCTCGCGGACTATAGGGTGATTTTTACGCCCCAGTCCGACCTCGCGATCATGAATTACATCGCGAACGTGATCATCAAGACGAATCGCGTGAACAAGGACTTTGTCTCGAAGCACGTGACGTTCAAGGAAGGCAATACGGATATTGGCTATGGCCTGCGTCCCGATCATCCATTGCAGAAAGCCGCTAAAAACGCGGGCGATCCGAATGGTTCGAAGCCCATGGACTTCGACGCATTCGCGCGCTTCGTCTCGAAGTACGACGCGGATTACGTGACGAAGTTGTCGGGCGTGCCCAAGGCCAAGCTCGATCAGCTCGCCGAGCTTTACGCCAATCCGAATATCAAGGTGGTGTCGTTCTGGACCATGGGTTTCAACCAGCACACGCGCGGCACGTGGGCGAACAACATGATCTACAACCTTCACTTGCTGACGGGCAAGATCGCAACGCCGGGCAATAGCCCGTTCTCGCTGACCGGGCAACCGTCGGCATGCGGCACGGCACGGGAAGTGGGGACGTTCTCACATCGGCTGCCGGCGGACATGGTGGTGACGAACCCGGAACACAGGGCGCACGCGGAGCAGATCTGGCGGTTGCCCGCAGGCACAATTCCAGAAAAGCCCGGCTATCACGCGGTGCTGCAAAACCGCATGCTGAAGGACGGCAAGCTGAACGCGTATTGGGTCATGTGCAATAACAACGTCCAGGCAGGCGCGAACCTGAACGAAGAGACGTTGCCCGGATATAGGAACCCTGAGAATTTTATTGTGGTGTCGGACGTATACCCGACCGCGACGGCCGTGTCCGCCGACCTGATCCTGCCCGCGGCAATGTGGGTGGAGAAAGAAGGCGCGTATGGCAATGCCGAACGCCGGACGCAATTCTGGCATCAACTGGTGGAAGCACCTGATGGCGCCCGCTCCGATTTATGGCAGTTGATGGAGTTCTCGAAGCACTTCAAGGTCGAGGAGGTCTGGCCGCCGGAGTTGATCGCAAAGAAGCCGGAACTCAAGGGCAAGACGCTCTACGACGTGCTCTACCGCAACGGCCAGGTCGATAAATTTTCGAGTAAAGATAGCAATCCGAACTATAAGAACGATGAAGCGAAGGCCTTTGGTTTTTATGTGCAGAAGGGGCTCTTCGAAGAATACGCGACCTTCGGTCGTGGGCATGGTCACGATCTCGCCCCCTTCGATGCTTATCACGAAGCGCGCGGTTTGCGTTGGCCGGTAGTCGATGGCAAGGAGACGCGCTGGCGTTACAGGGAGGGATCGGACCCTTACGTGAAAGCCGGCACGGGGTATCAGTTCTACGGCAACAAGGACGGCCGGGCAGTGATCTATGCGCTGCCGTACGAACCGCCGGCCGAAGCGCCGGACAAGGATTTTCCGTTTTGGCTCGCAACGGGACGCGTGCTCGAACACTGGCATTCCGGATCAATGACGCGCCGCGTGCCGGAGTTGTATCGGGCATTCCCCAACGCCGTATGTTTCATGCATCCCGACGATGCAAAAGCGCTCGGCTTTCGACGCGGAGATGAAGTCAAGGTGATGTCGCGACGCGGTTTTATCCGTACGCGGATCGAGACGCGCGGTCGTGACAAACCGCCGCGCGGTCTGGTGTTCGTACCGTGGTTCGACGCGAGCCAGTTGATCAACAAAGTGACGCTCGACGCCACCGACCCGATCTCGCTGCAGACCGACTACAAGAAGTGCGCGGTCAAGATTGTTCGAGTCTGAGGAGACTGCCATGCGAGCGTGGACCGTGGTGGTTGCAGCAAGTCTTTGTGTTTTTTCCCAGGCGGCGTCGACCCAGCCGGTGATTCCTGCCGAACCGTTTCACGACGCCATGCGCGGTACGACGCCGATCGATGAAGAGGCGAAACCGCCGTTGATTGCACCTATCGAAAATAAGGATGTCATCCGTGGCCGCGCCTATGCACAGCAGCCGCCGACGATCCCGCACAAGATCGACGGTTATCAACTCGACAAGAACGCCAACCGTTGCCTCGCGTGCCATGCGAGGAGCCGCGCGGCCGAGAGTGGAGCCGTGCCTATCGGCGTATCGCATTACCTCACCCGAGACAACGTCACGCTCGGAAGCCTCTCGCCGCGGCGCTATTTCTGCACGCAGTGTCATGTCCCGCAAGCCGATACGAAGCCGCTTGTCGGCAACACGTTCACGGATGCGGAAGATGTGCGCGTCGCGCCCGGGCCTGCTGGGCCGAACGCGGCCGGGAAGAAGTAGGAGCGTGCGATGTTCGGCCTGATAAAGCGCTACTGGCAGACGATCAACCGCCCGAGCACCTACTACAGCCTCGGCTTCCTGACGCTGGGCGGGTTTATCGCGGGCGTGGTGTTCTGGGGTGCGTTCAACACGGCGCTGGAAGTGACGAGCACTGAAGCGTTCTGCACCAGTTGCCATGAGATGCACGACAACACCTTCGCTGAACTGAAGAGCACGATTCATTACAGCAACCGTAGCGGCGTGCGGGCGATCTGTTCCAACTGCCATGTGCCGCACAACTGGACGGACAAGATCGCGAGAAAGATGCAGGCATCGAAGGAAGTGTGGGCGAAGGTATTTGGCACGGTCAACACGCGCGAGAAGTTCCAGGAGAGGCGGCTCGAACTCGCTGAACACGAGTGGCGCCGCATGAAAGCGAACGACTCGCTGGAGTGCCGCAATTGCCACTCGTTCGAGTCGATGGATTTCACGCGCCAGAGCCCGCGGGCACAGAGCGCGCATCAGCGCTTTCTCGGCACGGGCGAGAAGACGTGTATCGATTGTCACAAGGGTATTGCACACGAATTGCCGGACATGACTCAGGCAATGCGAGATCAACAGCTGCGCGAAGCGCGTTCACATTGAGAGGTCTACGATGAAGCAGAACACGTTTATCCCGTCGGAATTCTCTTCGGCAAGATCGGGCGATGCACTTTTGTCTGTCGACAAACTGGCCTTCGACCGCGGTGGGCAAAGGCTCTTTAGCGACGTCGGATTCGACGTTGACGCCGGCCAGGTGCTGCAGATCCACGGCCCGAATGGCAGCGGCAAGACCACGCTGCTGCGCGTGCTCGCGGGTCTGTTGCAACCGAGCGAGGGCACGGTGCGATGGCGCGGCAAGGATGCGCAGGCGCGTCCGGAAGTGTGGCGTCAGTCGCTTGCGTATCTCGGGCATCTGAACGGCATCAGCGACGATCTGACTGCTGCCGAGAACCTGACCTTCAGCTCGGTGCTGGGCGAAGTGGCCGAAGAGCGGGTAGAGGTCCAGGAGAAAGCGCTCGAGAGCGTGGGGCTCGACCGCTACCGGCACGCGATTGTGCGCGGCTTGTCTGCGGGACAAAAGCGCCGGCTCGCTATCTCGCGGCTGTTGCTGGAACACAAGCCGCTGTGGTTGCTCGACGAACCGGCGGCAGCGCTGGACGAAGAATCGTCCGGTGTGCTCGAACGCTGCATCGCGGGACATCTGGAGCGAGGCGGCATCGTATTGATGACCACGCATAAGCTCATCACCACCGCGCCTTCGGCCACCCGCAATCTCTATTTCGAACCGTGCGGCCGATGTTCCGACTGACGGCGCGCATCGTGCAGCGCGAACTGGCCCTGACGTGGCGGCGACGCACCGCCGCGCTCGGCTGCCTGCTGTTTTTCGTCATCGCGGCGAGCCTGTTTCCGCTCGCGGTCGGAGCTGATCCAGCGCTATTGCAAGCTATCGCGCCTGGCGTGTTGTGGGTGACCGCGCTGTTCGCCGCAATGCTTTCGCTAGGGCGTCTATTCGGCCCTGATTTCGCCGATGGCGCGCTCGACCAGATGCTGCTTTCGCCGCGTTCGCTAATGACGATTGTCGTGGCGAAGATCGGCGCGCACTGGCTCACGAGCGGCTTCGCGCTCGTGTTGCTTGCGCCCGTTCTGGCGCTTCAATACGGTTTGTCCTTCGATAGCGTCTGCCGCCTCACGGCAGCGTTGTTGCTCGGAACGCCTGTTCTGAGCCTCATCGGTTCGATGGGCGCAGCGTTGACGCTCGGCGTGCGGGGCGGCGGCATGCTGCTCGCGGTATTGGTGCTTCCACTCGAAACGCCGGTGCTGATCTTCGGTGCCAACGCGGCCGATCCATCACGCGCCGGCGCATGGTCGACGGCCAATTTTTCGCTGCTCGGCGCGAGCCTGCTGGCGGCACTCGCGCTGTGCCCGGTCGCAACCGTCGCGGCGCTGAGAATCTCGGCGGAATGAGGGCGTATCGACCATGAACTCATCTATCGCGCTGACTGGCTGGTTGCGTTACGCATCGCCGAGACCGTTTCACCGGCTGGCGGGGAAGATGATTCCCGGCTTCGCTATTGCCGGGCTATTACTCGCGATGCCGGGCATCCAGATCGCGTTGTTCATCGCGCCCACGGATGCCGTGCAGGGCGACGTTTATCGCATCATGTTCGTGCATGTGCCGGCGGCGTGGATGTCCATGCTGCTCTATGTCGTGATGGCCGCTTACGCGGCGCTCGGCCTGATACTCAACGCACGCCTTTCCGCGATGATGGCCCGCGCAATCGCCCCGTCCGGCGCGATTTTCACCGCCCTCGCGCTGGTGACCGGCGCACTGTGGGGCCGTCCGACGTGGGGGGCGTGGTGGGTCTGGGACGCCCGGCTTACGTCCGAACTGATTCTGCTGTTCTTGTACCTGGGCTTCATGTCGCTGCATGGCGCCATCGACGACACCCGTCGCGCCGATCGTGCCTGCGCCGTGCTCGCGCTCGCCGGCGTGGTCAATGTGCCCGTCATCTATTTTTCGGTGCAGTGGTGGTACACGCTGCATCAGGGGGCATCGCTTTCATTCGGCAGCGGGGTATCGATGGACAGCTCAATGCTCGCCGGCCTCGTTGTAATGACGCTGGCGTTCTGGTGTTACGCGATTGCCATGGTGCTCGTGCGGGTGCGGCGGATTATCGATGAACGAGAGGCAGCATGATGAACATCGTGAACAGCTTGACCGGTGGCGATGGCGATCTCTGGTACCTGTGGGTCGCGTTCGACATCACCTTCCTCGTGCTCGCCATCGAGATCGCGATAACGGTCGGTTCGAACAGGCGGCAGCGCAGGCGTGGACATGTTGCCCATCCGCACACACGCGGCAACACGTTGACGGAGAAACCGTGAAAGGGCGCACGCGGCGCGCGTGCGGTGTCGCCGCCGGGCTTGTGGCGCTCGGCGGCGCTGCGGCGCTTGTGTTGAATGCGTTCAACGCCAACGTGATGTTCTTCGTTACGCCCTCGCAACTCGTCTCGGGCAGCGTGAAACACGCAGCACGACTGCGAGTGGGTGGCCTCGTGGAGCGTGGATCGGTCGAACGTGATGCCAGCGGGCTAACCGTGCGTTTCATGATCACCGATACGGCCCGGGACATTCCAGTGGTTTACAGCGGGCCGCTGCCCGACCTGTTTCGCGAAGGCAAGGGCGTGGTGGCGCAGGGCAGATTGTTGCCGGACGGTGTGTTCCTGGCGGATCAGGTGCTGGCCAAACACGACGAGAAATACATGCCGCCGGACGCCGCTGAAGCCATCAAGCGCGCGCGTTCCATGCGGGTATCGGACACGGCGCTTGTTCCCGCTGGGGCACCACAATGATCCCGGAACTTGGCCAGTTCGCACTGATCGTCGCGTTGGTGCTCGCGATCACAGCCGGCGTGTTGCCGCTTGTCGGCGCGGCCCGTGGGGTCCCCGGCTGGACGCGAAGCGCGTGGACGCTTGCACGTGGCCAATGCGGATTTGTCACGATGGCGTTCGGTTGCCTGGCGGTTTCATTTATAGGCAATGATTTCTCGGTGGCGTATGTCGCGTCGAATTCCAATTCGATGCTGCCGGTCATCTACCGCTTCGCGGCGGTCTGGGGCGGCCATGAAGGTTCGCTGTTGCTCTGGACCTTGCTGCTCACGTGGTGGATGGCGGCGGTATCCGTATTCAGCAAGCAGCTTCCCCTACCCATGGTCGCGCGTGTGCTCGGCGTGATGAGCTGGATCAACGTGGGTTTCCTGCTGTTCATGCTGTGGACTTCGAATCCGTTCACGCGTCTTTTGCCACCAGCAATGGATGGCCGCGATCTCAACCCGTTG
Organism: Caballeronia sp. dw_19; assembly: GCF_018449515.1. GTDB lineage: Bacteria > Pseudomonadota > Gammaproteobacteria > Burkholderiales > Burkholderiaceae > Caballeronia. The sequence continues at coordinate 477,765 of NZ_JAAVUQ010000001.1, read as the reverse complement.
CTGCAAGACCCGGGCATGGTCTCGCATCCACCCATTCTTTACATGGGGTATGTCGGCTTCGCGGTAGCGTTCTCGTTTGCCGTCTCGGCGCTGTTGTCGGGCGAACTCGATGCCGCCTGGGCGCGCTGGTCGCGACCGTGGACCACGGCCGCGTGGACCTTCCTCACGCTGGGCATCATGCTCGGCAGCGGCTGGGCGTACTACGAACTCGGATGGGGCGGATGGTGGTTCTGGGACCCCGTGGAGAACGCGTCGTTCATGCCGTGGCTCGTCGGTACGGCGCTGATGCACTCGCTTGCCGTCACTGACAAACGCGGCAGTTTTCGCGCGTGGACCGTGTTGCTCGCCATCTGCGCGTTTTCGCTGAGCTTGCTCGGCACGTTCCTTGTGCGTTCGGGCGTCATTACGTCGGTGCACGCATTCGCCTCCGATCCCACGCGCGGCATTTTCATCCTCATGTTCCTGTCGATAGTGACCGGCGGCGCGTTGATATTGTTCGCATGGCGAGCGCCAAAGATCGGACTGGGCCCAGGATTTGCCGCGATATCGCGTGAATCGTTGCTGTTGTCGAACAACGTCTTGCTGATGGTCGCGGCCGCTTCAGTGTTCCTCGGCACGTTGTATCCGCTCGTGCTCGATGTGCTCGGGCTCGGAAAGATTTCCGTCGGTGCGCCGTATTTCGACGCGGTATTCGTGCCGTTGATGACACCCGCCATATTCCTCATGGGCATCGGACCAATTGCGAGGTGGAAGTCCGCGCGCCTGCCCGATATTCTCGTGCGTTTGTGCTGGGCGGCGTTGGTCAGCGTGGCGTCGGCGATTGCGTTGCCATGGCTCGCAGGCGGATGGAAACCGATGGTTGCGCTGGGCATGCTGCTGGCCGTGTGGTGCGCAACGTCCGTGCTCACTGCGCTGGCCGGACGTATCGCGGAACAACGAGGATTCTGGATCCTGCGATTCTTTCATGTGCCGCGCGGGTTCTACGGCATGCTGATTGCGCACTTCGGCATCGGCGTTTTTATCGCTGGGGTGACACTGGTCAAAGGCTATGAAACAGCCGGCGATGCACGGCTCGATATCGGGCAATCGATCGAGGCCGGCGGCTACACCTTTCGCTTCGATGGCACGAAACCGGTCGACGGCCCGAACTATCGCGCACTGCGGGCGAACATAGTGGCGAGCCGCGAAGGCCGCGTGATCGCGGTGATGCATCCGGAGAAACGCTTCTTCGTCGTGCAGAAAACGACGATGACCGAAGCCGCCGTCGACCGCGGCGTGTTCCGCGATCTCTACGTCGCACTCGGCGATGCAGCCGATAACAGCGACACCGCGTGGACCGTGCGCGTGCAGATCAAACCCTTCGTCGACTGGATCTGGGCGGGGTGTTTGTTGATGGCGTTCGGCGGTGTGCTGGCGGCAAGCGATCGGCGGTATCGGCTGGCCGTGCGTGAGCGGCGGCAGGCTGTGGCGGGTGCGCCGCATGTGCGGATTCGAACTCAGGCGGCTATCGCGGCGGCTAAAGTAACGAATGTAGCGAACATCGCGAACGTAAAGGAGACGAAATCGTGAAACGCTTCCTGCTCCCGCTGATTCTCTTCGCGTGCCTGAGCGCGGTGTTGGCGGCGTCGCTATCGAACGATCCGAGACGCTTGCCGTCAACATTCATCGGCAAGGAAGCGCCCACGTTCGACCTGCCGCGTCTCGATGCCGCCGACCGGCAACTGTCTCCCGAAGCGTTGCGCGGGCAGGTATGGGTGATGAACGTGTGGGCCTCATGGTGCGAGTCGTGCCGCGATGAACATGCGGCACTCGTCGCGCTCGCCGGCAAGAATATCGTGCCGATCTATGGGCTCGATTACAAGGATGATCCGGACGCCGCGCGACAGTGGCTCAGGCAGGCGGGCAACCCGTATATAGCATCGATGATGGACCGCTCGGGACAGACAGGAATTGACTATGGCGTGTATGGCGTGCCTGAAACGTTTGTGGTCGACCGGCATGGTGTGATCCGCTTCAAACGCTCGGGACCACTGACGCAAGCCGCACTCGACACGCAAATCCTGCCGCTTGTGCGAAGCCTTCAAGGCGAGGGCAGCGATGAATAGCATCGTGGTCGGGTTGTGCTGCGTGTTGGTGATTGGCGTGGCAAGCGCAGCCGCCAACTCCGGCGTCGTGATGATCGCCGACGCCGATGTCAGCACTCAGGGAGCCGCCCACTTCCCCGCTGACGTTGACGCACAGGTTCAAAGCAACAGTAACGTTCGAACGCAAGCCGATGCCGGGACGAGCGCAGGAATCACCTTGACTGCGAGCGCCGCCCCGGAACTTGCCGCCCGCGTCCGCGACCTTGAATCGAGCTTTCGCTGTCTCGTATGCCAGAACGAAACCATCGCGGATTCCACCGCCGATCTCGCCGCCGACCTGCGCATGATCATTCACGAGCAAGTCCAGCAGGGCGCAACCGATGCGCAGATTCGCGACTACATGGTGACGCGTTACGGAGATTTTGTTCTCTACGATCCGCCGTTCAAAACGCTGACGTGGGTTCTCTGGATCGGCCCGTTCGTCCTCCTTACGCTTGGTCTCGGAGTGTTCGCAGGCATCGTTTTGCAACGCCGGAAGATGACCCCGCCGCCGCTCACTGACCTGCAGCAGCAACGCGCCAGACATCTGCTGGGTGACCGGCTATGATTACCTTCTGGATCATCGCCGCCGTGATGTTGATAGCGGCTATCCTGTGCGCGGTCGTGCCGTTGATGCAGCGGGAAAATGCAACCAATGCACCGAGGGCTCGCGAGCTGAGCGTGTCGCTGTATCGGCTGGAATTGGCCGATGCCGACGCGGATCTGCGCTCGGGCGCGTTATCGCCAGACCAGCATGCAAGCGTGCGCAACGATATAGAACAGCGCGTACTCGCCGATACCGCTGGTTCGCCTTCGCTCGCACGCAGTTCCACGTCGGGTACGGCTACACGCGCCGCAACCTGTGCCGTGCTGATTGCGCTGTTCCCGAGCGCCGCGTGCCTGCTGTATCTGAAGCTCGGTGAACCGGCCGCGCTCAAGCTGGACACGTCGCTGGACGACTCGCTGGGCCTCTCGCACGACATGTCGTCGATGTCGGTGGAGATGATGGTTTCGCGGCTCGCGTTTCGTCTGCGCGATCATGCGCCAGATCCTCGCGATGCCGCCGCCTGGGCCACGCTCGCGCGCTCGTACACCGTGCTTGAGCGGCCGACGGACGCGGTCGCGGCCTATGCGAAGGCGGTGGCGCTCGAACCGGGCGACGCACCGCTGCGGGCCGATTTCGCCGATGCCATCGCCAGCGCGGACGATGGCCGGCTCGCCGGGCGAGCATCGGAGGAGATCGCGGCGGCGCTCGCCATCGATTCCGCCGATCCGAAAGCGCTTGCGTTGGCGGCATCGGCGGCGTTCGACGCGCGGAGTTATGCCAGCGCGATCGTGTATTGGCGAAGGCTGATCGCGACGTTAAAGCCGGATTCGCCCGAGGCCGTCCGGGTGCGTAAGAATGTTGATGAGGCGGTGGGCTTGAGCGCGGTTACCGTGGATATTCGACTGGCCGATGGCGCGCACGTCGCGCCCGATGCAGCGGTCATCGTGACGGCTCGCTCGAGCGACGCACCGGCTTCGGCGCCGACGAACACGGCGAGCGCGGTGGTGCCGACGAACATATTGCTCGGCGAGCGTCGGCTGGCTGCGGGTGAACTTCCCATCACGATCGTTCTCGATGACTCGCTTGCCATCAACGCAACCGACACATTGTCGGCGCACCCGCAGGTTGTGGTGGAAGCGCGGATTGTTTCTGCATCGGGAGAGAACTACTTGACCGGACGAGGCGACGCCAAGGGATTGGAGAATCGACACGCCAGCGTGGTGATCGCGGCGCCATCGCCATAGGCGCTTCATATCAACCGCCACTTTGCCAGCGCTCCGATTTTCGACCCGCTGCAAAAACTTGTTAAGCTCGGCATTTGGTCACCTCATTCGATTACCTTAATGCCGGGCATGTTCGAGTTCGAAGAGCTATTGCTAATTGCCTACAAGAAGGAGCGCGCGACGAGCGTGCGCTTGTCGAAGCTCACTTCGCTCTCCGCTCACGCCGCCTTGGCGCAGACGCTGGAAAAATCTGCCGGCACGCAGACACTTGCGGAGCTCGTGAGCGCACGCCGTCGGGAAAAGGCCGCGACAGAACAGGCGCGACACGATCGTGAGCAAGAACGTGCAGCCGCGCGCGCGGCCAAAAAAGTGCGACCCGCTGTCCGTGATGCCCTCGCCTGGCACGCGTGGTTCGACGGTTCGGCGCATCCGAATCCTGGCAAGATCGGCATTGGCGGTGTGCTGGAGGGCCCGGACGGCGACGTCGTGAAAATCAGCGCGCGGGCCGGTCACGGCGACAGTTGCGAGGCAGAATATCTTGCACTGATCGCGGTGCTCGAAGCCGCGGTATCACGAAAGCCGGCGCCGGCCAGGCTTGTGATTCATGGCGACAGTCAGGTCGTCATTGAAGACGTGCTTCGCGACGAAGCCAGCAGTGCGCCCGCGCTAAGCACCTACGCGGTGCAGGCGCGCGGTCTGATCGCGCAACTCGCCGATGTCCGCCTTCAGTGGATTCCCCGCGCCCGCAACGCCGCCGCCGACGCGCTCTCGCAGCACGCAGTTCGCAGCGATACTCATGCGTACACCCGTGCAGATACTCACGACAGATCGCGTACGTCCACCACAGGCGTGTCGCCGAACGTATCGCTCAACGCGTAGTCGAGGACTTTTCGCGCAGCGTCGGCCGGGGTCGAAAGCTGGCCGCTGCGTTTGAGTTCCTCGAATTTTTCTCGCAGCGGAAAGTGCTCCAGACCGGTGCCGCGGATCTCGGCTTGCATGTCGGTATCGACCACACCCGGTGCCACGCTGCACATTCTCAACGCCCGGTTGTTATCCAGCGCGACGGCGCGCGCGTGATGATCGAGCGCTGCCTTCGTCGCGCAATAGATGCTCCAGCCGGGATACGCATTGCGGGCCGCGCCGCTCGATATATGCACGATACGTCGATCAAAAGCCGCCGGGCTTGCTGCTGCCACTGCCGCCGACAACATCAATGGCGCGGCAACATTCAGGCTCACCGATCGCCCGATCGCGCTCACGTCTTGCGCCTCAATTGCCCCCACCGGCTGCAACATGCCGGCATTGTTGATCAGCAGGACGGTATGCGCGCCATCGACAAACCGGGCGAGCGTTTCAGTCCCAAGCCATTCGCCGAGCGCGGCGGGATTCGCGAGATCGAGTTCGACCTCCTGCAAGAGGGGTGAAGCGGACGTGTTGCTGCGCGTGCGCGATACCCCGAGTACCGCGATGCCGCGTGACAGCATGAGGCCGGCCAGCGCCGCACCGAGACCGCGTGTGTGACCGGTGAGAATCGCCTTGATAGTGTTCATGTCGACGCAACCTGATAGTGGATTGAAGACGCAAAGTTACCACGAGTTTACAAAAGGCCGCGAACCAGCAATTTACCGACCAAATAGATCGTTATACGAAATAATTGAAGATACAAGAAACTTGTTCAATTCGAAGAACAATTGACGCTAATCAACCAGTAACATCGAAAACACCTCCATCGTGTCATCCGATTTTCAACCGCTGCGTCAGTCTCAAAAAACTGAACGCTGTATATGCAAGCCTTTGCCACACATTTCTATAAAGTGTTGGGATAATCGCGACTTCCCATGTATCGGACTCCTGTATTAATGAATCAACCGCGTTTTTTCATATCGCCTGTCAGGCGTGTGTGTCGCGAACGGTTCAGGGGCAGGGGGCGCCGTCCAACCCTATTGAGATTTACCCATGACTCCACATCCGTCCGGCGCGTCTCAGACGCGCTCGTTCACGACTGTTTTCCTCATCGAGATGTGGGAACGTTTCGGTTATTACGGCATGGCTGCGTTACTCGTGCTGTTCATGATCGACAAGCTCGGTTTCGCCGATTCCCACGCGAACCTCACATGGGGCGCGTTCACCGCGCTCGTGTTCTCGGCGCCGGCAATTGGCGGCTGGATTGGCGACAAGGTGCTGGGTGCGCGGCGCACGATGATCTTCGGCGCGTGCGTTTTGGCATCGGGTTATCTGATGCTTTCCATTCCGGTCGAGTCATTGGGGTACCTGTACGCGGCGCTGGGTGTGATCGTGGTCGGCAACGGCCTCTTCAAGGCGAACGCGGCGAATCTCGTGCGGCGCATTTACGAAGGCGATGACGCGCGCCTCGACAGCGCGTTCACCATCTACTACATGGCCGTCAATATCGGCTCGACCATTTCGATGCTCGCAACGCCGTGGATCAAGGATCACTGGGGTTGGCACACCGCCTTCGCCGTGTGTTTCGCGGGCATGGTGCTCGGCTTGATCAACTTCATGCTGATGCGGCGTACGGTTGGGCACATCGGTTCTGCTCCTGACGATGAACCCATGATGTGGGGCCGCTTTGCAGCGGTCGCGGTGGGTAGCGTGGCCTTGGGCCTCGCGACGGTATTCGTGCTGCAGAACGAACACGTGGCGGCGATCTGCGTATACGCAGCAGGCGTTGCCGTGCTCGTGATCTTCGGCTGGATGCTTTTGAAATGCGATCGAAGCGAACGCGCCGGTCTGCTCGCTGCGTTGATCCTCACGCTGCAGGTCATCCTGTTCTTTATTTTTTATCAGCAGATGTCCACCTCGCTGACCTTGTTCGCGCTGCGCAACGTGGACGCGTCGTTCACGCTCTTCAACGTGACCTTGTTCTCATGGAGCGCGGCGCAATTCCAGGCGTTGAATCCGCTCTGGATCATGCTGCTAAGTCCGTTCCTCGCGATCGCCTATACGCGGCTCGCGAATAGCGGTCACGATATCCCCATCGCCGCAAAGTACGCGGTCGGTTTCATGGTGGTCGCGCTGGGCTTTTTCGTGTTCGCGTTCAGCGGCCGTTATGCCGTCGATGGCCGTGTGTCGTCGTGGTTCATGGTTGGCGGCTACGGGCTCTATTCGCTTGGCGAACTGCTGGTGTCCGGGCTGGGCCTCGCGATGATCGCCCACTATGTACCCGCACGCATGAGCGGCTTCATGATGGGAGCCTATTACGTCGCAACGGGGGTGTCGCAGTATTTGGGCAGCGTGGTCGCCAACTTCGCGCGCATGCCTTCCAATGACCTGAGTTCGCTGCAATCGCTGCCGCTTTATACGAAGCTCTTTTTCGGACTCGGCTGGCTCGCGGCGGGTGGGGCGGCGGTGGCAATCATTCTGCTGCCACTGTTGAATCGCTTGTCGCGAGAACATCGGCGTTGTGTGGAAGCGGTACGCCGTGGAACTGATCCGTACCCTCGGCCGAAGCCGGCATCGCTGCAGTAACTTCAACGCATTGGTATTCGATAGCAATATTCTTCGATTCGGTTTGACCTGACATACCCTTGGCGCTATAATCTTTTTCGCGGGGTGGAGCAGTCTGGCAGCTCGTCGGGCTCATAACCCGAAGGTCGTAGGTTCAAATCCTACCCCCGCAACCAGAGATTCAACGCATAAAGCCCGGTCTATCCGGGCTTTATGCGTTTACGGCTTGCTGCATGGTTGGAAAGCGCTTCGATGACGAGTGGTAAAGTGATCGTCAAGCGCAAAAAGCCCACACAATAGGAATTGTGCAGGCTTTTGAATTCTGGATGCGTGGGCAAGGTCGACGCAGTGCTCGACGCCTTGAGACTGATTCACCGTTCAACGGAAGTAGCGCAGCGAAGCACGGAGCGCGTTTTATATTTCCACGCGATCTATTCATGCGGGCAAGCCGTCATGATCGATTCAGCGAGTGCGCTTTCAACGAACGGTGCTTGATGCGGCTGCAGCCTTAGCCTCGCCCGGGTTCACCTCTATGGGCGAAGTGCTTCACGAGGTTGATTCGCGCGGATCGAGCCACACATTGGCCGCCGGGCCTGGGCGCTTGGGCCGTGTCGAAGTCCGGCATTGATCCGGCATATACCCCGGGACCTATCGAACAAGTCCCCGGTTACTCGGCGCTTCGATCGAATTTGATCGACCTGCAAGCCGCCGTTCAGACGTGCAACAACATCAATAGAATTTCTTGGGCAGCTGTGCGCGACGGATCTGCTTGCGCAGGCGAGCAACAGCAGCAGCTTTCTTGCGCTTGCGCTCGGTGGTCGGCTTTTCATAAGCCATACGCGACTTCAGTTCCTGAATCAGGCCGGTACGTTCGACGGTGCGGCGGAAGCGGCGCATGGCGACGTCGAAAGGCTCGTTCTCTTTCAACAATACTTTAGTCATTGATATCTCAGTTGGTCTGGCCCTGCCAGAAAATCGGGCGAAACGCAATTGTACACTTTTCGGCGCATCGATTACGGGCGGCTGAACAATGGGACGCGCTTCGCCGCTCGGGAATGTCATCGTATGTCTTTGATAAAAGACAACAATCCCGGATTACCCGGGTTCAAGCTTTGGGCCGTCGGCGGTTTGCGCACACACGCGCCGAGCCCGATTCAAGCGCTCAGAAGCCCCGGCCGCGACGTGGTTTTGTATCGGCGAGATTTGGAATGTCCAGAAAATCCACTTGATCGATAATCAGATCGGACGTGGGCAGCGCCACGCACGGCAGAATCCAGCCACTGGCTTTTTCGTCCGCACTCAGACCCGGCCAGTCGATCCGATAACGCACACTGCCATTGACCACATGGCACAGGCACGCGCGGCACGTGCCGTTGCGGCACGAACTCGACAGGCGTAGCCCGGCGAGCTCGGCGGCCTCCAGGATCGTGGTCTCCCCGGTCGACGCAAAGCTTCGACCCGACGGCCGCAGCGTAATCGTGAAAGAGCCTGGGTGGCCGGCGGTGCTCATGATGCTGATGGCACTTTGGTAATGACCGCGCGACCGTGGGTCAGGTCGCGGATAACATCGGCGGCCTGGTCGCGCACGGCGAGCGGCATCTGGATCGACAGGCATACGGTCATGCCGTAGCCGGGTTCATCGAGCGCATGGCCCTCCTGTTCGACCCAGCGCCGCACGCGCGCTTCATCGGCGTAATCCACCTCCACTTGCAGCAGGCCGAGCGCCACGCGTTCTATGCGTTCGGCCAGTTGCATCGCGGTTGCAATTGCGTCCGTGTACGCGCGGACCAGGCCGCCCGCGCCGAGCTTGATACCGCCGTAGTAGCGCACGACGGCGGCCAGCACGCCATCCACTTCATGGTGGCGCAGCACTTCGAGTATTGGCCGGCCGGCTGTGCCGGAAGGCTCGCCATCGTCCGACATGCCGGATTCACCACCCGCCAGCAGCGCCCAGCAGACATGCGTGGCGCCGGGATGCTGGACGCGCAGCGCATCGAGTTCGAGCATCGCGGCGGCGCGATCGGCGACAGGAATCGCCAGCGCGATAAAGCGGCTTTTGCGAATGTCGATTTCGGCACTGACAGCGGCGGCGAGAGTGTAAGTGGGCAACTAAAGCTCAGGGTGTAAGAGAGGCGACCGGAAGGTCGCAATGCAATGGTAGGGTGAAAGCGGCACCGCGGCGAACTATCCGGCGATGAACCGGGTGCACCGACCGGCGTGGCTTATTTATGTCTGCGGAATCAAAGCCTTGTCTTCGCCGAGGGGCCGCTGCATAAGCACCGTATCGACCCATTGGCCGTGTTTGTAGCCCACCTTGCGCAACACGCCGACGTGCTCGAATCCAAGGCGCGCATGCAACGCGATCGACCCGGCGTTGCCGCTGTTGCCGATCACCGCGATGAGTTGGCGCCACGGCCCCGCGTCGCAACGTTCGATCAGCGCCGTCAGCAGGGCGAGACCGAGGCCACGCCCACCGAAGCCATCGGCGATATAAACCGAATCCTCAATCGTGTGCCTATATGCCGATCTGGGCCGATACGCCGTCGCATACGTGTAACCCACCACCGCGCCGTCCATTTCAGCCACGAGATAAGGCAGGCCCGCACCAATGATTGATGCGTGCCGGGCGCGCATTTCATCGGCAGCCGGTGGCGTTTCCTCGAAGGTCGCCAGGGCATGCAGCACGTAGTGGGCGTAAATGCGGGCGATTGTGTCGAAATCGGCGGCGTTCGCGTCGCGGATCGTGAGAGCGCTGGCTTCGTGCAATGCCATCGAGTGCCTCCGTGGTCTGGGTGTTGATTGTGTTGATCGTGGTAATCGGCCGGTGAGCGAGGTCATCATCCGGAGATCCTATTTTCTCACGACTATAGGACTTATCCGCCAACTGCCAGACGTCTGCGCACTCGTGCCGCAAAAGCATCGAGCCGGCGTGCGCCAGCCCACCAAAGCAGGCATTTCGTGGGCCGCGAAGCATTGAAGCCCGGTGTACCACGCCGCTAAACTGGGCCGTTTGCCGGGACGATGCAAGGAAACAGGAATACGGCCGCAAGCCAAGCGGACACGACTTGCGGCATGAACACCCCGGACCATGACTCACGGTGATAACGGCGCGAGCCACCCAGCCTTGACGAAAAACGCGCATGACACACATGTCATCAGGTGCCCCATTAGAAACAATTATGCAGCGCGTATTCAGCGCAAAGGCGTCGCTACATGAAAAGCGCACGATGAACACGTTCAAACACAGCGGGCGCGTAGCGTTCCTGGCTGGCATCGTGCTGATAGCGGCGTTGCTGCCGGGGGTGTTGTGCGTCCTGTTTGCGCCCGGCGTGGATGAACGCGTCGCTGCAGCCCGGGAAGCCGCTGCGCTCGAGAATTACGTTGTGCGCCTGGTCGACACTGGCGCGATCCGCCTGATCGCCAAGCCGTCGGTGGTGACATCTTCGCGGGTGTTTGCCCCGTTCCCGGTGCCCGTATTCGCTGCAACGGCGATGCCGCCGAATCCCAATGCGTTCCGCCGCGGTTACGAGGTAGCAAGCCCCGCAAACGCGGCGAACACATCGGACGCGACTTTCACTGAACGCCTGCGCGCGCTGCCCTGGACCTGGCTGCTCGCAGGCGTCGCGGGCGGCCTGACGCTCTCCGCGTGGCTCGGCCTCTTCATGGTGCGCCGTCTCTCGCCGCTCGGCCAGCTTAGTGACGCCGTGCGCCGGCATCAGTTCATCGTGGCGTACCAGCCGATCGTCGATCTCGCGACGCGGCGGTGTATTGGCGCTGAAGCGCTGGTGCGCTGGAAGCACCAGAATCGCATCGTGCGCCCCGATCACTTCATTCCGCTCGCGGAACATCGCGGCCTGATCCAGGCCATCACGGACCAGGTATTCGATACGGTCCTGCTCGAACTCGGCGAGTTCCTGCAGCGCTACAAAGAGCTCTACGTGTCGATCAACCTGAGCGCGCCGGACCTGACTTCGCGGCGGTTCCTGGAGCGCCTGACGCCCGCGCTTGCGGCCGCGAACATCGCGCCGCGGCAGATCAGGATCGAGGCGACCGAGCGCTGTTTTCTCGACGCCGAAGCCGCCAAGGAAGTGATTCAGGCGTTCCGCGACGCCGGGCATCCGGTGTATATCGACGACTTCGGGACGGGTTATTCCAGCCTCTCGCATCTGCAGAATTTTCAGGTGGACGCGCTGAAGATCGACAAGTCTTTCGTCGATACCGTCGGTCAGGACGCGGCGTCCAGCAGCGTGGCGTCGCACATTATCGACATGGCGCTGACGCTGCATGTCCAGGTGGTCGCCGAGGGGATCGAGCGCGAGGAGCAGGCGTCTTATCTGCGTACGCGCGGCGCCCAATTTGGCCAAGGCTGGCTTTTTTCCGCGCCGCTGACCGCGCCGGATTTTATTCGCTATGTAGGGCGTGGTCTGGCGACGGTGTAGGCTTGCCTCATTTTCCACTTCGGGCAATGACCATGACCATCATCAGGATGACCGACCCGGCCGCGACCACGTTTCTCAAGGACGTGCGCCATCCGCTGCTGGCGCTGCACCGTAGCATCCTCGACGAATTGCGCACCCGCCACGAAGCCGAATTCGGCGCGGTGTCGCCCGGTGAATTCCTGCAGATCGTGATCAACGGCAGCGCTTACAAATGGCTTGGCCCGTTGTCCACGCTGATTGCTGCGCTTGACGACGTACTGGACGACACAGACGCCACGCCCGATGGCCGTATCGACATGGCGCACGCGGTCACGGCCATGTTCGGCGCGAAGGACCGCAACGCCGCTTTCGACGCCCAATATCTGCCGATGCTGCAAACCAGCCCCGAGATCGCGATGGCCAATGGCCGCGTGGCGCAGCAAGTACGCGCCGTGACGCCAGCGCCTGCCGCGAAGGACTGACCCATGACCACCGGCCGTCAGGCGAGGGCGTTTGTCCCTATGCCTGTCCGCCGGCGGCTTTCGGTAGAATCCGCAGCCATGATCGACATAGGGCGGGGTATCAGACCACGAGACCCGTCAGACCCATCTTCCGGGGAGAATGCGTTGGACTCATTCGCACAAAATGCTGCATCGGCCGTCGCGCAAAACACCGCGGTCAAACTCGTCGCCCGCGATATCCACAAACGTTTCGGCGAAAACGAGGTGCTCAAGGGCGTGTCGCTCGCAGCCAACGCCGGCGATGTGATCAGCATCATCGGTTCGAGCGGCTCGGGCAAAAGTACTTTTCTGCGCTGCATCAACTTCCTCGAACGGCCGAACGCGGGCGAGATCATCGTCGACGGCGAACCGGTGCGCACGAAACCCGACCGCATGGGCAATCTCGAAGTCGCGGACCACAAGCAGTTGCAGCGCGTGCGCACGAAGCTCGCGATGGTGTTCCAGCATTTCAACTTGTGGGCGCATATGACGTCGATTGAAAACGTCATGGAAGCGCCCATGCACGTGCTGGGGTTATCGAAGAAGGAAGCGAGCGAACGGGCGCGCGAATGCCTGGAGAAGGTCGGGCTGGCGCCCAAGGTGGAGAAGCAATATCCGTCGCATTTGTCGGGCGGGCAGCAGCAGCGGGTGGCTATTGCCCGGGCGCTTGCCATGCATCCCGACGTGATGCTCTTCGATGAACCCACATCGGCGCTCGATCCCGAGCTGGTGGGCGAAGTGCTGAAAGTGATGCAGAAACTGGCTGAAGAAGGCCGTACGATGATCGTCGTGACGCATGAGATGGGCTTTGCGCGCAATGTATCGAATCATGTGATGTTTCTGCATCAGGGCCGCACGGAAGAAGAGGGTGCGCCGGCTGAAGTGCTGAGCACGCCGAGGAGCGAACGGCTGAAGCAATTCCTGTCGGGCAGTCTCAAGTAGCGCTGAACGCGTTGGCGCGGCGGCGGGATTTGGTGGGGCGATCGGTGCGATCGCTCCGCGTTCAATGTGGCGCGGCCGGCCGCACACCTATGTCTTTCGGCTGACTTACAAGCGTCAATCCCCTCGAATACCATGAAACCTTGTCGCGTTCCCGCAAGACGCGACGCCCGCGCGCGCCTACCATCTGGAAACGATGTGTAAGCTGAATACCGAACAAGCAAAGGAGCGGTTCATGACGGATCTCAATGTAACGCGCGGTACGTTCGACGAAGTGATGGTGCCTCTTTTCTCTCCGGCGAATTTCGTGCCGGATCGCGGACTTGGTTCGCGTATATGGGACACGGAAGGCCGTGACTATATCGATTTCGCTGGCGGTATTGCGGTGACGGCGCTGGGTCACGCGCATCCCGAACTGCTGAAAGTGCTCCACGATCAAGGCCAGAAGCTCTGGCACATCGGTAATGGCTACACCAATGAACCGGTGCTGCGTCTTGCCACTCGCCTGACCAATCTCACCTTCGCCGACCGTGCGTTTTTCGCCAACTCCGGCGCCGAAGCGAACGAAGCCGCGCTGAAACTCGCGCGCCGTTACGCTATCGACAACACCGGTCCGCAGAAAGTTGAAATCATCTCGTTCACGCAGTCGTTCCACGGCCGGACGCTGTTCACCGTCAGCGTGGGCGGCCAGCCGAAATACGCCGAGGGCTTCGGCCCGACGCCGCAAGGCATCACGCATCTTCCCTATAACGACCTGGCTGCCGCCCGCGCCGCGATTGGTCCGCAAACCTGCGCGGTGATCGTCGAGCCGGTGCAGGGCGAAGGCGGCGTGCTGCCCGCCGATCCCGCGTTCCTCCAGGGTCTTCGCGAAGCCTGCGACCAGCACGGCGCACTGCTGATTTTTGATGAGGTACAAACGGGCGTGGGCCGTACCGGCTCGTTCTACGCGTACATGGGCTATGGCGTGACGCCGGACATCCTGACGACCGCGAAGGCGCTCGGCAACGGTTTCCCGATCGGCGCAATGCTGACCACGGACAAGATCGCCGCGCATTTCAAGGTCGGCGTGCACGGTACGACGTACGGCGGCAATCCGCTCGGCGCGGCTATCGCGGACAAGGTGGTCGAATTGATCAGCGACCCTGCCGTGCTCGAAGGCGTGCAGCAACGCAGCGCTGCGATCAAGGCGCATCTGAAGCGCATCGATGAGTGTTTCTCCGTGTTCAAAGAGATTCGTGGCAAGGGTCTCTTGATCGGCGCCGAACTCGCCGATGCCTACAAGGACCGCGCGAAGGACGTGCTCAACGCTGCTGCGAAACACGGCGTGATCATGCTGATCGCCGGGCCGAACGTGCTGCGTTTCGCGCCGTCGCTGATCATGCCCATAGCCGATCTCGACGAGGGCTTCGCGCGCATCGAAAAGGCTATCGCCGACGTGGCGCATTGAACGTGCGGACTTCGGTCCGGGCTTCAGCCTATTCTCTCAAACAACGGAACCGCCGATGTTAATCGTCCGCCCCGCAAGACTCGCCGATCTCGACGCGCTCGAACGGATGGCGAATGCCGCGCATCCGGTGCTGCATTCGTTGCCGCGCGACCGCCGCGTTCTGGAAACGCGCGTTGCGCTTTCTGAAGATTCGTTTCGCGCGGAAGTCGAGTTTCCGGGCGAGGAGTTTTATCTGTTCGTGCTCGAAGAGACCACGACCGGCGCGTTGCTCGGTACGTCGAGCATCGTGGCATCGGCGGGCTATTCGGAACCGTTCTATGCGTTCCGCAATGACGCGTTGATCCACGCTTCGCGCGAACTCAAGGTGAACCGCAAGATCCACGCGCTCACCATGTCGCATGAACTCACGGGCAAGAGCCGTCTGACGGGTTTCTATGTTGACCCATCGGTGCGCGAAGCCACGCACGATGCCGCCGCGCATCTGCTCTCTCGCGCTCGCATGATGTACGTGGCCGCGAACCGCAAGCGTTTCTCCGACGACGTATTCTCGCTGATGCTCGGCGTGACAGATGAAGCCGGTGTATCGCCGTTCTGGGAGGCGGTCGGGCGCAAGTTCTTTGGCCGCGATTTTGAGCAGGTCGAACTGGAGTCGGGCGGCCGCAGCCGTACGTTTATCGCGGAAGTGATGCCGAGTTATCCACTCTACGTGCCGCTGTTGCCGCCCGAAGCGCAAAGAGTGTTGGGGGAGCCGGACGACGGCGCATTGCTCGCGTATGACATCCACCTTGAAGAAGGATTCGAGCCGGACCGTTTCGTCGATATCTTCGATGCCGGCCCGGTTCTGACCGTCGCGGTGGAACGCAGCGCGTCCGTGCTGGCGAACGAAGTTCGCGCCGTGCGGACCGCACAAGATGATGCGGGCACGTCGGGCACGCCGTACCTGATTGCAGCCGGCGGCGCGCACGCGTTTCGTTGCGCTTTAGTCAATCTGCCGTCCTCGCGCGCGACCGGTGCGCCGCTGTCTGCGGAACTGTGCAAGGTTTTAAGCGTGAAAGATTCCGATACGGTGCGCTGTGTGCCGCTTCATCAGGCTTCGGGAGAATTGCAATGATCGTTGTCCGCTGCGTGCAGCCTGGAGATGTCGACGCGCTCGTCGCGCTCGCGCACGAGACCGGACCGGGACTCACCACGTTCAAGCCGGATCGCGACGCGCTGACCGCGCGCGTTGAACGTGCACGACGTACGCTCGCCGATGAAGCTGAAGCCTTCGAAGCAGGTTACCTGTTCGCGATGGAAGACACGGCTACCGGCGATATTGCCGGCGTCTGCGGTATTGAAACGGAAGTCGGGCTGGAGCAGCCGTTTTATAACTATCGTGTGTCGACGGTCGTGCATGCCAGCCGCGATCTGGGTGTGTGGACCAAGATGTCGCTGCTCAACATCTCGCACGATCTCACCGGTTACGCGGAAGTCTGCTCGCTATTCCTGAGTCCGCGATATCGCACGGCAGGCGTGGGTGGTTTGCTATCGCGTTCGCGTTTCATGTTTATTGCGCAATTTCGCGAGCGCTTCCCGGAGCGTCTGTGCGCTGAACTGCGCGGCCACTTCGATGAAAGCGGCGCGTCGCCGTTCTGGCAGGCGGTTGGATCGCATTTCTACCAGATCGATTTCAACGCCGCCGACTATCTCAGCTCGCACGGCAAGAAGTCGTTCCTCGCCGAGTTGATGCCCCGGTATCCGGTCTATCTCGCGATGCTGCCGGAAGACGCGCAAGCGGCGGTCGGATTGACGCACCGCGACACCATGCCAGCGCGCAAGATGCTCGAAACGGAAGGGCTGCGCTATGAAAATCACGTCGATATCTTCGATGCCGGCCCGGTCCTCGAATGCCACGTAGCCGATTTGCGCACGGTGCGCGAGAGCGTGCTGGTGACGGTGCGCATGGGTGAGCGTGCAGAGAACGGCGAGGCCCGCAGCCTGGTATCGAATACGTCGCTCGACGACTTCCGATGCGGCGCGACGTTCGGTGTGCCAGAAGACGGCACCTTTTTGCTGACGCCGGAAGAAGCCGCCGCGCTGCGCGTGCAAGCCGGCGATACGGTGCGTGTACTGGCATCGCAACCACGCGCAAAGAACGTAGGTTAAGGACAAGGATCATGACGAAGATTTCGACTCAATTGTTTATCGACGGTACGTGGAGCGAGGGCACGGGCGCACCGTTTTCATCGCGTAATCCGGGCAATGGCGACGTGGTTTGGGAAGGCGCGAGCGCAGCGGCTCAGGACGTTGAACGCGCCGTGCTTTCAGCACGGCGCGCGTTCGCTTCGTGGTCCGCGTTGACGCTGGATGAACGCATTGCAGTCACGCGGCGGTTCGCGGCGCTCTTGACCGAGCACAAGGAAGCGCTGGCTCACACCATCGGCCGCGAAACTGGCAAGCCCTTGTGGGAAGCGCGGACCGAAGTCGCGACAATGGTGGCTAAAGTCGATATCTCCGTTAAGTCATACCACGAGCGTACCGGCGAAAAGCGCCAGGAAATGGCCGATGGCATCGCGGTTTTGCGGCATCGTCCGCATGGCGTCGTGGCCGTGTTTGGGCCTTACAACTTCCCCGGGCATTTGCCGAACGGGCATATTGTCCCGGCGCTGATTGCGGGGAATACGGTTGTGTTCAAACCATCGGAATTCGCGCCCGGAGTGGCTGCGCTGACGGTGGATTTGTGGGCGCAAGCCGGCTTGCCTGCCGGCGTGCTGAATCTTGTGCAAGGCGAGAAGGACACCGGCATCGCGCTGGCGAATCATCGGCAGATCGACGGCTTGTTCTTTACAGGTAGTTCGGATACCGGAACATTATTGCATCGGCAATTCGGTGGCCGTCCGGAGATCGTGCTCGCGCTGGAAATGGGCGGCAACAATCCGCTCGTCGTGGCGGAGGTCGAAGACATTGATGCTGCCGTGCATCACACGATCCAGTCAGCCTATTTATCGGCAGGGCAGCGCTGCACGTGCGCGCGCCGGTTGTTCGTTCCGGATAACGCATTCGGCGAGCGGTTCACCGAGCGCCTGATCGACGTGACATCGAAGATCAAAACAGGCGCCTTCGATGCCGACCCGCAACCGTTCATGGGCGCGGTGATCTCGGCGCGCGCAGCCGCGAAGCTCGTGCAGGCGCAGACGCAATTGATCGAAGCGGGCGGCAAGCCCTTGCTCGAAATGACGCAACGGTCTGTGCAGCTCGGTTTTGTCACGCCTGCCATCATCGACGTGACGAATGCGCGTAACGTCCCCGACGAAGAACACTTTGGACCGATGCTGCAACTGACGCGCTACAGCAGCTTCGATCAGGCAATAGAGCGCGCCAACGACACCGCGTTCGGTTTATCCGCGGGCCTGTTAGCCGACGATGAAACCGTGTGGACACACTTTCAGCGCACCATTCGCGCTGGGATTGTGAACTGGAACCGGCCGACGAACGGCGCGTCATCAGCGGCGCCGTTCGGCGGTATCGGGCGCTCCGGCAACCAGCGCCCGAGCGCATTTTACGCAGCGGACTACTGCTCGTACCCTATGGCGTCCGTCGAAAGCACGCAGTTGCAAATGCCCGCGAGCGTCTCGCCCGGCCTTCAGTTCTGAGGAACCACGATGCAAGCATTCGAAGCGAACTTCGACGGGCTGGTCGGCCCGACGCACAACTACGCGGGGCTGTCGTTCGGCAATGTCGCGTCGCGCAACAACGAAAAATCGGCCGCCAATCCGAAGGCCGCGGCGAAGCAGGGTCTGCGCAAGATGAAGCAGCTGGCCGACCTTGGATTTCACCAGGGTGTGCTGCCGCCGCTTGAACGGCCGTCGCTCAAGCTGTTGCGTAGCCTTGGTTTCACCGGCGACGACGCTACGGTAGTCGAACGTGCTGCGCGAGAAGCGCCGGAATTGCTCGCCGCTGCGAGTTCCGCTTCTGCGATGTGGACCGCGAACGCGGCGACGGTTAGCCCATCGGCGGATACGAACGATGGCCGTGTGCATTTCACGCCGGCTAACCTGAGCACGAAGTTGCATCGTGCGATCGAGCATGAAGAAACACGCCGTTCGCTCTCGGCCATTTTCTCCGATGAAAAGCATTTCAGGATTCATCACGCGTTGCCCGGCACGCCCGCTTTAGGCGATGAAGGCGCGGCCAACCACACGCGTTTTTGCAACGAGTACGGCGAGAAGGGCGTGGAGTTTTTCGTGTACGGACGCAGCGAATATGCTCAAGGTTCGGCAGAACCGAAGCGTTTTCCCGCGCGCCAAACGCTTGAGGCAAGCCGCGCGGTCGCGCGCCTTCACGGACTGTCGGACGACGCTACCGTGTTCGCGCAACAGCTTCCTGACGTGATCGATGCGGGCGTGTTTCATAACGACGTGATCGCCGTGGGCAATCGCAACACGCTGTTTTGCCATCAACGTGCGTTCCTGGATCAGGGCAGCGTGTACGACCAGCTTCGCGCGAAACTTGAAACACATGGCGGCGCGTTTACCGCTATCGAAGTGCCGGAAGACGAAGTCAGCGTGGCCGATGCCGTCTCGTCGTATCTGTTCAACAGCCAGTTGCTGACACGGCCGGATGGCCGGCAGGTGCTGGTCGTGCCGCAGGAGTGCCGGGAAAACGCGCGGGTTGCCAAGTACCTCGATTCGTTGCCCGCGCGGTCAACGTCCATCGACGATGTCCTCGTCTTCGATCTTCGTGAAAGCATGAAGAACGGCGGTGGTCCTGCTTGCCTGCGGCTGCGCGTGGTGCTCAACGATGCAGAGCGTGTCGCCGTGAATCCAGGCGTTTGGATGAATGACACGTTGTTCGCGCAACTCGATGCCTGGATCGACACGCATTATCGCGACCGCATTGCGCCCGCCGATCTCGCCGATCTGAAACTCCTCGATGAATCGCGCGCGGCGCTTGATGCGCTGACCGGGATTCTCAAGCTGGGTGCTATCTATGACTTCCAGCGTTGAGCCGGCCATGTTCGCGAACTTTCTCGACTTTGTGCTCGATGGAAAAAAGCCCGCGCTGACGGAAGGCCGGTTGCCGAGTGGCGTGAAGTGGACGTGGCTCGGCGATGGCATCGTTCGCTTTGAACCCGAGGCCGCGGTGCTGCAAAGCGTGGTGGCATCGGCGGGGATTCATGGCGATGAAACCGCACCAATCGAAATCCTGTCGATGCTTGTTGCGGATATTGCAAGCGGCAAGGCGGCGTTGAAGAGCCGCGTGCTGGTCATCTTCGGCAACATCGACGCGATGCGTGCGTCCTGCCGTTATCGCGACGACGACCTTAACCGGCTGTTCAACGGCCGCTATCTTGAGCTTGCAGCAAGTCATGAAGCGCCGCGTGCAGCGGAACTTGAGAACGTGACGCGCGCATTTTTTGCCGAAGTCGAAGTCGATACCGATGCCGATGCCGCTTCAACGCACGCTAAGTGGCACATTGACATGCACACGGCGATCCGCCCCTCGGTGTTCGAGCAGTTTGCGTTGCTGCCATACACGGGCGAGCCGCTGTCGCGTGTGATGTTCGACTGGTTGCAGGACGCGGGGTTGTCGGCCGTATTGCTGCACAAGGAGAAGTCGAACACGTTCACGCATTTCACGGCGGAGCAAGCGGGCGCGCTCGCGTGCACGCTTGAGCTTGGCAAGGTGCGGGCATTCGGGCATAACGATCTGTCGCGCTTCGCGGCATCGGACGCCTCATTGCGGCGGCTGATCGCGGGACTTGCGCCAATAGCGCGATCCAACCCAACGTTGAAGGTATTCACCGTCGTCGGACAAATCGATAAACAGAGCGAGGCGTTCAAGCTCCATGTAGCCGGCGATGTCGCGAACTTCACGCCGTTCGCGCGCGGCACGGTGCTGGCCGAGGATGGCGATTACACGTATGAAGTGCTGCGCGACGAGGAGCGCATCGTGTTTCCGAATCCGACGGTGAAGCCGGGATTGAGAGCGGGGCTCATGGTCATCGATACGACTGAGGAAACGTTCGACTCGCTATGATTTTCCCGGCTTGCCGGTAGGATCGACCACCACGGTACATGTCGTCCCCGCAGCCAGCACGACATCTTCTGGAACCTCGTCGATATGAATCCGCACCGGCACGCGCTGCGCGAGCCGCACCCAGTTGAACGTGGGGTTCACATCGGCGAGCAGTTCGCGGCTTTGCGGGTTATCGCGGTCATAGATGCCGCGTGAAATGCTCTGCACGTGGCCCTTCAACACGCCGCCGCTCATCAACCGCATCTCGGCTTTATCGCCTATCCGCACACGCGGCAGCTTCGTTTCCTCGAAATACCCATAGACCCAGAACGAATGGCTATCGACGATAGCGAGCTTGGCTGCGCCCGTCGTCGCGTAGTCACCGCGATGCACGTTCAGGTTCGTCACGTAGCCGTCCACCGGCGCAAACACCTTGGTTCGCGCGAGATTGAGTTCGGCGGCGTCGAGCGCTGCCTGCGCCTGCTGCAAGTTCGCCGCGGCGCCGGAGGCGGCCTGGCTTGCGTTATCGCGCGATTCCTTCGACACCACTTCGTTGTCCAGATCCGCCCGCCGCGCGGCGTCGTCGCGACGCATGCGTAAATCCGCCTGACGGGCGGCAACGGTAGCCTGCGCCTGCTCTACCGCGATCTTGTAATGCGACGGGTCGATCTCCATCAGCAGATCGCCCTTGTGCACGAACTGGTTATCGGCGACCGGCATGGTCACGACCGCGCCGGAGACGTCGGGCGCGACGTTGATGACGTCGGCGCGCACGCGGCCGTCGCGGGTCCACGGCTCGTCCATGTAATGCACCCACAGCACGCGCCCGATCAAGATGGCTGCGCAGAAAATGAGCGCGGTCATGAAGATGCCGAAAATTTTCCTGATGATCATGATGCGGTTTTAGTCCTTCAACAATAATTCAGCGATAAACCGCGAGTCCAAGCAGGCCGCATGTACATACGAGCAGACACGCGCGAAAGAGCGACGGATGCCACACCATGCGATACAAGCCGGTGAGCGCGAGCAGCCGGTCGATGAACCAGGTCAGCAAGCCGCCCGCGATAAACAGCAGCAGGATTGTCGGTACGTAGGCATCGAGAATGGCGATATCACGCGGCATGTGACGCTCCTTCGTGCGGGAGTTCGCGCTGGCTGAGATGGCCTAACGGCGATTGCCGATCCAGCAGGGCCGTACGAATGAAATGCAGATGACTCGACATCCGTTGCAGCCGATGGCGCTCCTCCCGAGGCTCGTGCACGGTGTCGAGCAACGCGCGCAGATCGTCGATGGCCAGCGTGGTCGCTGACAACGCGGCATCGAAACGTCGAGGGGTAGGATGATCGAAGAGATGCGCCACCCGGTGTAGCGCCTGCGCGATCGACGCCCTGGCGGCGCGCGCCGGCGTACCTGTGCCAGTATCCGAGCGGCTCAGCTCGGTACGCAGATCAATCACCGCATGCCCCACTTCAAGCACCGCGAACAGCCAGCGCAATGCCTCGCGCTGCAGATCCTCACGACCTGCCGCGAGCGCATCGATCTGCGAAAGCAGATCGCGCGCGCCGCTCTCAAAACGCATCGCGAGCCGGATCAGGCCGCCCTTGCTCGCCGTCACCACTTGCCGCCGCAGTTCACGCATCAGCAGTCGGCGCAGCCACGGCGCGTCGGTGGGCAGCAGCACGGCAAAGGCCATTGAGCAAACGAGCATGGAAGCGACCAGCGCGATGGCGTCGTTGATAAAGCCTGACGGATCGTACTGAATGACGTTGTCGGGACCGGCGAGAAAGCAGAAGAAGATGCAATAACCAACGCCAACGCCCATCATGCCGGGCCGCGTGCTGATGAAAGCGCCGAGCATCAGGAACGGCAGGAGCACGGCCGACAGCAGCAGAAAGCCGTCGGCTCGCGGATACAGCGCAAACACCACGATCATTCCTGCCACGGCCGCAAGTGCGGTGCCGCCTGCCATCTGGAAGGCCATTTGCGTGGGCCGCGGTGACGACGAGGCGAGTGCGATCACCGCTGCCGCGTCGAGCACGGCCGTGCCGCCGCTCGGCCACGCCGACATGATCCAGAAGCCGCTCAGGACCAGGACCACGATGAACGCGCGCAGCCCGGAAACGCCCGCCGCGAGCAGGCTGGTCTTCGGCACATAACGCGTGATCCGGTGCTCGCGTTCGTGCGTGGGCACCGCGAGCGACGCGTAGGTCAGCGTGTAGGCATGCAGATCATCGACGAACCGATACAGCAGCTCGGCGGCGGTATCGAATTCGAGCAGGTCGGTTGCCGGATCGAGCGAGCGCCGCGTCGCCCGGATGCGCCTGGGCAGCGCGGCTTTGAACGTGTCGAGTTGCGCGGCTGCGTGGGCCGCATCGGCGGCTTTCTCCACCGGCGCGCCCGCCGCGCTCAGCAAGGGCGCGACTTCGCGGAAATAGGGTTCCAAAGCGTCGACCGTCGCCGCTGCGCCGTTGACCCGCAGCCGGTTCATCAACTGATGCAGTGCGTGAAAGCGTGTGGATACGCTCATGAATTCGCCGTTCAGCCGGGCGACCCGGCCGCTGCGCATGCGGGTGTCGGGATCTTCGAACACGGCCACGCTGCGCGCAGCCTCGAGCCCGACTATATCTGCGACGAACGCCGCGTTGATGCGCTCGATCTGCGAGCGTTCGATACCCCCGCCCAACGCCTTCGACACGTAATCCACGAACGCGGTGAAACGCCGCCGAACGGTCGCCCGGACTTGCTCGCCTGCATGCCGCGGAAAGACGAGCGCGCTGACTGCACCCGAACACAGGATACCTAACGATACCTCGGCTACACGCGTCATTGCTGTCAGGAAGGCGGCATCAGCATGTTGCGCGGCCGGTATGCCAATGAGCGCGGCCGTATAGCCCGATAACACAAACCCGTACGAACGGAAGTTGCGGTTACGCGCTGCGCCCGCTGTGCAGATGCCGACCCAGAGCGCCGTCGCTGACAGAAACAAAACCGGTTGCTGCGAGAACAGGCTGATCAGCGCGAGCATCACCACGAGGCCGACGAGCGTTCCGCAGAAACGGTAAAAGCTCTTCGCCAGCACCATGCCGCTTTGCGGCTGCATCACGACAAATACAGTCGTCATCGCGGTACGAGGTTGCGGCAGGTCGAGACGCATGGCGATCCACAGCGCCAGGAACGCCGCCAGCGCCGCCTTGAAGATGTGAATCCACGCGAGGCCGTCGGTGAGCGCCCAGTCCACGAGCAGCGGATGGGGACGGTTCGGCGTGGAGAAGGGAGTCGACATGCTCATTCACTCCGCTCGCCGGCCGACGCGTCCTTGTGCTCGGCGAACGGCCCGATATGTTTCGCGGGTTTCATCTGCGTGTCGGCGGGGCTGTCGGCGGAACTATCGATGCCGCCACCCAGCGCCGCCGAGAACGTCGCATACACCGCGAGCCGTTCAGCGCGCACTCGCGCCTCGCCGTCCTGTGCGCGCAGCAATTGCGTCTGTGCGACGAGCACATTCAGGTAATCGGTCAAGCCGCGCCTATACCCCTCGTCAGCCAGCCGATAACTCTTCTGCGCAGCCGCAACCGAGCGGCCTGACGCGTCGAGCTGGCGATCGAGCGACTTGATCCGCACGACCTGATCGGCGACATCGCGCAACGCCGCAACCAGCGTGGTGTTGTAGTGATCGACGGCCTGGTCGTATTGCGCCGATGCCGCCCCAAGTTGCGAGCGCAGCCGGCCACCCTCGAAAATAGGCAGCGTCACTGCAGGTCCCGCGGTCCAGCCGCCGCCGTTGCCGGTGAGGAACGTCAGCAGCGCACCGCCTGCGGACATTTGCGTCAGCGACGCCATCAGGTTGATGTTCGGATAGAACTGCGCCTTCGCGACATCGATACCGCGCGCCTGAGCGGCAACCGTCCAGCGCGCCGCCACCACATCCGGACGACGTCCGATCAGCTCGGCGGGCAAAGCCGACGGCAAGCCGAGCGGCGTTGCCAGCGACAGCACGGGACGCGTGATCGAATCGCCGGCACCCGGTCCCGCGCCGGCGAGCGCCGCAAGCTGGTTACGGGCGAGCGCGATGGCTTCGTCGTAGGTCTCTACCTGACGCTCGTAGTCCGGCAACGACGCTTCCGCCTGCGCGACTTCAAGCTGCGTGCCAATCCCGCCCTGCAGCCGCCGACGCGCACGCGCCGCGATTTTCTGCTGCTGGTCGAGCGTGGACTGAGCGATGTCGCGCAACGCAAATCCCTGCGATAAGCCAATGTATGCGCGTACCACGTTCGCTTCGAGTTCGAGTTGCGCGGCGCGTGCGTCGGCGGCGCGAGCGTGGGTGGCGTCCAGCGCGCGTTCCGCTGCGTTACCGTCGCGACCCCAGAGATCGAGGTTGTACGAGAGTTGCAGCGCCGCCGTGTTGTCCCACGTGTTGACGTTGTTGTAAGTGCCGGGGCCGTAATAGCCGTTTTCCGGCCACTGCTGGCGATTGATCGCCAGGGATCCATCGACTTGAGGCGCGAGGGCGGCTTGCGCCACGCCCGCCATCGAACGGGCTTCGCGTACGCGCGCGGCAGCCAGCGCCAGAGTCGGATTTCCAGCCTGCGCACGCGCAATCCACGCATCGAGCTGCGGGTCGTTATAAGCGCGCCACCATGTCGACGCGGGCCACGCCGCGTCGGCGTTAGCCGCGCGCAGCGTCGCGCCGGCATCGAGCGTAGACGTGTCCTTGAGCGTGTCTTCGGGACCGACGTTTTTAGTGCTCGCGCAGCCTGCTATTGTTAAAATAAATGTAAGAACCATCGGAACGATGGTCTTTCTGATCGTGCTGACTAGCAAAATTATTTCTCAAAACGGATTGAGACACAGGCCAGAATTATATTTTTGCCCCGATTGGCGAGTAACTGGTAAAAATGCAAAGCATTGTTACGGGTTATGAGGTAATCGCCGTTGCCCATAACGTAACAATGCGGTAACAATGCGGCACCACTTGGACGAGACTCAAGGCTCATGGATACGCTTCAAAACATGCGCGTGTTTTCGCGGGTTGTTGAAGCCGGCAGCTTTACCGCCGCGGCTCATCAGCTGAACACGACGACGGCCTATGCATCGCGCGCTGTCTCCGATCTCGAAGCGCATTTGCGCACGCGCTTGCTCAACCGGACCACGCGCCGGATCGCGCTGACCGAAGCAGGCGAGCGTTATTTGCAGCGGTG
This sequence comes from Caballeronia sp. dw_19, assembly GCF_018449515.1. Taxonomy (GTDB): domain Bacteria; phylum Pseudomonadota; class Gammaproteobacteria; order Burkholderiales; family Burkholderiaceae; genus Caballeronia. The sequence continues at coordinate 451,904 of NZ_JAAVUQ010000001.1, read as the reverse complement.
CGAGCAAATCCTGGCTTATGTCGATCAGGCCGAAGCTGAAGCCGGCGACGCGCACGCGCGCCCGGCCGGCAAGCTCAAGATGCACACCATGGCTGGGATCGGCCAGCATTACATCGTGCCAATGATTTCGCGCTACCAGAAGTTGCATCCATCGGTGCAGATCGACCTGACGCTCGCGCAGCGCGTGCCGGACCTGCTGGACGAGGGCTTTGACGTGTCGATCGTCCTCGGCACTGAACTGCCTGATTCAGGACTGGTTTCCCAACGACTGGGAAGTGCGTTCAGCATTGCCTGCGCGTCGCCGGGCTATATTCAGGAACACGGCGTGCCCCACGTTTTGTCTGATCTGGTGCGGCATACGTGCTTGCAACTCATTACGCCCGCGTTCCCGCCGAACAAATGGACTTTTGACGGCCCGAACGGGCAGGAAACCATCACGCTCGGACCCGCGACCTTCACGGTCAACGTGGCTGAAGCCATGGCCGTGGCAATCAGCGAGGGCATGGGCGTGGGGATATTGCCGACGTCGTCAGCGTTGCCTGCATTGCGTGCAGGGACCTTGGTGCGTGTTTTACCGCAATACACCATGCAGATGCTCAACCTGTTTGCGCTGTATCCGTCGCGTCAGTACCTGGATGCGAAAATCCGGACCTGGGTGGAGTATTTGCGCGCTGAGTTGCCTGCCGCACTCGCCATCGATGAAAAATCGCTGCAGGAATTTGTGGCGTCGTAAGCTTATGAGCAGGAGAATGGGGGTAAGCTGGCCGACATGCTTTCATCAGTGTTTTTCATTTGCCGCGCCGCAACACTTGCTTACGTCTATTTCGGCCGCATGTTGATAGCTTGTGGTTTGTGTTTTAGCTTCACCGATTCACTTTTACCGATTTATCGATTCGACAACATCCGAGGAAGTTATGAATACGCCGCTGATGATCGCCATCTACGCACTGCTGGCTCTGATCGCCGTGCCCGCTACCCGCGAATTGCTGCGTACGGCTCGCGAAAATGCGAAACGCGCGCGCCTGATCCCGATCCGTATCGACGAACGTAAGAACCGTCAATCGCGCGATTCGTCGGATCGTTGAGAAAAAAAGACCGATCTATCGGTCTTTTTGTTTTTGCAGCCGGTGCAGTGACTTTTCAGCCTGCGCCGGATAAACCGTATCTGGTGCCAGAGAGCTCTAGCCCTGGAACGGGTGTTTTTACCTATAACGCTGAAGGGTTAGGCGTCCGCGTCATGATCGGTTAGGTTTTTACCGGCCCCACGCACCTGCAGCGTATCTGCACCGAAAACGCGATTCTTGGCAATTCATTGCCACTGGTCGCTCAGATCTCGACCACCCTGTCCCATTTGAACAACGGATTTTCAGGCGCACCCGTGCGCCGGTCGCGATAGCCGCGCGGATTACAGATCACGCGCGTTCCTTCTGCGAAATAATCGAACGCGGTATGCGTGTGCCCGTGAATCCACAGCGCAACCGGCGCGCGCACGAGCAAGGGTAGATCGCTCACAAAACCCGCCGATGCCCGGTCCGTCGCGAACTTTTCGGCCAGGCTTTGTTTCAGCGGCGCGTGATGCGTGACGACAATCGTCTTGCCATCGAAAGGCTTTGCCAGCTCATCTTCCAGCCATGCCCGCGCTTGCCCGTGGAGTGCCAGCGAGTCGCCGGGACTAAACGAGCGTGGCTCATCTTCGGGCTCGGGCCACGCGACCTGGATCACGCCCCGGAAGTCGACCATCACCCGCTCGGCCGCTGCGATGGACTCGCGCAACGCCTCGTCGCTCGCGCCGAACAACGCGAAATCAGTCCACAACGTGGTGCCGAGCACGCGCCATTTGCCGTATCGGTCGGTGAGGGCGGTGTTATTCAGGAAATGGACGTTGGGCAAGCTGCGCGCGGCGTCCTGCATCGCGGTTTCAAGTGCACCAAACTCACCGTCGTAATACTCATGGTTGCCCGGCACATAAACAACCGGTACGTCCGAACCGAAATTTTCCGCCGCCCAGCGCAGACCTTCCGCGTGATTGTGGATGTCACCGGCCAGTACGACGAGATCGGCCTCGGCGTACGGGATGGCGAGCGGTTCATCGTGCTCGAGATGCAGGTCGGACAGAACGCGAATCTTCACGGCGCTTATCTCCTCAATACTTGTTATGCCGAGCCCGCGGCACCCGGCGCCCGCACGTCCGGCAACACCTTGGCCGGATTCATCAGGTTCTCGGGGTCGAGCGCTGTCTTGAGCGCGCGCATGAGCCGCACTTCCACCGGGGATTTGTAGTGCATTGCTTCGGCTACCTTCAATTGTCCCAATCCGTGCTCTGCGCTGATGCTGCCGCGATGCGCGTGCACGCTTTCATACACGAGCGCATTGACCGGTGCCTGGAATTCGGCGAGAAAGCTCTCGGGATCGCCCCCTTCCGGCGCCTGTACGTTGTAGTGCAGATTACCGTCACCAAGATGGCCGAACGTCACCATACGCACGCCCGGAATGGCCTGGGCGATGAGCGCGTCGGTTGCCTCGATGAAATGCCCGATGCGGGAAATGGGCACCGCGATATCGTGCTTGATGTTGAGTCCTTCCGCCGCCTGCGCGAGCGGGATATGTTCGCGCAAGTTCCAGAACGCCCGCGACTGCGACAAATTCTCCGCAACGACTGCGTCCTCGACCAGGCCTTGCTCCATCGCATGTTCCATCAGCCGTTCGAACAGCGCGCGGCCGTGCTGCTCGCTCTCGCTATCGGACAATTCGAGTAACACGGTCTGGCCGTGTTTCTGGCTGAACGGATAACGCATCTGCGGGAAGTGCGTGGTTACGAGATGAAGCGAAAAATCCGACATCAGTTCGAAGCCGGTCAGCAATGGCCCAGCATAACGCTGTGCGGTAGCGAGGAAATTGAGCGCGGCCTGTGGCGAGGCGAGCGCCGCGAGCGCGGTTACGCGAGCGACAGGTGCCGGATGCAGTTTCATGACGGCGGCAGTAATGATGCCGAGTGTCCCTTCCGCACCAATGTACAGGTCGCGCAGATCGTAGCCGGTGTTGTCCTTGCGTAGCCCGCGCAAACCGTCCCAAATTTCACCCTGCGGCGTCACCACTTCCAACCCGAGACACAACTCGCGGGTGTTGCCATAGCGCAGAACGGCGGTGCCCCCGGCATTCGTTGAAAGATTGCCACCGATCGTGCAACTGCCTTCGGCGGCGAGGCTCAGGGCAAAGAGTCGCTGTTCCTGCCCGGCGCGCGCCTGGATATCGGCAAGGATCACGCCGGCTTCCACCGTGACGGTGTTGTTGAGAGGATCGACGTCGCGAATCCGGTTCAACCTGCGCAAGCTGATAACCACCTGTTTGCCGCTGGCGTCTGGCGTTGCCCCGCCGGAGTGTCCGGTGTTGCCGCCTTGCGGCACGATAGGGACACGGTATTCCCGCGCGAGCTGTACAACTTTAGCGACCTGTTCGGTGGTGCCGGGAAGCACCACGGCGCACGTCTGACCGTGATAACGCTTGCGCCAGTCAGTGAGAAACGGCGCGGTATCGTGTGTGCCGGTCAGCACATGGGCTGCGCCAATCGCTTCGATGCAGGCTTCAACAAAGTAACGTGAACGGTCGGATGCGGTCATGAGTTTCGAAAAGCGGTGGCGTGGACGACGGGTGACACAGTATCGCGTAACGTCGGGCCGGGCGAACCCTGGCCTGATGGCATAGGTCTCGTCTACGCAAACTATTCCGTGCTACAAATGATTGCCGTCGGGCGTTGAATCTGATGTTGAGGTTGTTACGGCTGTGGCGGCCTTTGCTCGCTTCGCGGCGCGTGCAGCGCGTTTGAACGGCGCGACAAAGCCAAGCGCGCAGACGAAGAACGCAAGAGCAAGAAGCGCTTCGAACCAGCCAAGGCGCGCTGATAATCCGCCGTCGGTCATGCCGCGCACAATGCCTTCAGCGAAGTAGAGCAGAACGAGCATCGACGCCCATTGCAGCGTGTACACGTTGCGCCGGAACGTGCCGCGCAGCGCGAACAGCAGCGGGATTGCCTTGAGCGCCAGAGCGGAGCCGCCCGGGCGCAGCGGTGCGAGCCAAAGCTCCCACGCGATCGACAACGCAATCAGCGCAATCAGGCTGTACAGCGCGCCGCGTGCAAAGCCGGGTCGGGTGCTGGCAGCGTCCATGACGGGCGTAGTGGTCATCAATCAGGCGCCGCGTAGGCACCGCGTTGAAGCGTGAGCGCCGTAGTGGCGAGGCGTGCGCCGAGCGCCATGGCCAATGCTTTCTCGTCCGCGGAGATGCCGCTGTCGGCCGTTTCTGCACGGGCGAAATGGGACGCGCCATAAGGCGTGCCCCCGGTTTGCGTGGTGGTCAGCTTCGGCTCGGTGTACGGAATGCCCACGATCAACATGCCGTGGTGAAGCAAGGGCAGCATCATGGAAAGCAGGGTGGTTTCCTGCCCGCCATGCAAACTGCCTGTGGAGGTGAAGACGCTGGCGGGTTTGCCGGCCAGCGCGCCGGACAGCCATTGAGGCGAGGTGCCATCGAGGAAATATTTCAGCGGAGCCGCCATGTTGCCGAACCGCGTGGGCGACCCGAGCGCGACTCCGGCGCATTCTTCCAGGTCGCGCACTTCGGCGTAGGGCGGGCCGTCGGCGGGAATATCCGGCTGCGTGGCTTCGCAAACGGTGGAGACAGGGGGCACGGTACGCACGCGCGCCTGCATGCCGGGCACGCTGTCGACGCCTTGAGCGATCGCCTGGGCGAGCGCGCGGGTGGCGCCGTTGCGGCTGTAATAGAGCACGAGAATGTCGTTCATGAGCCTTTTCGGTGAACGGGTATTATAAGGATCGGGTGCGTGGACGGGGCGTTTTGGCATGCGTTTTGGCGTGGTGCCGCTCGCCATTCAAGCCGCGTCGCGGATCTGTTGTAGTGTTTCAAGGAGAGAGATTCTTGCTGAAGTTTCCCATCGATCTCGATACAACGAAGCGGCTTGCCGCATTCGTTGCCCGTCGTACGGGTGAGGATCGCGTGCCGCAGGTGGCCGGTAGCCTGACATTTACCACCGTGTTGTCGCTCGTGCCGCTTGCGACGGTCGCGTTCGCGTTATTCACCGCGTTTCCCATCTTTGCTTCGTTTCAGATGTCGCTGCAGGATTTTCTGGCGGTGCACCTGATGCCGTCGCAAATTAACAGTCAGATCTTCAAGTACCTGAACCAGTTTGCATCGAAGGCCAAGGGGCTTACCACGGTCGGCATGATCATCTTGTTCGTCACCTCGGTGATGACCATGATGACCGTCGAGTCTGCGTTCAACGTGATCTGGCGCGTGCGCAAATCTCGGCCGTTCGCTCAACGCGTCCTGGTGTACTGGGCCATCATCACGCTCGGTCCCATCCTGTTCGGCGTGAGTCTGTCCATGTCGTCCTACCTGTTCGCGCAATCCATCGCATTTGCCGGCTCGCATAACCTCCTGCCACCGGTGGTCGAGTGGGCGCTGGCCAGCGCGACGCTGCCGTTCACGATGCTGGCGTTTTCCATGCTCTACGTGTTCCTGCCGAATTGCAAAGTGGAGTGGCGCGACGCGCTGGTTGGCGGGCTTGTCGCGGCTATCGCGTTTGAATTGGCGAAGCGCGGTTTCGGCTATTACGTGCGCCGCATTCCAACTTATACCGCCGTGTATGGCGCGTTCGCGGCGTTGCCTGTATTCCTGTTATGGGTCTATTTGTGCTGGATGATCACGCTGATCGGCGCGATGCTTACGTCCGCGTTGCCGGCAATCCGGATCGGCCAGTTTCATCGAAATGATTTTCCCGGGAGCGACCTGCTCGATGCCCTCGAATTGCTCGCTCGCCTGGCGGAGGCACGGGAAGCCGGCCTGCCGGGTTACACCGGCCTCGAGCTTGCACGAATGCTTCGCTGTGACATGGATACCTCCATGCGCCTGGTTCGCAAGCTTGACTCTCTGGAATGGATTGCGAGGCTGGAGAACCTTCGAGTGCCGCGCTATGTGCTGATCGCCAATCCGCAGCAGATCACGGTGGCGAGCTTGTTCGATTTGTTCGTGATCGAGCGCGAAGAACTGGACTATCAGTTGCGCCTCGATTCCTCGCACATTGACCGTGCCGCATTGATGAACGCGCTCAGCAACGAGAAACTTGAGGTTACATTGGCCACGCTGCTGGCGGCGCGCGCCGCGTCTCGTCAAGAAGGCGATCGCGAGGCACAGGGGGTAACGTCCATGCCGCATCAAACGGCCTAAAGCGCCTCGCACTTCCGAAGTGCGCTAAAGCGAAATCCTGCCGATGCAGATGTCCTTGAACATAACCCAGTCGCCCATCAGGCTGTAGAGCGGATGGCGAAACGTGGCCGGACGGTTTTTCTCAAAGAAGAAATGGCCGACCCAGGCAAAGCCGTAGCCGCAAATCACGGCAGCGGGGAGCCAGAGCCAGTCGCCGGTGGCAATAGCCATTGCAAGGCAGCCAATCACGCCCAGTGAACCGATGAAGTGCAGCCGGCGCGACACCACGTTACGGTGCTCTTCGAGATAGTACGGATAGAACTCGGCGAAGCTCGCGAAGTGATCGGAATGCGCGGTTTGGGCCATGACAGTCTCCTTCGAGCAGGTTGCAGCATTGGCTCAGCAAGATTCATTCTCCAGCGATTAAGCCCACTGTGCAACTGCGATTCGTAGCAATCTGCAAACAGTTGGAGACCCCCTCCCATTCGGCTGATGGCGCAGTGGAGCGCGCGCAGTTAAGCTGGGTTCATGAGCCGTGGAATGATCCGTCACCTAAACCGGTCGCGTCGCAAACCTGAACAATGCGGCGAGGGTCGCATCGGGTTGTTCGCTCATCAGTGCGTGTCCGGCGTCCAGCATGACAGTTTCGACAGCGACATCCGCTTGTTTCATCGCGTCCGTCAGCGCCCGGCTGGCGCGGGGTGGCGTCATGGCATCGAGACGGCCGGCAATGATCTGTACCGGGCAACGTAGCGCCGTTGCTCGTTCAAGTCCGTCCGCATAGGCGTTGCAGGCGTTGAAATCGGTATGGAAGAGATGGGGCTCACCCAGTGCGGCCACTCGTTCCATCAGACGCTGGTTGGCGCCATGCAGCCAGAAGCCCGGCGCGGGGCACGACGGTTTTGCGGCGATCGACGAGTGCGACCACTGGTTGACCATGTCGATGGCGTCCGGTTCGCGATCGCGTGCGGCATCGAGAAGCGAGTCGGACACGGTCATCGGATACGCGGTGGCGAGCAGGGCAAGGCGGGTGACGCGCGACGGATAGCGCGCTGCGCAATCGAGCGCAATCAGCGAGCCCATGCTGTGGCCAATCAGCATTGCCTCTTTGACCTTGGCCGCGTCTACTACTGCGACAAGCCAGTCCGCGAGCGCTGCGATGCTTCGCCGTGCCGGGCCCGCGCTGCGGCCGTGACCGGGAAGATCGACGGCGAGCACGTTCAGGCCGTGATGGGCGAAGTAGCGTGTCTGCAGTGCCCAGACGCTGTGATCGTGCTGTGCGCCGTGCACGAACACGGCCACGGGGCGATCCTGCTCGAACGCGTGGCCGCCGGTGTAGGCGTAGGCCGAAGCGCCGTCGACTTCGAGCATCATGTGCGGCTCCCGTCGCTGCTCGGAGCGGCGCTGGACGAAGCCTTCTGCGATGCCTTGAGGCCGCGTTTGAGATCATCGATGAGATCGTCGGGGTCTTCCAGCCCAATCGACAGCCGGATACGTCCCGGTGCAATGCCCGCTGCGGCGAGGGCGGCGGCGTCCATGCGGAAATGCGTGGTCGAAGCGGGGTGGATGACGAGCGAGCGCGCATCGCCAACGTTCGCAAGATGCGAGAACAGCGTCAACGCTTCAATGAAGCGCCGCGCTGCCGCTACGTCGCCACGCAGGTCGAAGCTGAACACGGCGCCCGCGCCGCGCGGCAGCAGGCGTTTGGCGAGCGCGTAGTCGCGGTGAGTGTCGAGCTCGGGATAGGCCACGCCTTCCACCGCGGGATGAGCGAGCAGGAATTCGACGACCTTGCGGGTGTTGGCGACGTGCCGGTCCATCCGCAACGGCAAGGTTTCGATGCCCTGCAAGAGTTGCCACGCAGCTTGCGGATGCAGGCACGCTCCGAAGTCGCGCAAGCCCTCGCGACGAGCGCGCAGCAGGAACGGTGCAACGGTGCTTTCTTCGGCGAAGACCATGCCGTGAAAACCGTCGTAGGGTTCGGTGAATTCGGGGAAGAGATCGGTAGCTGTGAAGTCGAACGTGCCGCCGTCCACCAGCACGCCGCCAATCGTCGTGCCGTGGCCGCCCAGGAATTTGGTCGCCGAGTGGTAGACGAAGTCGGCGCCATGATCAAAGGGACGCAGCAAATAGGGGGTGGTGAAGGTCGAATCCACCAGTAGCGGTACGTGGTTCGAATGTGCGATGTCCGCGATTGTCTCGATGTCGAGCACATCGAGACCCGGGTTCCCCAGCGTTTCGCCGAACAGCAGACGCGTGTTGGGCCGGATGGCTGCGCGCCAGGCGTGGGCATCGTGCGGCGGGACGAAAGTGGTGTCTATGCCGAAGCGCCGCATCGTGTAATGCAGGAGGTTGTGCGAACCGCCGTACAGCGCGCTCGACGCAACCACGTGCGAGCCTGCGCCCATCAGCGTAGCGATCGCAAGATGCAGCGCGGCCTGTCCGCTGGCGGTGCCGATCGCGCCCACGCCGCCCTCCAGCGCGGCTACGCGCTCCTCGAATACGGCGACGGTCGGGTTCGAAATGCGCGAATAGACGTGTCCTGAGCGCTCCATATTGAAGAGCGAAGCAGCGTGGTCGGTGTCTCGAAACGAGAACGATGTAGTCTGGTAGATCGGCGTGGCGCGAGCGCCGGTGGTAGGGTCGGGCGCTGCGCCGGCGTGCAGCACGAGCGTGTCGAAGCGGTTGGCGGGCATCGTGGGCGGGCTACCAGAGGAAAAGAGTCATTTATCGTAACATCGGGTGTGGCCCGATAAACTTGGGGTAGACGCCAGCGTTGGCGTTTGCACCATGTGGCGCCATGCCACGCAAGGGCAGCCTTGGCCCGGCGTGCGCCGACCCGGTGCAAAAGCCCGCCCCGCTTGGCTTTTGCAGACAAAACACGGGGTTCTTGCGCGCTTTCTTTTTAACTGTCTTTCCGCTAGGATCGATAGATATTCAGGCTTTTCGCGAGGAGACAATCATGCGAGTCAGCGACATTTTGAACGTCAAGGGCAACGCGCTCTTCACGGTAACACCGGACACGCCGCTGCACGAAGCGATCAACACCATGGCTTCACACGACATTGGTTCACTCGTGGTGATCGAATACGGCGATCTCGCCGGCATGCTGACGTTCCGCGAGATCATTCTCACGCTGAGCGAAAACGGCGGCAGCGTGGGAACCTCCACTATCCGTAAGGTCATGGACGACCATCCCATCACGTGTACGCCGGAAACGGACGTGAACGAGGTGCGCCGGATGATGCTCGAGCATCACGTTCGTTACCTGCCGGTCATGGAAAAGAACGTGCTGATGGGCGTGATTTCTTTTTACGACGTGGCCAAGGCCGTGGTGGAAGAGCAGGGTTTTGAGAACAAGATGCTCAAGGCCTATATCCGCGACTGGCCGGAGCAGCAAGAAGAAGCGCGTTGATCGGGGCGTCGCGCAAGTAGCGCGATTCGCACAAACCCGGCCGAAGCGCATCACCACGTCACGCACAAAATGCGCGCCCGAGCGGCGCGCATTTTTTTCGCCCCTTCGGGACCTTTCCGCTCCGTCAAGGTCCGGTCATCACGGTTTCGCCTGTAACCGCCAGGATCAACGGATCAACACTCTCTCAGCTACCAACTCCAATAATCCATGAGCGAAACATCCGCATCGCCCCGCGAGAAAAAGGCCGGCGCCCAACATGGCGACGGTCAGTTCCGCCTGTTGCGTGAACGTCGTTTCGCGCCGTTCTTCTGGACGCAGTTCCTCGGCGCACTCAACGACAACGTCTTCAAGGTCGGCTTTACGTCGCTGGTCACGTTCCAGGCTGCTCGTTTTTCAGGTGTCGATCCAAAAACCGCCGCTTTCCTGATCTCTGCCGTCTTCATCATCCCTTTCGTGCTTTTTTCCGCGACATCAGGCCAGGTCGCCGATAAATACGACAAGGCCACGCTTACACGCTTCGTGAAGACGTTCGAAATCGTGGTGATGCTGATCGGCGGCGCGGGTTTCATGTTGCACAGCGCACCGCTGCTTTACGTCTGCACTTTCCTCATGGGTGTGCATTCGACCGTGTTCGGACCGGTGAAATATGCCTATCTGCCACAGCATCTCCAGCCATCGGAACTGGTTGGCGGCAACGGGCTCGTTGAAATGGGGACGTTCGTGGCCATTTTGATCGGGACAATCATCGGCGGGACGACGGCCGGGCTGACCGAGCACGGCGCCATGTTGCTTGCCGCGTGTTGCGTGACGGTTGCGTTGATCGGGCGCGTGGCGTCGGGTTTCGTACCGAAAACAGCGGCTCTGCAGCCCGATCTGAAGATCAACTGGAATCCGTTCAGCGAGACGTGGCGCAATCTCGCGCTCGCGCGCCGGGACCGCACTGTGTTCCTGAGTCTGCTCGGGATCTCGTGGCTTTGGTTCGTCGGCGCGACGTTTCTCACGTCGTTTTTTAACTTCGGGAAGGACGTCCTGTCGGCTAACCCCGACGTCGTGACCGTGCTGCTCGGCACATTTTCGATCGGTATCGGCATCGGTTCGCTGATGTGTGAAAAGCTTTCAAAACGCCGTGTCGAGATCGGACTGGTTCCGCTCGGATCGATCGGCATCAGCGTTTTCGCCATCGATCTGTTTTTTGCCAGCCACGGCATCGCGCCCGCCGGGCATCTGATGGGCGTCAGCGAATTTCTTCAGATGGGCGTGCACTGGCGCATCCTGGCCGACCTGTTCCTGCTCGCGATGTTCGGCGGTTTCTACAGCGTGCCGCTTTACGCGCTGATCCAGTCGCGCAGCCAACCCACGCATCGCGCGCGCATCATCGCTGCGAACAATATCCTCAACTCGTTTTTCATGATCGTGTCGGCGTTGATGGCGGTCGGCCTGACGTCGGCGGGCGTCGGCATTCCCGGGCTGTTTCTCACCACGGCGTTGCTGAATATCGTGGTGGCTGCTTATATCTATTCGCTCGTACCCGAGTTTCTGTTGCGCTTTCTCGCCTGGGTTCTCGTGCATACGTTCTACCGGATCAGACTCGTGAACGCCGAGCGCATTCCCGAGCACGGGGCCGCCGTGCTGGTGTGCAATCACGTGAGTTTCGTCGATGCCATCGTGATCATGTCGGAAAGTCCGCGGCCGATCCGCTTCGTGATGGATCACCGGATTTTCCGCTCGCCGCTGGTCGGCTGGCTGTTCCGTCATGTCAAGGCCATTCCGATCGCGCCCGCTCACGAGGACGCAAAACTGCTGGAAAAAGCCTACGACGCCTGCGGCCGCGCGCTCGCGGACGGCGATCTGGTGTGCATCTTCCCGGAAGGCAAGCTCACCCGAACCGGCGATATCAACCCGTTCCGCCACGGCATCAGCGAAATTCTCAAGCGCCATTCCGCCCCTGTTGTGCCCATCGCTTTACGCGGCTTGTGGGGCAGCGTTTTTTCGCGCCACGACGACAACCGCTGGCCACGTCCGGTTCAACGCGGGGTGATGAGCCGCCTGACGCTGGCGGTCGGTGAGCCGATCGATCCCGCCGATGCCACGCCGGAACACTTGCAAGAGGTAGTCGCGACGTTGCGAGGCGCGCGCAAATAAGGCGCGAGAAGGGACCCACGCAGCGAAGAGCCATCCTCACACTAACGGAAACTAACGAAAGGCCTTCGCACAACCGGTTTCGAGCGTGGGCGCATCATCTGTCGGCTGGCATAATATTGGCTCTTTCGCTTTTTTCAGGACGACGCTCATGTCCGGCAACACACTCGGCACGCTTTTCACCGTCACGAACTTTGGCGAGTCGCACGGTCCCGCGATCGGCTGCGTGATCGACGGCTGCCCGCCGGGCATGGAACTCTCCGAGGCGGATATCCAGATCGAACTGGATCGGCGCAAACCGGGTACGTCGCGGCATGTGACGCAGCGTCAGGAAGCCGATCAGGTCGAGATTCTGTCGGGCGTGTTCGAAGGTAAAACGACCGGCACGCCCATCGCGTTGTTGATCCGGAATACAGATCAACGTAGCAAGGATTACGGCAATATTGTCGAGACGTTTCGTCCCGGGCACGCCGATTACACCTATTGGCAGAAGTACGGCATCCGCGATTATCGCGGGGGCGGACGGTCATCGGCACGGCTGACGGCGCCGACCGTCGCGGCCGGCGCTGTAGCGAAGAAATGGCTGCGCGAGCGCATGGGTATCGAAACACGCGGGTTCATGAGCGCGCTCGGCGAGATTCCGATTCCGTTCGTTGCGTGGGAACACGTGCGCGAAAACCCGTTTTTTGCGCCGAATGCGGACATCGTGCCGCGCCTCGAGGAGTACATGGACGCGCTTCGCAAGGAGGGTGATTCGATCGGCGCGCGTATCGGCGTGATGGCGACGGGCGTGCCGGCCGGGCTGGGCGAGCCGCTTTATGACCGTCTGGATGCCGATATCGCGAAAGCGATGATGGGCATCAATGCGGTGAAAGGCGTTGAAATTGGCGCGGGTTTCGCGAGCGTCGCGCAACGCGGCTCGGTTCATGGCGACGAAATGACACCGGAGGGGTTTGCGGCGAACAATGCCGGTGGCGTGTTGGGCGGCATTTCGAGCGGCCAGGACATCACGGTATCGATCGCGATCAAACCGACGTCGAGCATTCGCACGCCGCGCGAGTCCATCGATAAAACCGGTCATTCCGCGACGGTGGAAACCTTCGGGCGCCACGATCCGTGCGTTGGCATCCGCGCGACGCCGATCGCCGAAGCGCTGCTCGCGCTCGTGCTGATCGATCATGCGTTGCGGCATCGTGCGCAGAACGGCGACGTGGTGACGACAACACCTCATATCGCCGCGCATATCGCCAAATAAAATAACGCCGGTTCTGAACTTAAAGAACCGGCGTTATTTTTTAAAGCCTCAAATCCGAACGCTCACATATTCGGATAATTCGGCCCACCGCCACCTTCTGGCGGGACCCACACAATATTCTGAGTCGGGTCTTTGATATCGCACGTCTTGCAGTGCACGCAGTTCTGCGCGTTGATCTGCAAGCGCTCGCTGCCGTCATCGTTCTTCACAAACTCGTAAACTTGTGCCGGGCAATACCGTCCTTCCGGTCCCGCATAGGTCCTTAAATTCACATCCACCGGCACCGATGCGTCCTTCAGCGTCAAATGCGGCGGCTGGTTTTCCTCGTGATTCGTATTCGATATAAACACCGACGCCAAGCGGTCGAACGTCAGCTTCCCATCCGGCTTCGGATACACGATCGGCTTGCATTGCGACGCGGGTTTAAGCGTTTCGTTATCCGCGTGCTGATGATGCAGCGTCCAGGGCACATTGCCGCCTAACACCTTCTGCTCAAACCCGACCATCAATGTGCCGAGATACAAACCCTTGCTCATCCACTGCTTGAAATTGCGCGCTCGGTATAGCTCGGTCTTGAGCCATGAGCGATCGAACGCTTCGGGGTAGGCGCTCAGTTCGTCGGCTTGACGACCGGCTTGCACGGCGTCGAACGCGGCTTCGGCGGCCATTTTGCCGGACTTGATCGCGGCGTGACTGCCCTTGATCCGCGATGCATTCAGGAACCCGGCATCATCGCCCGCCAGCGCTCCGCCCGGGAACACCAGCTTCGGCAAGGACATCAAACCACCGGCCGTGATCGCCCGCGCGCCGTACGACACCCGCTTGCCGCCGTCGAGGAACGTGCGGATAGCCGGATGCGTCTTGTAGCGCTGGAATTCCTCAAACGGCGATAGATACGGATTCGAATACCCCAGCCCGACGACAAAGCCGACCATCACCTGGTTATCGTCCATGTGATAGAGGAACGAGCCGCCGTAGGTATCGTTTTCCAGCGGCCAGCCAGCCGTGTGAATCACCAAGCCCGGTTTGTGTTTCGCGGGATCGATCTGCCACAGTTCCTTGATGCCGAGGCCATAGACTTGCGGATCGGCGTCGCGCCCGAGCTTGAATTTATCGGTGAGCTGACGGCCCAGATTGCCGCGTGCGCCTTCGCAGAACAGCGTGTATTTCGCGTGCAATTCCATGCCGAGCTGGAAGTTGCCGGTCGGCTCGCCGTCCTTGCCCACGCCCATGTTGCCCGTTGCCACGCCGCGCACGGCGCCGTCTTCGGTGTAGAGCACTTCGGCCGCAGGAAAGCCCGGGAATATTTCAACGCCCAGCGCTTCGGCCTGTTGCCCCAGCCAGCGCGTGACGTTCGCGAGACTCACGACATAGTTGCCGTGGTTCTTGAAGTTGTCGGGAAGCAGCCAGTTGGGCACTTGCTTTGCACCGTCCTTCGACAAAAACAGGAACCGGTCCTCGGTGACTTCCACATCGAGCGGCGCGCCCTGGGTCTTCCAGTCGGGGAGCAATTCGCTCAACCCGCGTGGGTCCATCACGGCGCCCGAGAGGATGTGCGCACCGATCTCGGAGCCTTTCTCCAGCACGCAGACGCCCAGTTCCACGTCTTTTTCCTGCGCAAGCTGCTTCAGCCGGATAGCCGCCGATAGCCCCGCAGGACCGCCGCCCACGATCACGACGTCGTACTCCATGGATTCACGGGGACCGTACTGCTCGATGAGACTCGCCGGGGTCATCCAATGCTCCTGTCTAACGTTAGAATGCTTTTTTTGGGGATCGCGTATTGTCAGGGAACCCTTCGCAGGGTGCAACCGACGTTCGTTCCTGTAATTAGCACGACCGTATTATTTAACGATAGCATATCGGCTGTCCGGATTCGACGCTGATTCGGAGCGAACGGCATCAACTCGGTTCGATCCCGGGCATCTCAATCGCTTTCAACCAAGGAAAAACAATGGGCCGTTCGATCAACCTGGAAGGCAAATGCGCGCTGATCACTGGCGCCTCCAGCGGACTTGGCAAGCGTTTTGCGCAAGTGTTGTCGCAGGCGGGCGCGCGGGTCGTGCTGGCGAGCCGGCGCACCGAGCGCCTGAAGGAACTGCGCGCCGAGATCGAGGCATCCGGCGGCGCGGCGCACGTTGTGTCGCTCGACGTCACTGATTATCAAAGCATCAAGGCGGCCGTCGCACACGCGGAGACGGAGGCCGGCACGATCGATATCCTCGTGAACAATTCGGGTGTGTCCACCCAGCAAAAGCTGACGGACGTGACGCCGTCGGACTTCGATTTCGTGTTCGATACCAACACGCGCGGCGCGTTTTTTGTCGCGCAGGAAGTGGCGAAACGGATGATCATGCGCGGCAACGGCACGGTCAAGCCGGGTTACCGGATCATCAACATCGCGTCCATGGCGGGGCTCAAGACCTTGCCGCAGATCGGCATTTACTCCATGAGCAAGGCCGCTGTCATTCATATGACGAAGGCGATGGCGCAGGAATGGGGCCGTCACGGCATCAATGTGAACGCGA
Source organism: Caballeronia sp. dw_19 (assembly GCF_018449515.1). Classification (GTDB taxonomy): domain Bacteria; phylum Pseudomonadota; class Gammaproteobacteria; order Burkholderiales; family Burkholderiaceae; genus Caballeronia. Next base: position 436,348 of record NZ_JAAVUQ010000001.1, on the reverse strand, counting down.
TCTGCCCAGGTTATATCGATACCGAACTCAATCACCATCACTGGAAAAGCGAGGCAGGCCAAAAACTGCTGGCCATGCTGCCGCGTCGCCGGGTGGGTACGCCTGAAGACCTGGATGGCTTGCTGTTGCTGCTTGCTGCCGACGAATCGCAGTTCATCAACGGCTCGGTGATCGCTGCCGATGACGGGTTTGGCCTATGAGCCAGGTTCTCGACCAAGCGAGCGTAACAACGCCGGCGCCGAACGGTTTTCATCGTGTAATCGATCTGTCCATGCCGCTGCGATGGGGCGACATGGACGCATTCGGCCACGTGAACAACACGGTGTATTTCCGGTTCATGGAGGAAACGCGGATCTCGTGGTTCCGGCAATTGGCCTTGGCCGGCGCCAACGTTGAAGGGCAGGGGCCGGTGATCGTGAATGCATCGATGGAATTCCTGAGGCAGCTCCACTATCCCGGCGATGTCATCGGCAGCATGTTCGTGGGGCCGCCGGGCCGCAGCAGTTTCGACACGCGCTTCGAGCTGTTTCGCGCCGACGATCCGACCACGCTCTACGCCCGCGGCACGGCGAAATGCGTGTGGATCGACTACGCGGCGGCGAAATCGGTGCAGATTCCTGACCTGCTGCGCCATGCCATTGAAACGGCTGCAGTGGGTATCAAAATAGGCGCCTAATCTCCCAGCAGCCGTTGCAGCAGCTCGGTCGCGTTGCCCGTGTCGTATTTGCGCATGAGTTTTGAACGGTAGATATCCACGGTCCGCGAGCTGATATCCAGCGCGCGGCCGATCTGCTTGCTGGTCTTGCCGGTGACGAGCTGCGCCGCGATTTCACGTTCACGCGGCGTCAATTCGATGGCAACCCGCCGCGTCGCGCTCAGATCCTCGAAAGTCCAGACACCGGCGGCGTGCGGCGCGCTCAGATCGAGCGAGCGCCCGGTCACGTGGCACCAGAACAATTCCCCATTTGCGCGTTTCATGATGCGGTCGTCGGCGTAACTGCCCTGGCGCTGCATCAACGCGGCGATGCGCTGGCCGATCCGCTCGAACTCCACCGGCGAGGGATACAGCACTTGAAACGACTGGCCCAGCAAGGCCTCCGGCGCGACGCCGAAAATCGCGCAGAGCTGCGCATTGCAGTCTTCGATGATCCGTTCCCGTGACAACACCAGTCCGACTGGCGCAAGATGAAACGCTGTTTGGTAATCCAGTTGACGCATTTGGCTCGCACGTGTCGGGTTTAACCCGCGTTTAACTATTTCATCGCCGTGCACTACGGCAATTACTTATGTATTTTTGCGTATTGTGCCGGATCGATCCGGCGTCGTACTCTTTTGCCACGTCAGAAATTGTCTAGCGCAGTCGTTTCGCGCGCGAGACGACTCAAATAAACGGATTTCATCCAGATCAGGAAGGGACAAACAGATGAACAAGGTCTATCCCAGCGCGAAAGAGGCGCTCGATGGCATCGTGAAGGACGGGCAGACGTTTGCCGTCGGCGGTTTCGGCCTGTGTGGCATTCCCGAGGCGCTGATCGCGGCATTGCGCGACACGGGCGTCCAGGGCATCACGTGCATCAGCAACAACGCGGGCGTCGACGGCTTCGGGCTTGGCCTGCTGCTCGAAACCCGTCAGGTCAAGAAGATGATCTCGTCGTATGTCGGCGAAAACAAGGAATTCGAACGCCAGTATCTGGCCGGCGAACTCGAGCTTGAATTCACGCCGCAAGGCACGCTGGCCGAAAAGCTGCGCGCGGGCGGCGCGGGCATTCCGGCGTTCTTCACCAACACGGGTTACGGCACGGTGATCGCGGACGGCAAGGAAACGCGTCAATTCGGCGACGACCACTACGTGCTCGAACATTCGCTCACCGCTGACGTGGCGCTCGTGAAGGCGTGGAAAGCCGACAAATCAGGCAATTTGATTTATCGCCGCACGGCCCGTAACTTCAACCCGATGTGCGCCATGGCCGGCAAGATCACGGTGGTCGAAGTGGAGGAAATCGTGGAAACGGGCGCACTCGATCCCGACGCCATTCACACGCCGGGCATCTTCGTGCAGCGCATCGTGCTGAACGCACATCCGGAAAAACGCATTGAACAACGCGTCGTGCGCGCAAAAGGAGACTGATCATGGCATGGGACCGGAACCAGATGGCCGCGCGGGCGGGCAAGGAATTGCAGGACGGCTTTTACGTGAATCTGGGCATTGGCTTGCCCACGCTGGTCGCGAACTTCGTGCCGGAGGGCATGGAGGTGTGGCTGCAATCGGAGAATGGCTTGCTTGGCATCGGGCCCTCGCCGACGGAAGAAGAAGTCGATGCTGACCTGATCAACGCCGGCAAACAAACGGTGACCACGCTGCCGGGATCGTCGATTTTTTCGTCGGCGGATTCGTTCGCGATGATTCGTGGCGGCCACGTGAACCTGGCCATCCTTGGCGCCATGCAGATCAGCAAGACGGGTGACCTGGCCAACTGGATGATCCCCGGGAAGATGATCAAGGGCATGGGCGGCGCGATGGACCTGGTCGCGGGCGTAAAGCGCGTGATCGTGTTGATGGAGCACGTGGCGAAGGGCGACCAGCACAAGATTCTCGATGCTTGCACGTTGCCGCTGACGGGTGTGGGCGTGGTTGACCGGATCATTACGGATCTCGGCGTGATCGATGTCACCGACGCAGGACTGAAGCTCGTTGAGCTGGCGCCTGGCGTCAGTGTGGAAGAGATCCAGCAGAAAACCGGCGCACCGCTGGACGTGAGCAGCGTCAAGTAAGGTTTTTCTGCAGTGGCGCCGGTTTGTTTTTCAGGCCGAAACGGACCGTTCCGACGTGAGTTGGAACGGTTTTTTATTTTGGTTTGCGGCGTTTGCGAGAGGCCGGGCGTGCTGTAACGGATCTTGCGGTTCGCGTTTTGGAGCCGCATATCGTGCCTTTGTTCAGACCGTTCGGCTAACGCTACGGCATCGCGCCGAAGCGCATCCGGCAAAGCGTTTACAATCGATTTCAGTTGAGTTGCCTGTCTGCCGCAGCGTCATCGCACCGAGGAAAATCTTATGTCCGCGTCTATCGTCGAAGCTGCGCCTTCGTTTGTTCCCACGCCACGCCAACGCCACGTGCAGTGCATCAGCCCGTCGGGCCTGCATCGCATGGCTTATACCGAATGGGGGGACCCGGCGAACCCGCGCGTGCTCGTGTGCGTGCATGGGCTGACGCGCTCCGGCCGGGATTTCGACGAGGTGGCGAAGGCGTTTGCCAGCGAGTATCGGGTGGTGTGTCCGGACGTGGTCGGGAGAGGTTTATCGGACTGGCTGGTCGATCCCAGGCATTACGCGGTGCCGCAGTACGTAGGTGACATGGTCGCGCTCATTGCTCGGCTGAACGTGGAAACGGTGGATTGGTTCGGGACGTCCATGGGCGGGTTGATCGGCCTGGGGCTCGCCGGACTGCCGAATTCGCCCATCCGGAAAATGCTGCTCAACGACGTCGGGCCGCATATTGAACCGGTGGCGCTCGAGCGTATCGGTACTTATCTTGGCCGCGGCGAGACCTTCGCCACGCTGCAAGAAGGCATCGATAACGCGGCGCAGCTCGCTGCGTCGTTCGGGCCGCTGACCGCCGATGAATGGCGCGCGATCAACACGCCGTTGATGCGTGAGCACGAGGGCCGCTGGGGGTATCGGTACGACCCGAAGATCGCGGTTCCATTTGCCGTGGCGGACGCAAATGCAGCCTCGCTGGGCGAGGCGATCCTGTGGCATTCGCTGGCGGCGATCCAGCATCCGGTGCTGGTCGTTCGGGGTGAACATTCGGACTTGCTATCGCGCGAGACGGTAGAAAAAATGGTCGCGAACGGGCAGGCCGTGACGGCCAGGGAAATCGCTGGCGTGGGGCATGCGCCGGCGTTTCTGGCACCTGATCAGATTGCGATTGCGTACCGGTTCTTCTTCGATACCGACACGTCCGAGGCATAATATTGGGCTTCGTGCGGTTTTTTTGACTATTCACTCTCAGGAACACTCATGGCAGTCATTCGTCACCATGTTGGCGCGCGTCTTTCCGAAATCGCGATCCACAACGGCACCATTTATCTTGCCGGTCAGATTGCCGAAGACACCGACCAGGACATCACGGGCCAGACACGCGAAGTGCTCGGCCATATCGACCGTTTGCTTGAGGAAGCCGGCAGCGACAAGACACAGCTTTTGTCGGTCCAGATCTATCTCTCCGACATGACCCATTTCGCCGCCATGAATGCGGCGTGGGACATGTGGGTTCCGGAAGGCAATGCGCCGCCGCGCGCTACCGTGGAATCGAAGCTTGCCAATCCGGCATGCCTCGTGGAAGTGGTGGTCGTGGCTGCTGTGCGTAGCTAAGCCGGGAACATTTCGAGCACTAGTTTAATCCGTATGCCTGATACCGCCGTTTCTCCTGCACTGGTACCCGAGCCGTCCTTCGACGACGCGCTCGCGTTCGTGCGCGAACACGCGGGAGATGCGCGGTTGACCAGCGGGGAATCGCTGGTCGAGCACGCTGCCGGCACGGCGCGGATCATGCAAACGTTGAACGTCGATCCCGCGGCCATCGTGGCGGCGGCGTTGTTCGCCATTGCGCCGCATATCGACGACCCCGAGCGTGTGATCAGTGAGCGTTTCGGCGCGGAAGTGCAAGGCCTCGTCGCGGACGTCCGCAAGCTGTGGCGGCTGGGTTCAGTCAGTTCGCGGGCGACCCAGGCAACGTTGCCGGAAACGGGTCGTGAAGCGCAAGCGGCGCGCCGTGCCCAGGTCGAAGCGTTGCGCAAGATGCTGCTCGCGTTCGCGCAGGATATCCGCGTGGTGTTGATCCGGCTGGCGTCGCGGCTGCAGTCATTGCGCTACTACGCGGCGAACAAGCTCGAGCCTTCGCCCGACGTGCCGCGTGAAACACTCGAGATCTACGCGCCGCTCGCGAACCGGTTGGGTATCTGGCAATTGAAGTGGGAACTGGAGGACCTCGCGTTTCGCTTCGAGGAACCGCCCACCTACAAGCGCATCGCCAAGTTGCTCGACGAAAAGCGTGTCGAGCGCGAAGCGTATGTGACCGACGCTATCGCACGCTTGCAGAAAGAACTGGCCGCCGCGAATATCCGCGCGGAAGTGAGCGGCCGGCCGAAGCACATCTACAGCATCTGGAAAAAGATGCGCGGCAAGGAACTGGATTTTTCCGAGCTGAATGACGTGCGCGCGTTTCGCGTGATCGTCGACGACATCAAGGATTGCTACACCGTGCTCGGTATCGTCCATAACTTGTGGCAGCCGGTGCCACGGGAATTCGACGACTACATTTCACGGCCGAAAGCGAACGGGTACCGGTCACTGCATACCGTCGTGGTGGGCGACGACGGGCGAGCGTTTGAAGTCCAGATCCGCACACAGGAAATGCACGGTTTCGCCGAATACGGCGTAGCTGCCCACTGGCGCTACAAGGAAGCGGGCACGCGCGCGTACGGCGGCCAGGTGACGGCCAGCGACAAATACGACGAAAAGATCGCGTGGTTGCGCCAACTGCTGGCGTGGAAAGAAGACGTCTCCGAGGGCGATCAGCCGGGCGCGCAGCCCTGGCAGCATTTGCGCGAAGCCACACTCGACGACGACCACATCTACGTGCTCACGCCGCAGGCACGCGTGATCGCCATGCCGCAAGGCTCGACCGCCGTGGACTTCGCGTATCACCTGCATAGCGAGCTTGGGCATCGTTGCCGTGGCGCTCGTGTCGACGGTGCCATGGTGCCGCTCAACACGCCGCTGCAGAACGGCCAGACGGTCGAGATCGTGGCGGTGAAGGAGGGCGGGCCGTCGCGCGACTGGCTCAATCCGTTGCTCGGTTATTTGCACAGCCCGCGGGCTCGGCAAAAGGTGCGCGCGTGGTTCAACGCGGTCGATTCCGAGGAGAACATAGCGAACGGGCGCACGCTTGTTGAAAAGACGCTGCAGCGTGAGGGCAAGACGTCCGTCAACCTCGATCAGCTGGCATCGAAGCTCGGTTTCAAGACGCCTGAAGATCTGTACGCGGTCGTCGCCAAGGAAGAGTTCAGCCTGCGCAACATCGAGCAGGCGCTGCACGACACGCCGCCGCCGGAACCCGCGCCCGAAGCGCCGGCGCAATTCGAGAAGCGCAGCAGCGGGCAAAGCGTGGCGCAGGGTGCGTCTACCGGCGTGCTGGTCGTCGGTGTGGACGCGTTGTTGACGCAACTGGCACGGTGTTGCCGCCCGGCTCCGCCGGACCGCATCGCGGGCTTCGTCACGCGTGGCAAGGGTATGTCGATCCACCGCAGCGACTGCGCGACCTTCCGGCGCATGGCTGAGCGTTCACCTGAACGTGTGCTTGAGACCGCGTGGTCCGCCGACGTAATGAGCGGACGCGGATCGTCGGTGTACCCAGTCGATCTCGCCGTGGAATCGAACGATCGGCAAGGCTTGCTGCGCGATATCTCCGAAGTCTTCGCGCGCGAGAAAATGAACGTGACCGGGGTGAAGACGCAGAGCCGGCGCAACGTCGCGTACATGCAATTTACGGTCGAGGTGTCGAGCGCCGCGCAAATTCAGCGCGCGTGCTTGTTGTTGGGCGAAGTGCAGGGCGTGGTGCGCGCGTCGCGACGGGCCTGAAGCCGCGCGCACGAAAGAAAAATGCATGCCCGCTCCTGCACTTAATAGTTTGATAAGGCGTTGAATTTGAAGCGCATTGTTAGTGCTTCTTAAACGTATCGACGAACATCTGCAATGTCATCGCATGAAAGCACTTGCCAAGATTCAAAACGCTCCATATAATTTCGCTTCTTCAGGCTCGTAGCTCAGCTGGTTAGAGCACCACCTTGACATGGTGGGGGTCGTTGGTTCGAGTCCAATCGAGCCTACCAACGAAAGTGGAAATCCGGTTCAGGCTGGATTTTCAAAACTGCAGCAAGCGTCTTGGCGCGAAAGGCAAATGAACAAGATGGCACCGCGAACGTTGACCGAAACAACTTCGGAGCGACGCTAGTCGAGGACCACTTTCGCCTTTGCAGTTGTAGGAAAAGTGAATGCGGCCCCTCAAAATGTGGGGCCGCATTTTTTTTGCCTTCGCGCGTTCGCCTTGGCGTTTGCAAGGCATTGTTGAATGAACTTGGGCGTCGGCTGCCGGCGTCTTGGAGAACGAAATGGTTTCGATACGTTTGCCCGACGGGTCAGTTAGACAGTACGACCACCCTGTGACGGTTGCGGAAGTCGCCGCGTCGATTGGTGCAGGTCTCGCGAAAGCCGCGTTGGGCGGCAAGCTCGACGGCGAACTCGTCGATACGTCCACGCTGATCGATCACGACGCGTCGCTCGCCATCGTCACGGAAAAGGACGCTGACGGTCTCGATATCATTCGCCACTCCACCGCGCATTTGCTCGCGTATGCAGTCAAGGATTTGTATCCGGACGCGCAAGTGACCATCGGCCCGGTGATCGAGAACGGTTTCTACTACGACTTCGCGTATAGCCGTCCCTTCACGCCGGAAGATCTCGAGAAGATCGAAAAGCGCATGGCCGAAATCGCGAAGAAGGACGAGCCGGTGTCGCGCCGGGTGGTAACGCGCGGCGAAGCGGTCGATTACTTCAAGAGCATCGGCGAAAAGTACAAGGCGGAGATCATTGAATCGATCCCGTCCACCGACGACATCAAACTGTATTCGCACGGCAGTTTCACGGATCTTTGCCGCGGCCCGCACGTGCCGTCTACCGGCAAGCTGAAGGTCTTCAAGCTGATGAAGGTCGCGGGCGCTTACTGGCGCGGCGACTCGAAGAATGAACAGTTGCAGCGTATCTACGGTACGGCCTGGACGAAGAAGGAAGACCAGGAAGCGTATCTGCACATGCTCGAGGAAGCCGAGAAGCGCGATCACCGCAAGCTCGCCAAGCAACTCGATCTGTTCCATCTGCAGGAAGAGGCGCCGGGCATGGTGTTCTGGCACCCCAAGGGCTGGGCGATCTGGCAACAGGTCGAGCAATATATCCGCCATCGCCTGAACGAAGTCGGCTATCTCGAAATCAAGACGCCGATGATCATGGATCGCTCGCTGTGGGAAGCGTCGGGTCACTGGCAGAACTATCGTGAAAACATGTTCACGACGGAGTCGGAGAAGCGCGATTACGCCATCAAGCCGATGAATTGTCCTGGCCACGTGCAGGTGTTCAACCATGGCTTGCGTTCATATCGCGATCTGCCGCTGCGTTACGCGGAATTTGGCTCGTGTCATCGGAATGAAGCGTCGGGCGCGTTGCATGGCCTGATGCGCGTGCGGGGTTTTGTCCAGGACGACGCCCACATTTTCTGCACGGAAGACCAGTTCATCGAAGAGTCCATTGCGTTCAATACGCTCGCGATGAGCATCTACAAGGATTTCGGCTTCGATCACATCGACATCAAGCTGTCGCTGCGTCCCGATTCCCGTGCCGGTACCGACGAAACCTGGGATCGCTCGGAACAGGGCCTGCGCGACGCGCTGACCGCGTGCGGTCTCACGTGGGAAGAACTGCCGGGCGAGGGTGCGTTTTACGGTCCGAAGATCGAGTACCACATCAAGGACGCGCTCGGCCGGTCATGGCAATGCGGCACGCTCCAGCTCGACATGGTGCTGCCGGAGCGCCTGGGCGCCGAATACGTGGCGGAAGATAACAGCCGCAAGCGTCCGGTGATGTTGCACCGTGCAATCGTCGGTTCCATGGAGCGTTTTCTCGGTATTCTGATCGAGCACCATGCTGGTGCAATGCCCTCCTGGCTCGCGCCGGTGCAGGCTGTGGTGTTGAATATCGCTGAAAGTCAGGCTGAATATGCACTGCAACTGACCCAATCGTTGCAAAAACAAGGGCTTAGAGTAGAGAGCGATTTGCGCAACGAGAAGATTAGCTATAAAATACGAGAGCACACGTTGCAGAAGGTTCCCTATTTGCTGGTCGTCGGGGACAAGGAGCGTGAGGCACAAACCGTAGCCGTGCGTGCTCGTGGCGGTATTGACGCTGGCGTGATGCGCGTCGATGCATTCCTTGAGCGTCTGCAGCAGGACGTGCAGGCGTACAAGTAAGCCCACCCGCAGCCCGGCTAGTTTTTTTAGATTTTTAGAGGAAACGTAACATCGCTACTGATAAGTCTGCACATCGCATCAACGGGGAAATCACGGCACCTGAATTGCGCCTGGTCGGAGTGGACAACGAGCCGCTAGGAATCGTGAAGCTTGCCGATGCTTTCCGCATGTCGGAACAGCAAGACGTGGATCTCGTCGAAATCGCGCCTCAGGCTGTTCCGCCCGTCGCCCGGTTGATGGATTACGGCAAGTTCAAGTACTCGGAAGCCAAGAAGCAGCACGAGGCGAAACTCAAGCAGAAGATCGTTCAGGTCAAGGAAGTCAAATTCCGGCCTGGCACCGATGACGGTGATTACAACGTGAAACTGCGCAACCTCACGCGCTTCCTCGAAGATGGCGACAAGACGAAAATCACGTTGCGTTTTCGCGGTCGGGAAATGGCTCACCAGGAAATCGGCATGCGCGTGCTCGAGCGGTTGAAGACCGATCTCGAAGAGCACGGTCAGGTCGAGCAAATGCCGAAGATGGAAGGGCGCCAGATGATCATGGTCATGGCCCCGAAGAAAAAGAAATAGTCGAAAGAATCGATCGATGGATCGCGCGGCCGGGAAATATTCGAAGGTCTGCGCGGCATCGTTTGTGCAGGTTTCGGGGCGCTGCCGGATAATAGGCGGCGTTCATGAAAAAGCGGTGGCTGTCAAAAGTCTGCCGCTCATAAGTGGCATGTGGGTTTCGAAGGGCGGGTCAGGATCGAGTGGATCGACCGCACACCCATATCCATCTAATAAACTGGAGTAGTTTCATGCCGAAGATGAAGACCAAGAAGAGTGCTGCAAAGCGCTTCGTGGTGCGTCCGGGCGGTACCATCAAGCGTGGTCAAGCCTTCAAGCGTCACATTCTTACCAAGAAGACCACCAAGGTAAAACGCCATTTGCGCGGTTCCACGGAAGTTCATCATGCAGATATGAATTCCGTGCGCGCAATGTTGCCGTTCGCTTAACCCTTAACTGACACTCACAGGAGCGCACTATGCCTAGAGTCAAACGTGGGGTTACCGCACGGGCCCGTCACAAGAAGATCATCAAGCTGGCCAAGGGTTACCGCGGCCGTCGCAATAACGTCTATCGCATCGCCAAGCAAGCGGTCATGCGCGCCGGGCAATATGCCTATCGCGATCGCCGCAACAAGAAGCGTGTGTTCCGTGCTTTGTGGATCACGCGTATCAACGCGGCGGTGCGTCAGCACGACATGACGTACAGCGTGTTCATCAACGGCCTGAAGAAGGCTTCGATCGAACTCGACCGCAAGGTGCTGGCCGACATGGCTGTGTTCGACAAGGCTGCTTTTGCTGCGATCGTCAAGCAGGTAAAAGCCGCCGTTGCAGCCTGATCGAGCTTGTTAGCAAGATTGGTACTGCGTAGTTCGTTGTAGCGCTGTCTCTAAACGGACAGCGCAACGACAAAAAAACGGGGCTCTTGTCGAGCCCCGTTTTTGTTGGTGAAGCCGGTGAAGATGGGTTGGAGCGCGAAGATACCTAGGTCGCGCACACATCGGCCCGGGAACGATCAGAAGAACTTTGACGCTGAAATGATGGGATCAATGGATCTGGACCAGATTGTCGCCGACGCGCGAAATGCCTTCGAAAACGCCGCCGATGCGGCCACGCTCGAAAATGAAAAGGCCCGCTTTCTTGGTAAGTCCGGGGTGCTCACGGATCTGCTGAAAGGCTTGGGCAAACTCGATCCTGACGCCCGCAAGACCGAAGGTGCACGCATCAACGCGGTCAAGCAGCAAGTGGAAGCGGCACTGAACGCGCGCCGTCAGGCGCTGGCGGACGTGTTGCTGAATCAGCGGCTTGCTTCCGAATCGATCGATGTCACGTTGCCTGGCCGCGGTCTTGGCGCCGGCAGCCTGCATCCGGTGATGCGTACGTGGGAACGCGTGGAACAGATTTTCAGCACGATTGGTTTCGATGTGGCCGACGGCCCCGAAATCGAAACCGACTGGTACAACTTCACTGCGCTGAACAGTCCGGAAAATCATCCGGCGCGTTCGATGCAGGACACGTTTTATATCGACGGGAAAGATGCGGACGGGCGGCAACTGCTGCTGCGCACGCATACCAGCCCGATGCAGGTGCGTTACGCGCGCATGAACAAGCCGCCGATCAAGGTGATCGTGCCGGGCCGGACGTATCGGGTGGATAGCGACGCCACGCATTCGCCAATGTTCAATCAAGTCGAAGGTTTGTGGATCGACGAGAACATCAGCTTTGCCGACCTGAAGGGCGTGTACTCTGATTTCCTGAAGAAATTCTTCGAGCGCGACGACATTCTCGTGCGCTTCCGGCCATCGTATTTTCCGTTTACCGAGCCGTCCGCCGAAATCGACATGATGTTCGAGCAGGGCAAGAACGCCGGCAAATGGCTCGAAATCTCGGGTTCGGGGCAAGTTCATCCGAACGTGATCCGCAACATGGGACTCGACCCGGAACGGTATATCGGCTTTGCATTCGGCAGCGGGCTCGAACGCCTGACAATGCTGCGCTATGGCGTGCAGGACCTGCGCCTGTTCTTCGAAAACGATCTGCGTTTCCTCGAGCAATTTGCCTGAATGCACGTTGCTGCGAGCCGTTGTCTGGATGGTTACGTCCAGACGCAGACACGACTTATGTCGAACCTCATTTCGAACCTAGACACACATGCAATTCCCGGAATCCTGGCTTAGAACTTTCGTCGATCCCAAGCTCTCGACCGATGAACTCTCGCACGCGCTGACCATGGCGGGTCTCGAAGTGGAAAGCCTCGCGCCCGTCGCGCCGCCGACCACGAAGATCGTCGTCGGGCAGGTGCTGGAAGTGGCGAAGCATCCGAATGCCGACAAGCTTAACGTTTGTCAGGTCGACGCCGGCACCGGCGAGACGCTGACCATTGTGTGCGGTGCGCCGAACGTGTCGCCGGGAATCAAGGTGCCGGTTGCACTGGTCGGCGCTGAATTGCCGCCGGCCGAAGCGGGTGGTGCGCCGTTCGCGATCAAATTGTCCAAGCTGCGTGGCGTTGAAAGTCAGGGGATGTTGTGCTCGGCACGCGAACTGAAGCTGTCGGAAGATCACAGCGGCTTGCTGATCCTGCCCGCCGATACCCCGATTGGCCAGGACATTCGCCAGACGCTCAACCTCGACGACACCGTTTTCGAGATCAAGCTCACGCCGAACAAAGCCGATTGTTTGTCGGTATTCGGCGTCGCGCGGGAAACCGCCGCTATCACGGGCGCGGCGTTGCATGCGCTCGAGATGCCGCCGGTTGCTGTCACTATCGATGAAATATTGCCGGTCAACGTATTGGCGCCGGATTTGTGCGGACGCTTTTCGGGTCGAGTGATCCGCGGCGTGAACGCGCACGCGAAGACGCCGCACTGGATGGTCGAGCGTCTCGAGCGTTCGGGACAGCGCAGCATCTCCGCGCTCGTCGATATCTCGAATTACGTGATGCTTGAACTCGGCCGGCCGACGCACGTGTTTGATCTCGACAAGATCCACGGCGGTATTGAAGTGCGCTGGGGAAAAAAGGGCGAAACGCTCAAGCTGCTGAACGGCAACACGGTGGAACTGGATGAAACCGTCGGTGTGATCGCCGATGATCGCCACGTCGAAAGCCTCGCCGGGATCATGGGCGGTGACAGCACCGCCGTGTCGCTCGACACGACCAACATTTACCTGGAAGCCGCGTTCTGGTGGCCGGACAGCATCCGTGGTCGCGCACGCAAGTACAACTTTTCCACCGATGCCGCCCATCGCTTCGAGCGCGGCGTGGATTATTCGACGACCGTCGAACATATCGAGCGCATTTCGAAACTAATCCTCGATATTTGCGGCGGTAACGCCGGTCCTGTAGACGACCAGACGCTCAACGTGCCGACGCGCGAGCCGGTGAGCATGCGCGTATCGCGGGCGAACCGGATTATCGGCGTGGCAATTGGCGCCGAGGAAATTGCGCAGATTTTCACGCGACTTGGCCTGACGTTCACGCACGATGGCGACACGTTCGCGGTCACGCCGCCGCCGTATCGCTTCGATATCGAGATTGAAGAAGATCTGATCGAGGAAGTTGCGCGCATTTATGGCTTCGAGAAGATTCCGGCGCGTCCGCCGGTGGCGACCAGCGAAATGCGTCCGACCAATGAAACGAAGCGTTCGATTCACGTGTTACGCCACGCCGTGGCCGCACGGGATTATGCGGAGACGGTGAACTTCAGTTTCGTCGATGCCGAATGGGAAGCGGATTTTGCCGGCAATACGAATCCTGTGAAGCTGCTGAATCCGATCGCGAGCCAGCTTTCGGTCATGCGTACCACGTTGTTCGGCAGCCTGATCAGCGTGCTCCGTCACAATCTCAACCGGCGCGCGGACCGGATTCGCGTGTTCGAAGCGGGCCGCGTGTTCCTGCACGATCCGGCGATCAAAGCGGGCGAACTGGCTATTGAAGGTTTCGACCAGCCGAAAATGATCGGCGGTTTGGCTTATGGTCCGGCGTTCGAAGAGCAGTGGGGCGCGAAACCGTCCCGCAGCGTCGATTTCTTCGACGTAAAAGGCGACGTGGAAGCGCTGTTCGCGCCGGTCGTGCCGCGTTTCGTGAAAGCGGAACACCCGGCGCTGCATCCGGGGCGCAGCGCACGGATCGAAATCGACGGCCGGGCCGTGGGCTGGATCGGTGACCTGCACCCGCGCTGGATGCAGAAATACGATTTGCCGCACGCGCCGGTTTTGTTCGAAATCGAAGCTGACGCTTTGATTCAACGCGCATTGCCCGTACCGTCCGACGTGTCGAAATTCCCGCCGGTTCGCCGCGATATTGCGATTGTCGTGGACCAGAAGGTTGAAGTGCAGGCGCTCATCGACGAGCTGGAAAGTGCCCGTTCCGAGCCCGCCTGCAAGCATGTCACCAGGGTTGCTTTATTTGACGAATTTCGTCCAAAATCAAGCACTTCCGGTGGGTTGGACGCACATGAGAAAAGCCTTGCCTTCCGTGTAACGTTGCAAGATACTGGCGGGACGCTTCAGGACGAAACGGTCGAAACGGCCATCAAAACATTGGTGGAACGCTTGGCTCGAGTACATGGCGCGCGATTGCGCGGATAGCCTGCAGTTGGCCCCCTCCGTCTTCATCGGCACGCCATTTTTTCGATATGAACCAAATGAACTCGAGTGATTTCGAAGCCCTTCTTTCGGCGCAACGCAGCGCCATGATCCGAGATGTTCCCACTTCGAACGGTGCGGCAACGGCAGAAACGCCTACGCTGACAAAAGCCGAATTGGCCGAAATGCTATTTGACCATGTCGGGTTGAATAAGCGCGAAGCCAAAGACATGGTGGAAGCATTTTTCGAGGTCATTCGCGACGCGCTTGAAAGCGGCGACAGTGTCAAGCTATCCGGCTTTGGCAACTTTCAGCTACGCGACAAACCGCAGCGTCCCGGACGTAATCCAAAAACGGGGGAAGCCATTCCCATCGCGGCGCGTCGTGTTGTCACGTTTCATGCGAGTCAGAAGTTGAAAGCGCTGGTCGAAGCCGGTGCTGAAAACAGTTTCGGCCGCTGAAGTGACGGGCATTTGCCATTTGCTGCCCGAGCGCTTATTAGCGGCATTCGCCCCATTCGCGACATTCACCACGATGGTTGATTGACGATGGAAAAAGTCGTCCTGCCTCCAATCCCGGCCAAGCGCTACTTCACCATCGGTGAGGTCAGCGAGCTATGCGGCGTCAAGCCGCACGTGCTGCGCTACTGGGAACAGGAATTCACGCAGCTGCGGCCGGTAAAGCGGCGTGGCAATCGCCGCTATTATCAGCATCACGAAGTACTGCTGATCCGCCGCATTCGTGAATTGCTTTATGAGCAGGGTTTCACGATCAATGGCGCGCGTAATCGGCTCGATTCACATGGTCGTCCGAACGGTTCGGCTGGCGATATCGAGGACACGCAGGAAAGCGGTGCGATTCCCCAAGTGAATGCCGGGGTCGATGTCGATCAATTGCGTAAGGACATTCTGCAAGTGATCGATTTACTGGGCGGATGACGACTTGCGGGAATCACCCGCTGGCATCAAGCAGAAACAGAAACTCAAGCAAAAAGGCGTCGTGATTAATCAGCGACGCCTTTTTTGATTTTGATCGGAGCGAGAGCATACGCTCGGTTTTACGGGCTTTAAGCTTCGTCCAAAGCCGTTATTTTCGCGCGTTGTCGCGTTTGAATTCCAGGATCGGCAAATCCGGTTCTGACAGCATCGCCTTCAGTACGTCATTCGCAAATTCCTCAACCACCGCGTGCCATTCAATCGTGCCAACCGGAAAATCGCCAGGGCATTTTTTCCCCTGCGCCTTCCGGATTGCGCCGACGCTCAGACTCAACGCCCGCGCCCTCTGGAAGGTGGGATCGTTCGAGTCGGCAGGTGGGTTGATTTCGTGGTCCATAGATGGGCTTTCGGCAACGGGTGGAAAAACTTTAGGGTGAATCTGGCGAAAATATTTGCGCGCCGGAAGTCGCCGGAACATGAGTGTACACAAGCAAAACAGGGGCGGAAGAGCACAAAACGGGGACATAACCCGTAACAGCACGAATCCCCTGATTGCTCCAATCCGCGATCGGCAGGTATCGTGCTTCAAGAAAACGAGAAGGGAGCGCAGCATGGCGGAGACATTGGGCGTTGCAATTATCGGCGCGGGCATGATGGGCCAGGTTCACACGCGAGCAGCACGGCTCGCCGGCGCAACGGTGCGCGGCATTGCGTCATCGAGTGCAAGCCGCGCGGCGCAGGCGGCTGCCCGGTTGGGGATCGAACGGGGTTACGCCTCGGCGGAAGAGGCAATTGCGGATCCGTCGGTATCGGTTATTCACGTGTGCACACCGAACGCCAGCCATTTTCCCCTCGCGATGGCCGTGCTCAACGCCGGTAAGCATGTCATTTGCGAGAAGCCGCTGGCAACCTGCGCGAGCGATGCCGAAGCGCTGGCGCTCGCTGCGCGCAAGTCGGGTCGTATTGCGACGGTTCCGTTTGTTTATCGATATCACCCTATGGTTCGGGAAGCGCGTGCGCTCGTGCAGGACGGCAGCGTGGGGGCGCTGCAACTGATCCACGGCAGTTATCTCCAGGACTGGCTGCTAGGCGTCGACGACACCAACTGGCGCGTGGATGCCGCGCTGGGTGGGCCATCGCGGGCGTTTGCGGACATCGGCTCGCACTGGTGCGATCTGGTGGAATGGATCAGCGGCGAGCGCTTCGATGCCGTCGTGGCGAGCTTGCAGACAACGATCGCCGAACGTCCGGCCGGCTCGGTGCAATCGTTTACCGCGGCAGCGAAAGGCGGTCCGACCCAGACGGTGGGTACGGAAGATGTCGCCGGCGTTTTGCTGCGCACCAGGAACGGCGTGCTCACGACGCTGACGGTTAGCCAGGTGTCGGCGGGGCGGAAGAACCGGCTGTGGTTCGAGATCGATGGCGCAAAGACGAGCCTGGTGTTCGATCAGGAAAATCCGGAGCAGCTGTGGGTCGGCGAGCGCGATTCCACACGACTGCTGGTGCGCGATCCGTCGCGCGGAAGCGCTGAACAGCGTCGCCTCGCCACCTTGCCGGCAGGTCACGCGCAGGGTTATGCGCAATGTTTCGAGGCGTTCGTGGCGGACACCTACGCGGTGATTCGCGGCGAAACGCGCGAAGGTTTGCCGACATTCGAGGACGGCTGGCGCTCGGCGTGCATTGTGGATGCTGTGCTGGCGTCGTCGAAGGCGAATGGCTGGGTGCGGATTGAGTAACGGCGTGTTTGCAGGAAATACGCGCAGGTTTATCGGCATGGCAGGGAAGCTCGAATGAACCTGCTGACGAAGTTGTTTTAAGCGGCTTGCTCACACCGCGATATCAAAGAAATGACCGGTTCGTTGTACGACAATGGGCGCACGAACCGGTTCGTTAGAGACACTGTTGGCCCCTTGCATCGGCGTCCCGACGTCGTGCGCCAACAATCCCGTCTGCCTTGGCGACCAAACATCGGTTTAAACAAAAAAGTCTGCCCCGACGTGTCGATTTGCGGGCTGATCGCACGTCGTATCGAAAGAGGGCGCTGTTCGGCGCCGTCTCTCCAGTTAGTTGGTCAACCCGTTACATCCAGGAGCAAAGCAATGTCGACTTCAGCTGTCAAACCGATCCCGGAAGGGATGCATACGATCACGCTTCACCTGGTTTGCAAGGGCGCATCGGACGCCATCGAGTTCTACAAGAAAGCATTCAACGCGGTCGAGCAAATGCGTCTGCCGACTCCCGACGGCACGGTGATGCACGCCATGCTGAGCATCGGCGATTCAACACTGATGCTGGCCGAGGAATTCCCGAATTGTCGTAGCGGACCGCTGACGCTGAAAGGCTCGCCGGTCACGCTGCATTTGTATGTGAAAGACGTCGATGCCGCCTTCGCGCAAGCCGTCGCCGCCGGTGCAAAAGTCACCATGCCCGTCGCCGATATGTTCTGGGGAGACCGCTATGGCCAGATCGAAGATCCGTTCGGTCATCACTGGTCGCTCGCAACTCATACCCGCGATCTCACCGCCGATGAGATCCGCGAAGGCATGCCTAAGGGCATGCCGACGTAATTTCGGGCGAGTTCAGCTGCGATAGGCTGCACGACGCCGCGTCTGAAGCGTCAGTCCGCGGCGTCATACCGGCCAGCACTTTTGTGGGTTAAGCGTGTTCCCTTAACCCACAAACCTCAGGAGTTTCCATGCAGAAGATCTCTCCTTTTCTATGGTTCAACAACAACGCTGAGGAGGCCGCTCAGTTCTACACGAGCATCTTCAATCACTCGCGAATCCTGTCGGTGATGCGCTTCGGCGACGCAGGCCCGGGGCCGAAGGGCGCGGTCATGGGCATTGCATTCGAACTGGAAGGCCGGGAGTTCAAAGCGCTGAACGGCGGCCCGGTGTTCACCTTTACGCCTGCTATCTCGCTTTTCGTCGACTGCGAGACTCAGGAGGAAGTCGATAATTTGTGGGCCCGGCTCGGCGATGGCGGCGAACCGCAGCAGTGCGGCTGGATTAAAGACAAGTTCGGTGTGTCGTGGCAGATCGTGCCTGTGGCGCTTGGAAAAATGCTTCAGGACCCGGACGCGGAGAAATCGTCGCGCGTCATGCGCGCAATGATGGGCATGGTCAAGCTTGATATCGCGGGGCTCGAGCGGGTTTATCGGGGCGAGTGACTGCGGACCAAGCGGGGCGTCATGAGCGTTCTGTTAGCCGTCATTCGACAAATAACAAAAATGAATTTGGGATGACGCGCGTACGCCGGTAGGATCGCGCGTTCCGCAGCCTCCGCTATTGCATCCCGTCCCATGTCGATTTCCTTTGCACCCGAGCCCGCCGTCGCGTCCGCATCCGGATCCGCGTCAGCCGCCGCGCGTCCCGTTATCCGCAGTGCGGCCGATGTCTCACAGCTCGTCAATCGTGGCGCCGCGGTCGGCAGCGACGCGCGCATCGTTATTGCCATTGCGCTCGGTGGCGTGTTCCTCGACGCCTATGATCTCGGCGCGCTCGCGTTCGGGGTGAAGGACATTGCCCGCGAGTTTTCGCTCACGCCGGCCGCGACCGGTTTTGTCGCTTCAGCGATTACGTTCGGCGCGATCATCGGCGCGTTCCTGGGCGGGTATCTGACCGACAAGATCGGCCGGTATCGCGTTTTCATGGCCGACATGTTCTTCTTCGTGGTCGCCGCGATTGCGTGTGGACTCGCGCCCAATGCCTGGGTGCTCGGTGGCGCACGTTTTGTCATGGGATTGGGCGTGGGCATCGATTTACCGGTCGCGATGGCTTTCCTGGCGGAGTTTTCGCGGCTGAACGGGCGCGGCAACAAGGCGGCGCGCATCGCGATGTGGTGCCCGACCTGGTACGCCGCCATCAGCGTGTCCTATTTGCTCGTGCTCGCGTTATACGCCGTATTGCCTGCCAGCCATTCCGGCTGGCTGTGGCGGCTGACGCTGGGTTTCGGCGCGCTGCCGGCGCTCGTGATCATTGCGATTCGTAGCCGATATATCAGCGAGTCACCGGTCTGGGCCGCGAATCAGGGCGACTTGCGTGGCGCGGCGCAGATCTTGAAGCGCTCGTACGGCCTTGATGTCGAGGTCGATCCGGCCGCGCTGCAAAGCGCCAAAAAAACCGTGCATAAAGCGACATGGAGCAATTACGGCGCGTTGCTGCGCGGCGTGTACCTGCGACGTACGGTGCTTGCAACTGTCATCGCGGTGGCTTCGTCGTTTGCGTACAACGCGGTCGCGTTCGGATTGCCGGTCATCATTTCCAGCTTCCTCGCGCAGTCGATGCTCACTACCATTCTCGCCGCGCTCGCGTTGAATCTGTGTTTTGCTTTCGTGGGGGGATTGATTGCCGTGCGGACGGTGCCGAAGGTCGGCGCGTGGAAGCTGACCGTGCTGGGTTACGCGTTCCAACTGGCGGCGTTGATCGGGCTGGCGGTGGTCGGCCGTCCTGCGGGCGTCGCGCAGGTCGCGCTTGCAATCGGGTTTCTCGCGGTTTTCCTGCTTGGGCAAGGCTTCGGTCCCGGTTCGCACAGCATGACGTTTGCATCGCTTAGTTATCCGACGTCGTTGCGTGGTGTGGGCGTGGGTTTCAATCAGACGCTGATGCGCGCGAGCTCAACCGTTTCGCTGTTCCTGTTCCCCGTGCTTTCGGCGGCGCTCGGCACCAAGGTGTTCTGGATTATCGCGATCGCGCCGCTTGCCGGTTTGATCGCGCTGCTGGCAATTCGGTGGGAACCGTCGGGCTATGACGTCGATGCCGAGGATTTCGATACGGCTTCCGTCACCGTCAAACACGCTTGATGGCGGCGCGGGGTAGGCGAATGTTTGCTTCGTCGCGTGCGGACTGCGCCAAACGCCGGTACGATCCCTCATGGCGAATTCCAACCGCAGCGGGTTTGATCGCTGCATTACTCCATGTCCATGAGGAACAAAATGATCGTTGAAATGCGTATTTATCACTGCGCGCCGGGTCGTCTGCCCGCATTGAACGACCGGTTCGCGAACATTACGCTCGGCTTTTTCAAGAAATACGGAATCGAACCGATCGGGTTCTGGACCACGCTGGCCGGTCCAAGCAACCACGCGCTGACGTACTTGCTGAAATGGGAAAGCCTGGCCGAGCGCGAAATCAAGTGGAACGCGTTCCAGGCCGACGCCGAGTGGATCGCCAAGCGTGCCGAAACCGAGGCGAAGGCGCCTATCGTCGAGCGGATTGAAAATCACTTTCTGTCGCCGACGGCTTATTCGGCTTTGCGTTGATAGTTTGATGTAGCGATCTGCCCGGTTATCGGATTCGATACCCGGGCTTTTTTGTAACTGGCTCGCGAACGTGCGCTTCGTGAACGCAGGGCGTGCCCGGTGCGGCTCAAACCCCAGTTTTCATCTCTTAGCCTAGCGGTTTCAACAAAATCGCAAGGGCCTCACCAGCCGTGGCTATCGCAACGGCAGATTCGACCGGGTTCGTGTTGAAGAACGTCCACGGGCCGATATCGTCTCTGAACTGATTCCACGTTCCGATAAAACCGAGCGACAGAATCAGCCCGAAGAGCAGGCTGAATGCGATTGCCGCGGACAACCACTTGTTGTGATTAAAACTGTCCGGTGAAAACGCGAACACGCTCAGACAGAGCAACTGCACGGCAAGAACCACCAGTACTCCTGGATGGTATTGGATACCTTTGTATGTGAACGAACGCGACATGCGCGAGCGTTCATATCTGTTTCCCATGGCTCGTCCTCCTTGAGTCGTGGACTTCCGACCCCCGTTCATGGATCACTCTATAGCCGCTGCGCTCCCGTCAGGATACGCGGCGCGGCCCCGGCTGTCCTGCGTCAGGTCCCGGGCTGGGTCGGTGAGCGCGATGCGGTCGCTTTTAAGCACGTATGCTCTGACCGATGAGACCGCTGGCGGAACAGGCAGCGAGGGCGTCGTCAATCACGTCCGGGTGCGGGCCTGATCTGACTGTAAGCCCGCGTGGTGCTTCTTACACCTTTAAAATGTCTGCTCTGCGACTGGCGGCGGTCGATGCGGTGCGTCCCCGGCAGCACGGCTGTTGTGTCCCGGACGGGGCTACCGCGATCGTCGGCGGAAGGGTGGAGCACCGCAGATCGCGGGGCAAAGCGCCTTTGTTCCACGCGTTGTCGGGGCGGAACCTGGCGCCAGGTCAGCCGCACTGTGGCTAAAGTTTTCCCAATTCTTGTCGTCATACAGAGCGCTACCTATTACACCGGAGACCGCAATGAAGTCGGTAAGCGCAGAAATCGACATGGTGGAAAAGACGCTGCATGAACTCGTTCGGCGGCCACGTTTGATTCGTGGCATCTACTGGTCTACGCACATAGAGTGCCTTCTGGCGCGCCCGGGACTCCGGGCTCAAGACAAAGTATGGCTAGCCGCTCTGCTCAACTTGATCAGCAGCGTAGCGCCAACCGTTGAGCTCTCCCAGGATTTACGAGTTGATGCTTTGATTGCGACCTGAGCCGGGACCGCTGCTGTCTACGAACTGACCTGATCGGCTCTGACTTCGGCTCTGACTCAAACGGTTCACGCGAATGCACTCGGAGTGGAGGAGTGCGTGAGCAAAGAAAAAAGGACTTAGCCCGTTAAGGCTAAGTCCTTGATTTTCCTACAACTATCTTGGTCGGGGCGACAAGATTTGAACTTGCGACCCCCTGCACCCCATGCAGGTACGCTACCAGGCTGCGCTACGCCCCGAAAGATCAAAAGTATATCAGAGACTCTTGGATTTTAGAACCTGCAGACTCATCTTCGAAGCAAAGCCCGTCAGTTTCACTCTTCCAGCGAGCAAATGGCGTTCATTCCGCCACCGTGCCGGATGCCGGAAAACGACTTCGCGGTTCGGGGCGGTGCTGCCAGGGCCTATAGCCTTATGGCCTGCAAACTCAAGCAAACTCAATACCGCAACTCGGACTGTGTGTACTCGGACGTATGGATGGTCACTGATGGCTCGACGGGGCCTCTCCTCGCGCGAAACCTCAAAGCCATCACAGCGGCAACGACGCAAGGAATTGCGTAAGCCACTGCGCGTTCGCCACAAGCGGACAACGACGATAGATCGATGTATCGCTCACGATCGGTCGTGGTAGCTGAAGCAAAAACGAAAGTCAGCGTGAAATCCAGCAGCATCGCCAGACCGCAGAAGCCAATGAAAATGAGCGCGCCGTTGAACACCGGCGCGCGGCGGCCGGCATTCAACGTGTTGCAGACAAACACAAACGCCCCCAACAACGCGAAATTGAGGATCAACGGAAACCAGGGGAAATTCATCACACGTCCGCTCGGTGGTCTTGTTAGAAGGAAAGAGCCATCGATCGTCGGTTCCGGAGAGCCCAACGAGCGAAGTGGCGCGATCTTCACATGAGCGGTAGCGTGATTTGAATACGATTTATCCTAGTTTTCGAGGCGTCGGCGAAGATCCACGCGACCGGGCGGGGGCAACCTGATGCGGCATGGAACGGTCGACGGAATCATCGGCGGCGAGTGCTGCCGAGACGAAATCGATGAAAGTACGCACCTTGGTCGTCATGTATTTGCGGCTCGTGTAGACGGCGTATACGCGCGGTGCGAACGTGGTGTAGTCGGGGAAAAGGCGCGTCAGAACGCCTGACGCCAGTTCCTGTGCCACGATCCATTCGGGGAAGTAGGCGAGGCCAATTCCAGCGCGCACGAGTTGCAGCATCATGGAGCTGTCGTTGGTCTTGAGTACGGCGCTGTTTTTCACCGTGAAAACGCCGTCGGGACCGGAGAACTCAACGGTGTCCACGCTGGTGTACGTCGGCAGAACGATTTCATAACGTTCGCTGAGTTCGCTGGGATGCCGCGGATAACCCCGCCGCTTCAGATAATCCGGCGAGCCCACGAGCACGAACGGCACTTTGCAAAGCGGTCGCACGATCATCGTGGGAGAAGGTTCTGACGTTGCCCGCAATGCCATGTCATAACCTTCTTCCACCAGATCGACGAAGCGGTTTTCCAGCCGCAGATCGATCAGTACGTCCGGATAACGCGCCCGATAGGCGACCAGGATATCGGCGAACTTCGCGGTCGCGAACCAGCCCGGCGCCGTGATCTTCAGCACGCCTCGCGGTTGATCGGTTTGCGACCCGACCGCGGCTTCGGCGGCCTGCAAAATATCCAGCGCTTCCCGGCACTGCTCGTAATAAACACTGCCGGCTTCCGTCAGGCTCAGATGACGCGTGGTCCTGTTCAGCAAGCGAACACCCAGTTGCCGTTCGAGATTGGCGACGTGCTTGCTGGTCATCGCGGTGGAAATATCCAGCCGCTCGGCGGCTTTGACAAAGCTGCCGGCTTCGACGACATCGCGGAATACTCGCAGGCTGGTTAATGCATCCATGACTCGGCATCCATGACACTTTCCTGGCAGGAAACAAAGTGCTCAGTCTAGCGGCGTTTGTCTTCATGCCGCGTTCATCGGCCTCCGTCTAGCCTCGTCTCGCGACCATCTCGGAAACGCGTTGGGCCGCGTCCAGCAGCGGGTCGAGAAATGCCTTCACCATCTGCTTCGCGTTTTTGCGCTGCGCATTGCCGCTGATATTCAACGCCGCGATCACGCGTCCCTGGCGGTCGCGGATGGGCGCTGACATCGAAATCAGACCTTCTTCCAGTTCCTGATCGACGATCGCCCAGCCTTGCTTGCGCACCACGGTCAGCGCGGCTTTCAGCGCGATTTTATCGGTCAGCGTGCGGGGCGTGCGGGCTTCCAGCGGACTGGCATCGAGCACGGCGTCGAGTTTGTCTTCGTCGAGCGAGGCCAGCAGGACGCGTCCGAGCGACGTGCAAAACGCGGGCAAACGGCTGCCGATAGACAGGTTGATCGTAATGATCTTATGCGTGGGCACGCGCAGCACGTACACGATCTCCGTGCCGTTCAACACGGCGGCCGAACAACTCTCGTGCACCTGGCCGACCAACTCTTCCATCACCGGTTCGGCCAGGTTCCAGAACGGCATCGATGTCAGGTAGGCAAAACCAAGGTCGAGGATTTTCGCGGTCAGCGTGAAATAACGCCCGTCGGCGTCGACGTAACCGAGCGCCTGAAGGGTAAGCAGAATGCGGCGCGCGCCCGCGCGGGTCAGCCCCGACGCGGCGGCGACCTCGGACAAGGTCTGCGCCGGACGCGTGGCATCGAAGGAGCGGATGACCGACAAACCACGCGCAAACGACTGCACGTAAGCATCGCCGGGCCGCGAGGGAGAATCGGCTTCGGCAGGGGACGTGGTCATCGCTATTGGGTCCTATGAATCGAGCACATTGCGAGTGCATCGGTACAAACCCGAGGATCATTGACAGCGCAACGAATGCGGGAATACCATGACGTTTGTTCGCTAAACGAATCGATGTTCGCACAGCGAACTTAAAAATGCAAGCGACGCCGGGCAAGATCAAGTCACCCGGCGCGCTTTGATTCAGTTGCAATGCGGCTTCGATGCATTCGGCATTCGTCAAAGGAAGAGACGGCATGATCAACAAGATTTTCGATTCGCTGAGTTCAGCGGTGAAGGACGTTCAGGACGGCGCGACCGTGATGATCGGCGGGTTCGGCACGGCGGGCATGCCGTCGGAACTGATCGATGCGCTGATCGAACAGGGCGCACGCGAACTGACCATCGTGAACAACAATGCAGGCAATGGCGAGACGGGTCTCGCGGCGCTGTTAAAAGCGAAACGCGTGCGCAAGATCATCTGCTCGTTTCCGCGTCAGAGCGATTCGCAAGTGTTCGACGGCTTGTATCGCGCGGGCGAACTTGAACTCGAACTCGTGCCGCAAGGCAACCTCGCTGAGCGCATTCGCGCGGCGGGCGCGGGCATTGGTGGATTTTTTACGCCGACGGCCTACGGCACGAAGCTGGCGGAAGGCAAGGAGACGCGTTTTATCGATGGCCGGCATTACGTGCTCGAAGCGCCGCTGCACGCCGATTTCGCGCTGATCAAGGCATTCAAGGGCGATCGGTGGGGCAATCTGGTGTATCGGAAAACGGCACGCAACTTCGGCCCAATCATGGCGATGGCAGCAAAAACGGCCGTCGTGCAGGTATCGCAAGTGGTGCCGCTCGGCGGGTTGGACCCGGAAGATATCGTGACGCCGGGCATCTTCGTGCAGCGCGTGATTGAAGTGCCGCAAGCGGTGCACGCGGCAGAGCTGGCGGCAGAGACGGCAGCGGCGAAAGCGGCTTGAGCGAGTGCCGCTTAGCTGCAAGCCTTTTAGCCCAGCCGCAACAACGAATGCATCAAGCAAGGACATCGACATGAAAAAACTGACTCGTGACGAAATGGCGCAACGCGTCGCCCGTGACATTCAGGAAGGCGCGTATGTGAATCTCGGCATTGGCGTGCCGACGCTCGTCGCCAACCATCTCGCGGCGGATCGCGAAATCTTCCTGCATAGCGAAAACGGTCTGCTCGGAATGGGCCCGGCGCCGGAGAAGGGCGCGGAAGATGACGAACTGATCAACGCCGGCAAACAACACGTGACGCTGCTCACCGGCGGCGCATATTTCCACCACGCCGATTCGTTCGCGATGATGCGCGGCGGCCACCTCGATATCTGCGTGCTCGGCGCGTTCCAGGTGTCGGCCAAAGGCGATCTCGCGAACTGGCATACCGGCGCGCCCGACGCCATTCCTGCTGTCGGCGGCGCGATGGATCTGGCGATCGGCGCGAAGAAGGTCTACGTGATGATGGAACTGCTCACCAAGCAGGGCGAAAGCAAGCTGGTGCCCGAATGTTCCTATCCGGTGACGGGCGTGAATTGCGTGAACCGCGTGTATACGGATCACGGTGTATTCGACGTGACGCCGAATGGCTTCGTGGTGCGGGAAATTATCGAAGGGCTGTCGTTCGACGAATTGCAGAAACTGGCGCAGGTGCCGCTGACGTTTGAACCGCTCGAAGCGGCTACCACGCTCGACGCGTAATCGGAGTAGTCAAGGAGATGGGCATGAAAGAAGCTTTTATTTGCGACGCGATTCGCACGCCGGTCGGCCGTTACGGCGGCGCGTTGTCCTCAGTTCGTGCCGACGACCTCGGCGCCGTGCCGTTGCGCGCATTGATGGAGCGCAATAAGGACGTGGACTGGAACGCCGTCGACGACCTGATCTTCGGTTGCGCGAACCAGGCGGGCGAGGACAACCGCAACGTCGCGCGCATGTCTGCCCTGTTGGCCGGTTTGCCCGACGGCGTGTCCGGCTCGACGATCAACCGCTTGTGCGGATCGGGCATGGACGCAATCGGCGTGGCCGCGCGGGCAATCAAGTCGGGCGAAGCGGCGCTGATGATTGCGGGCGGCGTGGAAAGCATGAGCCGTGCGCCGTTCGTGCAGGGCAAGGCGACCACGGCGTTTTCGCGCCAGGCAGAGATCTTCGATACGACCATCGGCTGGCGTTTCATCAATCCGCTGATGAAGAAGATGTACGGCGTGGATTCGATGCCGGAAACGGCCGAAAACGTCGCGACCGACTATAAGGTTAGCCGCGAAGATCAGGACGCGTTTGCAGTGCGCAGCCAGCAGAAAGCGTCGCGCGCTCAGAAGGATGGCTCGCTCGCGCAAGAGATCGTGCCGGTTTCCATCGCGCAAAAAAAGGGCGATCCGGTGCTGGTCTCGCAGGACGAACATCCGCGTGAAACGAGCATGGAAGCGCTCGCGAGATTGAAGGGCGTCGTGCGTCCGGATGGCACGGTGACGGCGGGCAACGCGTCGGGCGTGAACGATGGCGCGGCGGCTTTGCTGATCGCCGATGAAGACAGCGCCAAGCGTTTCGGCCTCGTGCCGCGTGCGCGCGTGTTGGGCATTGCAACCGCCGGCGTGCCGCCGCGCGTGATGGGCATTGGTCCGGCGCCGGCGTCGCAAAAGCTGATGAAGCGCCTGGGCATGACCATCGATCAATTCGATGTGATCGAGCTGAACGAGGCGTTTGCATCGCAAGGTTTGGCTGTGCTGCGCCTGCTCGGCATTGCTGATGAAGATCCCCGCGTCAATCCGAACGGCGGCGCAATCGCGCTCGGCCATCCGCTCGGCATGAGCGGCGCGCGCCTGGTGACGACCGCGACGTATCAGTTGCATCGGACCGGCGGACGCTTTGCGCTGTGCACGATGTGTATCGGCGTGGGTCAAGGCATTGCGATCGCCATCGAGCGCGTGTGATGTCTGAGCCGACATTTTCGGCGGCGGGACGGCTGACGGACCTGATCTGCGGCACGCGCGAGATGAACGCCGTGTGGTCCGCGCGCCAGACCGTCCAGTCGATGCTGGATGTGGAGGCGGCGCTCGCGCGGGCATCGGCTGAGCATGGCGTGATTCCTTCTAGTGCAGTGGTGGCGATCGTGGCCGCTTGCAACGCTGATCTGATTGATCCTGACGCGTTGATGGCCGGCGCCGCATCCGGCGGCAATCTCGCGATTCCGCTGGTGAAGTTGCTGACCGCGGCGGTCAAGCGTAAAGATGCCGACGCCGCCAAGTACGTGCATTGGGGCGCGACGAGCCAGGACATCATCGATACCGGCACGGTTTTACAGTTGCGTTCCACGTTCGACTTATTGGAAGCGGGTTTGAACGAGGCTTGCGACGCGCTTGCCAGTCAGGCGGAGGCATATCGGACAACGCCGGCAATCGGCAGGACCTGGCTTCAGCAGGCGTTGCCGATCACGCTCGGGCTTAAATTTGCTCAATGGCTCGATGCGCTGACGCGGCATCGCGAGCGTCTTGCGCAGTGCCGGTCGCGCGTGCTTGCGCTGCAATTCGGCGGCGCGGCCGGCACGTTGGCGAGCCTGAGGGACAAGGCGCCGTTGGTCGCCCAATCGCTCGCCGATGACCTCGGCCTGCAACGTCCTTCGTTGCCATGGCATACCCAACGCGACCGCATAGCCGAAGCGGCGGCCTGTTTCGGCATGCTGACCGGTACGCTCGGAAAAATCGCCCGCGATATCTCGCTGCACATGCAGACGGAAGTCGGCGAACTGGCCGAGCCGGCCGCGACGGGCAAGGGCGGTTCATCGACGATGCCGCACAAGCGCAACCCCGTGGGCTGCGCTGCTGTTTTAACGGCCGCCATGCGCGCGCCAAATCTGGTTGCGACCGTGTTCAGCGGCATGGTTCAGGAACATGAACGGGCGCTCGGCGGCTGGCAGGCCGAATGGGAAGCATTGCCCGATCTTGCCCGCCTCACGGGCGGCGCACTCGCGCAGATCACGGCGATTGTCCTGGATATCGAAGTGAACGCCGAGCGGCTCGCAGCCAATCTGGATCTCACGCATGGATTGATTCTCGGCGAAGCGGTGATGCTCGCGCTCGGCGACCGAATTGGCCGACTCGACGCGCACACGCTCGTGGAACATGCATCGAAGCAAGCCGTGGCAACCGGCGCGACCCTTTACGACGTGCTCGCGAACGACGCGCGTGTCGCGCAACATCTCTCTCTTGTCCAACTGCAAGCCCTGCTCGATCCGGCGAACTACGTGGGTCAGGCGCATGCTTTTGTCGATGCCGCGCTGCGCGTGCATCGGCTCCCTTCATCCAGGAGTCTTCCGTAATGCCTTTTGCCGCCGTCAACGGTATTCAACTCTTCTATCGCATCGACGCCACCGCCGGGAGCGATGCACCCTGGCTCGTGTTGTCGAATTCGCTCGGCGCCGACATCTCGATGTGGACACCGCAAGTCGAAACGCTCGCCGCGAAATATCGCGTGTTGCGTTACGACACGCGTGGTCATGGCCGTTCGGATGCGCCCAAGGGTCCGTACACACTCGCGCAGCTCGTGGGAGACGTGATCGGTTTGCTCGACACGCTCGGCATCGAGCGCGCGCACTATTGCGGCCTTTCGATGGGCGGGCTGACCGGCATCGCGCTCGCCGCACGCCACCCGGAGCGCTTCGCGCGCGTGGTGCTGTCGAATACGGCG
Organism: Caballeronia sp. dw_19; assembly: GCF_018449515.1. Classification (GTDB taxonomy): domain Bacteria; phylum Pseudomonadota; class Gammaproteobacteria; order Burkholderiales; family Burkholderiaceae; genus Caballeronia. The sequence goes on along the minus strand of NZ_JAAVUQ010000001.1, from coordinate 407,266 downwards.
GCGCTGATTGGCTCGGACGCGGTATGGACGCCCCGGGCGGCGAAGGCCCGCGAGGAGGGCGGCATGCCTGCATTGGCCGATGCCGTCCTGCCGCGCTGGTTCACGGCTGGCTTCATGGCGGCGCACCCGCTTTTGCTGTCAGGTATTCGCGACGTGTTCCGCCACACTTCCGGCGAAGGTTATGCATCGAATTGCGAGGCGATCCGCGACGCCGATGCACGTGAAGAAGCGAAGACCATCAAGGCGCCGGTGTTGGTTATTTCGGGCACGCATGACCAGTCCACGACCGCTGCGCAAGGGCGCGAACTGGCCGGGTACATTGCGGGCGCGCGTTATGTCGAACTCGATGCCGCGCACTTGTCGAATATCGAGCAAGCGGACGTCTACACGAAAACGTTGCTCGATTTCCTGGGAGCCTGACATGACCGAAGACGAACGTTATGAAGCCGGATTGAGCGTGCGCCGCGCGGTGCTTGGCGATGCGCACGTCACGCGTTCGCTTGAGAACCGCACGGATCTCACGACCGAATTCCAGAACCTGATCACGCGTTACGCATGGGGCGACATCTGGACCCGCCCCGGCTTGCCGCGCCATACCCGCAGCCTTCTGACCATTTCGATGATGGTCGCGCTCAACCGCAGCGAAGAACTGGCGCTGCATTTGCGGGCAGCAAAAAACAATGGCGTCACGCGTGAGGAAATCAAGGAAGTGCTGCTGCAGACCGCTATTTACTGTGGGGTACCGGCAGCAAATTCGGCATTCCATCTGGCACAAAAGATCTTCGATGAGGACGATCGCGCGGCGTAGCAGTCGTCCTGGCAGTCAAACGAGATTCAGAAGCAGGGTGGAGATGAGCATGGCCTGACAAGGTGCCGTGCTGGATGTGTGGCGGTTGGTTGGATGTTGTTTGCATTTTGTTTGATCAGGACGGCGACGTGGTGAACCACGCCGCCGTCTTTGCATTTGGGGTAGCGGGTTTTGGTTTTTCTGACCTTGCGTGTCTGAACACGCGCTCGACGTTTTAGCTCATTCAGGATACTCGCAAGGCGCGTCCCGGGATATCTCATCCTGGTCACTGGTGCCAAATAAACACGAATAGTCCGGATAAAACGCTCGAATCCTCTATCGAATGGCCTATCTTCCGTCGTTTTAAGAGTTTACTGATAGGGGAAATTTATCTTGACCTGTCACAGTGGCACACGAGCGTGCTACCGGCTTTCTGCCTGACGGGAACCACATTGATCCGTGTCTGCTGGCTGCCGAGGCAAATCGGCGGCCATGTGCGTTCCTGCGCACGCTCAAGTCGCTGGTCCTGATCGATCGACCACCCGGGACCCGATGCCAAATGATTCCGAGGGCGCGTCCGCGCGTCCAAGACCTGAGTGAGCAAAAGAAATGAACAAGACGCAGCGCGTGGTATTGAAGAAGCAAAATGAAGTGTCCACTGGCCTGCGTGAGGCTGGCTCGCACGGTCTTTCGAAGATTGCGTGCTCCAGTCGGCGAACGAAAAAGGGCACTGCGATATTCCTGGCGCTCGCTCCATTCTCCTTGATGGCGGTGCCGCAAGTATCGAGCGCTGTGCTTGTCGACAACCTGGCGAAGGGTTCAAGCGAACGCGCTCAGGTCTATTCATCACAAGTGCGCGAGGCATTGAGCGCTGTTGCGCCACGTGCTTCCGGGTCGGGCAGTGAAGGTGCCGGCCGGGTTGCGGCGGTTGCCTTATCCGCGTCCAGCCTTACACCGGATCAGCTGATCGTATCCGGGCCAATCGACGGCTCAACGCCTACCGTAGCGACCGGTACGAACGCGGTTGCAATCGGCGTGAACGCGCACGCGAACGGGGACTATTCCGTTGCTGCCGGCTCATATGCGAGCGCGGCGACAGGCTCGGTGGCGCTCGGAGCAGGGGTGTCGGCATCGGGCAGTGAATCCACTGCACTCGGCGTTCGCACCAGTGTTTATTCGGACCATGGACTTGCCATGGGCTGGCGCACGTCCGTCAATGCAGACGCCACGGATTCCCTTGCAATTGGCTCGGGTGCGCAGGTTTATTCGGCGGCTGCCGGAGCGATTGGCAAGGATAACTCCGTGAATGGCGCGGGGACCTACGTGATTGGAAACAGTAACGTAGCATCAGGCGCGGATTCGTTCGTCCTGGGCAGCAACGTAACCGCGAGAGGACAGAACAGCATCGTGCTTGGCGCGAACAGCGACGGTTCGCTGGACAACGTGGTATCCGTGGGTGACGTCGGGTCGGAGCGGCGAATCGTGCATGTGGCGCCTGGGATCAGTGCCACGGACGCAGTCAACATGAGCCAGTTCAACGCGCTGGGCGAGAGGGCCAATGGATTTGTCGCGTATGACACTGCGGACAAGAGCATGGTGACGCTCGGGGGCCAACCGGGCGCACCTGCGGTAGCGCTCACCAACCTGAAGGCGGGCGCGTTGAGCGTACAAAGCAGCGACGCCGTCAACGGCGCCCAACTGAACGCGACCAATACGAACGTACAAGACGTTGCTGCCTCGCTCGCCACGCTGACGCGTGCGGAACCGTTGAAACTGTCGTACACGGACGACAGCAAATCGAACGTCGTGCTGGGTGGAACCGGCGGCACGATCTTGTCGAACGTGAAGGCGGGCGTCGCGGATCAGGACGCCGTGAACGTGGCGCAACTGAAAAGCGCAGGTCTGATCGACCCAACGGGTAATACGGTTGCTGCCATTACCTACGACTCAAAAGCGGATGGCTCGGTCAATCGAAGCAGCGTGACGCTGGGTGGTTCGGACGCCGTTTCGCCCGTCGCATTGCACAACGTCGCGGCCGGAGCCGTAAAAGCGGGCAGCACGGACGCGGTTAACGGTGACCAGTTGTTCCAGACGGCGCAACTTGTCGACGGCTTGCAGAACGGCGCCGCGCTCAAATACTTTGTATCGAACACAACGCTTGCCGCAGCATCCGCAAGTGGCCTCAACGCCACTGCGATCGGCGGTAATGCGCAAGCCATTGCCGGCAACACGGTTGCCCTCGGCGCGAACTCGGTGGCGGACCGGTTGAATAGCGTGTCGGTGGGCGCGGCGGGCAATGAGCGGCAGATCACCAATGTCCAGGCAGGCACTGCCGACACGGATGCGGTCAACGTTGGGCAACTGAAGAGTGCCGGTCTGGTCGATCAGACCGGCAAGGCAGTCACCGCGTTGGCTTACGACAAGAACGCAAGCGGTGCGACGGATTTCGGCAACGTCACGCTCGGACAGGGCATTGCCGGCGGCACAGCAATCCATAACGTAGCCGCCGGCACGCTTGCCACAGACGCCGTGAACCTGGGTCAGTTGAACGATATCGTTAGCCATGTCAGCAACTTCGTGACATCAAGCAGCGCGCTTTATAGCGCGGCCGGCGATACATCAACCGAAGCGGCGACGGCGAGCGGCACGCATGCCGTCGCGATGGGCGCGAACGCCACGGCCAGCGCCGCTAATTCGGTGGCGCTGGGGGCGGGCTCGCTGGCGGATCGCGCGTCGTCGGTATCGGTGGGAGCGGTGGGCAGCGAGCGGCAGATCACCAACGTAGCGGCCGGTACGTCAGCAACGGACGCCGTCAACCTGAGCCAATTAAACCAGTCAGCCAGTTCCACGCTCAATCAGGCCAACAGCTATACCGATCAGCGCTTCAATAATACCGACCAGCAAATTCGCGACCTCGACCGCAACACGCGCAAGGGGATTGCGGCCGCGTCGGCGCTCAACGTCGTGACGCCGTACCTGCCGGGACGAACGACGCTGAATGCGGGTGTCGCCGCTTATCGCGGGCAGGCGGCAATGGGTATTGGCGTTTCGCGCTGGAATGACAAGGGCAACATCAACTTCAATGGCGGAGTGTCGTCGTCGGGTGGCAACAGCACCATTGTGCGTGCGGGCGTGGGTTACGTGTTCGGCAGCTGACCAGCGTAGCGAATTGAACATTGCCGCCGTCACGGGCGGTACGCACAGCAAGTCCACGGAGCTCAATGCGCCGTGGATGTCACCGGGTCGAACCATGAAAAACATTATCCTCGCCGCAGCCTGCATCTATGCGCTGGCGGGCTGCGCCAACACGGAATTGCGTGACAGCCTGGGCATCCAGGATCCAACCGTTCTGCAAACGGGGTTCGGCACGCAGCAAAGCACGCAAGCGGGTGCGGCTGTTGAGCCCTGGGCGAGCGTCTACGGGCAAATTGAGAAACCTCGTGAGGTGCTTGTACTACTGCAAGCACGACTCGACCAACTGGATGAACGCAAGGCCAATTATTTTGGCTACAAAGACCAATGCTGGATCGACGTGGCAAAAAGCGAGATCGATGCTGGAGATCGTTGGGGCTTTGTAGAAGAGTCTATCGGCGAGGCTGCGCACCTGACCGCCGGACTTGAAGGTACACAGCCGTTGTCGCCCGAAAACCCATCGCTGCGGACGGTCGCAGTGCTGCGTCCGGACCTGACGACGAGTCTGCAGGCGATCATTGCCGATCCGCGGTTTATCTATTGCCCGCAGGCGCAAAAGCAGACAGCATGCGCCGAAGTCAAGTTGATGCACGCGGGCCATGATGCGTGGACCCGCCAGTTCGACAAGGCAAAAATCAAGGTCGACATGGTCGAGTCCACACTGGGTGAAGCGCGGCAGAGTCTTGACGGCTGCGTGATTCCGCGGGAGGACGTGAGTTCGTCCGACCCATTGCCCAAGCTTGTTGCGTTACCTGTCGACGCGTTGTTCGCGTTCAACGGCAGCAGCGTTGAATCCATCACATCGGAAGGCCGGGAGAGGCTCGATGGTTTGATCGCGGACGTGAAGGGAGACGGCGCCGTGTCGTCGATTACCGTGTCGGGTTTCACTGACCGCCTAGGCAGCGGGGTCTACAACCGGCGGCTCTCGCATCAGCGTGCCGAGACTGTCCGGCGTTATCTGATATCAGGCGGCGTGACGACTGTGGTGCAGGCACGAGGTTACGGCCGGGCATCGCCGGGAACGGATTGCCGGATGCGCGACCGACGTGCGCTGGTGACTTGTCTGGCAAACGACCGGCGTGTCGAGTTGCGCTTTTTACACAAGGAAGATCAGGGGACGTGAAGGGGGGACGTGAAGCGCACGGATTCACTCATCCACGCGCATGTCTCCGGGACGGTTAGTTTTAAACGTATTTTTGGAGGACGTGGACGTGCTGTGCAGGACGGGCAAGCGGCGCTATTGGTGGTCGCACATATGCATGCTCGCGAGCACGCGGAATCGTGAGAACGCGAGCGCATGCTAATCGCGGCGAAGCCTTCGACGTATGCAGCGGCGGCTCGGCTATCAGGAGCCGCCGCAGCACATGCTCAGGGCCTAGAACGCATAGTAAGGACCATTGCCCGCTGGTGTCGCACTCGCTTCGATCGCGGTAAAGACGCGTCTCCCGAAGAAGAAGGGCAGGCCCCAGTCGAAGTAGTTGCTTGCGGGTCCCGCCAGATTGCTGAGCGCGCTGTTGCCGGTTGCGAATAGCGACGTTGCGTTGCCCATTGTGAACGTCACGTTGCTCGTTGCCCCATTGATGCCGGCAACGGTCGCAGTCAGGCTTTGCACGGCGGTTGGACAGAACCAGAAGCCGCACGCCGGCACGGAGCTCAGCGCGAAGAACAGGCCATTCGATCCGCTGTCGATGTAACTCGTGCTGTAGGTTTGCCCCTGAAAGGCGGTCGAAACAAACCCTGTTATCGAGTTGCTCGGGAGGACCTGAGCGCTGCCAAGCAGATTGTTCGACTGTGAGCCGATTCCGAACGTCATGGTGCCGGTGACACTCGCTGCGCCGGTGGCGGCGACCGCGGGAAGGTCGATGACAAGGCCGTTGTTGTCGGTGGCGAATCGGCTTATTGGATTGGTCACCTGCTGTGCAACCGGCAACGTAGCTGCTACGCACGCGCCCGACGAGCAGCCGTAGTACCAGCGTGGCAAGGCGGTCGTGGCGCAGCCGCTGCCGCAGTCGGCGGTGAACGGCCCTACGCCGAGAATACCGTTGCTTCGCAGCGCCGTAGCGGTCAGCATCGGCAGGCCCGAGTTACTGCAGTCCGTGGGCACGGCCGGAATAGCCGGGTCCGCGATGACCTGGATCGATGTCGCCGCTGCCACCTCGCCGGCCAGATGCACGTCGGCAGTCCGCACCGAACCCCATGTGTATCCCGAGCCGAATACGGTACAGCTTGCCGCGGTCGAACCCGAGCTGGCCGCAACGGAGGGCAGCACCACGGTTGGCGCGAGCGCGGAGGCAAGGATGCGTAATCCCTGCGATCCCGTATCCACCTGGATATTGTCGATCGTCTGGCACGTGCTTGTTCCCGGAACGCAGATCGTCACGCTGGTTTGCAACATGTTGCGAGTACCGGTCGCGATCTGTGCAACGGTAATAGGCAGCACGTTAGGCGTGGTCGACTGAGCGACCGTGTTGGCTGGTGCGCTCGCAGGTGTAGCAGGTTGGGCGGGTGTCGCGGCAGTAGGCGTGCTGGCAGCGGATGCTCCGCTCGATGCCAGCGGAGCACTTGCGGCGGTCGGGGAACTTGCCCCGGCTGCCGCGGCGCTGGTTGAATCATTACTGCCACCGCCGCCGCCACCGCAGCCGGACATCGTGACGCTAACGGCAACGATCGCCGTGATAAGTACGCAGGTCAGGTTTCGCATGGTTACCTCTAGTCAATGTCTGCTGCCGTGACGCCGGCCGGCAACGCGCTGGGGAGCCAGGCACGGCCGCTGAAGTCGCGCAAGCGCACTGCCGTTTCCACCATGAGATCACTGCTGCTCACCCTTGATGAGTGCAGCCCGCTCGCATTGGGTAGCGCCGCGCTCGCTTCTTGCGTATACCGGCCGAACCAGGTGCCGAGCAGTACCGCGATATCGGGCATGGCCGGGCCGTCCCAACTGACGGCATAGACCTGTCCCGAGGAAGACACGTACTGGCGCACACGAATCTGATTGGCATCGGTCGATTCCTGCCAGCGCGCCGCGCTGTTCGCGGCTTGATGCAATACCGGAGGAGCGGCATCCGCTGTGTTTGACGAACTCGATGTGCCCGTTGCAACGATCGCGACGGTGGCGCCAAGTTGTGCGTGTGCCGGTCCGCTTGCCGCAATCACCAGCGCGGCAGCAGTTGCCCGAAGAGGGGTGAGGGACTTGATGTGAGGCATGGTGTTACTCCGTTCTCGTGGCCGTTCTTGTTATCTAGAATTAATTTTAGGATATGAGTGCCTCAAAAAACATGGATAGGAATTGTCTTGTGTGGTCTTTAAAAACGTCTCAAAAATTAGTTAAAAGTGCTTATTAAACAATGCGTTGGTTGCGAAAATTAGGCTAGGACAAAGCAAGAGCAATTGTCACAAATTGTCTTGATGGTCATCGCGAGAGCGATTTATGAGATTGAAGGTGGACTTCGGCGGACGAAAAAAGGAAGCCGGGCAGCACGTCGGAACGCATGTTCGGAAGCGTGCAGGAGTGGCCTGATTCGCCTGTCCGGATGCGCGATGCCCGTTCAAATTTCCCGGCATGGAATTCATGCCCGGGCGACCTCGCGGGTGCCGTGTCATCCGGGCCGTACAACGTCAGGGACACTGTTTTTGCACGACGGCGCGTCGGACCGGTAAAATGCTTGGTTGATCCACGGAAAACGCCGTGGCGTAGCGGAAGGATTTCCCAAACATGACAGATTTTCGTGTGAACAAGCCCGCTTTGAAGGTCGCAGCCCTCTTGATGGTGGGAGGCCTTGTTGCCGGATGCGGTACGTCGTCTCCCGATGCAATCAATTACAAGAGCGATGCCCGGGCAAAACAGGCTTCCCTAGCTGTTCCGCCCAATCTGCTCGACGAAACGGGGGATCAGCGCTCTTTGCCGCCGCAGGGCGGGCAGGCGTCGCTATCGGACCTCCAGCAAGTGCAGAAGGTCGCGCCGAACGCGCCTACGGTCATCCCGCCGGTGTCAGGCATGCATATTCAGCGTGATGGCACGGAGCGCTGGCTGGTCATCGACACCAGGGCGCCAGATCAGGTCTGGCCGCAGATTCGTCGTTTCTGGCAGGAGCAGGGCTTCCTGCTTGTCGTGGACGCGCGTGACAAGGGCGTCATGGAAACCGACTGGAACGAAACCCATCCGCAGATCTCGGACGGGCTGATTCGCAATACGCTTTCAATGGCAACAGGCAACTCATACGTTGCCGCGGAACGCAACAAATACCGCACCCGGCTCGAGGCAGCGCCGAACGGCGGAACGTATGTGTTCATCAGTCAGAAGGGCATGCGCGAGGCGCTGACGGGAACCAATAACGATCAAAGCCAGTGGCAGGCCAAGCCTAACGATCCCGCCCTGGAAGGCGAATACCTCAAGCGCTTGATGGCTAACCTTGCACTGGCCGACGCGCGTCAGGCTAGCGGCCAGACCGGCGCGACCGACGCTGCCATGGCTGCGGCCGCGGCAGCGAGCTCACCCGCGTCCACTACTGCAGCGCAGAGGGCGGCACAGAACGTCGCCCTTGCCGCGCAGACGCCGATCCAGGAAGACGTGGTGCCCGAAGCAAGCTCGGTTGAGATCAACGTGCCGGAGCCCTACGATCGTGCCTGGCTGCGTGTGGGTCTGGCGCTCGACCGTACGAACTTCACCGTCGATGACCGTGATCGTGGCCGCGGCATTTATTTCGTCCGGTATGTCGACCCGAAGGACATGACGTCGGCGGAGCAGGGCTTCTGGAACCAGGTGTTCCACGGTAAGAAAGAGAAGCTACCCAAGAACTACGAGATCAACGTGCGCGCGCTGACAGAGACACAGACGCGTGTGTCGATCATCGACAGCAAGGGTAACGTCGATTCCTCGCCGCAAGCGCGCCAGATCATGGGCTTGCTCGACGACCAGTTGCATTGAAGCGCATCGCAGAGTTTCTGCGGACTGGTTCAGGAGGCTGAGTCAGCAGGTTGAATCAGTAAGCTGAATGTCACGGAAAGACCGCGCGTAATGCTTGACCCGCGACTAACCCGCCTGAAGTTCAGGCGGGTTTTTTTACGTCCGAAATTAGTTGAAGCACTTGATGAAAATGCCTTTCGCGTTCAAATGCGCGGTAACGCGCGCGAGTGAACATGGTCGCCGCGTTACGCTTCGGGCGAAGGACCTCTGAGGGAAGGAAGCGGATCTTTCATGATGCCGGTGTCACGTTACAGCAGTAGTTACATTGTTCGGTCGGGCGCTGTTTCTACTTTTTTATGTGCGGGAAAGCTTATAGGAATCAACCGCATAGGGATTACATTGCATCTGTGGCATGTAATCTGCATGGTGCCTGCGCGAAGCGGCGTACGTGCTTCACGCCGCCATATGTCACCAATTTTCTTTCACGAATTGCGGTCCGCTGGCCAAGCGGATCTCGATGGCCCCGTCGCCTATCCTCGTAGGGCGACGGCTTTTGCCCGCGCTCCCCAAAGGGAACGCGGGCTTTTTTCTGGTCCATTCAAAAGCCGTTTCAGCGAGCGTGTGGCGTCGACGCTATGCTTGATCCTTTAATCTGGAGTCAAGTCATGACGGAAATCGCCGTGGTCGCAACATTCGTCGCCAAACCGGGCAACGAAGACAAACTGAAGGAAGCGCTACAGGGCATCGTGGCGCCGACCCTCAAGGAACCAGGCGCGGTGCAATATGACCTGCATCGCGACATCAAGGAACCACGTCGGTTCGTATTCTTCGAGCGCTGGCTGAGCGAGGCGGCTCTGGCCGAACACAATCAAACGCCGCACATCCAGGCGCTCGGCAAAACACTGCCGGACCTGATCGAGCACGGTGAAATTAACGTAGTGGCAAAGCTCTGAGCGGCTGAATCGGGCACGCGGTCATTGGTGCGTCCGCGCGGCAATGTCTCCGTCCTTGGTGGCCCTATCCCGCGGCCCTGACAACACCACAGCCTTTACCTCGCCAGCCCTTAATGAGTCTCGTGCGGCACGTCGAGGATCAGGATGATGGTCCAGTCGGCGTCGCCGTCATGATGGTACTGACGTTCGGCCACGATAAACGGCTGTTGTTTGCCGTCCGGGCCAAGAAACAGCACGTCGCCTTCCATGGGCAGGCACTCCACGGGCGGCAGCGCGAGATATGCGTCCTTGTCCTTTGCGTTACGCGGCATCAACTTTTCAATCTTGCGTGATGCTGCTTCGGTCCATTCAATATCCAGCTGGATGTTGCTCATACGATCCTCCGCACACGGGTGCGATTCAATTTATCGACGCGGAATGTAGCATACGCCGTGGCGGTGAACGCATAGTCGCCTGAAGTCGTCGATAACGAACAAAAGCCGGATACAACGCGTCGTGCGTCGTATCCGGCTTTTTTCGTCCAACGGCTAACGTTTGCGTGCCGTTGCGACGTATAAACCCGATCGCTTATTCGGCCGTGCCTTTCGAATGCTTCATGCCCGACTTCTTGTGATGCGTGGCGCCCTTGTGCATCGGCATTTCGGTCTGCATGTTCGACTGGCGTGCCTGCAGGTCCTGCGCGCGCTGCTCGATATCCGAGATTTTGGCCGGATCCGTACTCATCATGACGCCCTGATCGGATTGCGCAAACGCCGCGCTGGTCATTGCGCTCAGGGAAAACAAGACTGCCAGGGACATTTTCTTCATTGTTACCTCCATAGACTCGTTGAACCCGGGTTGGCCTGTCCCGATTGGCGAGACATTACACGCTGCGTAGCAAATACCGATCCTGCCCGCGAATCGTTACATGTAGTTACAGTGCCGTTACATTTCAGCAATGACACTGCGGTTCGACTCTAACAGAGCATCAGCCCGGCCAGTCGATTGACTGAACCGGCGATAATACCGGCGAAGCGCATTGCTTTCTAGTACTGAATTTCGAGATGGGTAACGACCTTGACACATCACTGATAACACCAGGTCGCTTTGCTTCGATTCAAGCTTCGATTCAATATAGCCCCAATCTCCGGTACACCCGAAAGCGTGCGACGCCGACCAGTTCATGCAGGGCAGTTTCAGTATCGATGAAACCGCGCCGGCGGGGAAAGAATGTCGCTTCGGATTGCCGCACATTGCTGGTGAACGCTTGCGTGTCGAGGCCAAAAGCGCTGAAGGCAAGCAATGACCGTTGCATGTGATAAGCGGACGTAATCAGCACCAGGGTTTCGTCGCGTTCCGGCTGCACGATGCTCGCGACATTGCGAGCGTTCTGGTACGTATTGAGGCTTTCGTTTTCGAGCACGAGATCGCTGGCGCTCACGCCGCGAGCGAGCAGGAAGGGCGCATAATTATCGGCTTCGGCCTGTTCATGATGCTGCGGATTGCCGCCGCTTACGATCACACGGCAAGCGCCGCCCGCGCGCCGGCACTCACGATACAGCTCGGCTGTGACAACAATACGCGTGAACGCATCACGTTTTGGTACCAGGCGTTTGTCGTCGTCGTAACGCGTGCCGCCGCCCAGCAGGATAAAAGTCGTTCGCGATGCGAAATGCACGTCCTGCGGCGTCGACTTCTCTTCGAACCCGCGCTGCGCAAGGTGAAGCAGCGGCGCCGCGAGCCAACTCGCGCCCAGCGCCCAGAACAGCACGACGCAAACAAGCGCGACCGCGCGCCGGCGTTGTCGCCAAACTGCGAACAGTGCAAAGAAAAGCAGCAATAAAGTTATAAGAACCAATTTGGTTTGAGGTAACGTATAGGTTTTCGAGATAATCCGCTTCGTGGTCATCGCATTCGTGAGAATGCATCGCCGGAACTGCGGAACGCGTTGTGTAGTGCGCGTTTAACGGGCGCTCGGAATTATAAGTAGCGGTAAGCAGAAATAAGCAGCACCTAGCGCAAGCGGCGGCTGCGAGTTCCGGTCAGGGGCCGCGAAGTCGGCATTTTGACTGGTTTCGGGGCGTGCCGCGTTTAGTCGGTGCCGCTGGCAGTCAGTTACTGCCATGTGGCGCCGTCACGGCTGCACTGGAAGATATAACGAGATGACCACGTATTCAAACGAAGCCGTACTCGAAGCGCTCCGGCGAGCTCAGTATCGTCAAGTTCCGTGGGCAAGACGCCCTAACGTTTTCAGCCATCTACGCGACCTGGGTCTGCTGGAACTGGTCCGGCAACGCACCGTTGCACCCGCTCCCGGTTTTCACGCTCCCGTGGACATTGCGGTAGTAACCGAGCGGGGCAAATTCGAATTCTCCCGGCTCGCGCGAGACGAGCGTTCGATGGACTGGGACCTGCACCGCGCAGCGCCTTATTCGCCGGCCGTCATTCAGGAACCCCTGGCCGAAGCACGCGCTTAAAGCGCTTCCAACCTTCGCGCTGAAGCAGTCTCGCGCTTCGAGCGCTCCAGTGCCTGGCAAACGGTTGCGGCCGCGGTAGCGCCACTTCTGCGTCGAATGGGTCAGGCTGTGAAAGCGGCACGCTCATGACAGCGGCAAAATTCCGACAAAAAAAGCCCGTATCACGAGGATACGGGCGTACCGGATCTACTGCTGCCACGCTGTGCTCATGGCATAAGGTCGGACTGGCGCGATGAGGAAGGGTTCCCGGAAGGGCACTCCATCGACCGAATATGGTTTCAATGCACGATATGCCGGTGGTTTTGCACGCTTGTCCGGTGACTTGTGCGTTTCGACCGCTCCTCAGTGCTTACGCGGGCGGCCTCCGCGATCCGGTTCCGGCCGTGCTCGCGCATTACTCGCGATATCGCCTCGCAAATCCCCGCGCGGCGCGGTTTCGGTCATATCGCTGCCACGCACTGGCTCCTTCCTCCAGGCTTGCGGACTGGCTTGCGTATCCGCGCGCAGCGCGAAGTTGCCCGCTGCCGATTCCGCGTGCACCGTAATTGCCGCCCCCAGCGATGAAAGCACAATGCCGCATACCACCAGTGACATTGGTTTCATGATGAAAACTCCCCTTCGGACCGGTATTGGTCCGCTAGCCAACTTCACAAGCTATGCCAGCGCACGAAAGCATGCTGTAAATATTGGTAAAGAGTTGTTTCCCGGGTTTCCTGACTGGGCGCAACAAATCGTCGCGGGGCGCATGTTTGAGCGGCCGCAATGTCAATGTGCGTGGAGGTAGTGCACGCCATGCGCTCCCTTTCGATGAACGAAAGGCGAGCGCCTGCCGGCAGATTTTTGACTGACTAAACGGTCTACGAGTGCAGACCGGTGGCTCATCACTCGAGGAGAGACATCGGTGGGAGCCGGGATAAAACGCAGGAAACCTGCGCGCGGGTGCTTCGCGTAAATTTAGCCGCACAGCCTGGCCGTACAGCGACCGACCATGCCGCTTACCGCATTGGGCCGGCTGTCAGGCCATCTTGACCGGCGCGCGCCACGATTCCGGATTCGTCCAGAATGCGCCACGCAGACGGTCGCGGCTCGGCGGTGCGGGCGGTTTCGCGGCGGTGGAACCGATCCGGCCCCGCAACGACACCTCACGACCATTGCTGCCCAGCCGCTTCACGATTTCGGCGAGCGTACCATCCGCTTGCCATTCGTCGAACCGTCGACGGCAGGTCGGCGGCGACGGGTAGCGGCCCGGCAACTTCGACCAGCCTTCGCCCGTGGACAGGACCCACAACACGGCATTGACAACAGCGCGTGCTTCCACACGCGGACGGCCGCGCCGTTCGCTGCGTGCCGGTTCTGCGCAAAACAAGGCCTCTACCAGCGCCCACTCGTTATCTCTTAGATCGTCGAACATCATGTTTCACCTCAGCGAAGCTAACCCCGGTGCGCTGCCCCGCGCCGCGCACTCTGGTCGGAATTCGAAGATCGAACCCAGGTAAGGTCGGAGCAGACATTGCGACGGACGATTTGCGTTTAAAACTGCAATGGCGCCGACCTCTGCGCAAGTAAATGCGAGAACCGTGCCATGCGTGTATCGATCGGCCGGAAAGCCTCGCGGCAGTAGGCTGGCGCGGTGCCAGCATGGGCCGTATGAGACGCTATAAGTGCAGTTAATGAAATCGGGACAATCACCAATCAAGTGCAATAAGCCCATCCTGCGTGCGCGAATGCATTTCTGCTGCACCGCAGCGCGCCCCTTGATGAAACCGTTTTCTTGACCGACCTTGATCTACAATTTGCATCTATGAGATGGATTGATGAGGGAAGGGTATGAGCCGAGCGCTCAATGTGACGTTGCGTCAGCTACGCGTGTTTATTGAAGTCGCCAGGCTGCAAAGCTTTAGCCGCGCCGGCGATGAAATCGGCCTGACGCAGTCGGCGGTGAGCCGGTGCGTGCGTGAGCTCGAGGGGGAAATCGGGCTGAAGCTGGTCGACCGGACCACCCGCGAGGTGCAACTCACCGACGTTGGCACGAATCTCGTGGGCAGCGTGTCGCGGCTGCTCTCGGACCTCGATGACGCACTCCGCGAAATCCGCGATCTCGGCCAGCAACGGCGCGGACGGGTCATTGTCGCGGCCAGTCCGACCGTGGCGTGCCGGCTGATGCCGTTCGTCATTTCGGCCTGTGTCCGGGAATTTCCGTTGATTTCACTGGGTTTGCGAGACGACCTCCAGAGCGACGTGATTCGCAAGGTCAAATCGGGCGAGGTCGATTTCGGTGTGGCGATCGGCCCCTACGCCAATGACGACCTGTATGGGGAAGTCGTGATGACCGACTCGTTTTGCGCGGTTGCGAGACGGGATCATCCTCTTGCCGCGGCGCAGGAGGTACCGTGGGCCGCATTGTCCGGCGAACGTCTGGTCATGCTGGACCATGCTTCCGGAAGCCGTCCGATTATCGATGCCGTGCTGCGTGAGCATCATGTCATCGCCGACGTGGTGCAGGAGCTGGGTCATTCCGCTACGGTGTTCGGGCTGGTGGAGGCGGGTGTCGGCATTAGCGTGCTGCCGTGGCTGGCCCTGCCGTTGCCGGCGAACTCGTCACTGGTCGCGTTACCGTTGGTGCCGCGGGTCGAGCGAACCGTCGAGCTGGTGCGGCGGCGCGACCGGTCGTTGTCGCCTGCCGCCGAGTCGGTGTGGGGGCTGGTCGCCGGATTGCCGAAACGCGTTGAAGAACTGGCTTAGCCGATCGCTCGATCGGGTTGGTCCCCAAGTGAGTGGGCCATTCCCGCGCTATATCAGCGGTTTGCGCTATTGCAGATCAACCCAAGCCCGCGAAAGGGTGCAAGAACTGGCCTGATGGCTAACGCGCGCTCCGTACAGCGCTTTTCGGAGGGCGTCGCGTTAGACTTTCGCTTTACATCGGCGGAGGCGGCAATGAGCGAGTCTGAAGGGGCGGTTATCTCGGAACTGGGTGCGCTGGCAAATGCACATACAAGCGCACATACAAGCGCACAGGCAGAAGGCGAGCGTGTGCCGAATGCACGTGACGCCGTCCGTGCGTTGCGCCCGTCGCAGATTCGTGAGGTCGCCAATGCAGGTTTCGGTGTCCCGGACGTGCTGCCTTTCTGGTTCGGCGAATCAGATCAGGTCACGCCGCTGTTCATCCGCGACGCCGCCAGCCGCGCGCTTGCCGACGGTGCAACCTTCTATACGCACAATCTGGGCGTCGCGCCGCTGCGCGAAGCGCTTGCCGGCTACGTCGGCAAGCTGCATGGCGCCACTCGGCCAGCTGAAATTGCCGTGACCAGCGCTGGCGTCAACGCGCTGATGCTGGCGACGCAGCTGGTCGCGGGCGCAGGCGACCGTGTGGTGGCGGTCACCCCGCTGTGGCCGAATCTCGTGGAAATTCCCAAGATTCTCGGCGCTACAGTGGAAACGGTCGCGTTGACCTATGGCGCCAACGGCTGGACGCTCGATCTCGACCGGCTGCTGGCTGCTCTCACGCCCGGCACGCGCATGTTGATGATCAACTCGCCGAATAATCCCACCGGCTGGGTCATGACACGCGAGCAGCAGCAGGCAGTGCTTGACCGGTGCCGGCAGCTTGGCATCTGGCTGGTCGCCGACGAAGTCTACGAGCGCCTCTATTACGGCGATGACGCCGCGGTCGCTCCTTCGTTCCTCGATCTGGCAAGCCGTGACGAACGGGTAATAGCAGTGAATTCGTTCTCGAAGGCCTGGCTGATGACGGGCTGGCGGCTCGGCTGGATCGTCGCGCCCGAGCGCCTGATGGAGGATCTCGGCAAGCTGGTCGAGTACAACACCTCTTGTGCGCCTTCGTTCGTCCAGATGGCCGGGATCGCTGCGGTGCGGGACGGCGAGCAATTTACGCAAGCGCTGGTCGCCGACCTGCGCGCCAGCCGCGATTACCTTGTGACGGCATTGCAGCGGATTCCGGGTATCGATGTGCGGGCGCCAGCTGGTTCCATGTACTTGTTTTTCAGGCTGCCGGGTGCGAACCGCAGCCTGGAGCTGTGCAAGGCGCTCGTGCGCGAGAGCGCGCTCGGACTTGCGCCCGGCAGCGCGTTCGGTCCAGAAGGAGAGGGGTTCGTGCGCTGGTGCTACGCATGCGACACCGTCCGCCTGGACGCCGGGGTCGCGCGTCTGCGAGCGTTCATGGAAGCGCACCCGGCCGGGTGAGCGGGTACGCGGCTAGGGGGCTGGAGGTTGGCGGAGAGCAAGGGGCGGGGTAATACAGGGACAGGACAAGGACGGGGGGCAGGGTTTCGGTTTCGGAAGGCCACTAGACGTGAGTCTGGGGGCGACCCAATGTTTCACCTTTACGCACCGTTTGTTTTTGCGTAATATGCGTCCAGTCACGCGCTTCCGCCTTGGAAAGCGCTGCTTCGTCCGGCTGGGAAAAGCTCGGCGATCAGTATCTGATCCCGTGTTTGGCCTCCCCCCGGTGCGTGCTCCCAATCAATATGACCGATCAGAAATCGGGCGAGCGCGTCGTCAGTATCCTCGTCCACGGTTTTCCAGTCTGAGCGTTGCGAATGGTTCGAGTAGTCGGCGTCATTCGATTCGGTCTGACTTGACCGGTTCATAGACCATACAGGGTCCTATCTAGCTGCATGAATACCCAAGAGGCGAAGATCGTCCTCGAGACTGCCTTGATCTGCGCGCAGGAGCCGCTGAAACTCGCCGAGTTGCGCAAGCTTTTCGCCGACGATATCTCGGCCGACACGGTTCGCACCTTGCTCGACGCCCTGAAGCAGGATTGGTCGGGACGTGGCGTGGAACTTGTGTCGCTTGCGTCCGGATGGCGGTTTCAGAGCAAACCTGCAATGCGGGCCTATCTCGATCGGCTACACCCGGAAAAGCCGCCCAAATATTCGCGAGCCGTACTCGAAACGCTCGCGATCATTGGCTACCGGCAGCCTGTGACGCGTGGCGACATCGAAGAAATTCGCGGTGTCACGGTGAACACGCAGGTCGTGAAGCAACTGGAAGACCGCGGCTGGATCGAGGTGATCGGTCATCGCGACGTGCCGGGCCGGCCAGCGCTCTACGCAACGACCAAGCAGTTCCTGGATGACCTGGGCTTGAGCGCGCTGGATGAACTGCCCGCACTCGACAACCCGTCGGCGCAACTGGAAGCTTCGTTGCTCGCGCAGCATGCAATCGATTTCCCCGGCGACGATGCCGCCGCAATCGGTGCCGCGTTGGTGCAAGGGCTGGAATCGAAGGGTGGACCCGCTTTGCTGCCGGACGCTTCGAGCGCGGACGCATCGCCGTCATCGGCGCTTTTGTCCGACGTTGACGAGGCCAAAGCCACGACGGGTATCGCCAAAGAAGAGCCGGACGGCGAGCAGGGAGCGGTTACTCACGTTTCCGGGCCTGACACGTCGAACACGTCGAACACGTCGGACGCATTCCCGGGCGCGACCACGCATGAGGAGACTCAGTCGCTGTATTCGCAGGAACCCGTGGCGGCCGAAGCAGTCCATCCGGAAGATGAACCATTTTTGCATTCACAAGCCGGCGCTGACGAGCCTGTGAACGAGAAGAACGCCGATGCGCGAACGAACGCACCGGTGCAATTCGAACCGTCACAAGCGGTGTCCCTGACCAGCTCGGAACCGCTCGAAGCGGTTGCAGATATTAGCCGGGACCCATTACAAGCAACGCCCGGCGACGCGGTCAACCGTCGCGAGGCGGCGCCGGATGCCGGCGCATTGACAAGCGACGCTGCGCGACACGCCTTACCGCGCGCCGCAGATGAATCCGATAGCGCTGACAACGCGAATACACCGGATGCATCGAAGCTATTCGACGCATCGAATGCGCCGGACGAATCAAACGAAACCGACGAATTCAACGCACCGGACGACCAGACTGCGCGCCGCGCCTGAGGCCTGTTTGCCCGAACCTTCATTCGGCTGCTAATCCACCATCGGCCGGATTTTTTGACGCGCCTGCGACGGGCGCGCGACCCGACATAATTGAGGTTGTTTTGACACATTCCCACGACAGCGATTCGCCCGAATCCGAGCGCCCCGTTCGTGCCGATGAAGCACATGGCCAGGCCGATGCAGGCGAACGCACACGCAACGACGAACCCGCCGAGGGCGAAGACCGTCCGCGTCGCGGCTTGCGGCGCGGGCCTCGCAGCCTGATCGCCCGCCGTCGCGCCGTCGCCAAGACGAAGGGCGCCGACGGTGCGTCGTCCGCGGCGCCGGCTGGCGTGATCGCTGAGACACCCCCGGATGGCGTGGTCGCGGCGCAAGTGCGCATGCCGCGCAAGGATGCAGGCTCACGTGGGCCGCGCAACGGCGCGGGTGGTGGAGACGGCGCACGGGCCGGGTCGGCGGCCAAGCCCCGCGTTCCGCGTGAAGGTTCGGCTGAAGGTGCTCGCGAGGGCCAGGCGCCGCGTGAGCCGCGTGAGGCACGCGAGCCACGTGAAGGCGGCCGTCGCCCGGCGCGGCAGGCTCAACAACCCGGACAAGCTCAAAAGCGCGGTCGCCGCGATGACCAAGCAACACCAGCAATGCCCGCTGCAGCAACCGCCGCGGCCGGTACCGAGGACGACGTTTTCGCATACGTGACATCGCCGGCATTCGACGCCGACAACACCTCGGGCGACCTGCGCGCTCCCATGTTGCGTCGTGGCCGCCCCGCCCCGCAAAAACGCGTGCTCGAAGCGGACGACGATACGCCGAAGCTGCACAAGGTGCTCGCCGAGGCAGGCATGGGCTCGCGTCGCGACATGGAAGAGTTGATCGTGGCCGGCCGGGTGTCGGTGAATGGTGAGCCGGCGCATATCGGCCAGCGCATCATGCCGACGGACCAGGTCCGTATCAACGGCAAGCCGGTCAAGCGCAAGCTCGCGAGCAAGCCGCCGCGCATCCTGCTGTACCACAAACCGACAGGCGAAATTGTCAGTCACGCCGATCCGGAAGGCCGTCCTTCTGTCTTCGACAACCTCCCGCCGATGAAAACGGCCAAATGGCTTGCGGTCGGACGGCTCGACTTCAACACCGAAGGGTTGTTGCTGCTGACTACGTCGGGCGACCTGGCCAACCGGTTCATGCATCCGCGTTACAGCGTCGAGCGTGAATACGCGGTGCGGGTGGTGGGCGAATTGTCGGAAGGCATGCGTCAGAAGTTGCTGCACGGCGTGGAGCTGGAAGACGGTCCGGCGAACTTCCTGCGTATCCGCGATGGCGGCGGTGAAGGCACGAATCATTGGTATCACGTGGCACTGGCTGAAGGCCGCAACCGCGAAGTGCGCCGCATGTTCGAAGCGGCCGGCCTCATGGTGAGCCGGCTGATTCGTACGCGGCACGGCCCGATCGCGTTGCCCAAGGGGCTCAAGCGTGGCCGTTGGGAAGAACTCGAAGACAGCGAAGTGCGTGATCTCCTGGCGTCGGTCGGACTCAAGGCGCCGGTGGAAGAGCGGGGCGCGCGTAGCGCCGCACCGCGCATTCAGCCCGATCCGCTGCAAACGTCGATGGGCATTATCACGCGTGAACCGGTGCTCAGTTCGCACGGCCGTTTCGCCCAGACGACGCCTACACGCGGCGGCCCTGGCGGCGCGGGCGGCCGGCGCGGCGCCCCCGGCGGTTTCGGTGGCGGTTCCGGTTCTGGCGGTGGTTACGCAGGCAACGGCAGCGGCGGTGGTTACGGCGCGCGCGGCAGCAATGGCGGCCGGGAAGCAAACGGCAATCGTGCGGGCGGCGAAGCGAATGGCAACCGTGCGATCCCGCGTCCAGGCGGCTCCGCTGGCGGTCCGCGCGGCAGCCGTCCGCCCGGTTCACCTGCCATGGGTAGTGGCAATGGTGCAGGCGCACGCTCGGCAAACGGCGGCGGCAAGCGCCCCGGCCCGGGAGGCCGCCAAGGCCCGGCCGGTGCCGGCGGCGCACAAGGTAGTGGCGGTAACGCGGGAGGAGCCGCCCGTGGCGGCGCTCGCCCGGCACCGCGCAACCGGACGCGCGGACGCTAAGTTCAGGTGCCGCGTTTTCGAGCACTAGTGTGTGGTGTGTTCGAAAGCGCGGTACGTGAGTCGTACGGACGGGGTGGGGCCTGCGGACAATCGGATCGCTCGCTTGGCCCACTGGTCCATTAAATTCAGCACGATGACTTTAGCCTCGGGGAAAGACCGGCAAAGCGTGACGAATGCTTTCGATTTGCCTTGTAAATGGCCGTCATATGGCTATATACAGGGCGCATTGGTTGCGTTTATCCCGAAAAATGGCTAAAATCACGAAGTCGCTGGGCATGGTGTTTGTTTCGCCGCCCGGATGTGATCTCGGTACAGAAGGATGGGCGTTGCGCCCATTTTTTTTTGGCCGTTCGGTTCAGCATCTTGGGGCAACGAAAGTGCGCCAGCTCAAGGCGCGGTCCGCAGGTGTTCGGCGTGGAGCGCGCGAACATCTTGGAGTCTTTCACTGTGCAACTGACGGAAATCATCGAAACCACGGTCTCGGGCCTGGGCTACGAACTTGTCGATATCGAGCGCGCGGGGGGCGGTTTGCTGCGTATCTCCATCGACCAGCCCGCCGGCATCGCGATTGAAGACTGTGAGAAAGTCACACGTCAGCTTCAGTATCTGTTCGAAGTGGAGAATATCGATTACTCACGGCTTGAAGTCGGGTCGCCGGGTCTCGATCGTCCGCTCAAGAAATTGGCGGATTTCGAACGCTTCGCGGGCAGCGAAGTCACTATCACATTGAAGAAGCCGCTGGACGGGCGCAAGTCGTACCGTGGCATCCTGCATGCCCCGGACGGCGAGTCGATCGGTTTGGAATTCGAAGGGAAGGACGGCGGCGCTGCGATGCTCGATTTCACGCTCGCAGACCTCGATAAAGCACGTCTCGTCCCCAAAGTTGACTTTAGGAGCCGCAAACAATGAGTCGCGAAGTTTTGATGCTGGCGGATGCGCTGGCGCGCGAGAAGAACGTCAACAAGGACGTGGTGTACGCAGCGCTCGAAGCAGCGCTTGCTTCGGCAACGAAGAAGCTGTTCGAGGAAGACGTGGACATCCGCGTGGCAATCGACCGTGAAAGCGGCGAGCACGAAACCTTCCGTCGCTGGAAAGTGGTGCCGGACGAAGCCGGCCTGCAGGAACCTGACCAGGAAATCCTGCTGTTCGAAGCGAAGGAAGAGAAGCCAGACGCGCAAATCGATGAATACATCGAGCAACCCATTCCGTCCATCGAGTTCGGCCGGATTGGTGCGCAGGCTGCCAAGCAAGTCATTCTTCAGAAAGTTCGCGACGCTGAGCGCGAGCAGATCCTGAACGACTTCCTCGAACGCGGCGAAAAGATCATGACCGGCGCGGTGAAGCGCCTGGACAAGGGTAATTTCATCGTCGAATCGGGTCGTGTGGAAGCGCTGTTGCGCCGCGACCAGTTGATTCCGAAGGAAAACCTGCGGGTCGGCGACCGGGTTCGCGCCTACATTGCGAAGGTTGACCGTACGGCACGGGGTCCGCAGATCGAACTCTCGCGCACGGCGCCCGAGTTCCTGATGAAGCTGTTTGAAATGGAAGTGCCGGAAATCGAGCAGGGCCTGCTCGAAATCAAGGCGGCCGCGCGCGATCCTGGCGTGCGTGCGAAAATCGGGGTGATTGCTTACGACAAGCGCATCGACCCTATTGGTACCTGCGTCGGGATTCGCGGTTCGCGGGTCCAGGCGGTGAGAAATGAGCTCGGTGGCGAGAACGTCGACATCGTGCTATGGTCAGAGGACCCCGCTCAGTTCGTGATCGGCGCGCTCGCGCCGGCCGCCGTACAGTCGATCGTCGTGGATGAAGAGAAACACTCCATGGACGTCGTCGTTGACGAGAACGAACTTGCGGTTGCCATTGGCCGCAGCGGCCAGAACGTGCGTCTTGCCAGCGAATTGACCGGCTGGCAGATCAACATCATGACGCCGGACGAGTCCGCGCTGAAGCAGAACGAAGAGCGTGGCACATTGCGCGGCCTGTTCATGGCGCGGCTCGACGTTGATGAAGAAGTGGCCGACATTCTCATCGACGAAGGCTTTACCAGCCTCGAAGAGATCGCGTATGTGCCGCTCAACGAAATGCTCGAAATCGAAGCCTTCGACGAAGACACTGTTCACGAGTTGCGTAACCGCTCCCGTGATGCGCTTCTGACGTTGGCGATCGCGAATGAAGAGAAGGTCGAGGGTGTGGCGCTCGACCTGAAGAGCCTCGAAGGTATGACCGACGAGTTGTACGCGAAGCTCGAAGAACATCAAATCCGGACACGCGACGACCTCGCGGAGCTGGCTGTGGATGAACTGGTCGAGATGACCAGTATTGAAGAGGATGCCGCTAAGGCGTTGATCATGAAAGCACGTGAACACTGGTTCCAGTGAGAAATGACCATGGCGCACTGACATATCGCGGCCGTTAGGCCGCATGACCCCGATCAAACAGCAGGGAATTTGTCCTTGCATCAAGAGGAATGAATGGCGAGTAACAACGTAGCCCAATTTGCCGCGGAACTCAAAATGCCTGCGGGCGTCCTGCTCGAGCAGTTGCAGGCGGCTGGCGTCACGAAAGCGAGCGAGGATGACGATTTGTCCGAGACGGACAAGTCGCGCCTGCTCGAACACTTGCGGAAGTCCCACGGTTCCGCCGATGCCGACAAACGCAAGATCACTTTGACCCGCCGGCATACGTCGGAAATCAAACAGTCCGACTCTACGGGTAAAGCTCGCACCATTCAGGTCGAGGTCCGCAAGAAGCGCGTGTTCGTGCAGCGCGATCAGAGCGGTGTTGAACAGGTCGTTGAAGGTGCGAACCACGTCGAAGAAGACGAAGTGGACGAAGCCGAATTGCAGCGTCGCGACGAAGAGGCGCGTCACGCGGCCGAATTGCTCGAGAAAGAAGCGCTGGAGTTGAAGGAACGCCAGGAACGCTTTGAGCGCGAAGAGGCTGAGCGGGTCGCGCGTGAAGCGGCTGCTGAAGCCGAGCGCCGCCGTGCCGAGGAAGAAGAGGCGAAGCGTGCTGCCGCTCAGGCGGAAGCCGCGGAAATCTCGCGTGCTGCGTCTACAGCGCGTAAGGAATCCCGCACGGAGTCGAAGACGGAACAGGTCGCTGACGAACCGGTGAAGGCTGAAGTCGTGGCGCCTCAGGTCGACGAGAAGGCCGCCGCCGAGCGTGCCGCTCAACGCGAAGCCGCGAAGAAGGCGGAAGACGGCGCGCGCGCCGCGACCGAAAAGGCGCGTGCCGAGCACGACCAGATCGCAAAACGCCGTGCAGCGGCAGAAGCCGAAGCGCGTGCTATCCGCGAAATGATGAATACGCCGCGTAAGGCTCAACAGGCGAAACCGCCTGAGCCGTCGCCCGCCGTCGTGGCTGCCGCCGCGGCAGCAGCTGCGGCCGCCGCCAAGGTGGCGGAAGGCGCGAAGGCTGCGGAAGCCAAGGGTACGCTGCACAAGCCAGCACGGCCGGAAGGTTCGGCGCCGGCACGTCCTGCAGTCGCGAAGAAGCCGGCTGCAGGTGCACCGGCGGCCACCACGCCGTCGTTGGGACCGGACAAGAAGAAGGCCGGTGGCAAGAGCAGCTGGCAGGACGATGCAGCCAAGCGCCGCGGTATCAAGACGCGTGGCGACACCAGCGGCGGTGTGGATCGCGGCTGGCGCGGCGGCCCGAAGGGTCGTGGCAAGCATCAGGATCAGACCAACTTCCAGGCGCCGACGGAACCGGTGGTGCGGGAAGTGCACGTGCCGGAAACCGTGTCGGTGGCGGATCTGGCGCACAAGATGTCGGTGAAGGCGTCGGAAGTCATCAAGGTGATGATGAAGCTGGGCCAGATGGTCACGATCAACCAGGTGCTGGACCAGGAAACGGCGATGATTGTCGTCGAAGAACTGGGTCACAGCGCGGTTGCGGCCAAGCTGGACGATCCGGAAGCGCTGCTCTCCGAAGGCGAAACGCAGGAAGAAGTGGGCGAACGCCTGCCGCGTCCTCCGGTCGTCACGGTCATGGGTCACGTCGACCACGGCAAGACCTCGCTGCTCGATTACATTCGCCGCGCGAAGGTCGCGTCGGGCGAAGCGGGCGGGATTACGCAGCACATTGGCGCCTATCACGTGGAAACGCCTCGCGGCGTGATTACGTTCCTGGACACGCCGGGTCACGAGGCCTTCACGGCCATGCGTGCCCGCGGTGCAAAGGCAACGGACATCGTGATCCTGGTGGTCGCAGCCGACGACGGCGTGATGCCGCAAACGAAGGAAGCCATCGCTCACGCGAAGGCGGGTGGCGTGCCTATCGTCGTGGCGATCAACAAGATCGACAAGCCGGGTGCGGCTCCTGAGCGCGTGAAGCAGGAACTGGTTGCCGAAGGCGTCGTGCCGGAAGAATACGGTGGTGATTCGCCGTTCATCGAAGTGTCGGCGAAGACGGGTGTTGGCATCGAAAGCTTGCTGGAAAACCTTTTGCTGCAAGCTGAAGTGATGGAGCTGAAGGCGCCTATCGATGCACCTGCCAAGGGTCTCGTGATCGAAGCGAAGCTCGACAAGGGCAAGGGTCCGGTTGCGACCATCCTGGTGACGTCGGGCACGTTGAATCGCGGTGACATCGTGCTGGCGGGTTCGGCTTTTGGCCGCGTCCGGGCCATGCTCGACGAAACCGGCAAGCCGATCAAGTCGGCAGGTCCGTCGATTCCGGTCGAGATTCAAGGTTTGTCGGAAGTGCCGGGCGCCGGTGAAGAAGTCATGGTTCTGCCGGACGAACGCAAGGCGCGTGAAATCGCCCTGTTCCGTCAAGGCAAGTTCCGCGACGTCAAGCTCGCGAAGCAGCAGGCAGCGAAGCTCGAAAACATGCTCGAGTCCATGACGGAAGGCAACGTGCAGAACCTGCCGTTGATCGTCAAGGCCGACGTGCAAGGTTCGCAGGAAGCGCTGGTGCAGTCGCTGCAAAAGCTCTCGACCAACGAAGTGCGCGTGCAGATCGTGCACAGCGCGGTCGGCGCGATCAGCGAGTCGGACGTCAACCTGGCAACGGCATCGAAGGCGGTCATCATCGGCTTCAACACGCGGGCCGATGCTCAGGCGCGCAAGGTGGCGGAGTCGAACGGTATCGACATCCGTTACTACAACATCATCTATGACGCTGTAGATGAAGTTAAGGCGGCCATGTCGGGCATGCTGGCGCCGGAGAAGCGCGAAGTGATCACGGGTATGGTGGAAGTGCGCCAGATCATCCGTGTGCCGAAGATCGGTGCGATCGCGGGTTGTATGGTCACCGACGGTGTGGTCAAGCGGAACTCGATGGTGCGTGTACTGCGCAACAACGTGGTCATTCACACCGGCGAGATCGATTCGCTCAAGCGCTTCAAGGACGACGCGAAGGAAGTGCGTCAGGGCTTCGAGTGCGGTATGTCGCTGAAGAATTACAACGACATGCTGGAAGGCGATCAGTTCGAGATCTTCGAAGTCACCGAAGTCGCGCGTACGCTATAAAAGATTCACCGCTGGACTCGAGGGCGGAGGGGGCTTCACGCCCGCTCCGCCCTTTTTATTTGCCTGGGCGTCCTCGCGCATGAGTCCGGCGCATACAAATTTATGGAAACATCATGGCCAAGAAACGTACTTCACCCAACCGCAATGTGCAGATCGCGGATCAGATCCAGCGCGATCTCTCCGAATTGGTGCGCGATGTCAAAGATCCACGCATCGGCATGGTGACGTTTCAGAGCGTCGAACTGACGCCTGATTACGCGCACGCGAAGGTGTATTTCACGACGCTGACCGGCGATCCGAAGGAAACGGAAGCCGGGTTGAATCATGCGGCGGGGCATTTGCACAATCTGCTGTTCAAGCGCCTGCATATTCACACGGTGCCGACGCTGCATTTCCACTACGACCAGACCGTCGTGCGAGCGGTGGAAATGTCGAAACTGATCGATGAAGCGAATTCCACGCGCGCGAAGGACGACGAAGTAGACAACGCCGCCGAAGAAGAAAACAAAGCCGACGACGAGAAGGGCGCCTGATCGATGAACGGTTCTACCCGCCCGAAGATCCCGCGTCGTCTGCTGGATGGCGTGTTGCTGCTCGACAAGCCGCTCGGACTGTCGAGCAATGACGCGCTGATTCGCGCCAAGAAAATCTATCTCGCGAAGAAGGCCGGGCATACCGGTACGCTCGATCCGCTCGCGACTGGTTTGCTGCCCTTGTGTTTCGGCGAAGCGACCAAGTTTTCGCAGGATTTGCTCGAAGCCGATAAAACCTACGAAGCGACCATGCGTCTCGGCGTGCGCACAACCACCGGGGATGCCGAAGGTGAAGCGCTGCAAACACGCGATGTAACCTGCGACGAAGCCGCGATCCACGCTGCCATGGCGCACTTTCGCGGCGAAATCGCGCAAATTCCGCCGATGTATTCAGCGCTTAAGCGCGACGGTAAGCCGTTATACGAGTACGCACGCGCCGGGCAGACGGTCGAGCGCGAAGCGCGCAACGTGACCATCCACGCGCTTGATCTGATCGCGTGCGCGTTGCCGGATGTGACATTTCGCGTGACGTGCAGCAAAGGCACTTACGTGCGGACGCTTGCCGAGGATATGGGTGAGACGCTGGGATGTGGCGCGCATCTGGTTGCGCTGCGCCGCACCGGAGTGGGAGCGTTGACGCTCGAACACGCGGTCACGCTCGACACGCTTGCAGAAGCTGCGCCCGCCGAGCGCGATAGCTGGCTGCAACCGGTGGATGCGTTGTTGTCCACGTTCCCGGCCGTTCATCTCGACGCCGACGCCACGCGTCGTTTCGTGCAGGGGCAGCGGCTGAAGTTATCGGATATTGCGGATGCACCCGCTGAGGCGGACCGCGTGCGTGTCTACGCGCTCGACGACAAGCGTCTGCTCGGTGTCGCGCGAGCGGGTGAAGGTGTGTTGGCGCCGGAGCGGCTGGTGGTATCGGCGGCTTGAAGATCGGCCGAAGGAACAAAAAAACGCCACGAAATTTCGTGGCGTTTTTTATTGCGGATCAAACAAGCTTCAATGTGCCGCCGAAGCCGCGGCCGCCGAATCTCCGCCGCCGGATCTCTCCGGTTTCGTGATCCAGATCAACGCGATCAGCGCGACGAAAATCCCTGCCGATATATAGAACAAGTCGTTCACGCCCAACTGCGCGGCCTGCTGCGTGGCCATGCTGTTGAAGAGTCCATAACCCTGCGACTGGCTGAAGCCGGCCGCACCGAACTGCTGCATGGAAGCAGTGAAGTTCGGGTTATACAAATTGGCCTGCTCCACGAGTTGCGCGTGATGAATATTCGACCGATGGTCCCAAGCAGTCGAAAAAATCGATGTGCCAATACCGCCGCACATGATCCGCACGAAGTTCGATAACCCCGATGCCGCTGGAATCCGGCTTCCCGGCAGCCCGGACAGCGTGATCGACACGAGCGGGATGAAAAATCCAGCCATGCCGATACCCTGGATCAAGGTCGGCATCATCAGCGAGAAGGTATCGACGCCGGTGGTATAGCGCGAGCGCATCCAGAACACGAGCGCGAACACGAGGAACGCGGCGGTTGCGATCTTGCGAGGATCGATGCGTGGCAGGAATTTGCCCACCACTGGCGAGAGCACGACGGCAAACAGGCCGACCGGCGCGAGCACGAGGCCGGCATCGGTCGCCGTGTAGCCAATGTCGGTCTGCAACCACAGCGGCAGCAGCACGAGATTGCCGAAGTACAGGCCATACCCGATCGCAAGCGCGATCGTCCCGCCCGTGAAGTTGCGCAGCTTGAAGAGCGACAGGTCGACGACCGGATGTTCCGCCGTCAGCTCCCACACGATAAAAAACGCCAGCGCGATCACGGCGATCAGCGTCAACACCACAATAGTGGTCGAGTTGAACCAGTCGAGATCCTTGCCCTTGTCGAGCATGATCTGCAGCGAGCCGACCCATAACACGAGCAGACTGAGACCCACGGTATCGATAGGCGCCTTGCGGATCACCGAATCACGATCGCGGAAGATCACGAACGTAGCAATGGCCGCGACGAACCCCACCGGAATGTTGACGTAGAAAATCCACGGCCAGGAGATGTTGTCCGAGATCCAGCCGCCGAGGATTGGCCCGGCGACTGGCGCGATCAGCGTGGTCATCGACCACATGGAGAGCGCCATGGGCGCTTTTGCCCTGGGATAACTCGCGAGCAGCAAGGTCTGCGAGAGCGGGATCATCGGGCCGGCGACCGCGCCTTGCAACACGCGCGCGGCGAGCAGGAACGGCAGGGTCGGCGCGAGGCCGCACAGCCACGAAGCAAGCACGAACAAAATGATGGACGTCATGAACAGGCGTACCTGTCCAAAGCGCTGCGTGAGCCAGCCGGTCAGCGGCACTGAGATCGCATTGGCGACCGCGAACGACGTGATCACCCACGTGCCCTGATCCGACGATACCCCGAGGTCACCGGAGATCGACGGAATGGACACGTTGGCAATCGACGTATCGAGCACGTTCATGAACACCGCGAGCGACACCGCGATCGTGCCGATCACGAGTTTCGCGCCCTCTAGCGGCGGATGAACGGCGTTTGGTTGAGACATAGGACGGTTCCGGGAAAACTTGTGCTGGCGCTTACATCAGCTTGGCGAGATCTTGCTTCGTCGCCGGCTGCACGTTGTCCTTCGACGTCTTTTGCGCGCCGCCCGTCCCCGGGCCCGAACCGCCTTCGTTCGCCTCGATAATGCGGGCGATCTCGGCGTCGGCCTGGTCGCCGTACTTGGCGAACACGTCGGTCTGATACACGGTGTTCTGCGCGGTGCCGAGCTGGCCGCCGTTCTCGTCCTTGATCGTCACGTCCACGTTCATCGACAAACCGATGCGCAGCGGATGCTTCTCAAGTTCCTGCGGGTCGAGTCCGATCCGCACCGGCAGACGCTGCACGACCTTGATCCAGTTGCCGGTCGCGTTTTGCGCCGGCAGCAGCGAGAACGCCGAGCCCGTGCCTGCCGAGAAGCCGATCACCTTGCCGTGGAACACGACGCCGGAGCCGTACACGTCGGCGGTGAGTTCAACCGGCTGGCCAATGCGCATATGCGTGAGCTGCACTTCCTTGAAGTTGGCATCGACCCATACGCCGTTCAGCGGCACGATCGCCATCAGCGGGTTGCCCGGCGAGACGCGCTGGCCGACCTGCACCGAACGCTTCGCGACATAACCCGTCACCGGCGCCGGCATGGTGTTGCGTGCATAGTTGATGTACGAATCGCGGACCTTCGCGGCAGCGGCGAGCACGTTCGGATGGCTGGCGATAGTCGTGTTCGAGGTGAGCGAACGATTCGACTGAAGCTCTTGCTGCGCGGCGTTGAGCGAGGCTTGCGCACCCCGCACGGCATCTTTGGCGTGCGAAATTTCTTCGCCCGAGACGGCGCCCGTCTGCGCAATCATCATGCGGCGGCGCAAGTCGTCCTGTGCACGCGAGAGATCCGACTGACGCAGCGCGACTTGCGCCGCGTACTGGTTGTCGTTGACGAACAGCGTGCGCACCTGGCGCACCGTCTGCGCGAGGTTCGCTTCGGCGGAATCGAGCGCGACCTTGGAGTCGGCGGGATCGAGCACGACGAGCGGGTCGCCCATCTTCACGGTTTGCGTGTCGTCGGCGTTCACCGAGATCACCGTGCCGACCACTTGCGGCGTGATCTGCACGATATTGCCGTTCACGTAGGCGTCATCCGTGCTTTCGTGGAAACGCGCGATCAGGAAGTAGTACAGCCCGTAAGCAATAGCCGCGATGATCACGACCAGCACGATCAGGCTCATCAGTACCCGGCGCTTGGTGTTGTTGGTTTTGGGCGCCGGCGCTGCTGCGGCGTTTTGTTGAGGGTCGCTCATGAATGGCTCCGTATTCTCTGTCTTGGGTTGCTGCTAGTCGATTCAGTTGGCTGTCTTGGTCGCTGCCGACGCGGTCTGCGACGCCGCGCTTTTCGACGTTTGCCCGTCGATGGCCAGGTTTGTATCCGCGGCGTCAAAACCTCCGCCCAGCGCCTTGATGAGACCAAGTTGCAGGTCACGGCGCTTCATGCGCAGATTCGTCACGGTCTGCTCGTTTGCCAGCCGGTTTTGATCGGCGGTGAGCACTTGCAATTGCTGCGATAAACCCGCTTTGTAGCGAATCACGGCGAGCTGATACGCGTGCGTCGAGGCATCGAGGGCGCGCGCGGCATCGCTTGCTTGCTGATCCACCGAACGGATCGACGCGATCTGCGTGGCGACGTCATTCAGCGCGTTGATCAGGGTCTGGTTGTAGTTGGCTACGTCCAGGTCAAAGTCCGCGTAACGGCCTTTCAACTGCGAGCGCAATGCGCCGGCATCGAAGATCGGCAGGTGTATGGCTGGCCCCGCGTTGAACTGGCGGCTGGTGAAATTGAGAAAGCGGCCCCACCCGAACGCATCAAAACCCGCCGCCGCTGACAGATTGATGTCAGGGAAAAACTCGGCCTTCGCTTCCTTGATGTCCGACGTTGCCGCTTCCACCTGCCAGCGAGCCGCGACAATATCCGGGCGGCGCGAAATCAGATCGGCGGGCACGTTGTCCGGCAGCGTGACCTCGATCTTCGTATTGAGCACCGGCGTGGCGATCTTCAAGCCACGATCCGGACCCTGGCCGAGCAATGCGCCCAACTGATAGCGCGTGGTCGTGATCTGGCCGTCGAGTTCGGACAGGTTCGTCTGGCTCGTTGCGATATTGCCTTCGGCGGTGCGGCTTTCCACGTTTGTATCTAGGCCCGCCAGCACGCGGCCGTTCGTGATCCGTCCGATGTCCGTCCGGTTCGCGATCTCGCGCTGCGCAACCTCGCGCAGCGCGTAGAGCAGGGCGAGCTGGTTATAGGTCTGCGCAACGGAGGCGGCCAGCGTCACGCGCGCCTGCTGCATGTCGGCCTCGGCGGCCTTCTGCTGCGAAACCGCCTGATCCAGCCGTGCGCGATTCTTGCCCCACAGGTCAAGGTCCCACGACGCGCTCACGAGCGCATTGTTTTCGCTATACCACGAGCCGCCGTACGGAGGCGGGTAGAGCGCGTTGCCGGAGTACAGCTCGCGCGACCAGGAGTACGAGCCGTTCACCTTCGGATAAAGGCTGGAGCGCGAGGACTCAATATAGGACGACGCTTTCGCAATGCGCGCTTGTGCTTGCGCAATCGACGGATTGCCGGCCAACGCTTCATCGATCAATTGAGGCAATTGCGGATCGCCGAACTGCTTCGCCCAGTCGAGCGATGGCCACTGACCGCCTTGCGACGGCAGGCTTTGCGCGGCTTGCAGCGCGTCGCTTTGCGGCTGGGCGATTTGTTTGTCGCTTTTAATGCCGGCGTAGTTCGCACAACCTGCAAGGGCGAACGCTGCCACGGCGGCAGCCAGTGCGCTGCGCGCAGCGACGGGCGCGGACGCGGACGAATAAAAGAGTTTCATCGCTCGGCTCTTTGATAGGGAGTGTAAAGATGGACGCTGCAACTAATTTCTTTCATTTTTATTACGATACCGGCCGGCGACGGGAAAGTGCCGTCATTGTGCGGGCATCATTCAGCGGCGCGCGACGGATCATCAATAGGAGGATTTAGTAGCGGATTTTTCTTGCATGCCGAGCAGCGCCGCAGACACGGGGTCACCCGAATTCAACAGGATTCGACGCAGCATGCTTTTCAGGAAGCCTACTTCCTCTGGCGTAAATCCGCAGAGCAGCTTGTCGAGAACGTTCGTAAAAATTGCCGGAATCTGTCCGGCAAGCGCGCGCCCTTCTTCGGTCAGCGCCAGCCGGACGACCCGCCGGTCTTCCTCGCTGCGCAAGCGTGTAATGAGTCCGCGCTTCTCCAGACGGTCGATCAGGCGGGTCACGGCGCTCGCGTCGATCCCGTATTCGCGCGCCAGATCGGCGGCCGCGAGGCTCCGGCCGCTTGCCAGCATGAACATGATGCTGGCTTGCGTGCTGGTGATGCCGAGATCGGCCATGGTGTGTTGCGTGACGTTATTCCACAAAGTCGAGCGAACGCGGCTAAGCAGATAACCCACGCTTTCGCTGAGTTCATAATTCGCAATTTCGGGAACCGGCTGGGGGGTGTCGCTCATGGATTCTCGTGCGCTTGCAATAATTGACTATGCAAGATTATAGAATCAGATAGTTGACCCGGCAAGTACCTCGGCATGCATGTTAAGAATCTTCTTAATTTGATGCCCTTGCCACGGGTGTTGTTATTTTGAGATTCGCGCGACGCCCGCTGAGGCCTGACGGTAGGCGTTGACGCCGGTTTTCGGTTGTCTTGAAATAGGAAACCGGTTCCGGGTTATGTCCTATTGCACGATGGGGAGGAAGAGGACACGCCGGCGTGTTACACTCTCGGGTTCCCATCGCGCCGAGTGCGGGGGGCGTGGAGGTTTCTTTCTGAGTTGACTTTTTAAGTCGACTTTTTGAGTTGGCCCCGCGGCCTGCTGCTTGCACCCACCCACGGCGCTCAACTGTATGTACAAGCTCCTCAGCCTCCTATGACTCGCGCCCTCCGCAATATCGCCATCATCGCCCACGTCGACCACGGCAAGACTACGCTCGTCGACCAATTGCTCCGCCAGACGGCCACGTTCCGAGAGAACCAGCAAGTCGTCGAACGCGTGATGGACTCGAACGACATCGAAAAGGAACGTGGCATCACGATCCTTTCGAAGAACTGCGCGGTCGAGTATGAAGGCACGCACATCAACATCGTCGACACCCCGGGACACGCCGACTTCGGCGGTGAAGTGGAGCGTGTGCTGTCCATGGTTGACTCCGTGTTGCTGCTGGTGGACGCCGTTGAAGGCCCCATGCCGCAAACGCGCTTCGTGACGAAGAAGGCGCTGGCGCTCGGACTCAAGCCTATCGTGGTGATCAACAAGGTTGACCGGCCGGGTGCGCGGATCGACTGGGTGATCAACCAGACGTTCGACCTGTTCGACAAACTGGGTGCGACCGAAGAACAACTCGATTTCCCGATCGTCTACGCGTCGGGCCTGAACGGTTATGCCGGCCTGAACCCGGACGTGCGCGAAGGCGACATGCGTCCGCTGTTCGACGCCGTGCTGGAACACGTTCCGGTTCGCCCGGCTGATCCGGAAGCGCCGTTGCAGCTCCAGATCACGTCGCTCGACTTTTCGTCGTACGTCGGCCGTATCGGCATTGGCCGGATCACGCGCGGCCGCATCAAGCCGGGCATGGCCGTCGCCGTGCGTTCGGGTCCTGACGGCGCGATCCTGAACCGCAAGATCAATCAGGTTCTGTCGTTCAAGGGCCTGGAGCGCGTGCAGGTCGAAGAGGCGGAAGCCGGCGACATCGTGCTGATCAACGGTATCGAGGAAATTGGTATCGGCGTGACCATTTGCGCCGTTGACACCCCGGAAGCGCTGCCCATGATCACCGTGGATGAACCCACGCTGACCATGAACTTCCTGGTGAATTCGTCGCCGCTGGCTGGCCGTGAAGGCAAGTTCGTCACAAGCCGCCAGATCCGCGACCGCCTGTTCAAGGAACTGAACCACAACGTGGCGTTGCGCGTGAATGAAACCGGCGACGAAACCACGTTCGAAGTCATGGGCCGCGGCGAACTGCACCTGACCATTCTTGTAGAAAACATGCGTCGTGAAGGCTACGAACTCGCCGTGTCGCGTCCGCGCGTGGTGATGACGGAAGTCGACGGCGTGAAGCACGAGCCGTACGAAAACCTGACTGTCGACATGGAAGATGCAAACCAGGGCGGCGTGATGGAAGAGCTGGGCCGCCGCAAGGGCGAAATGCTCGACATGGCGTCGGACGGCCGCGGCCGTACGCGTCTTGAGTATCGTATTTCGGCACGTGGCCTGATCGGCTTCCAGTCGGAATTCCTGACGCTCACGCGCGGCACGGGCCTGATGAGCCACACGTTTGATTCGTATCAGCCGGTGAGGGAAGGCGGAGTGGGCGAACGTCGTAACGGCGTGCTGATTTCGCAGGATGATGGCGCGGCTGTCGCGTACGCATTGTGGAAGCTGCAGGATCGCGGCCGCATGTTCGTGTCGCCGGGTGACGCATTGTACGAAGGCATGATTATCGGCATTCATAGCCGCGACAACGATCTGGTCGTGAACCCGATCAAGGGCAAGCAGTTGACCAACGTGCGTTCGTCGGGAACGGACGAAGCGGTGCGCCTCGTGCCGCCCATCCAGATGTCGCTGGAATACGCGGTTGAGTTTATCGACGACGACGAACTGGTCGAAGTTACGCCGCAATCCATTCGTCTGCGTAAGCGTTACCTGAAGGAACACGAACGTCGCAGCGCCAGCCGTAAGGGCGCAGTGGACTAAATTCACGCGAGTTTGCGTGTGGGAAAAGCCGCCTTCGGGCGGCTTTTTTATTGCGTCAGCGTCACACAAATGCCTAGCGTTTACTGCGTCCCTTATTCGCGAAAGGTCCTCGAAAGCCCGCTGGATAAGCATTCCGGGTGCGGCTATCGGCGCGTCGACGTATTGATCTGTGCTATGCTAGAGAAAGTATTGCCAGTTTTAGGTCCTTCCAAGCAGACTTGATTCGCGCAATCCGCTAAACGGTCAGGCCGTGTTGCGGAAGGTTGAGTAACCCGCTATTTCTCGAGAAACTCGAAGAAAGGTGAGCGTAAAAATGATGAAGAATTCCCAGCTGAACTCCTATTTGTTCGGCGGTAATGCCCCGTACGTCGAAGAACAGTACGAGGCATATCTCGATAATCCCGCGTCAGTGCCCGAGACCTGGCGTACCTATTTCGATGCGTTGCAGAACGTGCCTGCATCGGATGGGACGAATCACAATGACGTGGCCCACGGCCCTATCGTCGAATCGTTCGCGCAACGCGCGAGATCGAACGGCTTCGTGCCGCGCGAAAGCAGTGGTGATCTGGCGACCGCGCGCAAGCAGGTCTACGTCCAGTCGCTGATTGGCGCCTACCGTTTCCTCGGCTCCCAATGGGCCAACCTCGATCCGCTGAAGCGCCGCGAGCGCCCGGCCATTCCTGAGCTCGAACCCGCGTTCTACGACTTCACCGAAGCCGACATGGATCAGATGTTCCATGCGCAGAACCTGTATTTCGGTTTTGAACAGGCGTCGCTGCGCGAGATCGTGAAGGCATTGCGTGACACGTACTGCGGCACGATCGGCGCCGAGTTCATGTACATCAGCGATCCGGAACAGAAGCGCTGGTGGAAAGAGAAGCTCGAATCGATCCGTTCCACCCCGAATTTCTCCCCGGACAAGAAAAAGCACATTCTTCAGCGCCTGACGGCGTCCGAAGGGCTTGAGCGTTTTCTGCACACGAAGTACGTCGGCCAGAAGCGTTTCTCGCTGGAAGGCGGCGAAAGTTTCATCGCGTCGATGGACGAAGTCGTCCGCCACGCGGGCGCTGCCGGCGTGCAGGAAATCATTATCGGCATGGCTCACCGCGGACGTTTGAACGTGCTGGTGAACACGCTGGGCAAGATGCCGGCTGACCTGTTCGCAGAATTCGAAGGCAAGCACGTCGATGACCTGCCGGCCGGTGACGTGAAGTATCACAAGGGTTTCTCGTCGGACGTTTCAACCGATGGCGGCCCGGTGCACTTGTCGCTCGCGTTCAACCCGTCGCACCTTGAAATCGTGAACCCGGTGGTCGAAGGCTCGGCGAAGGCACGGATGGATCGTCGCGGCGACATCGACGGCCTGCAAGTGCTGCCGGTCCAGATTCACGGCGACGCGGCGTTTGCCGGTCAGGGCGTGGTGATGGAGACGCTGAACCTCGCGCAAACGCGCGGCTACGGCACGCACGGCACGCTGCATATCGTCATCAACAACCAGATCGGCTTTACGACGTCCGACCCGCGCGATGCGCGTTCGACGCTGTATTGCTCGGACGTGGCGAAGATGATCGAAGCGCCGGTGCTGCACGTGAACGGCGACGATCCTGAAGCGGTCGTGTTGTGCACGCAGCTGGCTATCGATTACCGCATGCAGTTCCACAAGGACGTGGTTGTCGACATCATCTGTTTCCGCAAGTTGGGTCACAACGAGCAGGACACGCCGGCTGTTACGCAGCCGCTGATGTACAAGACGATTGCGAAGCACCCGGGTACGCGTGCGTTGTACGCTGAAAAGCTCGTGCAGCAGGGCGTGATCACGGCTGAAGACGCCGATGGTTACGTGAAGGCGTATCGCCAGGCAATGGACGACGGTCACCACACGGTTGATCCGGTGCTCTCGAACTACAAGAGCAAGTACGCGGTGGACTGGGTGCCGTTCCTGAACCGCAAGTGGACCGACGCGGCTGATACGGCCGTGCCGCTCGCAGAATTGAAGCGCCTCGCGGACCGTATCACCACGGTGCCCGATAACTTCAAGGTGCATCCGCTGGTCGAGCGCGTGATCAACGACCGTCGCGCGATGGGCCGTGGCGATGCAAAGCTCGACTGGGGCATGGGCGAGCATCTCGCTTACGCGTCGCTGGTGGCATCGGGCTACGCCGTGCGTCTGACGGGCCAGGACTCAGGCCGTGGCACGTTCACGCACCGTCACGCTGTGCTGCACGATCAGAACCGCGAACGCTGGAACGACGGTACGTACATTCCGTTGCAGAACATTGCCGAAGGTCAGGCGAAGTTCACCGTGATCGACTCGGTGTTGTCCGAAGAAGCGGTGCTCGGTTTCGAGTACGGTTATTCGACCGCGGAACCGAACACGCTCGTCGCATGGGAAGCGCAATTCGGTGACTTCGTGAACGGCGCGCAAGTCGTGATCGACCAGTTCATCTCGTCGGGCGAAGTGAAGTGGGGCCGTGTTTCAGGTCTCACCATGCTGCTGCCGCACGGTTATGAAGGTCAGGGTCCGGAGCACTCGTCGGCACGTATCGAACGGTTCCTGCAGCTTTGCGCGGATCACAACATGCAAGTGGTCCAGCCGACCACGCCGGCGCAGATTTTCCATCTGTTGCGCCGTCAGATGATCCGCTTGTTCAGGAAGCCGCTGATCGTCGCTACGCCGAAGTCGCTGCTCCGTCACAAGGAAGCGGTGTCGGATCTGTCGGAACTGGCGAAGGGCTCGTTCCAGCCGATCATCGGCGAAGTGGATGACACGATCGAGCCGAAGAAGGTCAAGCGTGTGATCGTGTGCTCAGGTCGCGTGTATTACGACCTGGTGGCGCATCGTCGCGAAGCGAAGGCGAACGACGTCGCGATCATCCGTATCGAGCAGTTGTATCCGTTCGCCCACAAGCAGTTCGACGCGGAAATCAAGAAATACGAACACGCGACCGAAGTGGTCTGGGCACAGGACGAGCCGCAGAACCAGGGCGCCTGGTTCTACGTCGAGCATCATCTGCGTGAAGGCATGCGTGATGGACAGAAGCTGGCTTACAGCGGCCGTCCGGCATCGGCATCCCCGGCAGTCGGTTACTACGCGAAGCACTACGAGCAGCTGAAGGCGCTGATCGAAGGCGCGTTTGGCCGGCTGAAGGGCGCGCAGACGATCTCGAAATAAACGGCTGTGACCGGGGAGCGCGGCTTTTGGCGGCTCCCCGGTTTTTCATGCGCTGTCCTGTGATTCGAGTTTCGATTTTGAACGTGGAATGCAGACGCAGCGCTCGCGACCGGTCATACCCGTTAGACGCGCGCTGCATTGACACGCTCTGGTCACCCAGGAATTGACGGCGTCGAACTCTCCAAGAATTGACGTTGTACCCAGATACATTCAGGAAAAAACATAATGTCTATCGTAGAAGTCAAGGTTCCCCAGCTCTCTGAGTCCGTGTCGGAAGGCACTTTGCTGACGTGGAAGAAAAAGCCGGGCGAAGCAGTTGCTATCGACGAAATTCTCGTCGAAGTCGAAACGGATAAGGTCGTGCTGGAAGTGCCGGCACCGGCTGCAGGCGTGCTGGGGCAAGTGATCAAGCATGACGGCGATATCGTGACGGCCGAAGAATTGATCGCGACGATCGATACGGAAGCGAAAGCGGGCGCAGCACCGGTTGCCGCCGCAGCAGGCGCTGCTGAAGTGCAGCCGGCACCGGCCGCTCAGCCGCAACAGGAAGCCGCACCGGCAACGGCTGCTGCTTCGAACACCTCCGCATCTCCCTCTGCCGCCAAGATCCTGGCTGAGAAGAATGTCTCAAGTGACCAGGTTTCGGGTTCAGGCCGCGATGGCCGTATTACCAAGGGTGACGCACTGGCTGCCACGCAAGGCGCGCCGGTGGTGTCCGCTTCGGTTTCCGCGCCTGCTGCAAAGGCAGCGCCGGCCAAGGCCGCACGTCCGTCCCTGCCGGATGTAAAGGCGCCGGGTGCGGATCAATGGCTGAAGGATCGTCCGGAACAACGCGTGCCGATGTCCCGTCTGCGCGCACGTATCGCCGAGCGTCTGCTCGAGTCGCAGCAGACCAACGCCATCCTGACCACGTTCAACGAAGTGAACATGGCGCCGGTAATGGACCTGCGCAACAAGTACAAGGACAAGTTCGAAAAGGAACATGGCGTGAAGCTCGGCTTCATGTCGTTCTTCGTGAAGGCTGCCGTCCATGCACTGAAGAAGTACCCGCTGGTGAATGCGTCGATCGACGGTAACGACATCGTTTATCACGGTTACTTCGACATCGGTATTGCTGTTGGTTCGCCGCGAGGTCTCGTGGTGCCGATCGTTCGCAATGCGGATCAATTGAGCCTGGCTGATATCGAGAAGAAGATTGCTGAATACGGCGTGAAAGCGCGTGACGGCAAGCTGTCGATCGAAGAAATGACCGGTGGTACGTTCTCGATCTCGAACGGTGGTGTGTTCGGTTCCATGTTGTCCACGCCGATTATCAACCCGCCGCAGTCGGCCATCCTGGGCGTGCACGCAACGAAGGAACGCGCGGTGGTCGAGAACGGCCAGATCGTGATTCGTCCGATGAACTACCTGGCGCTGTCTTACGACCACCGGATCATCGACGGCCGCGAAGCCGTGTTGTCGCTGGTCGCGATGAAGGATGCGCTGGAAGATCCGGCTCGCTTGCTGCTGGACCTGTAAGTCCTTGCGTAAGCCCTTGTGTTAGCCCTTTAAATCAGGCAGTAAAACCTTATTTGGGACTCATGGCGCGTTCGGTAGACCCGGGCGCGTCGTGTATCCAACAAGAGAAGGATAGTCATGTCCAAAGAATTTGACGTCGTCGTGATTGGTGCAGGCCCTGGCGGTTACATCGCGGCGATTCGTGCGGCGCAACTCGGCAAGTCGGTTGCGTGTATTGAAGGCTGGAAGAACCCGGCCGGCAATCTGAAGCTCGGCGGCACGTGTCTTAACGTGGGCTGCATTCCGTCGAAGGCGTTGCTGGCTTCGTCGGAAGAATTTGAAAACGTTTTGCATCACCTCGGCGACCACGGTATCAATGTGGGCGACGTGAAGCTCGACCTCTCGAAGATGCTTGCCCGCAAGGAAGGCATTGTCGAGAAGATGACCAAGGGGATCGAGTTCCTGTTCCGCAAGAACAAGATCACGTGGCTGAAGGGTCATGGCAAGTTCACCGGCAAGACGGACGCCGGCGTGCAGATCGAAGTGAGCGGCGAAGCAGAAACCGAAACCGTGACGGCGAAGAACGTGATCATCGCGACGGGATCGAAAGCGCGTCATCTGCCGGGCATTACGGTCGACAACAAGATTGTCGCGGACAACGAAGGCGCGTTGTCGTTTGATGCCGTGCCGAAGAAGCTCGCCGTGATCGGTGCTGGCGTGATCGGTCTGGAACTGGGTTCGGTGTGGCGTCGTTTGGGTGCGGACGTAACCGTGCTCGAAGCGTTGCCCGCGTTCCTCGGTGCGTGCGATGACTCGTTGGCGAAGGAAGCCGCGAAGCAATTCAAGAAGCAAGGTCTCGACATTCACCTCGGCGTGAAGATCGGCGAAGTGAAGACGACGGATTCGAGCGTTTCAGTGGCCTACACGGACAAGGACGGCAACGCGCAGACGCTGGACGCTGACCGCCTGATCGTGTCGATCGGCCGCGTGCCGAACACGGACAACCTCGGTCTGGAAGCGATCGGCCTGAAGACGGACGAACGCGGTTTTGTTCCCGTCGATGACCACTGCGCGACCAGCGCGCCGAACGTGTACGCAATCGGCGACGTGGTGCGTGGCCCGATGCTCGCGCACAAGGCGGAAGACGAAGGCGTGCTGGTGGCCGAGATTATCGATGGTCAGAAGCCGCATATCGACTACAACTGCATTCCGTGGGTGATCTACACCGAACCGGAAATTGCGTGGGTTGGCAAGACGGAACAGCAACTCAAGGCCGAAGGCCGCGAGATCAAGACCGGCCAGTTCCCGATGATGGCGAACGGCCGCGCGCTGGGTATCGGCAAGGCTGACGGGTTCGTGAAGATGATCGCCGATGCAAAGACCGACGAACTGCTTGGTTGCCACATCATTGCAGCGAACGCGTCGGACCTGATCGCTGAAGCCGTGGTGGCGATGGAGTTCAAGGCGGCATCGGAAGATATTGGCCGGATCTGCCATCCGCACCCGTCGTTGTCCGAAGTGATGCGCGAAGCCGCGCTCGCCGTCGACAAACGCGCGCTCAATATGTAATTGCGGCATCGGTTGAGCAGCAGGACGAAGGCGGGCGGGAGTTTTCCCGCTCGCCTTTGTTTTGTCCACGGCCTTCAGGCTTGTCAGGTCATATTCAAGGCACCCACTTCCTCGCACCATGAACGTCAACGAATACTACGAACACGAACTGCAGACGCGGGGTTATCAGTCGGACGCGGCGCAACTGGCGGCGGTCGAACGCTTGCAACGTTGCTACGACGAGTGGGTCGCGTACAAGGCGCGCCGCTCGAACGCGTTCAAGAAGCTGATCTCGCATCCGGAGTTGCCGCGTGGCGTCTACATGTGGGGCGGCGTGGGGCGCGGCAAGAGCTTCCTGATGGACAGCTTCTTCGCGGTCGTGCCGGTGCAGCGCAAGACACGCCTGCATTTCCACGAATTCATGCGCGAGGTGCATCGGGAGCTGGAAGAGTTGAAGGGCACGTCCGATCCGCTCGATGAACTCGCGCGACGCGTGGCGAAGCGTTACCGGCTGATTTGCTTCGACGAGTTTCATATCTCGGATATTGCCGACGCCATGATTCTTTACCGGCTGCTTGACCGCTTGTTCGGCGCCGGCGTGCAGTTCGTGATGACGTCGAATTACGACCCTGACTTGTTGTATCCCGATGGTTTGCATCGTGACCGGTTGCTGCCTGCTATTGAGCTGATCAAGTCGAAGCTGGACGTGATCAATGTCGACGCCGGCACGGATTATCGTAAGCGTACTTTGTCGCAAGTGACTGCTTATCACACGCCGCTAGGCGCCGCCGCCGACAAAGCGCTGCGCGCCGACTTCGCGAAGCTTGCCGCGGTGCCGGACGAAAGCCCGATCCTGCGGATCGAGAAACGCGAACTCAAGGCGCTGCGCAAAGCCGATGGCGTGGTCTGGTTCGACTTCGCCACGCTCTGCGGCGGCCCGCGTTCACAGAACGATTACCTCGAACTGGCGAGCCGTTTCCATGCGGTGATTCTCTCCGACGTTCCAAAGATGTCGCCGCGCAATGCGTCGGAGGCGCGGCGTTTTACGTGGCTGATCGACGTGTTCTATGACCACAAGGTGAAATTGCTGATGTCGGCGGCGGTGCCTGCGGAAGAACTGTACGTGGAAGGTCCGATGGCCAACGAATTCACGCGCACGGTGTCGCGGATCACCGAGATGCAGTCGAAGGAATATCTGGAGTCGGAGCGTCGGCTGGTGGACACGTCGCTGACCTGACGCAGCGTTGGCCAAACGGGCGAATTGACAATGCGAGACTCATAATTTCGCCGAGAGCTTACTGCTGTAAGGCTCTGAACGGTATTTCAAGATTCGGACATGTCTTATTCCGGCGTCTCCGGCAGATCGGTATCTTCTAATCACTTACTTGTGATTGGAGAGAACCATGAAGCCTTACCGCGATATGTCCGACGAAGAATGGCAAATGGTCGCGCCTTTGTTGCCAGAGTTGCGACCCCGTTCCGAGTTGCGCGGACGACCGCTCGCCAACACCCGTGCCGTGCTCAACGGCGTGCTCTGGGTGATGTACAGCGGTGCTTCGTGGTCAACGTTGCCGCGCAAATATCCGTCGTATCAGACGTGTCACCGCCGCTTCAAGGCGTGGCACGACTCCGGTGTGCTTGGGCGGGTGATGCAGCAGTTGTTCGGCGTGGCGAGTGAAGGTTTGTATTCGTTGATGACCTCGCGCATGCGAGTGCCAACCGAGTTGCCAGAGAGGTTGGGCGGCCATGCGGTTGCGGCGGATACCACCCGGCCTGCCGAGATGCATGGCGACGCACGGCCAGTGCTTATGCCGCTCGTGCCGCTTACCCCGGCCGAAGCGGTTGAATACCCACGAGGCGGTGTGCGTCACGCGGCTTGATGTACGGCTTGATACGCGTGTGAAGATCGCTCGTGCATAAAAAACCCGTCTGGAGACTTAGAGCCTCCAGACGGGTTTTTTTGTACGCAACGCATTCGGATGCTGCGGTTTTATTGCTGTCGGATCCAGGTTTGCGAACGTCCGAGCAGCGACACGCCAATATATCCGCGGACCACGAGTTTCTGTCCGCCATCGTCCAGGTGCATCTTGCATTTGTACAGCTTGCCGTTCTCGGGATCGAGGATCTGGCCGCCGTCCCACGTGTCGCCATCGGGTTTCATGCCATTGATGATAGTCATGCCTTTCATCAACTGGTCCTTGCGTGAATCGGTGCAGGCC
Source organism: Caballeronia sp. dw_19 (assembly GCF_018449515.1). Taxonomy (GTDB): domain Bacteria; phylum Pseudomonadota; class Gammaproteobacteria; order Burkholderiales; family Burkholderiaceae; genus Caballeronia. Next base: position 364,204 of record NZ_JAAVUQ010000001.1, on the reverse strand, counting down.
GTGCAACGGCGGGTCGGATCGTTGCTGCTGCCGAGCCCGGTGAGGATCTTGCCGGTGAATGTACCGTCGCCGTCCTGGATAATTTGCACCAGCGCCTTGGGCTGACCGGTGTTGTCGTCGATGGTTTGCCAGAGTCCCGTAGGCGACGCAGTTTGCGCCATGCTTGTTGCGGACGCGGCGAGTAGTGCACCGGCAAGCAGGATGCGTCCGACATGCCGATGCACGCGTTGGGTAAGTCTCGTCATGCTTCCTCCTTGAGGTAAAACGTCTCTTGATCTGTTGACCATGTTGTCATTATTGCCGGCTGCGCAGGCGCCGCGTGCCGGACAGAATACGACAAAGCATGGGGAGCGTTTTGTACAAACCCTCTAGTCGGGCAGCTGCTTCGCTGCGGTCTGTCCCCTGTCAATTGAATTGGTAGGAAAAGGTCGCGTTTACGCGCGGGCTCCGCGATCCGTTGCCTTCCACCGGGGCATCGCCCACCGGTTTCGCCAGCGATAAATCCAGGCTGTAGTACTTGGCATCGGAGATCCGAAAGCCTATGCCTATCGATGCCAGGTGGCTCGGTTTCGAACCGGCAGCGTGGAGATAGGTGTGGGCGGTATCGACGGAAACGTAGGGTGTGAAGGTCTTCATGAACGCCAGTCCGATCGCAAAGGGCCGGTTGATTTCCGCCGATGCGGCCCAGCCCGAATCGCCCGATACTTCTCCCGGCTCATAACCAAGCGCGAAGCGCTGCCCGCCAAACGCGATCTGCTCGGAGGTCGGCAGGGAGTCCGCGCTGTACTGCCCGGTTGCTGCAATCGAGGTGCCAATCTTGAACGGCCATTCATTGGTCTGTGAAACCGTAGCACCCGTGCGCACGAACGTAAGTGACGCGGGGTTGGTTGTGATAACCCCGGGAATGTTGGTGTCCGCCGACTTCGACGCCCCAAGCACATCGAATGCTTTCGCCACGTTGAGGCTTGCGCGCCTGACGGTTCCCGTATCCACGCCGGTGTAGTCGAGTTGCAATGTAGTCACACGCACTTGCGAACGCTGACCAAGTTGTGCGCCCGTGATGGTGTTCTTGTAGCGGTCCTCGTCGTGCGACGCGTATGCGCCCACCGTGCCGATCAGGCTGCGCGTGTTGCTCAGCACGAACGGATACGACGCTGACAAGCCCGCTTTGTCGTTGACGACGGTGCGCTCGACGTAGGAGGGCAGGCCAGGGTTATCGACGGGATGTCCGTAGTAGTGCGATGCATCGGCTTTGAGGGTGAAGCCGTCGGTACCTATCGGCAATGAGCCGTTGACGTCGAAATAGGTTTGATCGTCGCGGCCCTTCGGCAGGAGTGCGGAGACTCCCAGCGTCTCGCCTTGGCCAAGGAGGCCATTCTCCGTCGCGGTGACAATGCCCTGCACACCAGGATGATTCATATCGATACCGGTCGCGATAGTGAACGGCTTGCGCTCGACATCGAGATCGAGCGTGGTCGCGCCGTCGGTGGTCTGCGGCGGCGCGACAGTTGCCGCGATCTTCACGCCGGGGGTGAGGCCAAGCACATTGACGTAACGTTCGAAGGTGGATTGCCGCAATGGCCGGTCGGCGCGAATCCGGTCAGCGATCGCGCGAATGCGTTTTTCAGCGGTGCCGGGGTCGCCCTTGATCTTGATATCGGCTACGTAACCTTCCACCACCGTGATGCGCACCACGCCGTTTTCGAAGGTCTGCGCGGGCACGAAGGCGAAGGAGAGCGCGTAACCCCGTTCCTTGTAAAGCGCGGTCACGCCGTTCGCCGTCTCCATCAGTTCGCCGATGGTGACGTCCTTGCCCACCAGTGGATTGAAGCGTTGCGCGACTTCATCGAAGGGAATGGCTTTTACGCCTTCCACCTCGATCTTTTTCGGCGTCAGGTGACGCGCAAGCAGTTCCTGGATCTGCGGGGTTTGCGGCTGGACATCGACGGTAACGGCCGGTGGTTTTTGCGGCGCGTTCACTTGCGGCAACGCGTCCAGTGGATTGCCCGCCAGCGCCGGCCGCGCAACCTGTCCGCTGGTCTGCGCCTGGGCGGCATGCGCCGCCACCGCCGCAAGCAGCAGCGTCCATTTCCATTCCTTGATATTCACGGTACGGCCCTCGTTGGCTTTTTTCGTGCGAACTGCGGAGGAGGCCGGATCGACACGACCCGTGGTCCTGCTGCGTTCGTCATCGTTTGATGCTGGGTGTTGCTTCTACTGCATATCTTTGTATTACGGCTCTTTGCGGTCGTAACCTTTGGCCTTGTTCATTCCTGTCTCAATCTATTCTTGTTCATGCCTATGTGTCGTAGGTATTTTCATCGGTTGTCCTTGTGATATTTTCTTGTCCGGATTTTGTCTCGGGTCGTTGTATAGGCGCAGAAACATCCGGCCGGATGCGAAACCGGCGCCGAGGGCGGCGCCGGGGAACACGTGGTTTACCAGACACTGAAAGGGATCATTGAGGGGTTCGGTACCCGACCCTCCTCGTCGCGAGGACGTAACGAAAGGATGTTTCAAACCGTGAACCCGAACCTGGGGCGGTCCGGGTCACGGACCCGGTCGCCTCGAGTTATCGCTCCAGGCGAAAAGCCTCGAGGCTCATGCGTTGCGGCAGCGTCTGTATCACTTGTTATGCGCACCGAGCAGGCCGCCCAGCAGCGAGGTCACGCTGCCCAGCGGGTTGCCCGGCGAGCTGCTGCCAGCGCCACTGCCTGTGGTGCTCGAGAGGCCTACCCCAACGCCTACGCCGGTAGTGGTCGTCGTTGCACCGGTCGACGGCGATTTCGTCGTCGTGGTCCCCGCGCCTACGCCTGCACCTATGCCCGCTCCGGTGATCGACGCGAGCAGCCCGCCAACCGGGTTCGCTGCGCCCGTACCCGCGCCCGTGCCCGATGCCGCGCCGGTCAAGGCACCCGTCAAGCCGCCGACAAGGCCGGTGACCGATGCCAGCGGATTGGCCGCCGATCCCGCCGAGCCACCTGATGCCGCGTTGGTCAGCGCACCCGTGAGGCCGCCCACCACGCCAGCCACGGGCGTCACTACGCCGGTGGCTACCGTGCCCACCGTGTTCGTCAAGCCGCCGAGCAAGCCTGCGACCGGAGCGAGCGGGCCTGCGCCGGGTGTCGAGCCCGCGCCGCCAATCGTGCCGGTCAAGCTGCTGACCAGGCCTGCAACAGGCGCCAGCGGACCGGCTGAGCCCGGCGCCGCGCCAAGGCTGGCGACCGTGCTGGTCAAGCCGCCGACCAGACCCGTGACCGGAGCCAAGGGGCCGCCTGCGCCGCCCGCGCCGCCGATGCCCGTCAATCCTCCCGTCAAGCCGCTGACGAGACCCGTGATCGGGGCGAGGGGGCCGCCTGTGCCACTCGCTCCGCCTAAACCGCCTGTCAGGCCGGAGAGAATGCCGCTGATCGGCGATAACGGATTCGTGCCCGGAGTGCCGTTCACAAGGCCGCCGGCCGATGCAAGCGTGGTTCCTGTCGCGGACACTACGCCGCCCAGACCGGTCGAGATGGGGTTGTTACCCGTCGATGCCACCGTGTGCCCCGCCGAGTCCAGTACGCCGCCGAGCGTCGCGAGCAGGTTATTGATCGGCGCGCCGAGACCGGTGGCCGAGCCGACGGTCTGTGTCAGCGAGCCGGCCAACGCCGTGATCGGTGTGATTGCCGTGCTGACCTGCTGCGTGATCTGGCTGACTGCGCCAGTCGAAAGCGTCGTGCCGAGCGCGCCGCCGGTTTGTGTAACTGCATCGCCGAGCGTGCTTACCACGTTGCCCAACGGCGTTGTCACGGGTGCGAGCGGGGAGAGCGCGCCGCTGCCGACGCTTGTTACGAGATCGCCAGCGCTGCTGACAGCAGCACCTGCCTGCTGAACGACGTTACCGGTGCTGGCGAGCGTCGTGCCCACCGGGTTGGCACTCGAACCGATCTGGCCGAGGCCTTGCGAGACGCCGTTGCCCAGGGCATCGACGGCATCGCCGAGATGCGAGACGACACCGCCTGCCGCCTGTGTCGTGGCGGGGCTGACGCCAGGAATGTTTGCGTTGCCGACGACCGTGCCTACGCCCGTCACTGCATTGCCCACTGCAGATACAACGTTGCCCGCTGAGCCAGCTAAGGCTGCAACCGGGGTCGTGACCGGCGTGCTGCCGCCTGTTCCTCCACCGGTTCCTCCACCGGTTCCTCCACCGGTTCCTCCACCCGTACCGCCGGCTGTTCCTCCACCCGTTCCACCGCCGCCGATGACCGTTCCACCGCCCGATCCGGTACCGCCGCCGCCCGTGCCGGCGCCTCCGCCACCCGCGCCCGACCCGCCGCCATTGGCGCCCCCGCCAGCGACCGTTCCGTCTCCAGTTCCTGTTCCACCTGAACCGGCGCCGCCGCCCGAGCCCGTTCCGCCACCTCCAGTCGTACCGCCGCCGCCGGTTGTCGGTATGCCGCCGGTTCCAGCGCTGCCTAATTGCTTGCTGGTTGAACCTGAACCGCCGCAGGCGCCAAGGGTCAGCATGGTCGCGACTGCTGCGGTGAGGAGGGTGACGCGCAATGCGCCGCTTTGGATTTGGATGGTCTTCATAACGCCCTCGGATGGTATTTAGTTTTTTGCTTTTTGAACTGCCATCGTCTTATTGCAGGACCCGTGCCATTTGTATCAAGGAGGACAAAGGGTTGGCGCGCACAACGGGTTAACCAGACGGTATAAGGCCTGGCATGGCTTTGCCGGTAGTCGGGAGTTCTGGGGAAAATGAAGCGATGCCGCGCTGAGGCATCACGTAACGTAACGTGCGGTGAAGGTCGTTACGTCTCAAGCCGTAACGCGCGTTACGCGTTCTGCAACACACTCGACGTTTAATGCGCACGTGGTCATGCACGATCACACGGCTTGTCTCCCGCGTGCAATGGCAGGCAGTCATTTAGCGGTAGTGCGAACGATTGCCAATATGGAGCCGTCACTGAGCCGTCACCGAGCCGTCATTTAGTCAACCGAATAATGCGTTTGAACTAGAGAGTACACGCTGGATAAAAAAACATAAAGTTAATGAGAGGTCTTCCGTTAACTAGAGGGTTAGCTGTCGGATCGTTTGGCTAATTACACAAAAAATGACAGGTAGCGGTAAGTGTTTGACTACAAAGCCTTGTCGCGGCACAAACCTTACCGATCAAGGGTAACAACCGATGAAATTATTGCTTGGCACCCGTTGATTTCGAGATAACGTTCGGCTATAAATCGTTTCAAGGATGCATCATTTAACATCCTGACTGATGGAGGCACCATCGACTACAAATCTGGAACCTGAGAGAAGCGGCAAATAAATCGCGCGCAACGACGCGCATCCAAGGCAAGCGGAGCTACGCCCGCGGGGAAGAGAGAACCCGCGGGCGGCGACCCAGAAAAATGCCGGATCATTTGTCACATGGCCATTAAAAATATCCGAGGAAAGCATCATGTCTAATTTGATCAAGCACTTCGTCAAAGACGAACGCGGCGTCACCGCTATTGAATACGCGCTTATTGCAGGGCTTATTGCGGCTGCACTCGCGGTGTCGATAGGTGACGTTGTCACTAAACTGCAGACCGTGTTCACGAATATCGTGACCGCGCTTTAGCGGAACGGGCTTCGCGCCGCCGGGCATCAGGCGTCACATTCTTCTCGCTAGCAATTAACTGTCTATGCCGGATTATTCGCCGGTATGGCTGGATCACTGCGTGTTGTTGCATTAGTTGCATTAATGCGCCCACACGCAGGGCATCTGCTGCGCGCAGGCGTCACGTCGAGCTTTTCCAATCGGCTGCTTTAAATAGCGGCTGGCGGGATTAGTTTGCCTGGTCGAAGCGAGTCCACATCATGATTAACGCCGCGTTATTCATTAGCTGGGCGCTCGCGGTCGTTTTATTCGATTGCCGGTTGCGCCGCATACCCAACTGGCTCGTTATTGCGGGACTGGCTGTAGCTTGTGTGCTTGCCGCAAGCGGCCATTCACCCTTTCACATCGATGTATCCGATGCTGCGCTAGGTCTCCTGGCCGGGCTCCTTGCGCTCTTGCCGTTCTACCTGATTGGCCTGATGGGCGCCGCCGACGTCAAGGTGTTCGCCACGCTCGGCGCATGGTGCGGCTTTCACGCGTTACCTGCGCTGTGGATCGTGGCCAGTATTGCCGCTGGTGTTCACGCGCTGTATTTGCTTGCGTCGGCGGTGATCGAGGGGAGGCGCCAGAGCGCTGAAAGTTCGTTGGAGTCCTCACCAAATACTGATGGTTACGTGAGCCGCCCTCGCGATGTCACCGGCGTTGAACGATCATCCCCGTACACCTTCATGGTCGGAGGCCGCCGCGCAACACCGTACGCCGCGTTGCTCGCCGTGTCCGCAATAGGAAGCCTGACGCTGCAAGTCTTTGAGGCTGCCCGATGACCCTACTCAACTCCGCGCGGCCCGTCTCGCCCGCCTGCCGGCGTGATCACGCACATTCCCTCGCACATGCCAAGCCGCTCGACGCTCGACGCCGCGCGCAGCGCGGAACCATGGCGGTGGAATTCGCCATCGTGTTTCCGCTTTTCTTCCTCGTGTTCTACGCGATCGTCACCTACAGCATGGTCTTCGTCGCGCAGCAGTCGCTCACGCTGGCTGCGTCGGAGGGGGCACGGGCGGCGCTGCGTTACCAGCCCGGTGCAACCAGCGCAGCCAGCGCGCTCGCGCTGCGCGCGAGCGCGGCTTGCGCCACGGCGACGGGTCTGGTGAACTGGCTAGCGGGCAGCGCTCCCTGCACCGCGACGTATGCAGGATGCACCTTCGACGCCACGATGCAATGCGTGAACGTCGCCCTCAACTACAACTACGCAAGCCGGCCGCTGGTGCCTCCACTGCCTTTGATCGGGCTGCCGGTGCCAGCAAGTCTCACTGCAAGTGCGATGGTGCAACTGAACCCGGAGAACCTGTTTTAAGCGTTGCTCACGTTTGAAACGACCAAGACGATCATGGCTAACATTACCCGCATCCTTGCTGTTTCCCTGATCGTGCTCGCCGCGTTGCTTGGCATTTTCGCGTGGTCGCTCTCTCGTCGTCCTCCGGCGCCGGTACCGCAAATCGTGCAGGGTCAGGCCAGTTTCCCGGTGGTCGTCGCCACGCGCGACCTCTCCGCCGGCAAGCCGATCGACGCCGATGCCCTGACGCTGCGGATGGCGCCGTCGCGCGGAGCCGGCGAGTTCGCCGATGCTACCGGTCTTGTCGGGCGCGTGCCGCTCGTCGCGATTGCGGCCAATACGCCGCTCTCCGAGGCCAACCTCACCACCGGACTCGCCGATGCCATCGCGCCCGGCGAACGGGCCATCGCGGTGCGGGTCGACGAGGGCAATGCGGTGGGCAACCGGGTGCGGCCTGGCAATTTCGTCGATGTGTTTTTCATGCTCAAGCGCGATATGTCCGCCGGCCCGGGCACGGATGCGGAAGTGGAGGCAACGCAAGCACGGCTGTTGTTGTCGAGGGTCCGTGTGCTCAGTTTCGGCGATGAGACCCTTCCCGGCACGTCGGACGCAGCCGACACCGCGGCTAACGCGGCCAATGCCCCGCGCGGTGCGGGGGCGCGTACGGCGGTGCTGGCCGTGCGCACTGCGGATATCGACGCACTCACGCTCGCTGAAGGCGCGGGGCGCCTGGTACTGGCGCTGCGCAATCCCGTCGATACAGACACAGCCGAACCGATTGCCATGGCGCCACTTCTTGCATCGATAAGGATATCGAATGATAGTGCGTCGCGGGCAGCCGCTGGTCTGTCGCTTCAGGCGCTGGCGGGTACGCATGGTGAGCGGTCGGCGCGCATGCCAGTCATCGCCCCGTTACCTGCCATGCCCTCCATGCCTGCGGCGCGTGCGCCGCGTGTCCAGGCGGTGTCGAATGATCTTGAGTTGATTCGCGGCGCGCATAGGGAAAAAGTGGCGTACTGAAAATGATCGCCGTGCCGTAAACAAATATAGAAGGGTGTGCAGAAGGACAAGTAGCAGCCAGCATAAAGGAAGTTCGGGGCCATGCCGCCGTATGGCGACAACGCAGTACGCAGTCGATATATAAAAAATCATGAAAGCCAAGGGTTTCTATCGAGGACGCAGCGTCTCTGACGCACGTCGGTTATTGCTCGCCGCGCTGCTATGCACGTGTGCGGCGGCGACGCTCGCTGGCGCGAAAACTGTCGGGCCCGCAGCAGGCGCGACCGACTCCGCGTCGTCGCGGGTTATCGACGTCGTGGTCGGCGCGCAGAAGCAGATCGCGATGGGACGCACGTTGCAGCGCGTAGCCGTGGGAGACCCCGCGGTCGCGGACGTGCTTTGGCTCAAGAGCAGCGGTGGCGCAAACGGCGGTTTATTGCTGGTTGGAAAAAGCGCGGGACGCACCGAGATGATGATCTGGGAGCGCGGCCAGAGCGCGCCGCAGACCTACACGATCAACGTCACTACACTGGCCGCCCATGAGTTGCTCGGCAGCGATACACCCGCGGTGAACGTGCTTGGCAGCACCGCGGTGGTCACGGGGTCTGCCGCGAGCATGGAATCGCATCAGCGCGCATTGACTGTAGCGAGGTCGGTTGCGAGAACCGCAGGTTCATCCGAATCGTCATCGGGCGCATCCGGCAAGGGTCCGGGAGGGCAAAGCGGGAATTCACCGGACTCCTCTGCAACCGGGGACGGCAGGGGAGCCAGTACGAAGGACGGCGATGTCCTCGATGTCTCCACCGTAGCGACAAGTCCTGTCGTGCAGGTCGACGTGAAGGTGGTCGAGTTCAGCAAGGCCGTGCTGAAGGAAGCGGGTTTCAATCTCTTCAAACAGAACAACGCGTTTGCATTCGGCACCTTCTCGCCTTCGTCGCTGACATCATATACGGGCGGCGCGACCCCGAATTTGCAGGTCACATCCACGTCGCCAATCAGCAGCGCGTTCAACTTGATGGTGAACCTCGGTACTCGCGGAATTTTCGCGAATCTCAGCCTGCTCGAATCGAACAATCTGGCGCGCGTGCTGGCTGAGCCGACGCTTGTCGCGTTGTCGGGGCAGAGCGCGAGCTTTCTCGCCGGCGGCGAGATCCCGATACCGGTGCCGCAGTCGCTTGGAACAATCAGCATTGTCTATAAGCCCTACGGCATCGGACTGACGGTCACGCCGACCGTACTCGGGCCGCGGCGGATCGCGCTGAAAGTCGCGCCAGAAGCGAGCCAGCTCGACTTCACGCACGCGCTGACCATCAACGGTATTTCGGTGCCGGCCATCACCACACGGCGCGCGGATACCACAGTGGAACTGGGCGACGGCGAGAGCTTCGTGATCGGTGGCCTGATCGATCGCGAGACGGCATCGAACGTCGACAAGGTGCCGGTGCTCGGAGATTTGCCGATCATCGGCGCGTTCTTCAAGACCTTGCAGTACACGCAGAATGATCGCGAACTGGTGATCATTGTGACACCGCATCTAGTCTCGCCGATAGCCAAGGGTGCTGTGCTTCCCGCGACGCCCGGCGAGCAATCCGAGCAGCGCGACGGCCCCGTGTGGCGCTCGTTCGTGGGTGGGATTGCATCGGGCGACGCGGTGCCGGGGTTCTCGAAATGACGGACGCAAGCGCTGGTGGAGAGGGTGGCAGGCAAGTAGTGAAGGCGCGTGCAAGTCCGTCCGCCACGATAAGGGCGGCGAGGTGTGCTGGCAGCGTTGCCCGCGCCGATGTGGCAGGAGAAAGCGGCGATGAACGCAAGAGTTCTATCTTTGACTGACGTAGAAGCGCGCTCTCCGGGCATCCGGTTCCTGTGCGTCTGCTCGGATGCGGGACGCCGGGCCTGGCTCGCTCGCGCGCTGGGCACGTTGGGCGCGCTCGAGCACGTGCCTTTCGACGCTATTGCGCTGATGCCGAAGATATCGACGCTGGGCGCCACGATGGTGTTCATCGACTTCGCCCGTGCCCCGCTTGAAGCACCCGAAGCCAGCATCGCAAGCGCGACGGCGATGGCAACCGCGGTGCACGATGCATTCCCGGGCTTGGCCATTGTTGCGCTCGGTTCCCTGCAGCAGTCAGCCAGCGCGATTGCTGCATTGCGCGCCGGTGTGCGTGATTTTATCGATGTCGAAGGCGAACCCGACGAAGCACTTCGGATTGCGAAACAACTGATCGAGCAGGCCAGCCAGTCCGCGAAGACGGAACACATTTCCAACCGGCACGGCCAGGTTACGGTGCTGCTTGGTGCGCGCATCGGCATGGGCGTGAGCACGCTGGCGGCGAACCTGGCGGTGAGGTTGCAAAAACGTGGCGCGGCGGCATCGAAGACCTCCGCGCTGCTCGACCTGGGCATCCCCGCCGCAGACAGTTCAGTGCTGCTCGACACACAAAGCGAATTCAATTTCGTCGATGCCGTGCGCAACCTGCGCCGCTTCGACCAGACCTTCGTTCATACGGCCTTCGGACGCCACGCCAGCGGCCTCGCGGTGACCACATTGCCGCCGGATCTAGGGGCGATGCGCGAGGTGTCGTATGCGTCGGCGGTGAATCTGGTGAACCGGCTGCGGACTTTCTTCGATCACCAGATCGTCGATCTTGGTGGTTTTACGAACCTCGAGTTTGTCGCGCAGATGGCGCGCGCCGCGGACAATGTGTGGCTGGTCTGCGATCCGAACGTGGCGTCCGTGGTGTCCGCCATGGAGTTGCTGGAAGGCATGCGTGTCCACGATGCCGACGCACGCTTGCCCAAGGAGCGCGAGGCCGCCGATGCGCCGCAGAAGTTGCATCTGGTCGTGAACAAGTTCGACGCGGCGCTGCAATTTGGCGCAGAGCAAATCGCGGAGCGGCTTGGGCTACCGTTGCTCGCGGTATTGCCTGCCCGCTCGCAGGCGCTTGGACGCGCGGTGAACCAGGGGCGCCTGCTGGCGGATATCGCTGAGCGCGATGCTTATGTACGCGCGTTGGACCCGCTGGTCGCGCGGCTTGGCGGTCACAAGATGGCCGCAGCCGACAGCATCACGCCCACATTCGTGCCGTTGCCAGACGGCATGGACGCCGATGCACTGAAGCAGAATACGGTGGATTTCGCCGGCGCGTCGAGCGGCTCAAAACAGTTCCTCAAGCGGCTCTTTCCCACTTTCACCAAGCGGTCATAGACGATGGCAAAAGACATCGAGTTCGCCGACGACGCCACTTCGTTCGCGCACACGCAGCAGTTCCAGGACATCAAGAACGCGGCGCACGAGCATCTGCTTACGCGGATTGAGGAGCTTGGCGCCGAGTTTGGACGATGGTCGCGCCAGGCGATCCAGCAGTTCGTTGACCTGGAGATCGACGGCTTCGTCCGGATGCGGCGCATTCCGCTGAACGAGAGCGAAGTGCGGCTGATCGCGGAGGCCCTGACGAAAGAGTTGGCGGGCTTCGGGCCGATCGAGGATCTGCTCGCGGATCCTGCGGTGGAGGACATCCTCATCAACGGCTTCGACGACGTCTACGTCTCGCGTCACGGCATGCTTGTGAAGATCCCGGTGCGCTTCGCAGACAACGCGCATTTGCTGCGGATCGTGCGGCGGATCCTCGCTCCTATCGGCCGGCGGCTGGACGAATCCAATCCCATGGTCGATGCGCGCCTGCCCGACGGCGGCCGGGTGAACGTGGTGATCGAACCGCTGTCGCTCGACGGGCCGGTGGTATCGATACGAAAGTTCCGGCGCGACCCGCTGCGCCCCGACGACCTGCTCGCGAACGGCACCTTCGATCAGGAGATCTGCGGGTTGCTCGACGCGGCGGTCGCTGCGCGCTGCAACGTGCTGGTGTCGGGCGGGACGAGTTCGGGCAAGACCTCGCTGCTCAACGCGCTCGCGTTTTTTATTCCGAAGCACGAGCGCGTGGTGACGATAGAAGACACCGCTGAACTTTCGCTCAATCACCCGCACGTGGTGCGGCTCGAAAGCCGTCCGGGCGGGTTCGACGGCGCGGGCGTGGTGTCCATTCGCGACCTCTTGCGCAACACGCTGCGGATGCGGCCGGACAGGATCATCGTGGGCGAGGTACGCGGCGGCGAAGTGCTGGAAATGCTGCAGGCCATGAACACCGGTCACGATGGTTCGATGGGCACCGTCCACGCGAGTTCGGCACGCGAATGTCTTTACCGGCTTGAGATGCTGGCGGGTTTTGCGGGCTTCCAGGGCACGGAGTCGAGCTTGCGCCGGCAGATTGCGAATGCCATCGACTTCATCGTGCAGATCGGGCGTTTGTCCAATGGGCGGCGGCGTATTTTGTCGGTGACGGAAGTGACGGGGCTCTCGGACAACATTGTCGCGACGCAGGAGTTGTACCGCTACGAGCCGATCATGGAAGGCGGCGAGGAGCAGGACAACTGGGTCTCGCTCGGCATTCATCCCAGCTCACCCAAGCTTGCCAAGTATCGCCAGTCACTCGGCAATGACAGGGGCGTGGACAGCTTCAACGACGGCTTCGGGCGAGGAGGCGGTGGCGGCGGTTTCGGCCGCTCCGGAGGAGGCTTCAATGTCTAGCGGTATCGGCCTCGTGCTGGTCGTGGCGCTGCTGTGCGCGGCCGGCGGGCTGCTGCTGTGGCAACGCGCGCAGGACAACCGCGAACGCGCGTTGACAGACCGTTTTGTTGATCGGCGGGTAGCGTCGGTACAGGGTGCAATGCCGGGCGCAACAACACGCGCAACGCCTGCCCGGAACAGCCAGCGCATGCGTTCTGCAGGTCCTTCCGCTTTGCCGCCGAACGCCATGCAGCACGGTGTTCGCGAGCATGCGCGCCATCTGCAGGCGCGCATGGCTTATGGCTTCGGCAATCTGATGAGCCGTGCGGGCATCGCCAGTCCGCGCACTTTTTTGTTGAGCACCGGCGCGGTGATCCTGCCCGGCGCGTGCTGGGTTGGTTTGCGTACGCATTGGCTGGTTGCGCTGGGTTTCGTCGTCTTCGGCGCGCTCTGCGCGTTTGCATTCCTCTCATGGCGCGCACAAAAACGTTATCAGCGGATCTCGCGCCAGTTGCCTGTATTCCTCGATGGCATCGTGCGGCTCATCACTATCGGCAACAGCGTGCCGGCCGCGTTCCAGGCCGCATTGACCACCACCGATGCGCCGTTGCGCGATTGCCTCGACCGGGTCTCGCGGATGCTGCGCTCGGGTGTCGAAATAGACGTGGCGCTGAAGCACGTGGCCTCGGTGTATCGCGTGCGCGAACTGGAACTGGTCGGCTCGGTGCTGCGCATCTCGGTGAAATACGGCGGGCGCTCCGACGTGATGCTCGATCGCATGGCGGCGCTGATGCGCGATCTCGAACAGGCCGAGCGCGAACTGATCGCGCTGTCCACCGAGACGCGTTTGTCCGCCTGGGTGCTCGGGTTATTGCCGGCGCTGCTGGGCGGCTTCGTGATGATCTCCAACCCGTCGTACTTCCAGGCGATGTGGTCCGATTCATTTGGCCAGCGCCTCGTGTACGTGGCGGTGGTGCTGCAAGTGCTCGGCGCTTTCCTGCTTTACCGGATGGCGCGCCTGAAGGATTGAACATGACCGCTCACACTGTGTTCGCTCTTGCCTTGCTCGTCGCCGCGCTCGGATGCGCTTTGCTGGGCGTGCTCGCATTCACGGGCCTCGCGCGCATGCAGCGCGGCGCGCGTACGCTCGACCACGCGCTCGATCAACGCGCGGCCAGCTCGGCGGCACGCGCGATTGCAGCGGGCAAGCTGGCGCCGCAGACGACAGACGCGAAGGACACGAGCGAGGCGGGGCGCGGGCGGCCCAAGGGCAGCCGCCTGTCGCGCTTGGCCGATGCGCTCAGCCATACGCTCAGCCGTATGGCGATGAGCTGGCTGGACACGCCATTCGGTGCCATTGTGGTGGCGCCTGAAGACCGGCGGTTGCTGGATCGATGCGGTTTCCTCAGTGCCAACACGCGCGCGCGTTTCTTCGCAGCGCGGATTGGCAGCGCCGCGCTGCTGCCGATGCTTGTGCTGGTCTGGTTCAACGGGGAACCCCGCCTCGCCATGTGGATGATCGGCGCGCTCGGTCTCGGGTTCATGTTGCCGAAGTGGTTCGTGCGGCGCCGCGCGAAAGCGCGTCAACGCTCGGTAGCAAGCGAGTTGCCGATGTTCGTCGACTTGCTGCGTTTGCTCCAAGGCGTCGGCTTGTCGCTCGATCAGAGCCTGCAGGTAATGATCAATGACTTCGCAACAGTCCTGCCGGTGCTCTCGCAGGAACTCGCGCTGGCCCACCGGCAGTTCACCACTGGACGTACGCGTGAGCAGTCGCTAAGCCGGCTCGCGACGAGCTATGAGAACGACGACCTGAATGCCGTGATGCGGCTGGTGGTCCAGGTCGACAAGCACGGTGGCGCGGTACAGGAACCGCTGCGCCAGTTCGGCGACCGGTTGCGCGAGTCGCGCCGCGCGACGCTGCGTGAACGGATCGGCGCATTGACCGTGAAGATGACCGGCGTGATGGTGGTGACCTTGCTGCCCGCCCTGTTGATCATGACAGCCGGTCCGGGATTTATCGCCGTGTTCCATTCGCTTTCCACGATACATAAATAAACGTTGAAGAGACGTTGAAGAGAGTGACACCATGAAATCGATCGCCATTGACGCAACCAAGAACCGCCTGCTCGCGGTTGTCCTGATGCTTGCCTGTACCGTTTTCGCGGGGCTGGGCGGCTGCGCGTCGAAGATGGACAGCGGTTATGGGGTCGGCATACAGGCGGAGCGCGAGGCCGCGCTTCAGCAGTCGCAACAGAAACAGGATGCGCCCGATACACCCGGCATGTATCTCGCGCTGATCGACCGGATGCAGTCGCAGGGTTTGTTCTATGCGTCGCTTGCGCACATTGACGCGTACGAGAAGCAGTATGGCTCGACGCCCGACACGACTCTGCTGCGTGCCGACGCCCTGCGCCAGACTGGTCAGGCCCAGGGCAGCGCCGACGCATACACGAAGTTGCTGAACACGCCGCTGGCGGCGCGGGGGTATCGCGGGCTCGGTTTGCTGGCGGGCGCGGCAGGAGAATTTGGTAAGGCATCCGAAGAGTTTGACGCCGCCACGCGCCTGCAACCAACCGACGCGCTCACACTATCGGACCTGGGTTACGCGCGCTTGCGTCTCGGCGATGTGGCGGGCGCTCGCGTACCGCTGATGAAAGCCGCGGAGCTGGCGCAGGACAACCCGAAGATCCTGAGCAATGTCGCACTGTTCCTGCTAGCCGAGGGGCAACCCGCCGCGGCGCAAGGGCTGATCGCGCAGCAGAAATTTTCGCCGGAAGTGCAGCATGCGATCCGCACGGATGCGCAGCGCATTGCGGCGGCCTCGACACAGGCCACGCACGCACGGGCGGCCGAGGTTGTGGTGGCGACAACCGAGCAAGCGCGTGTTCCTATGGTCCGCGCGCCGCGGACGGTCGATTCGCTGCTCAACGCGCAATTGCCGCTGACCCAGACATACGATCAACCCGCCGCGATGTCGGCCAATCAACCGCAACTGGTCGTACGGTGAAGGAACGAACCATGAATGAGTATCGGACGGGGCGAGGGCGGGCCAGAGCGGCGAGTCAGGCTGCGGGATTGATGGTCGCGTTGGGCTTGATGTCGATAGCCACCCACTCGATGGCGCAGACGCAAACGCGTTTGACAGAGCAGCCCCGGGAGCAAGCATCGGAAGCGCCGGCGGTTCAGGTAGCGCAGTCGCACACGGACGCGCCTGTCACGCAGATCGGTGACGCCGCCCACTCCATGCTCGCGTTGCAGCGAAGCGGCCAGTTGGCGGCGCCGGCGCAGCCAATGCTGGGTGTGGAAGCGAGTGCCGCGTACGCGCGTTATCTGAAGTCCTTCGATCACCCGATCCCGGAACATCTGGATTCATCGGTGGGCGCGGTAGGCGGTGGAGCGTCGAACTGACATGGATCACCTGCCGACATCGCCGGGCAGACGCACGCCGCGTGGCCGCAAGCGCCAGCGTGGCGTGGCGAGCGTGTTGGCGGCGTTCTGGCTACTGGTAGCGGTCGCGGCGCTGGCTGCTATCGATGTGGGTAACGTATTTTATCAACGACGTGTCATGCAGAGCGTGGCGGACATGGCGGCGAATGCGGGCGCCCAGGTCGTCGACAACGCCTGCTCGCGCGCCCCGGCCACCGCGCTCGGCAGTGCGGGCGCGAACGGCTTTAACGCGTCGGCGTCAGGCAACTCGATTACCACGACCTGCGGGCGCTGGGACCCGACGCTCTATGCCGGGCCGAGCTACTACGCGGCGAACGCTACACCGAGTAACGCGGTGCAGGTGACGGTGTCCAAGCAAGTGCCTTATTTCTTTCTGGGAGCAGGGCGCGTAGTCAGCGCGACCGGGCTTGCACAAGCGGTCAACGTGGGGGCATTCACTATCGGCACGACTACGGCAAGCGTCGATCCTACCGTCATTACCGGTCTGCTGAACGCCATGCTCGGGACGAATATCAACGCGTTGCAGATATCGGCGGCGGGTTACGCGGGTCTTGCTCAAGCGCGTATTCAGGTAGGCGATCTCGTCACGGCAGCGGGGGTGGGCACCGTGAACCAGTTGCTCGCGACGAACGTTACCGCCGGGCAATTCGTCAATCTGATGCTTACCGCGTTGCAGACCACACAGGTTGCGAACGCGAATTTATCGGTCGCGCTTGGCGCGTTGCAGGCCGTCGCGAACGCGAATATTCCTGGCTCGCAGACCTTCGCTATCGGTGCGGTGAATGGAGGAACGGGTCTCCTGCAAGTTGGCCTTGCCGACACGCAGTCGGCGCTCAGTGCAACCATCAGCCCGCTGGACGCATTGTTTGTCGCGGCCGACATCGCACAGGCTGGAAAGTCCGCCGTGAATGTGTCGACGGTTCTGAACCTAGGGGTGGCGACGGCGACATTGCAGGTGCAAGTGATCCAGCCGCCGGTCCTGGCCGTTGGCGAGGCCGGGAAGACGCCGGCAGGCGCATGGCGCACGATCGCCACGACGGCGCAGGTGCGGGCGTTTCTGAAGGTGACGCTTGGCGCGTTGCCCGGACTGCCGTTGGGGCTTGGCGCCCCGATAGTGACGCTGCCGGTCAACCTGTACGTATCGCCGGGGACGGCGTGGCTGAGTTCCACACAGTGCCTGTCGACCGAGGCATCAAGCAACTCGGTGGTCGGTGTTCAGACCGGTCTTGCGAACGTGTGCATAGGTGATGCGCCCACCAACCTCTCCGCGTCCGCGCCCTACAGTTGCGCGCCCGCCACGCTTGTCAACGTACTCGGTCTTATCACCGTTCAGATGGCCACATCGCTTCCGGCTGTCGTACCCAATGCTGCATCGATGACATTCGATGGCATTGTTGGCAATGCTGACGATTACCAGACGACGAACTCGAACCAGGTGGGGGGTGTGCTGTACAACGCGACGACGGGTTTCGCCACGCAGTTGTCCGCCCAGAACGGACTGACCGTGACGGTACTCGGGATCAAGCTACCGCTTGGTTCAGCCGTTGGCCAGATACTGACAGGTTTTGTCGTGCCGCTGCTCACGCCCGTATTCAATGCCTTGGACACGGTTCTTATGCCCGTGCTGCAACTCCTCGGTGCACAGATCGGCGTGAGCACCGTGCATGACCTGTCGCTGACGTGCGGCCAGTCGCAGCTTCAGTATTGAACGCATGATTGAACCCGCAACTCGGCGTTGCCGTTAACAAAGTAACCAACGTCCACGCGATGAACACCCGCAACGGGCGGCGAAGCCACAAGATGCAAGCCATGAGAATCGAGAGAATGAGACCAGCGACAACAATCGATGACCTCGATATTTACGTGTGGGAAGGCAAGGCGGATATCGTCGAGCAGGTGGTGCGCTGCATGTCGGGTTTCGAAGTCGATGTGATCCGCGCCGACGGCATGTCGATAGCCGCGGTCCAGGACGCCCAGCGCCAGGCAATCGCGGTGGTGAGCGTGAGCGTGATCGACACGGGCGCGTTCGCATTGCGCGATTGGGAAGCGCATCGCGGCATGCCGGTGATCTGGGTGGGCGCGGCGCCGCGTGAGCGCGACACCAGCGTTTTCCCGACCGACTACTCGCATATCCTGCCGCTCGATTTCACCGGCGCCGAGTTGCGCCGGATGGTGGCGAAGCTTGCCCAGCAATTGCGCGCGCATGGGGAGCAAGTGCAGGAATCGAGTGCGCTGATCGCGAATGCGGAGTGCATGCAAGCATTGCTGCGCGAAGTGCAGACCTTCGCTGATTGCGACACCAGTGTGCTCGTGCATGGTGAAACCGGCGTGGGCAAGGAACGCATTGCGCAGATGCTGCACGAACAGCACAAGCGTTATTCCGAGGGACCGTTCGTGCCGGTCAATTGCGGCGCGATTCCCGATGGCTTGTTCGAATCGCTGTTCTTCGGCCACGCGAAAGGTTCGTTCACCGGCGCTGTGATCGCGCACAAAGGCTACTTCGAGCAGGCCGATGGCGGCACGCTGTTTCTCGATGAGATCGGCGATATGCCGCTGTATCAGCAGGTCAAGTTATTGCGCGTGCTGGAAGACAGTGCGGTCACGCGGATTGGGTCGACCATGCCGGTCAAGGTGGATTTCCGGCTGGTCGCGGCGACCAACAAGAACTTGCCGCAACGGGTGAAGGAGGGTGACTTTCGCGCGGATCTTTACTATCGGCTGGCGGTGATCGAGTTGAAGATTCCGTCGCTGGAGGAACGCGGGGCGCTCGACAAGATTGCGTTGTTCAAGTCGTTCATCGCGCAGGTGGTGGGGCAGGAAAAGCTCGCGACCTTGCCCGAGTTGCCGTACTGGCTGGCTGATGCTGTCGCTGATAGTTATTTCCCCGGCAACGTGCGCGAATTGCGCAATCTGGCGGAGCGCATAGGCGTGACCGTGCGGCAAGTGGGCTCATGGGACACCGCGCGGCTGCAGCGCCTGCTCGCGCTTGCCCGCACCTCGCAGCCGGTGCCGCCCGAGCTGAGCGCCGAAGTGATTGTTGACCGTAGCAAGTGGGACATGAACGAGCGCAACCGCGTGCTGGCCGCGCTGGAGGTGAACGGCTGGCGGCGTCAGGACACGGCGGGTTACCTGGGCATCAGCCGCAAGGTGCTGTGGGAAAAAATGCGCAAGTTCCAGATCTTCGATGAAGAACCTGAAACGCGCATTGTGAGTTGAGACGTTGCAGGCGGAGGTATCGAATCCAACGCTCTCGCCGCTTAGTTTGACGTCTACGCCAGCGCCGCCGTCAACGTAGCGAACGTGCGTTCGTCGGTGCGTTCGAATTGCAGCGGCGTCACCGACACGCGTCCCGATGCGACCACCGCCGTCTCGCTGTCGGCTGCATTTTCGCGCGGACCGCGCTGGAAACGCAGCCAGTGATATTGCAGGCCACGCGGATCGATTTGCGGCAGGACGTCGATACCTTCCACCAATCCCACGCCCTGGCGAGTCGGGGTAAGCGGGCCGGCCAGCGCGGCGTCTATATCCGGAAAATTCACGTTGAAGCAGGTCGGCGCATCGTGTTCGATGGCGAGCAGCGAGCGGATCACGCCGGGCGCGAGTTCGCGCGCGGTATCCCAGCGCACGTTGTCGCGGTCACTGAAAGTCTGGCTCAATGCAATGGATGGCAAGCCGAGCAGCAAGCCTGTCATGGCCGCGCCGACCGTGCCGGAAAACATGGTTTCCACGCCCAGGTTCGCGCCGCGGTTGATGCCCGACAGCAATAGCGTGGGGGGCGCGTCCCGCATCAGATGCCGCACGGCCATCACCACGCAATCACCCGGGGTGCCGAGCACGCCGAAGCGACGCTTGCCATGCTCGCTCACGCGCAGCGGCGAATGAAGGCTGATGGAATGCGACGTGCCGCTTTGGTCATGCTCCGGGGCGACGATCCACACTTCGTCCGCGAGTTCGGCGGCTACCGCTTCGAGCACGGCGAGGCCGGGTGCGTCGATACCATCGTCGTTGGTCAGCAGAACGCGTGCAAATCTGGGCCGGGAAGCAGGTATTGCAGCGGGCATTGCAAATCTCCTTTCGATTGAGGGAAAGCGTCACTCAATCGATTATTCCAGAGATCGCGATGCGGGGTGAAAGCGTGAACGAGTGCGTTTGTGAATAGCGTCCTGGCCGGATCTATTTGATGCCGAGTCCGCGCAGCACTGCGTTGCCGTCGTCGGTCAGCCGGAACTTGGACTCGCCCGGCGTGGGCGATACCATCTCCACGTAGCCGTATTCGCTCAGCGAGGCAACGTCGGGGGGTGCGGCCATTGCGTCGATCGGCGCATGCAGCAGCAATAGCAGCGTGGCGATCTCGTGGTGGCTGAGTAATCGTTTGATGGCCCGTACTGGAGCCGATGCGTCGCGGAGGTTCATGACGAACTCCTTTCGTTAATGCTTTGTCTTTGTGTATCGTGCAGCGCGTCGATCGCACCATGTCGCACCACCCAGCGGCGCGTGAAGTTTCAATGAAGTTGGGGCAGGGTATCGGTCAAGTCTTAGGCGAAACTTAAAACCTGCCAAAAGCCACGCATGCCCCCGGTCTGAACACGCGCCATGAACGCAATCGAGTGCGGGCTAAAAATTGTAAGCCGGGTTAACGGGGCTGAACGTGGTGTCGTCGAATGTCTTCGGTACGATGGTCTGGAACACGATGCTTTCGAAGATATTGCCGTCGTTGTCGAAGGATTCCGCCGTCCGGAAATATGGCCGCCTCAGGTCCAGTCCCAGGACTTCTTTCTTGGCGTAGAACTCGGGCTGTCCAGAAGGGGTTTCGTAAGTGAAGGCAACCACGCGGGCACCATCAATCGTTTTCACTTCGATGTCCTCGGCGCGCATGACTCCGGCGTCGGCGAATTTCTTGCCTTCGGCGAGGAACTGCTGCGTGATGTATTCGGTACCGAGATCGCGGACCGAATGGCGCGATTGCGAGCGCGCGAGCGCGCCGTTGAGTGACGTCCAGAGCGCAATCACCTTTAGCAAACCGCCTAGATGACCGTACATTTCATCGGGGCGGGCGGTTTCGTCGTAGAGAATCTCCTGACCCGCGTGTGCACCGTCCGGCAGCCATTTTGCGTAGACCCGCAGCGGGTCGCGTGTCACGCGCACCAGCATGTGGTCGGCCTGATCCGGCCATTGGCCATGGATACGCTCACGCCGCAGCATGGTGAACTCATACGACGGATAACCGTTCGGGCCGTCCTTCAGATAGCGCGGCAGCGCCAGGGGATCAAGCGATTTGAACAGCGAAACAAGCGCCGGGTCACTCATGTTGGCCAGCATCCCGCTCCGCGCGGCGCGACTCAGCCAGCGCACCTGGCTATCGAGCGGGAGTTTGCCGACCTGCGCCGCGGGCGTCTTCGGCGGCGTACTCGTTGCGCCGGCGGAGAGCGCCGGACCGGCTGCGGAGGTGGCGGCGGACGTCGGCAGTGCGATCGTGGCCGTTGCCGTGCTCACCGCCTCCTGCGCGCTGGCGGACACGGCTATGGCTGACAGGGCGAGGGCAGCGAGCAGACTCGAGACCCAGGCGCTTGCGCGGATCAGCTTGCGGTTTTGGCGGCGCCGTCGTGCTCGGTGCATGAAGTTCTCCGTGGTCCGTTCGTTCTGCTTTGGCTGCTTTTTGCCGTTGCGCAGTTCACGGCGAAAACCTTTCCATGTCTTAGAACGCATCGGGGAGACCGGAAATTCCGGCACGTTGCGTTTTTATCTTCAGATTCTTCAGATGGATGCCATCGACAAACCTGCTTCGCCCGCCAGCCGGCATCAACGTTCGAGAATGGCGGCCACCCCCTGTCCGCCCGCCGCGCAGATGGAGATGAGCCCACGGCGCGTGCGCGTGTCGCCTGGCTCCCGTGCCGGTATCGCCAGCATTTTGGCAAGCGTCCCCACGATCCGTCCACCGGTCGCCGCGAACGGATGACCCGTTGCCAGCGACCCGCCATTGATGTTCATGCGGCTGGGCTCGATCGACCCGAACGGGCCGTCCAGCCCAAGTTGCGTGCGGCAGTATTCCTCGTCTTCCCACGCCGCGAGCGTGCACAGCACCTGCGCCGCGAATGCTTCATGGATCTCGTAGAAATCGAAGTCGGGCAGCGCCAGTCCCGCGCGTTCGAGCAAACGCGGGACAGCATAAGCGGGTGCCATCAGGAGACCTTCTTTCTTGTCGAAGAAATCGACGGCCGCGGTTGCCGAGAACGTGAGATAAGCAAGCACGGGCAGGTTGCGCGCGGCCGCCCATTCTTCGGACGCCAGCAGCACCGCTGACGCGCCATCGGTGAGTGGCGTGGAATTGCCGGCTGTGAGCGTCCCGGCGTCGCGGTCGAAGACGGGTTTCAGCGCAGCGAGTTGCTCGGGCGTGAGATCCGGCCGCAGGATGTTATCGCGTGAAAGACCTTTGTACGGTGTCATCAGGTCGTTGAAAAAACCGCGCTCGTACGCGGCCGCCAGCTTTCGATGACTGTCGATCGCAAGTTCGTCCTGCGCCTCGCGCGATATCTTCCAGCGCTTGGCCATCAACTCGCAATGCTCGCCCATTGAAAGGCCGGTACGGGGTTCGCTGTTACGCGGCAGCGCGGGTTTGATCAACATGCCGGGACGCAGCTTCGCCAGCGCGCTCATGCGCTGTGCCGTGGACTTGCCGCGGTTCGCTTCGAGCAGGATCTTGCGCATCCGTTCGTTCACGCCAATAGGCGCGTCGGAAGTCGTATCCACGCCGCCCGCAATGCCTGCGTCGATCTGTCCGAGCGCAATCTTGTTCGCGACCAGGATCGCGGTTTCAAGGCCCGTTCCGCACGCCTGGCTCACGTCGTAGGCGGGCGTTTCCCGGGCAAGGGTGGTGGACAGCAACGCCTCGCGCGTGAGATTGAAGTCGCGTGAATGCTTGACCACTGCACCCGCCGCGACTTCGCCGAGCCGCAGGCCGTGCAGATCGTATCGGTCGATCAGGCCTTGCAGCGCGAACGTCAGCATGTCCTGGTTCGATGCCGTCGAGTACGCCGTGCCGGAGCGGGCGAACGGGATCCGGTTGCTGCCGAGGATCGCCACGCGACGTACGGCGGGAGGGGCGCTCACAGTCATGATGAGGTCTCGTCGAAGGATACGGCGGGTGCTTCAAGATCGGCTTCAGTTGGCACGGGTAGTTGAGGATACCGTATGATTTTGTAAAAAGCGCGGACTGCATCGCAGCGTTCGCCCACGATGAGCGCCGGAATCATGGCAATTCCCATTCGAAGCGGCCGCGCAAATGGAGTCGTTCACCTGCCAGATCGCGTACTTCAAAGTCACGTCCTGTCGCCGATAAAGCCGCGGTCCACACCGTGGTTTCAGCGGGTAGAAAAATGGGTGACTTGAAGTCGCCTTGCACATCAGCGGCACCGAGTTGTTTCGACGGTTGCAGCGCGGCGAGCGTACGCCCGAACGTCCACATGCCATGCGCGATGGCGCGCGGAAAGCCGAACGTTTTCGCGGCAAGGGCGTGCAGATGAATAGGGTTGAAGTCACCGGACGCTTTTGCATAGTCGCGGCCGAGTTGTGCGGGAAGCTGCCAGCGCGCTTCACGGATCAGTGCGGGCGCCGTAGAGTCGGCCTGAGGAGCGGAGGCATGACGGTGACCCGGAACACCCCGCTTCAGATACACACTGTCCGCATCCCAGACCGCTTCACCACCGCGATAGATGCGCGTATGCAGCGTGAACGCCTGCCCCTTGTCGTGAGCCACCAGCGCGCCGCTTTCTACTTCGATGCGTAATGCCTGTCCCGAGTACAGCGTACGCCGCAAGCGCACGCTGTTCGATACATGCACGAGACCCATCGCGGGCCATGGAAAAGCGGGGTCGGTGAGCAGCATCAGGTGCAGCGGGAACGCCATCACGTGAGGGAAGGTGACAGGCACCCCTTGCTCGGGGATAAAACCGCATACGCGCGCATAGCGGCCGATCTGTTCAGGATCCAGCGCCACGCTTGGACGCACGAGGCGCAGCGGCGGTAGTTCCACAACCCCGTCCGCGCGCTTGAAAATGCCCTGCAGCGCACGGCCATAGAGTTTCGCGGGCGGCGGCAGGGACTCGATGATCACCGTGCACATGCGCGGCGAGTTTGACGGAACCGGCATGCCCATGGTCATGCTCCGATCAGGCTTTGTCCGCACACGCGCACCACGTTGCCGGTGATGCCGGCGGAAGCCGGACTGGCGAGCCACACGATCGTCTCGGCGACGTCCACAGGCTGGCCGCCCTGGCTCATCGAATTCATGCGTCGTCCGGCTTCGCGAAGTCCCAGGGGAATCCGGGCGGTCATCTGCGTTTCGATAAACCCCGGCGCCACCGCATTGATCGTGATGCCCCGTGCGCGCAGCGGTTCCACCATGCTTTGCACGCGGCCGATCACGCCGGCCTTCGAGGTCGCGTAATTGGTCTGGCCGAGATTGCCGGCAATGCCGCTGATCGACGATACCCCTATGATCCGGCCGCCTGCATGCAGCACGTTCTGATCGAGCAGCAAGTCGTCTATGCGCTCCTGCGCCGAGAGATTCACATCGATCACGCTGTCCCACGCGGCCTCCGTCATCTTCGCGATGGTCTTGTCGCGCGTGATGCCGGCGTTGTGCACGACGATATCGATACCGCCCACGGCCAGCAGCGCGGCCGCGATGGTCTCGGGCGCTTCAGGCGCTGCGATATCCGCCACGAGCGCCGTGTGTGCCCCTTGCGACGGCCATGCATCTTCCAGCGCGAGCATGGTCTGGTCGAGCGCGTCCTGAGCCTGAGGGACATCCAGCCCGATCACGTGCGCGCCACGATCGGCGAGCACCTGCGCAATCGCCGCACCAATCCCGCGTGCCGCGCCCGTCACGAGCGCACGTTTGCCCGCGAGCGGCTGGTTCCAGTCGGCGGGCTGCGTGACCGGCGTGGTGTCGATATGCACGATCTGACCCGATACATACGCCGAGCGTGGCGAAAGCAGAAAACGCAGCGCGCCTTCAATATCTGCGCCCGGTTCTACCTGAACCAGATTCGAAGAGATGCCGCCGCGCGCTTCCTTGCCGAGTGAACGTGTCATGCCTTCCAGCGCCCGTTGCGCGGTCCATGCTCGCGGTGATGTGCAGGATTGTGGCTGCCGTCCGAGGACGACGATACGGCCGCTCTTCGCCACCGACCGGATTGCATCGTGGAAGAAGCTGTAAAGCGCATGCAGTTGCGTGCTGTCGGTGATACCTGTTGCGTCGAAGATCAGCGCCTGTACGCGATCGTTCGGCGCCGCGCCGGGCGAGCGCGGTTCGAAGCGTCCGCTCATGGCGCCATGTCTTGCCGCGACGGGCAACCAGCCGAGCGCGCTTTCGTGAGCGACGCTCGTCATGCCGATGGAAGTCAGCAGCGTAATCAACGGCTCGAACAGCGTGGGCGACGGACCCGCTCCGATCGCTGCTATACCGCCGAATTCCGGGCGTCCCTGCGCATGCCGCCGCAATACTATCGGCTGTGGCAAGCCGATGGAACGCGCGACGCTCGCGCCGAAGGGGGAATTGACGAAGTCGAGATAGCGATCTTTCATGCCTGCCTGAAAAACGGTTTAGCGCTTGTATGTTGGATTACGCATGGATTTCCTCGGGCTCGTTCGCCAGTGCTTCCTGACGTTTCTTTAACGCATCGAGCATACCGAAATCCGCGCCGAAGTCATCGACCTTGACGACTTCCACGCCGTAACGCGCGTAGTCGGAGAGTACCTGACGTTCGGTCGCATCGATCAAACCGCGCGTTTCGCAGGCCGCCGCCCATGCGTCGAGTTCGGGCAGGCTTTGCGGCATCGGCGGAATCTGCCTGGCCTTGACCGCATCGCGCAGCTTGTGCTCGATCTCGGCATAACGCGGACTGAGCGCGAACATCAACTCGCCGTAACCGAGCGGATCGATATGCACGGGCGGCGCGTACGAGTCCGCAATCAGACGTTCGCGGGCGTCGCCGGGGGTTGTCATCAACTCGGCAATAGCACTCCCCAGCCGATCCCCTGGTACGCGACGCGGCATGCCGAAAGGAAACGCAAGTGCGCGCACGAAGCCTGCCGCGAGTGGCTTCGGATAGTTGGAAAGTACGCCTTCGAAGGCCGTTTGCGCTCGATGCAACGCATCTTCTACACCCCAGCGCACGAGCGGAAGATCGGCTTCTGGACGGCGATCGTCTTCGAAGCGCTTGAGGGTGGCCGAGATCAGGTAGAGCTGCGAGAGGATATCGCCGAGTCTTGCCGAGAGGCGTTCGCGCCGCTTCAATTCGCCACCGATCGCGAACATCGATACGTCCGCGAGCAGCGCGAATGCCGTGGCGAAGCGAGTAGCCGCGCGATAGTAGGGCACAAGACGCGCGTCGGCGCGGGTGGGTTTGGGGATCAGCGCGCTGCCGCCCAGCGCGAACACGAAGCTGCGCACTGCATTCGATGCCGTGAAACTCGCGTGACCGAAGAAGGCGTTGTCGAAATCACGCAGACCCTTGGCGCGGTCGGCATCGCGTGTCGCGGTCATCTCTTTCAGCACGTACGGATGACAGCGGATCGCGCCCTGACCGAAAATAATCAGGCTTCGCGTAAGGATGTTCGCGCCTTCCACCGTGATGGAGATAGGCACTTGTTGATAAGCACGGGCGAGGAAATTCGACGGTCCCATGCAGATGCCCTTGCCCGCGACTACGTCCATGCCGTCGTTGATCACTTTGCGCGCGCGTTCGGTGATGTGATATTTCGCGATTGCCGAAATCACGGACGGTTTCTCGCCAAGATCGACGCCTTGTGCCGACAAGCGGCGTGCCGCGTCCATCACATACAGGTTGCCGCCCATGCGCCCGAGCGCTTCCTGCACGCCTTCGAACTTGCCGATAGCGGTACGGAACTGCCGCCGCACGGCGGAGTAAGCACCGGTGCCGCGCACGGCCAGCTTCGCCATGCCCACGTTCGACGATGGCAACGAAATGGCGCGTCCCGCTGCGAGGCATTCCATCAGCATGCGCCAGCCGTTGCCGACTTGTTCGCGCCCGCCGATCACCCAGTCGAGTGGAATGAAGACATCGTTGCCCCAGTTCGGGCCGTTCTGGAACACTGCATTCAAAGGCCAGTGACGGCGGCCGATATTCACGCCCGGATGATTGGTCGGGATAAGCGCGCAGGTGATGCCGGCTTCATCTGCAGTACCCAGCAAATGGTCGGGATCGAGTGCGCGAAACGCGAGGCCCAGCACCGTCGCTATCGGCCCAAGCGTAATGTAGCGCTTGTCCCATGTCACGCGAAAGCCGAGCGTTTCGCGGCCTTCATGCAACCCCTTGCACACGATGCCCACGTCGGGGATCGCCGCCGCGTCCGACCCGGCGTAGGGACTGGTCAGCGCGAAGCAGGGGATTTCATCGCCACGAGCCAGACGCGGCAAATAGTGGTTTTTCTGTGCTTCGGTGCCGTAGTGCATCAGCAATTCGGCGGGGCCAAGCGAGTTGGGCACCATCACCGAAACCGCTGCGGCAGAGCAGCGCGTGGCGAGTTTCATGATGACCTGCGAATGCGCGTAGGCGGAGAATTCTTTGCCGCCGTACTGCTTCGGAATGATCATGCCGAGGAAGCCCTTCGACTTGATGAATTGCCATGCTTGCGGCGACAGGTCTTGCCAGATCGCCGTTGTTTCCCAGTCGTTCGCGAGATCGCAGAGCTGCGTGCATTCGGTGTCGATGAATGCGCGCTCTTCGGCCGTGAGCACCGGTGCGCCGAGTGCAAGCAGCGTGTCCCACTTCGGGCGCCCGGAGAACAACGCTGCATCCCACCAGACCGTGCCGGCTTCGATTGCATCGCGTTCGGTCGGCGACATCTCCGGCAGGATCTTGCGGAACAGGTCGAAGACAGGTTTGGTCAGCAGCGCACGGCGCAGCGGCTTGATGGCAAGCACGAGCGCGGGCAGCACGAAGACGATCGCAAGGAGCGCTGTGACGACCGGCCCGGTCACCCCTGCGAACCAGCCGGCCGCCACCCAGATCACTGCCCATGCGAGCCAGCCAACGGCGGGCGCTTGCATATACAGCAAAGCCCCGCTCACGATAAACAGTGCGACCACGAAGCTGGCTGTCATGACGACCTCTCCCGATGTTGTTCGATAGTGTGCGCGAGAACGGCATGGAGGCGGTGTGCATCGGCAGCTTATTGTTCAGCACATTACATACCCGGCGCGTGCGTCCTCAATTCAGGCTGTGGCATGTTGCGACGCGTCATCGTGCGCGAACGGACCCGCGCTTAAAGGGTCCGGCGTCAAGGCTACTGCTCCGCTCGAGACCGGTTCGCGCTCGGAGAACATGGAGGCGAACGGGCAGGCGCCGTTGGGAGGAGACAGCGGCGCTTTGAGCGCGGCCACCATGACCAGCGCGAGACGGCCGATCAATTGCGAGTCCTCCAGGCGCTGGCCCTGCGTGAAATCGGCGATAAGGCTGGTCGTATCGGCCCCGGCGAGAATGCCGCTGAGCGAGCCGATGCAAAAGTGCAGCCGCCAGCCAAGTTCTTCGCGAGGCAAATGAGGAAGGACAGTTTGAAACGCGCGGAAGAAACGCTCGGCGACATCCGCATAGATTCCGCGCAGGAAATTGCGAATGAACGGCGACGGATCGGTGTAGGCGCGGCCTAGAAGGCGCAGCAAAGCAGGGCCGCTTTTCTCGACGCAGCGGGATTGCTGGAGCGCCGGGATAAACATCGCGCCGAGGATGTGCTCGCAGGTGAGTTGCGAACCCAGCGAGGACTGGAAGCGTTCAAGCAAGGCCAGGCGGTTCTGGTTAAGACCGTCGAGGCGACGAGTGAGCATTGCGTGGATCAGCGCGTCCTTGCCGCCGAAGTGATAGTTCACGGCGGCCAGGTTGGCATCGGCGCGAGCGGTGATGAGCCGCATCGACATGGCTTCGTAACCGGCGTCAATGAAGAGCGCTTCGGCGGCGTCGAGCAAGCGAGTCTTTGTATCGCCGGACGCGCGTGAGGGCGCGCGACTCGAAACGTTAAGCATGGAACGGGTAGGCACAGGCGTCTCCGGGACCGTTGTGGCGGTCCGCATGGTGGCAATTATCGATTAAAAGCTTTTGATTAAAACGGGCGTTCTAATCAAGATAAAAAGCTTTGGTGAGATCAACAAGCCATTTTGTGGAGCGCGCTCTCTAGAACGAGAACGGTCGTGCGAGAGAGGGTGAGGAAGAGATGTGAATCGAGTGAGGAAAATGGGGACGCAAATGCGTCCCCGTTGGATAAAAACCCTTAAACCGAACTCGTCGCCCCGACATGCTGGGCCGACTCGGTCATGTCGATGCCTCGTCGCTCGCGGCTAAAGAAAATAAGCGCCGCAATCACCACGGCGACCGTGCCGCCGACCAGCGCCATGGCGAGTCCATAGTTATTACCGTTCTTGATGGCGATAGACGCCTGCATGGTGGCATTGACCGAAGCCAGCAGATTGCCCAACTGATAAATGAGTCCGGGAAACGTGGCGCGAATCTCATCGGGCGAAATCTCGTTCAGATGTACCGGGATCACTCCCCAGGCCCCTTGAACAGAGATCTGCATCAGAAAAGCTCCGGCGGCGAGCGCTACCGGGCCACTTGAGAACGCCCAGAGCGGCAATACCGGCAACGCGATTAAAGAGGCAATAAAGATTGCCCAGCGGCGCCCGATTTTCTCCGACATGGATCCGAAGAACAGCCCGCCACAGATCGCCCCGATATTCAGAACAATGGTAATGAGCGCAACCGTGTGTGGATCGAAGTGATGCTGTTCGCGCAAGAAAGTCGGATAAAGATCCTGGGTGCCGTGCGAGAAGAAGTTAAACGCGGTCATCAAGACAATTGCATAGATGGACAATTGCCAGTTCTGCCTGAGCGTCTTCAGCAAGCCGGGGCGTGGCCGCTTCTCCATGGCCTTCCATGCCGGCGACTCAGGCACGTGCGCGCGCACATATAAAACCAGCAGCGCGGGAGCCACGCCGATAAAAAACATCCCGCGCCAGCCGACGTACTGATACGCGACGCCGAACACAATTGAAGCCAGCAGATACCCGCTCGGATAACCCGCTTGCAAGAGGCCCGATACAAAGCCACGCGCTTTGGTCGGCACGGTTTCCATCGTAAGGGCTGAACCCACGCCCCATTCACCGCCCATCGCAATACCGAACAGCGAGCGCAACACGAGCAGCGTAAAGAGATTCGGCGAGAAACCCGACAGCAGTTCCAGCAGCGAATAGATCGCGATATTGACCATTAGCGTTGGACGCCGGCCATATTTGTCGGCGAGACGGCCGAAGATCAGCGCTCCGAGAGGGCGCATTGCGAGCGTCAGGGTAATGCCAAAAGCGACCGCCGGAATCTTCGTATTGAATTCCGTGGCGATGTCTTTCAATATGAAAACCATTAGAAAGAAATCGAAGGCATCGAGTGTCCAGCCTAAATAGGCCGCAATCGTCACGTTTCTTTGTTCTCGCGTCCAGCTCATTACCGTAATCTCCCCATTCGCGTAATTGATTAACCATGACGACGTGACCGAGCTCTTCTCTGCGCCGCGCCGAATAAGGCGCTCGGCTGGTGTCGGCAGGTTGGAGTGTACGCCGCTGTTTAATTCGATGCTCGCAACGATCGGCCAAATTGGTATTAACCCCGGTATGATTTGGTGTTTGCGGTGCACCGCATCATCGGATAGCTTTCGATTAAGCTGATAAATTAAAGTAAATGAAAGTTAATTGAATTAATTTTGTATTAAATGGTTCGAGGGGAGGGTCGTGGGCACTTCACCTGAGGGCAGGAGATCGGTTCACTTACGGACAAGCGCGTTGACTGGCCAAAATTGATGCCGGCCGCATCGAAACTAGATCGGCAGAGTCCCCATGTCCGCCACTCCTCGCGCTCGTTGGCCTTATGTTTTCATCTCGGCTGCCGCGATGACCTGGCTAGTCCGATCTGGGCATCGTTGTCGATAGAGAGGATAGCTTATCGAAATGGATTCGACCATCCCGCGCATTTCAGCCGGCGTTTTCGCGCGGCGTCCGGAATGTCGCCGCGGGACTTCCTGCGGGTTCGATGAGCTAGTGCGAGTCGACCAGCACCCGCAAACCGGCGTCGCGGATCTCCAGCAAATCGAACAAGCCAAGCGCGCGTAATGCGGGCAGGGCATCGACAATATCGTTTTCCGCCGTTGTACGCTCGTTCGCGGACGTCAAGGGATTGGCCCAGACTCGCGCGTTAGCGAGGAACGCACCGACGGTGCCTTTGCGAACGGAGACGCCGTTGAACGTGCCGTCGTCGAGGTGATCGGGAAGAATATCTGCAGCGCGCATCATGTACTCCTGGTGTGTGGTTGACCTCTCCACTTTAGCGAGCGGCAAGCGCACGCGCTGCGGCGTACAGCCATTCGATACGCTTTCCACGCCAACGGGACTTGTTCAACGAGCCATAAACCCCATTAACTCCACTCCATATCCGCGTTCTCGTCCGGGTCGTGCAACGTCAAGCCGGACAGCGGCAGCGGCAACGCCGTCTTATACCGCACCTGCTTGAGCGCGAAGCTTGATCGGATGTTCGAGATGCCCGGGATCTTTGTCAGCCGTTCAATGATGAAGCGTTGCAGAGACTGGATGTCCGGCATCACGACGCGCAGCAGGTAGTCGGCGTCGCCGGTCATCAGGTAACACTCCATGACCTCAGGCCGCTCGCCGATCGCTTCTTCGAAACGCCGCAGCGCGTCTTCATCCTGTTTCGTCAGGCTGACCTGGATGAACACGTTGATCCGAAGCCCAAGCGGTTCGGGGTTCAGCAACGTGACCTGCTGTTTGAACAGTCCCAATTTTTCGAGCGCCCGCACGCGGTTAAAACAAGGCGTCTGCGACAGATTTACTGCCTGCGCCAGTTCCGAATTAGTGATGCGCGCATTCTGCTGCAACTGGTTCAGGATGCCGATGTCGATACGGTCCAGGCGTTTAGGCGATGTCGTCATAGCTCGAATATTCTGGAGAAGGGGGCGTACGCGGAATAAATACACTATCCCGGAGCCTGATTAAAAGCAAATGAGAGGCACATTCTGCGGCGCAATAGTTAAGCTGTATTGCAATGCCAACGCTATTCCCCCATTCAATGCGGAGCCGTGCCATGACCGATTTATCCAGCGGAAGCGAACAGATTCTGTCGATAGCCCGAGGTCGCGAAGACACCGATCCCGAGGAAACCGCCGAATGGCTGGAGGCGCTGGACGCAGTCACCGAACACGTTGGCCGCGACCGCGCGCAATATCTTTATGACCGGCTGGCCGAGCATGCGCTGTCGCTGGGTATCGAGTCGTCGCGGGCGCGTGTCACGCCATATATCAACACCATTCCTGTTGCAGAGCAGCCGCGTTATCCGGGCAATCTGGAGATAGAGGAAAAGCTCGCGGCTGCGTTGCGCTGGAATGCGCTCGCGATGGTCGTGCGCGCGAACAAGGCTTACGGCGAACTCGGCGGCCATATTGCGAGCTATGCCTCCGCGGCCGATCTCTTCGAAGTGGGTTTCAACCATTTCTTCCGCGCTGCTGCGCCGGATGCGGGCGAAGGCACGGGGGCAGATCTCGTGTATTTCCAGCCCCATTCATCGCCGGGCGTTTATGCCCGCGCGTTCCTTGAAGGCTTTCTTGGCGAAGAGCATTTGCAGCACTATCGGCAGGAGATAGTCGGACCCGGGCTGTGTTCGTATCCGCATCCGTGGCTCATGCCGGATTTCTGGCAGTTCCCCACGGGCTCGATGGGCATCGGTCCGATCAACTCGATCTATCAAGCGCGCTTCATGCGCTACCTGCAAAACCGTGGCCTTGCAAAGACGCAGGACCGCAAGGTGTGGGGCTTCTTTGGTGACGGCGAGATGGATGAGCCGGAATCGATCGGCGCGCTGTCGCTGGCTGCGCGCGAGCAACTCGACAACCTCGTGTTCGTCATCAATTGCAACCTGCAGCGGCTCGACGGTCCGGTGCGAAGCAACGGCCGCATTATCGATGAGCTCGAAGCGCAGTTCATTGGTGCGGGCTGGAACGTGATCAAGGTCTTGTGGGGCTCCGATTGGGATGCGCTCTTTGCACGCGACCAGACGAACGCGTTGCTGCGTGCATTCGCGCATACGGTCGATGGTCAGTTCCAGACTTTCTCGGCGAACGACGGCGGGTATAACCGCGAGCGTTTCTTTGGCCAGAATCCCGAGCTTGCCGCATTGGCTTCGCATCTGAGCGACGAGGATATCGACGGCCTGCGTCGCGGCGGTCACGACGTACGCAAACTCCACGCGGCTTACGCGAAGGCGCTCGGTCATCAGGGCCAGCCGACGGTGATCCTCGCCAAGACGATGAAGGGCTTCGGCATGGGGACGTCGGGCCAGGGAAGAATGACGACGCACCAGCAAAAGAAGCTTGGCTTCGACGACCTCAAGGCGTTTCGCGATCGCTTTCGCCTGCCGCTGTCGGACGCCGATGTCGAGGCGGTCAAGTTCTATAAACCTGCGGAAAACAGTCCGGAGATGCAGTACCTGCACGCACGACGCGCAGGCGTTGGAGGCTATCTGCCCAGAAGGCGGAGAGCGGCGTCGAAGGGGCTGATCGTCCCTTCGATTACTACCTGGGGCCAGTTCGCAATCGATGCGGCAGGCAAGGAAATGTCGACCACCATGGCGATCGTGCGCATGTTCGGCACGCTGATGAAGGACGCAACGCTTGGGCCTCGCGTGGTGCCGGTGGTTGCCGATGAGGCGCGCACCTTCGGCATGGCGAACATGTTCCGGCAGGTTGGCATCTATTCACCGCTCGGGCAGTTGTATGAGCCGGAAGATCTCGGTTCCATGCTCTATTACCGCGAGGACACCAAGGGACAGATTCTCGAAGAGGGCATTTCAGAAGCGGGCGCGATGTCGTCATGGATCGCCGCGGCGACGTCGTACAGCGTGCACGATCTGCCCATGCTGCCGTTCTACATCTATTACTCGATGTTCGGCTTCCAGCGTATCGGCGACATCATCTGGGCGGCGGCGGACCAGCGCGCCCGCGGTTTCCTGATCGGCGCGACCGCGGGCAAAACGACGCTTGGCGGTGAGGGTCTGCAGCATCAGGATGGCAGCAGCCATCTCGTGGCATCGACGATACCGAACTGCCGTGCATACGATCCCGCGTTCGCCTATGAAGTCGCGGCTATCGTCGATGAAGGCATGCGCGAGATGGTCGAGCGCCAGCACGACGTGTTCTATTACGTCACCGTGATGAACGAGAATTACGCGCAGCCATCGGTGCCCGGTGGCGATCTCGAGACGCTGCGCGAGGGCATTCTCAAGGGCATGTATCCGCTTGCGACGGAACCGGACGCTACGGCGCAGGTGCAGTTGCTCGGTGCCGGCGCGATTCTCGGTGAGGTGATCGCGGCGCAGCGGATGTTGCGCGACGAGTGGGGCATTGAAGCGGCGGTATGGAGCGTGACGAGCTTCACGGAGTTGCAGCGAGACGGTATGGTATCCGAAAGACTTTCACGGCTCGGCGAGACAGCCCCTGCGCCGTATGTGGGCACGATGCTTGGCGCGTCGCGCGGCCCGGTGATCGCGGCAACGGACTATGTTCGCGCCGTGCCCGAACTGATCCGCGCTTACGTGCCGCGTCGCTACGTGACGCTTGGCACCGACGGTTTCGGCCGTAGCGACACCCGTCAGGCGCTGCGCGAGTTTTTTGAGGTGGATCGCGCATCCATTGTGATCGCAGCCTTGAAAGCGTTGGCCGACGACGGCGAGATCGATATCGCCATAGTGCGAAAAGCGTCACAGCAGTATGGCAAGGCAGCGTCCGCGTCGGGCGCTCCCTGGCAGAGGTAGAAGCCGGGGGCTGGCCATTGCGGCAAAACCGGGCGGATCGCAGGCCCATTCGGATCGGATGACTTGCGCGTTCAACCCGCCGCACGATGCTGGGATTTTTATGTTGTGCGGACACTCTGCGCTGCGGTATAAAAGCCGTTCCAGAGGGTTTCCCGGTCATGTCCGCTCCGCTTCTCGATTCCGCAAAAATTCATTCGGCCGATGGCCCGATCCTGTTCGCTGTCGAGCTGTCCGGCGATGTCGCGCGTGTCACCGGGACTCATCGCCACGCCCGTGGCCAGATCTTCGGCGCGGTTCGCGGGTTGCTGTCCGTTGGAACCGACGACAGCCAATGGGTCGTGCCGGCAATCCATGCAGTCTGGCTTCCGCCCAACCGCGCGCATTCTCTTCGTTCACACGGTGCGTTTGCGGGCTGGAGCGTCTACGTCAGCGAGAGCGCCTGTACGGATCTTCCGCATGAGCCTTGCACGATCCGCACTTCCGGCCTGTTACGCGAAGCCGTGAACCGAGCGGCAAGCTGGGACAGCAAGACACTGGATGAGGCGCAGATGCGCCTGGCGGGTGTCATCCTCGATGAAATTCGCTCGTTGCCGCGTGAGGCTTTCGGCTTACCTATGCCGCGTGATGTGCGCGTGCTGCGGATCGCGCGCGCACTTGCTGACGATCTCGCCGATAACCGCCGCCTGGAAGAGTGGGCTGACTGGGGTGGCGTTGCGTCACGGACGTTGACCCGACGGTTTATCGACGAGACGGGGTTCAGCTTCTCCGAATGGCGCCAACGGGCGCGCCTGATGCGGGCGTTAGAGATGCTTGCGTCTGGCACGGCGGTCACGACTATTGCACTCGATCTCGGCTATGAAAACGTCAGCGCGTTCATTGCCATGTTTCGCCGGACCTTCGGCGTGACGCCAACCCAATATCTTGTCTAGCGGACGGATGCTCCGCGAACGATCGAACGTATTGATCAAGCGTCGGCTTCAATGTCCGGGAGGCTGCTTGCCCGGCGCCGGCACAAGCCTGCTTGCGCTGGTATTCTGGCGGTTGACATTGCGATACGTACATCGAAAGAACCATGATCCTGTTCGCACCACTTATTACTTTGGCGGAAATATAGATGAACGAGATAACCCTGCTGACCGAAGCCGACGATCGCGCCCGACGCTATACCGAGTCCATCCCGGAACGACGCGTGTTTCCCGATCAAGCGGCGCTGCAGGCGCTCGCCGCGTTCAACGAGCCGCTACCGGCACGCGGGTATGCGCCAGAAGACGTGCTACGGATGTTGGACGATATCGGTTCGCCCGGCACGGTGGTGTCGAACGGGCCGCGGTACTTCGGCTTTGTGATCGGCGCAGCACTGCCGGCGGCTGCGGCAGCAGAACGCCTGATGCTGGCATGGGACCAATGCGCGTCGTCATTCGACAACTCTCCGGTCGCGGCCACGCTCGAACGGGTCGCGGCGGGCTGGGTGCTCGAGGCGCTGGACCTGCCTCGCGAAAGCGCGGTGGGGTTCGGTACCAGCGCCACGGCTTGCACGCTGAGCTGCCTTGTTGCCGCGCGCCGCATGCTGCTCTTACGCAAGGGCTGGGACTTCGACAACGACGGACTGGCAGGTGCTCCCGAGGTCAAGGTCGTGGTGTCCGAGCTTGTGCATATCACCGTGAAAAAGGCGCTTCGCCTGCTTGGTTTCGGCATGAACAAGATACTGTTCGCACCGGTAAACCATCATGGTCAGGTGGACCCGGAACGCTTGCCGCCACTCGATGACATGACCATCCTTTGTTTGCAGGCGGGCGAGGTCAACACGGGTGAATTCGATCCATTCGACGTGCTTATTCCGCAGGCCAAGGCTGCCGGCGCCTGGGTTCATGTGGATGCGGCGTTCGGCTTGTGGGCACGCGCGTCCTCGCATGCGGAACTGACGAAAGGGATAGAAGGGGCCGATAGCTGGACAACCGATGCCCACAAATGGCTGAACACACCCTATGACTGCGCGATGGCGATCTGCCGCGATAGTGAAGCGCTCGCTGCCGCAATGAATAGCGATGCGGTCTATTTGAGCGGGGCGAGGGACGCGCAGAAAAACCTGACTCTCGAGTTTTCGCGAAGGGCTCGCGGCATACCGGTGTGGGCCGCATTGCGGACGTTAGGGCGTGAAGGCGTGGCTTCATTAGTGGACCAGCACTGCGCGCTCGCGCGGCGCATTGCACAGGGTCTGGCGCAGGCGGGGTTCGAGATACTGAACCGTGTCACGCTGAACCAGATTCTGGTTCGCGCGCATACCGATGAACTCACGGTTGCTGCCCGCGAAGCGGTCCAGGCGTCGGGCGAGGCCTGGTTTGGCGCGACCGTCTGGCAAGGTCGGCCGGCATTCCGGATCAGCGTGTCATCCTGGCGGACGACAGAACACGAAGCGGACGCACTCGTGCAATTGTTGACCGGGCTTGCCAAACCACGCTGAGCAATGCGGCATTCGATATCGATATCGATATCGGGCGCGGTTTGGTCAAGCTACCGATGCCGATCGAAAAGCGCGCGAAGATTAATCGCGAGGCTGGCCAATACCGCCAACGCGCCCAGTGTTTCGAGTAATGCCGAGAGCATCGCGTCAGATCTCCCAGAGGGTCGAAGCCGGTGGCATGCTACCGGCTCGACGCTTAGATGAAATGTCGTAACAGCAGTCGAAGATCGAGCGCCAGCGTGCAGGTAAAGAACCATCAGCGGAGGGTCGTGGGCTGATAGTTGATACGGCCGCGCATGCGTTGACCGATCCACATACCTGGCAAGACCGGGACGATGGCAAGCAGCGAGCTTGCCATGTTATCGAGAGCGAATTCGTTTTCTCGTGCAGGCCCGATCGCCAACGCCGTGGTCGACACTGTAAATAATAGTCCGAGGGCCTGGGCGAGATCTTATTTTTTTGGATCGAGCGCTTGAAGATAGGGACCGTGAAGGTTCAATGCTCAACAACTCAGATCGAAATATCCCTTGGCGAGGCATACGCCGTTCACCAGGATCTCGACGTCATGCCGCCCGGCGTAATGCACGCGCGTGGTGAAGTCCCGGATGTTCTGCGTGCGTTCTATCGCTACCTTTTGCCCGCCGTCCAGTGTCAGCTCCTTCAGCTTGAATACCTTCGCGGCCGTCACGCCCGATTTTTTCACATAATGCATCCTGTAGTCGATCACGAGCCGCTGGCTTTCGGGGCACTTCGATGCAAGGTCGAATGACAAGGTCACACGCTCGCCTAATGCAACCTGGCGTGGCGTCACGGCGAACTTGCTGAGCTTCACATCGGGCACGCCGCCCGCGCCAATCAGCGCCAGCGCGCGGCCGTTGCCGGCCTTGATCAGGGAGCGCAGCGCGCGCTTCGCAATCCAGGCCGTGTGGGGGTTTTCAATCGGCCACGTCGCCAGCCGGTCCAGCACCCACTCAGGATGCGATCTGGTGACATCGTTCAGATGATTGGCGACTGACTTGCGGACATACAGGCTCGCGTCCGAGCGCAGGTTCTCCAGAATGGGCGCCGCCAGCGAAGGATCAGCCAGAATTGCGTCGAGCCGGAACGACCACGGCAAGCGTGGACGGCTTCCTTCGCTCGCGAGTCGACGCACGGCGTCGCTGTCATCGCGTGACCATACTGTCATGATGGCCAGCGCTCGCTTCAGATCCTTGCGCAGGAACTCGCGTACAGCGAACTCGGACGTGCCGAAGGCCGTGAAAAACTTGAGTGCGTCCATCGATACATCGAAGTCGTCCTGACCGTATTGTCCAACGTAGTCGGGAAGGACCAGCGTCGCAAATCCGTTCCCGATCCGCAGCGCCAGCGCGCGAAGAATATCGAGTGCTTGACCGTAGTCCGCGGGAAGGGTTGCATGCAGCGCCTGAGTCATGCGGCGCAGGCGTTGCATCAGGGTCAGGTCGTCAAGCCCGGCTAGGGAAATCTTGAGGAAACGCCGCGCGTCGAATGGGGGATAAACCGCTTTGACGTCGAGCGCCATGTCGCGGAACCGGCGGTTGTTGAAGATCTCTTTCAGTGCGGTGTTTTCAGTGTCAGGCATCGTTATCGTTTTCTTGTTGGAATTGCGCTGGAGTTGCTGTCGGCTGCAACGGGTGTTTCGGCTGGTCTGGAGCCGTCCAAGGCGCGGTTCAGTGCGCTCAATCATATCGCCGGGCAGCTACTAACTTGTTGACGATCTGTGCCAGATTTCGTCATAAGAGCGTCGCTCACGCCAGCGGAAAGAAAGCATATCTGTTGCCCCTGTCAGATCTTGTCAGGGGCCGCATTTTTAGGGTCGATTCAGCAGAAATTGAAAGACTTTCGGGTCTTTTTTGTAAGCTTTAAGTATCCATTGATGCCGCCGTTAACAAGGGGCCAGCCTGTCAGGTTTCAACGCTGTCTTAGATCACTCGACGACCTTCCGGATAGCGTTTTCGACCCGCATCCAATGACACTCCCGCTCCTTTCGCGCTCTCGCGAACGGGCGCGGCCGATGGGTGCTGCGGAAGACATTGATTGTTTGACACGCTAAGACACGTTAAAGGGCCATATCGAGTTCAACGTTACGAAGAGTCGTCAATATGCTTAAAAAAGCGAGTGTTTCCACCAGCCTTCTGGTCGTTCTGGTCGTGTTTTGTCTCTTCCAGATCGTCACGGAAGGGCTTGGTTTCTGGTCGTTGACCGCTACTCATAAGGATGTAGGCAACCTGTCGGACATCGCGCTCAAGCAAGTCAACGCGGTCAACGAATCCACTCAACGCCTGATGGATGCACGGATCAACCTGTCGCGGGCCGGGACGCGCATGGCACGCGGCGGCACGGAACCGGTCGACATCGTCCAGCACGCGCGCGAGCAGTTGGCGCTTGCGGATCAATCGTTTACCGCTTTCGTCAATGCGCCGAAAACCGGCGATGAAAACAGGGCGCGTACGGCCGCATTGCAGGAAAAATTTCAGGCATATCACGGCGCGCTGAGTGAACTGACCCAGTACCTCGATGCCAATAACCTGCAAGCGTTCCTTGACCAGCCCACCCAAGGCTTCCAGGACCGCTACCTCGCCGAGCAACAAAACTTCGCGCGCTTCGGCGACGCCGCGAGCCGGTCGTATCTTGATTCCATCGATGCCCGGCTTGATTGGTTCCGGGGAGTCGGATTAGCGATTTTCGTGGCGCTGGTCGCGGGCGTCGCGTTTGTGCATGTCGCGTTGCGTCGCGGTGTGGTCGCGCCGCTCGAGGAAGCGGGCCGTCACTTCGAACGGATTGCCGAGGGCAAGCTCGACGAGCACATTGCCGATCGCGGCACCAACGAAATTGGCCGCTTGTTCGCCGGTCTTGCGTCGATGCAGGCGAGCGTCGCCCACACGGTAAAGACGGTGC
Organism: Caballeronia sp. dw_19; assembly: GCF_018449515.1. Classification (GTDB taxonomy): domain Bacteria; phylum Pseudomonadota; class Gammaproteobacteria; order Burkholderiales; family Burkholderiaceae; genus Caballeronia. Next base: position 324,021 of record NZ_JAAVUQ010000001.1, on the reverse strand, counting down.
GCGAGTCGTCGGACTCGATCAATCTTGGCGCCGACGAAATCGCCACCGGTAACGCGGATCTGTCAGCGCGCACCGAGAACCAGGCCGCTTCGCTGGAAGAGACCGCATCGAGCATGGAGGAGCTGACCGCGACGGTGCGCCAGAATGCCGAGCATGCCCGCGATGCGAACAGTCTTGCCGGGGACGCGCTGACCGCGACATCGCGAGGCACGGGCGTGGTCGATCAGGTGGTCGAGAAGATGACCAGCATCGCGAAGAGTTCGGACAAGATCTCGGAGATCATCTCGGTGATCGACGGCATCGCTTTCCAGACCAACATCCTGGCGTTGAATGCGGCTGTCGAGGCGGCGCGGGCAGGCGAGCAGGGCCGCGGATTCGCGGTCGTGGCAAGCGAGGTGCGTGGGCTTGCGCAACGCAGCGCGCAATCGGCCAAGGAGATCAAGGAACTGATCGGCGAGTCCGTCTCGCAAGTGAACGATGGCTCCGCGCTCGCGGGACGGGCGGGTGAAGCAATGCGCGAAGTATCGACGTCAATCTCGCGCCTTACGCAAATGATGGCGGAGATCAGCGCGTCATCGCTCGAGCAAAGCACGGGCATCGAGCAGGTCAATCAGGCCGTCGTGCAGATGGATGCGATGACGCAACAGAACGCGGCGCTGGTGGAGCAGGCTGCATCGGCGGCTGCATCGCTGCATGAGCAAACGCGTCACCTGAAGGCCGCAGTATCCGTGTTCAAGATCCCGGACGAGGGAAGGGTAACGCGGTTTTGAAGACCGAAGCAGGCACAAGGGCGTTTGGCCCTTGTGGCGTTCAAAGCGGCGGCAGGTTTCGATTGGCCCAACGCTTGCTAGCCGGGCAGAATACGCTGACCGCCTCAGCGGTCATCGTGTCTCAGCGCTGTGCAATCGCGGTGTGCCCATCTTGAACCATGCTTTCGCTATTTTCCCGTTCTCGACTTCGTAGATGGCGACCACGTCGATCTCGCCGGGACCGTCCGGAAAGGTACGAGTGACGCGCTCCTGGTCGACCACCAGGTTGCCAACCGATATACGCGTGATGAGCTTGCCGAAAAGATTGGCTTCGCTGAACCGGGCGATGTGTCGTTCGCGGATCTCGTTTGCGCCGCTAGCCAGCAAACGTGAAGGGAACTCGTAGTACTCACAGTCGTGGGCCCACCACTGCATGAACCCTTCTATATCCCGGGCGTTATAAGCCTCAAGTTGCTTTTGTACCGGGAATTCGACGTCACTCAATCCGCTTTCATTCATTTTGTTATTTTCCTTTCGGGTAATAAAACGATCCCGGCTGCGAGCGTCATCATGAGCGCGCACGCCGGGTTTCAGCGGGAAGTATTGCAGCGAAGTCTTGCAGCGGTCTATAGCGGGTGGTACGCGCCTGCAGCGAGCATGAAGAGGATTCATGCCGTTGCCTGCACACGCTAGCGGAAAGCGCGTGTCGAGCCTTCATCAACAGGCGAAGGGAATAAGCAGCGGCATTATCGCCCGGCGGTCTCGCTGGCGGGTCGATCGAAAGAGTCTTTGACGGCTTTCCAGCCGAGGTTAAAGCCCATCCGCGCAATCATGATGCCGATAACCGCAGCGGCCAGACGATCCGATATCGCCCAGCCGGCCATGCTACCCAGAATCCCAATTGCGGCTATCAGCGCTGAGATCGCGTCAGAGCGCGCATGCCAGGCGCTCGCAACGAGAATGGTGGAGCGGGTGCGTTTGGCCACGGACATGATGTACCGAAACAGCGCTTCCTTGGCGACGATCACGAACACCGCCACGACCAGCGCGCTTGCATGAACGCTGGCAGCATTCGCTGCATTGGCCACGTGTCCGAGACTGCTCCATAGGGTTTCCATTCCTGTCGCGATCAAGAGGAAGGAAATAAGTAGTGATCCTATGGTTTCGTATCGATCATATTGATCGTTCGCGCTCCGGTGCGCCGCCGTGGCGCTCAGGCGCAAGACCGCCAGCACCATTCCGTCCGCTGCCAGGTCAGCCAGCGTATGAACGCCGTCGGCGAGCAAACCGTCCGAGTAAGCCAGCCAGCCGATGACAATCTGCATGGTCATCAGGGCCGCGTTCAGCAGAACGCTTGCCTGGGCTGCCTTGAAGGCGGCGTCGTGCTTTTCGCGGCCGTGCTCGGACGTCGACGACATCGTGGAGAGGAATTATTAGTGTAGGTACAGCACCGTAACCGTCCTGCGTGGCGAACATATGACACGGATCGAGGTTGCGAGGAGATGGCGGGTTGGAGCGGTTGCGCGGGGAGCCGACCGAAATGTCGGCGGGAAGTCGAGGAACGCTCTGCCGGGTCGCAAACACCCGCCCGGATCGTCTTCAGGATGTCCATGTCCTCAGTACAGTGAGTTGCGGTGATGGCGGTTCTGGAAGCAGCGACACGTTCCGCGGCGAGCCGAAGGGCCGAGCCGGTCTTGCTCAATGGCGCCGAGCGCTTGCGCTACGCAACCGAAGTCGCCCTTCCCGCGACCGCCCTCCAAAAAATCCTTCTGAGCAAGGTACGCAGTTGTATGGAGCCGTCCCATCTATACCGATACGGCAAAAGTCTTCCCGATGGAAGCGGTCGCAATAGCTTCCCGCAGAATGAAGTCAGCCACGTCCGCCCGGGATATCCGCCCTAATGGTCCTATTTTCAGATCAGCTCCAAACCGATAGTCGCCGGTACGCTTGCCATTGGTCAGCGCCGGCGGCCGCACGAGCGTCCAGTCGAGGCCGCTCCTGCGGATTAGTGATTCCATCGTGTCCTTATCGCGCATCTTGTCCGCAATGACGGTGCGCACAAACTTGATGAACATGGAGGCGTCTTTCGTTTCCGATGCGCCATAGGCGCTCAATGCGATGAAGCGACGCACACCGGTAGCCTTCATGGCCTTCAGGATATTCCTGGCTCCATCCGCGCATACGGTGGACGGGCCACCTTTACGAGCTCCGAGCACACTGATGATCGCGTCTTGTTCCTTTACGACGCGCTCCAGTTCCGCTGGTCGATCGAGACCGGAGACAAAAATTTTAAGGCGAGGTGTTTCGCTCGTCAGCGTTCCTGCTGTTCTCACTACGGCGGTGACATCGTGTCCGGCTGCCAAAGCCTGTTCGATCAGATGGCGGCCCGTAGCGCCACTGGCGCCAAAAATTCCCAGCTTCATAGGTATCCTTCGAAATAGCGAGCAAACGCAGACGACGTTTGCAGGTCGGGGTGATTCATTTTCAAAATGGAGAGCGACGTAATGCCATGAAGGTTCGTCGAGGCATGCAATGCATGATAGGACCTACCCGTCATATTGGGTACTCGCAATCCAATGGCATACGAGTGGCAACAGAATCGCCTTCTGACGGTATTCGAAGAACAAAAACGGACTGTTTCCGCGCTTCTCTTCGCACGCGGGCTCACATTTCAGATGCCAGGCGATCTGCTTACCGGTCTGCTAAGTCGTCATTTCGCCAGCGACGTCCGGCTCAGCGGAGCCGCCGGATCAGTTGGGCGCGGTTGTTCACGCTGAGCTTGTAGAACACGTGCTTGAGGTGGGTACGTACGGTCGAAAACGAAATATCCAGACGGCTCGCAATCTGTTTGTCTGTGAGACCCATTGCGACCATCCGCGAGATTTCGTGTTCTTTGCGCGTGAGCCCCAGTGCGAGTGCTTCGTCGGCACCCTGAGCGTCACCCGGTGCCCCCGTGGGGGTGTCTTTGCAGCGCCTCAGCGCCGCGCCAAAGGCGGGCGCGATGATTGCCAGCAACGCCAGATCCGTTGCGTCGAAGTTCCCCTTTTGCTGGCTCCGCCAGATTCGAATATCGCCCGTGCTTTCGCCGTCGATTGGAACATGCACATTCATGCCCCAGTATAAAAAATCGCGTGCGAGGAAGTCATTGAAGAACTCCGTACGCACCAGTTCGGCCTGGGGCACGATTTCCGTCACGAGCGTGGGCTTGCTGCGTGCACGCAGCCGGTGGGTGATTGGATCGTTGTACTGGAAGTAGGCCTCGTAATTGCGAAGGTTCGCATCCGACATGTCGATCGCCACGCGATCGACAAAGCGTTTTCCGGCCGGATTCCATACGTAGGAGACGAACTGATCCGCGTGCAGAAGGCGCGTCAGGAGGTTGCCCAGACGTAGGCGCAACGCGCAATCCGGTTGTGGTTCGGCGAGAACCTTGATGATTTGCGGTAACAGAATTGTCTGCTGAGTCGTAAGAAACATGGCCGAACTCCTTCGTCGCATGGGTTCGTAATAGTTCGCCACTGGTGCCTCCGGACTCGGGGGACATAGCCGGCGCTGTGGACCGTTTGTTGGTAATTGCTAATGCAATCCGTCGTCGACTTTTCAGCGATTGCTTTCTCAGCCGGTCGTCAGATGCATCTGATCTTCGCACAACGAAAATCCGTTTGCCCTTCGCGTTGACCCCAAGAGCGCTCAAAGAATCCAGCGGCAAAAAGGACCCCCGTCCCACGTTTGCTACGGCGTCCGACGTATCGCATCTCTTCCCGCGTATTTCTCCCAGCCATCGTCATTCCTGGGGATTCCATCGAATTTTCGGCCACTCAATCATGCGTCCATTGGAACGATCAGTCGGCAATGGAAATTAGAAGGGCAATGGCTAAGGAGATACGCTGATGAAGTTGAGTTCTTTTGTTTTGGCTGCCGCGTTTGGAGCGCTTGTTTCAACGCATCAGGCGAATGCGCAGCCATCCGTGACGCTCTACGGCGAGATCGACACGGGTATTCAGTATTTAACTCACGCGGATGCAGCCGGCGATTCGCAGCTTTCGATGACAACTGGAAGCCGGCAGCCCACGTTCTTCGGCATCAGGGCGACGGAGGACCTTGGAGCCAGAACAAGTGCGGTGGTCAACCTCTCTCAGGTATTCAACTCCAACGACGGAAGCCAGTTCAATCCTGGCGTTGAATTCTCTAACGAGGCGTACGTGGGTCTTACCAACGAGACCTTCGGCACGTTGACGGCAGGCCGTCACTACAGCGTGCTTTTCGACAACACGATCATCTACGATGCGTCGTATTTTGCGAAGTATTCTGTCTTTTCGGACAATTTCATCCCGGCCCAGAATTTCTGGGTGGATAACTCGATCAAGTACAAGTCGCCGGAAATCGCAGGCTTAAGCACCGAGTTGCTCTACCGGTTTGGCGGGGTGGCGGGTGACAACAAGGCAGGGCGTGTTATCGAGGCATCGATCAAATACGCATCAGGCGGTTTCGCCGGCAGCGCTACCTATTCAGGGACCAATGGCAACGCGGGCATGTCGTCCGAGAAGGATATTCGAATAGCCGTGGCGGCGAAATACACCTTCAAATCGATCACTGTGTCCGGCGGCTATGAAAACATCTCGGGGTCTCTTCAGCTCTCGCCGGCTGGATGCACCTATTTCGGGGGCCTCGGTTATCAGGTCGCACCGGACTTGAATCTGAACGCTGAGATTTATCGCTATGACTTCAAGGGGTCCAGTTCATCCGTTACGGGATACGTCGGAACAGCCAGTTACAGCCTCTCGAAGCGCACAACGTTATATCTCCTCGCTGGCTTTGTGAACAACAAGGGCGCCGGAAATTTTGGCCTGAACCCATACACGACAACGGCGTTGGGACAGAGCCAGATGGGCGCGACTATTGGCATCATGCATCGCTTCTAGGGGATAGCGATCGTTGCTTCGGAACAGGCATCCATTCCCATTGCGGCAATAGGGCCGCTCTTTTAACTTCAGGCCGATATGAACTTGATCAATCTCTCCATCGTGGATGTCCGTCATGGTCTGCAAACGAAGCAGTTCTCGAGCGCCGAGTATGTAAGCGCATTGATCGAGGAAGCCGGCCGCCGTTCAGCATTGAACTGCTTCGTGAATCTGGATACCGCACGCCTGCTTCGAGAAGCCCGGCTTTTCGACGATCAACCGAAAGCGGGACCGCTCGCGGGTATTCCAATCGCCTTCAAGGACAACATCGACGTCCGCGGTGTCGCAACGACCGCAGGCACAAGGAAATTGCGCGCCAACTTCGCGGCGAAACATGCTCCGGTCGCCTCGAAACTGTTCGACGCCGGAGCGCTATTCTTCGGCAAGCTGAGCATGCACGAACTTGCCTTGGGAATTACCAGCAACAACGGTTGGCTAGGGCCTTGCCGCCATCCGTTGGATCTCGGGTTATCGCCGGGAGGCAGCAGCGGCGGGAACAGCGCAGCATTGGCTGCGGGACTGGTGCCGGGCGCGATCGGTACCGACACGGGAGGGTCCATTCGACTGCCGGCGGCGTTGTGCGGCGTGGTGGGTTTGAGACCAACGGCGGGCCGTTATCCGCAGGCCGGAATCGTGCCGATTTCGCATACCCGCGATACTGCCGGACCCATGGCGCGATGCGTCGAAGACGTCGCGCTTCTCGATGCGGTGGTCACGGGCGATCACGCCCACGAGGCGGTCGAATTGTCGGGCTTACGCTTGGGACTACTGCGTCACGCTACGTGGGAAAGGCTGGAACGTGACGTTCAAAAGGTCTGCGAGGAAGCGCTCGACGTGCTTCGCAAGGCAGGTGTCATTCTGGTGGAAGTGACAGTCGAAAATCTGGAGCCCTTGAATGCGGCGATCGGTTTTCCGGTTGTGCTGTACGAGCTGATCAGGGATCTTCCGGCCTATTTGCGTTCACGCGGAAGCGCTTTGACGATTCAGTCCGTCATCGATGAAATCAGGAGTCCGGACGTTGCACAGATCATGCGGCTTGCCATGGACAATCCCGTTCCGGAAACGGCCTATGCAGACGCCCTGACCGCCCGCCTCAAGCTGAAAGAGGCATACCGCCAATGCTTCCGCGCTCACCGCCTCGATGCGATTATTCTTCCCACTTCCCCAATGACGGCACGGCCGATCGGCGCTGACGAAACCGTGGAACTGGAAGGGGAGCAGGTGCCCACGTTCGCGACCTTCATCCGTCATACCGACTACGCCAGCAACGCAGGGCTTCCCGGCATCAGCCTGCCGGCGGGCCTTGTTGAAGCGGGACTACCCGTGGGTCTTGAGCTGGATGGACCGGAGGGCAGCGACCGCCGGCTGCTCGCCATAGCCGCGGCAATCGAACGGGTGATGCCTTCGGTTCGCCTCGCACCGTGACACGGTTCGCATGCGCTGCCGAAATTCCATATGAAAACGTTAGCGCGTGTGACGATCCCCTTCACCTCCGGCTGATACCTTCACTTGATCCCGTCGCCTTCCAGGTATCCGAATGCAGCTCGCGAAATTCTGCGTCGAAGGCTTTCCATATCCGTATCCCCTCGTTCACTCGCCGCATCGCTCAGCGTTCGGGTGAGCGCCATCACATCCGATGCAGCGGCGGCAGGATCCTGACCATTCCTCTCGGCGGCGCCCGAGACGATTTGCGTAATCACGCCGTGGACCTCCCGGGCGATATGCCCGTCGCGCCCGGAAATAGACAGGCGGCTTTCCTCGTAGTCGAGCAGGCGGGCGAGTTGCGGCCGCGACAACTGATGCTCCGCGGCCACGCTTATCACGTGTTCCAGTGCACGTCGCCAATCGTCGCCGTGGTCGTACTCACTGATTGCGGAAAGAATCCGCTGATGTCCGCGCTCGATCAACGCCGCCGTGACGGCATCCTTGCTCGGGAAATACTGATACAGCGAGCCGATGCTGACCCCGGCCCGATCCGCAATATAGTTGGTGTTGTAGCCTTCAAGGCCCAAGCGGTCGAGGACGTCGGCCGCCGCGTCGAGGATCGTGTCGACAGTCTTTGCAGCCCGGCCCTGTGCGGGCAACTTTCTCGGGCTGAGGGGGTCGGATGGCTGGTCGTTTGACATGGGGATCCTCGTTGGCTCACGATGCGCAATTGATTTTATCGCACCTGTCGTGGGGAGGTTTGCAAGCGGCTGCCGGCTGCCATGGGGCGGCAAGCCGCGCGTCACACCGCGCGTCACACCGATGCGTCGCCGCCATTCGGCGTTGCGCTCATCCGTTGGGAAGCGTCGTCGGCGGCAGCACCGTCTCGACAGAACGGCCCAGCGACAGGAGTGCCCGGTCCTGTCCGGGGAGGGCAACAAGCTCGATGCCAACCGGAAGCGTTTGCGCAGACGAAGTGCCTGCAGGCAGCACCAGTCCAGGAATCCCACCCGCCGCGCTCAACGCCGTGTTGCGGCCGAAAGCGTCGAAGAACGAAACCGTCTTGCCGTTGATTTCGACTTCGCTTTCTTGCCCGATGAACGGTGGCAATGCCGCGGTCGCTGGAAATGCCATAGCGACGATGCCATGTTGCTCGAAATGGCTGCGGATACTCGCCTTGATGCCTTCGCGTTGGCGCAGCATGTCAACGTAGGCGTCGTTCGTCGGCCGGTTTGGCGGCAGGGCGACTTGCCTGATGAGGCTTTTAATCCCTTCGCCGACCTGCTCGAACAATTCATCGAACGTTAGCGAAATTTCGTTCGCGGTCAGGAGACGTTCGATGCCATGCGCGGTTTCGTAAAGCATGATGGTCGCTGCGATCTCGAACGCGCGGGTCATCATCGGAGGAATGTCTGACCGGACGATGATGGCGCCAGCATCGCTCAAGCGCGCCAGCGCGTCGTAGTAGACACGCTCCACGTCTGGATCAAGGCCGCTTTCGTAGAACGAACATACGCCGATACGCGCGCCCGCAAGCGTCGTGGTGTTGATCGGCGTGTGGTCTCCGGTCAAGGCGGAATCGAACAACGCAAGGTCGTCGACGCAGCGGGCGAGTGCGCCGACCTGGTCCAGCTTCTGATTGGTTAGCGCGAATGCACCTTCATTCGGATAGCGTCCGAACGTCGGTCGTAGTCCCGCCAGCCCACAAAAGCTTGCGGGGACCCGTATGGATCCCAATGTATCCGCCGCAACTGCCAGCGGCGCTATTCTGGCCGCCACGGCCGCGGCGGAACCGCCGCTACTGCCACCGGGAACACGTCGAAGATCGTAGGGGTTGCGCACGGCGCCGAAGGTTTCGTTATTACTGGTCCAGCCAAACGAGAGCTCCGTCAGGTTGGTCTTGCCCATCACGATCGCGCCCTCGTCCACCAGCCGTCGTACCAGTTCGGCGTCGGCCTCAGGCTGAAAGTCGCGTAGCGCATGCGTTCCGTTCGTCGTCCTTAAGGTGTGCGTATTGATGCTGTCCTTGACGGGTATCGGCAGTCCGTGGAGCAAGCCGAGCGCCTGGTGGCTCGCGCGCTTGAGATCCGCTGCACGCGCGGCCTGCATCACTTGAGCGGGAGGCAGGGTCACGAAGGCGTTGAGCGCGCTCTGTTCGCCTGCACGGTCCAGTAGCGCGGTGGCATAGGCTTCCGCGGTAACGTCGCCTCGTTTCATCGCGGCTATGGCATCTGTCGCGCTCAAATTCACCAGAGCAGCAGATCGCTCGTCGACGGTTTTCACTTTTGAGTCTCCTCACATAAGAGTCCCGCGTATCTGGACCGGACTTCAAGCGTGCCGGGAATGCGCGTGCGTACCAACGCGGGTTTTATTCTTCCAGCTTGATCGACAACTCGACGTCCTCGTGAATGCGCACCGAACAATAGCGCGGGTCGTTGCGGATTTCGGAAAGGTAGTCAGGACTGCCTTCGGCGTTATCGGCAATGACCAGCCCTCCAACACGCAGTTGCGGTTCAAGGAGTGCGAAGACTTGTGGATAGAGCGGCTTGGCCCCGTCGAGAAAGAGCGCATCGATTGCAGGCGGCGCGTGCGATGACAGCGTCTCCAGCGCATCCCCTTCGAGGATGTCCGCCCATTGCGCCAAACCCGCGTTCGCGAGGTTCTCGCGTGCGCGGATTACCTTGGACGACTCCGCTTCGGTGCTGGTCACCTTGCCGCCGCCGTTGTCTTTCACGGCGGCGGCAAGGTGAATTGTCGATACGCCGAACGATGTCCCGAACTCCACGATCGTGCGGGCGTTCATCAGCCGGGCCAATACATACAGCAGTTTGCCGGTGCTGCGCGAAACCGCGAGATGTGCGTTCTTTGCATACGCATACAGTTCTCGGTGGCTGCTGTCGGCGACCAGCCTGTTTCTTTCGAGGGCGTTCAGGTTCGAAAACTGGCGAGAGAATTCGGCCTTGGTAGTGTCCGATGCCGCAAATAACTGGTCAAGCAACATGGATACCGCGGGATGATTGAGTGTGTTCACAGGATCTTCGACAACACGTTAACCGATGCCTCGTGCAGCGCCGGCGCAGCGGCGAGAAAATCGTCGCTAGCAAGATGCCACGGCCGGCCGTGCGTATCGGTCACGGTGCCGCCGGCCTCGCTAACCAGCAACGCCCCGGCAACCAGGCCGGAACGTACCTGGCTGAACTGCCAGAAAACATCCATGCGTCCCGCGGCAACATGGATCAACTGCAGGGTGGCCGGAACCGAGACGCGTGCAACCAGCGCCGAGCTCAGCATCGCCGTGACGGATTCACCAATTCGACGGAAGGTGGCGGCGTCCTCGCCGGGTTTCGCCTGACCTGTCCCGACCAGCGCGGCGTTGAGTTCCTTTTTGCGCGACGGTTCGATCCGAACCCCGTCGAGGTAAGCGCCGCCGCCTCGCGTTGCGGTATAGGTATTGCCGGTGAGGGGGAGATACACGACGGTCAATTCGGGCTGGTTATCCTTCACCAGGGTTGCGGTCACGCACCAGTCGGTCATCCCGTGGATATGATTGATGTTGCCTTCCACGGGGTCGGTGACCCACCATTCCCCCGGCGGCAACTCGCCGCTTTCGAGCTCGTCTTCAGACCAGCTCGCTTGCGGACGAGCAGTAAGCAGTGCTTCTTGCATGACGGCCAGAGATTCGGCGTCGTTTGCGTGGATTGCCTTGACCAGCCCTTGCAGGTCCGAAGGCCGGGCATCGGGCGAAAAAATGTCCTTCATGTGGTTGCCGGCAGCCTGGACCGCGTTAATCGTCGCGCGCATCAGCGCGTCGTTGCTGGCGATCGTGTCTTCATTCGATGATGTCAATTTACGCTCCATGCGTTGCGAGATAGCTGACGTAATGGTAAGAGCCGCACCTTCCCCGGACAACTCGCTTTCGTTCTTGTGAGCGGCATCGCATTGCGCCTTGGTGGACGGGAGAAGCAGGGCCGCGGGAGTATCCGGGCGCGATGCGGTTGTGGGCAAAAGCTCACTTTGCAGCGCCTATATCGTCTTACGATTGGCTGCCGGCTGGCTGCTTCAGCGCTTTCAGTTCGACCATGCCGTCCTCGGACAATGGGAGCAGCGGGCTGCGAGGCGCCCCGGCCTCGAAGCCTTGCAACCGGAGCCCCGCGTTGATCGTTATTGGTAAGCTGCTATTGAGCAACGGGAGTTGCTTATAGAAGAATTGCTGCACCGTATCGGCGTCTTGAGATATCGATGCGTTGTACAGATCGATATACAACTAGGGAATCAGATCAACGGAGGGCGATTCGTGGCATTCGGTTGGTAATACGACGTCCCCAGCGCTACGGAAGTGCTCGGTTAGTGCGAGTACTCAAGGAACAGGGAGCGCGCCTTGTCCAGCGAAGCCGACAATTCCGCAGTGAGCCACTCGACGAATCGGTGAATCGGCGAACCGGGCGGTGGCACGATCGCGGCGAGGACAAAGTAAGACGAAGCTTCCGGCGCAGGCTGGTCATTCGCGAACACCAGTCGCCGCTCTCGCAGCAACCTGTCGACCAGTAAGGATCGGCCGATTGCAACACCGCGGCTTTCGATCGCTGCCTGGTAGGCAAGCCACGCGAGATTGAAGTGCAGGTCGGTCGTCCGCCGGGAACTGACGGCGCCCCGCGCGTCGGTCCAATGCATCCATTCGACGTTAGGGGCCGCGTCGACACCCGGCGCCACGTCATGCAGAAGAACTACCGCCGCCGAAGAGGGCAGCGTCCCGTTCAGGTCGCCGTAGATATCCGGCGAGCAGACGGGCCTCACGAGTTCCGGCAGCGAGACCAGCAGTTGCCGGCCTTGAATCCCGGGGTCTCCGTATCCGACTGCTACATCGATTGCATCTCGTTCGAACTGCACGCGGTCCGTGTACGTCCAGTCTGCAAAGATCGAAACGGAGACGTCGGGGTGTTGACGCATGAAGTCGTGAAGCCGCGGCGTCAGCCACTCAAGCGCGAGCGATGGCGCGCACCGCACCTTCAGTACGGTCGTCGTCTGGTCGCGCGGCAGCCGGTCAAGCCCGGTTTGCAGGCCGGCAAACCCTTCCCGTACCGCGCCGAGCAGCATCAGTCCACTCGCTGTGAGCTTCACTTCCCGTCCCGCTCGCTCAAACAGCTTCGTATCAAGCCGGTCTTCGAGTGCACGGACGCGCTGGCTCACCGCGCTTTGCGTGACGCACAGTTCCTCTGCCGCTCTCGCGAAGGTGCCCGATTCGGCCGCGACCTTGAAGAACCACAGGCCGGGCACGAGCGCGGTATCCAACTTTCGATTACCCATTACCCGTTACCCATTAGCCAGGCTAATTAGTCGATGTAGAAATGATGGATTGTGTCACGAAAATAGGCGTACAAAAATCTCGGCATGCGTTCCGGTAACAGGTTGCTCCAGAAGGAGACGCGGGGACGGTCCGTATCCAGTTAAGCCTTTTGACAGGGTGGGATGACCGTCCGGTTCGGCAATCTACCGATTAATGCAGGTTAAGAATAGGTGCAGGATTTGGCCAGATGCCACGGAAGGTGGCCAGCCAGAACTCGAATCGAGACAGCAAAAATCAGCTACATGGAGTTTTCGATGAATACCTGGAAGTTCAAGCCGTTGTTCTTTGCTTCGTTTGCATTCGTTTCACTGGCGGCCCTGAATGCGCCGCTGAGTCAGGCGGCCCAGTCTCCAGCAGGACTCCTTATCTATTGCTCGGAAGCTAGCCCCGCCGGTTTCGACCCGGGGCAATACACCTCGACCGTCGATAACGCTGCAGGCGCCTATCCCATTTACAACCGTCTTGTTGAGTTCGTTCGCGGCACCACGCAGGTGACACCGGCACTGGCAACGAGCTGGGACGTCTCGCCTGATGGCTTGCAGTACACGTTCCATCTCAGGCATGGAGTCAAGTTCCAGACGACCGACTGGTTCAAGCCCTCCCGGGACTTCAACGCCGACGACGTGCTTTTCACGTTCAACCGGATGCGGGATTCGAACCTGGCATTCGGCCGAGCCTATCCGGTCGAGTTCCCGTACTTCACTGACATGGCGCTGGACAAGACCATCGACCGAGTCGAAGCGCTCGACCCTTACACCGTTCGATTTACGCTGCACACCGCGTCTGCGCCGTTCGTCCAGAATATCGCCATGCCGTTCGCGTCCATCCTCTCAGCGCAATACGCTGAACAACTCCTCAAGGCCGGGAAGGCGGCCCAAATCAATCAGTTGCCGGTCGGAACTGGACCATTCGCGCTTCAGAGTTATACGAAGGACGCGACGATCCGGTACAAGGCCAACCTCGATTACTGGAATCCAGGCGTCGTCAAGCTCTCAAAGCTCGTCTTTTCCATCGTGACGGACCCGGCGGTGCGCTCGCAGAAACTCAAGGCCGGCGAGTGCCAGATTACGAGTTATCCACGACCGAGCGAGGTGCCGTCGCTTAAGGCAGACCCGAAGCTGGTTGTGCAGGAGGCGGCCGGCTTCAACGTGGGATACCTCTCCTACAACGTGACTCATAAGCCGCTGGACAACGCCGACGTGCGTCGGGCGCTGGACATGGCCATCAACAAGCCGGCCATCATCAAGTCGGTGTATCAGGGGGCAGGGCAACTGGCAGACAATGCGATGCCGCCTACGCAATGGCCGTTTGATAAATCGCTCAAGGGTGCAGCCTACGATCCGGACCAGGCTCGCGCGCTTCTGAAGAAAGCTGGCGTTCCCAACGGTTTTGAAATCTCGCTGTGGTCGATGCCGGTACAACGCCCGTACAACCCCGATTCGCGGCTGATGGCAGAAATGATTCAGGCCGACTGGGCCAAAATCGGCGTCAAGGCGAAGATTGTTACGTACGAATGGGGTGAGTACCTCAAGCGCGCGCACGCCGGGGAAGACGACAGCTTGCTCATCGGCAGCAATGGCGATAACGGCGATCCGGATAACTGGCTTGGCACATTACTCGGTTGCGACTCGGTCAATGGCGGCAATTTTTCGAAATGGTGCTACGCGCCCTTCAACAAGTTGATTGAAGAAGGGCGAACGACCGCCGACCATCAGAAGCGCATCGACATCTACACAGCCGCACAGCGAATCTTTGCCGACCAACTGCCGTTCAGTCCTATCGGTAGCTCGACCATTTTTCAGCCTATGAGCAAATCGGTCGTGGACTTCAAGATCAACCCGTTCGGACCACCGGATTTCACCGGCGTCAGTGTGAAACAATAGTCGCTCCCTGAAATTGCCTGATTCGCTGTATTGCTTACGCCGCGAATCGGGCTGAATGAATGGCTGCCGTCTATCGTGTCACGACGATAAGGATATCGAATGAATTCAAGCATCAGCTTTAGTCAGGATCCAGACCATGAGTAGCGTTCTGTTTCGAAACGGATGCCTGCTGGTGCCGGGTGAAACAGAGCTTGTCGGCGAGCGTGATGTGCTTGTCGAGGACGGCCTCATCAAGGAGGTATCCGACCGGCCGATCAAAGCCTCGTCCGCGCGTGAAATCGACGTGCGCGGAAAGACGCTGATGCCCGGTCTGATTGACCTGCACGTCCATGTCTTTGGACTGGGTCTGAACATCGATACGCTGGCACGCACGCCCAACGTCCTTGTCACGCTCCGAGCCGTGCCAGGCATCGCCGCCATGTTGCGCCGAGGATTCACGACGGTGCGCGACGCAGGAGGAGCCAATTTCGCCATCCGGGAGGCTATCGAGTCCGGCTTGATAACCGGGCCACGGATGTTCGTGTCCGGCCGCTCGATTAGCCAGACGGGCGGCCATGGTGACAAACGCAGTCGCTCAGACTTCCTGCTGCCCGACTTCCCTGAGTGTGGCTGTGCGCGCGTGGGTGGGCTTAACCGGGTCGCCGATGGGCTGGATGGCGTCCGGAAGGCCGTACGTGAGGAATTCCAGATGGGCGCCGACCAGATAAAGATCATGGCCTCGGGCGGCGTGTCTTCGCCGACTGACCCTATCGGGGCGATGGGTTATTCCGAGGAAGAGACCCGCGCGATTGTCGCCGAGGCGAGCAGTCGCCACACCTATGTGATGGCGCACGCATATACAGCAGAAGCCATCGGCCGGGCAGTGAGATGTGGCGTTCGAAGCATTGAGCATGGCAACCTGATAGACCTCGCGACAGCGGGGCTGATGAGTACGGCGGGCGCCTACGCTGTTCCCACGCTTGTCACGTATCGCGCGCTCGCATCGGAAGGGCAGTCGCACGGCCTGCCTCCCGAAAGCATGGGGAAGATATCGGAAGTCAAGGACGCGTCGATGCGCTCGCTGGAACTCTTCCGGCAGGCCGGCGTGAAGATGGGATTCGGCACGGATCTGCTGGGAGCCTCCCAGAGGCTGCAAAGCGAAGAGTTCAGGATTCGATGTGAAGTCTTGCCACCCTCCGAGGTCATTCGAAGCGCCACCACGATTGGCGCGGAAATCCTGAACATGCAGGGAAAGCTTGGAGAACTTGTTCCGAACGCGTTTGCCGATCTGCTGGTCGTGGACGGCAACCCTTTGCGCGACATCAACTGCCTGACCGGACAGGGTGAAAGCATTCCTCTCGTCATGAAGGGCGGGAAAATATGTTTTGACGAACTGACGGCCTGACCGGGAGGCATAGCCTCTTGACTATGGGCCGGCAGAAATGAAGCGAACGACTGAACACCTTGAACATGAAAAACGCAAACGTCACGCGACCTAAGATTGGCATCATCACCGGCTCCGGTCCTGAGGCCGGTATGGACCTCTGGAAAAAAATACTCGATGCGCGCCGTGCGATCGAGGACGTACCGTACGGTGGAGACCTGGATGCGCCGAACGTGACTATCTTCTCCGAGCCCGCACTTGGACTCTCGATGGAGCTCGAAAAAAACGATCTTGTTGTTTGGGATAACCTTCGCCGTTCAGCCCAGTACATTGCGGGGCACGTGGACTATTACGCTATTGCGTGCAATACACTGAACTACTATCAGGGACACCTGGACGCGCTGAATCTGCCGGCACAGCTCATCTCCTTCTCGGATACCGTACTAGCTTACCTGCGCGAGCATCGGGTCGAGCGAATCGCCTTGCTCGGTGCGCGCCCGGTGACCGACCTTGGGCTCTGGTCACATTACCGGCAACTGGTCGGGCATGTTGATATTGAACTACCTAATCCGGACGCCGCGCTTCGACTTCATCAGCTTATATACGACATCAAGGCTATCGGGCCGGATGCACCCTCAATTCGCGAGGGATTCCGCGCGGTCCTCGATGAACTGGAAGCCGAAACGGTGCTGCTTGCCTGCACGGAACTCCCTCTGATTCAGCTCGACCCGCAGACCCTGGCGGAAACGGGTAAAGCGCTAGTTGATGTGACTGACCTGGTTGCAACCCGACTTGCGCAACTGGCTTGCCAGTCGACCGTTGCCGATATCGCGTTGCCACGGCTCTCGCGCGTCACAGTGACGTAAAAACCGTAACGGATGTTGAAACGGCAAGTCGAGATCATGGCAATAAATTTAGGAATACAAATCATATTCATAAACGACCGCGCTGGAAATAGTCAGGTTGAGGAGCAAGAACGGGCGTCTCCAGAGCGTGAAATGTTATCGGTCATGGATCACAGGTGATGTTAATTCGGCTGTTTTATTCAGTGAAAAACTGGGGGTAAAAATGAACAAATCTATTCTGGTTGTCAGTGTGTTGGGTGCTTGCTGTAGCGTGGCGCATGCCCAAAGCAGCGTCACGCTGTTTGGTCTCATCGACGAAGGTTTGAACTACACGTCGAACGTTGGCGGCAAGTCTCTCTGGTCGATGTCAAGCGGTGACGTGCAGGGGAGTCGCTGGGGTTTGAAGGGTTCGGAGGATCTGGGCGGGGGGCTGAGTGCGGTCTTCAAGCTGGAGAATGGATTTAACATCAACAGTGGCAAGCTCGCGCAGGATGGGCAGGAGTTCGGCCGGCAAGCGTGGGTCGGTGTGTCCAGCACGAAGTTCGGGACGCTGACGCTCGGTCGCCAATATGACTCGCTCGTCGATTACCTTGGCCCGCTGACGGCCAACGGCAACTGGGGCGGCGGGATGTTTACGCACCCGTATGACAACGACAACACGGACGATACGTTCCGGTTGAACAACTCCGTCAAGTTCGCCAGTGTCAACTACTCGGGTCTCACGTTCGGCGGCGCGTACGCGTTCAGCAACTCGACGGGCTTCGCGACCAATCGCGCAGAAAGCCTTGGGGCGCAATACGTCAATGGCCCATTGACCGTCGGCGCTGCCTTTCTGAACGTTGATGAGCCCAACAATGGCAGCGCAGGCGCTGTCGCGAATCTGGGTTCCAGTGGCACGGACGGGAGCTGGACGGCCGCCCGGCAGCGGGTCTTTGGCGCGGGTATCAATTACGCGATCGGGGCGGCCACCCTTGGCTTTGTGTACACGAACGCGAACCTCTCGCAGCCGACGGGAACGGAGTACGCCAATTTCGCAGCCAGCCCCTCTCTCGGCGCGGCGTCGTCGATCAAGTTCAACAACTTCGAGGTGAATGCCCTCTACCAGTTCACCCCGGCGCTCTATGTTGGCGGCATGTACACCTACACCCAGGCCACGTACGACGGCACGTCCGGTGGAAGCGCGAAGGCCAAATATCACCAGCTTGGTCTGATGGCCGACTACAACATCTCGAAGCGTACCGACCTGTATGCACAGGCCGTATACGTGAAGGTAGCGAGCGATTCCGGTATTCAGGGCACCGGACTGGAGTTCGCCGCGAACCCGGATGCCGCAGCCCCTTCATCGAATGACCGGCAGGTTATTGCCCGGATCGCAATCCGTCACAAGTTCTAATGGTGTCGCGACGGAAAGATGCTCTTGGCTGAGAGCTCTCTTCGTCAAAGGTCATGATGGACGTCGGGGCGTATCGAGGATCGAAGCCGCCGCAATGTTTCTTGATTCGGTTTGGCATATCCGGGCCGGGGGGGGGCCCGAAACGGGTATACGCAAGAACGCCGGATGTTATGGGAACGCCTCGGATCGACTAAAACAAAAAACCCCGCAGGCACAAGGCGTTACGGGGTTTTCTTTTACTACGCTGACTGCCTTGCTAACTACTTGTTGGTGCCCAAGAGAGGACTCGAACCTCCACACCTTGCGGCGCATGGACCTGAACCATGTGCGTCTACCAATTCCGCCACCTGGGCCAACCGATACAGCGAAGGATGCTATTTTAGCGAACGATTCGACGCTGTCAATGGTCGCGTAAGAAATGGATCGAAAGGAGAGGCAAAACAGCGGAGGGGAGAAGCGGTTGCGGGCAGGGGCGGTAGTCGATCGTAATGTTCTTCGACCCGGTCCGGGCGCGAGTATCGAGTAGCGACCCCTTCACTAAGTTTTCGATTAAAAATTCAGCGAACCTGTCCACTCAGCGACGATCAAGCCGAGTGATAGTGATGCCGCATGAAAAACCGGTCGAGTTCACGGTCCTCCGGCCGATGCCCCGTAAAGACCTCCACGTACTCCGCAATACGCATCATGCGGATAGATAGCGCCTCTTCGCTTTTCATCGAAATGTAGCCCATCTGCGTCAGGTAGATGGCTCTCGCGCGCACATCGGCGGAAATGGGTTCGTATTGGTAGCGCTCGAACAATTGAGTGAGCGCGGCAATGCGAAGTTGATCCGCGACCTGGATCTCGGCAGCAATCTCAGGCGACTGCAGCGCCCAGCTTCGGATAGCGGCTTCAAACCGCGAGTCGAAGATCTGGTCATCGAGCCAGCAATCAAATACGTTCAGAACAGCCTCGCAGATTGTTTCGGCGTAGGCTTCGGTCTGCTTGATCCAGTTGCCCGTGTTTTTGGCGCGCCAGCGCTCCAGCAACGCGGCCAACAGTTCCTCGCGGTCCTTGAAAAACCAGTAGAAACTGGTTCTCGACAGATTCAGCTTCTTCGCCAATGGAAGGATGCGCACGGAATCGACGCCGGCATCGCGCAGGCTTTCGTAAGCTACCTCAAGCCACGCTTCGGGCGACCCTCGTCCCGCGTCCGCAGTCGGTTGATCCATAGGTAAAAATTCCTTAAAGCAGCGGCGATCGCCAGTCCGCAGAGCGACGGTCCATCACGAAAGTGACGATATTCTGGCGTCTGGACCGGCATCGGTCAAAGCGCTTTCGCCCTGCATTCCGTCCTTTACCCTGCAACGTAACCCCTCTCTGACGATCAACCCAGCATCTTAATGTTCATTGTAGTCGAGATACTTGACACAGGTGTACACAATGAATAATCTTCATTGCATCCCCCAACAAAAATCGTCAAAGGCCACGCCATGTCGTCAAGCGACCCGCTCCTTCAGCCTTACACCATCAAACATCTGACGTTCCGCAACCGCATCATGACCACGTCGCACGAGCCGGCGTATGCGGAGGACGGCATGCCGAAGGAGCAGTACCGCGCGTATCACGTCGAGCGCGCGAAGGCGGGCATCGCGCTCACGATGACGGCGGGGTCGGCGGCCGTATCGAAGGACAGTCCGCCGGTGTTCAACAACGTTCTCGCTTACAAGGACGAGGTCGTGCACTGGATGAAGGATCTGGCGGACGAATGCCACGAGCACGGCGCAGCGGTCATGATCCAGTTGACGCACCTTGGACGGCGCACGCGCTGGGACAAGGGCGACTGGCTTCCGGCGGTGTCCCCCTCGCACAATCGGGAGCCTGCGCACCGCTCCTTTCCGAAGAAGCTCGAGGATTGGGATATCGAGCGCATCATCAAGGACTATGCGGACGCAGCAGAGCGAATGAAGGCGGCCGGTCTTGATGGGCTCGAGCTCGAAGCCTACGGACACTTGATGGACCAGTTCTGGTCGCCACTCACGAACACACTGGATGCGCCCTACGGCGGCTCGCTGGACAACCGGATGAAGTTCACGTTCGACGTCCTGACGGCCATGCGCAAACGCGTCGGTCCGGACTTCCTGCTCGGTATCAGATACACCGCCGACGAGATTATTGAAGGCGGCCTTACGAAAGAGGACGGGCTGTATATATCGATGAAGCTGAAAGAAAGCGGACTCGTCGATTTTCTCAACGTGATCCGCGGTCACCTGGAAACCGATGCCGGATTGACCGACATCATCCCGATCCAGGGCATGAAAAGCGCTCCGCATCTGGACTTCGCCGGAGATATCCGCAAGGCGACCGGGTTCCCCACCTTTCACGCAGCGCGAATCCAGGATGTGCCGACAGCGCGGCATGCGATCGAGTCAGGCAAGATCGACATGGTCGGCATGACGCGCGCGCACATGACGGACCCGCATATTGTTCGCAAGATCATCGAGCGCCGGGAAGACGATATCCGACCCTGCGTTGGCGCGAACTATTGCCTCGATCGCATCTATCAGGGCGGTGCCGCGTACTGTATTCACAACGCCGCCACGGGCCGCGAAACCACCATGCCGCACGAGATTGCGCGTGCGGAAACCCGGCGCAAAGTGGTGATCATCGGGGCAGGCCCGGCGGGACTGGAGGCAGCTCGCGTTGCCGGTGAACGGGGACATGAGGTCGTGGTCCTCGAAGCCACGAACCATCCCGGCGGCCAGATCCGCCTGACCGCGCAGAACGTGCGGCGCAAGGAGATGATCGGCATCATCGATTGGCGGATGTCTCAATGCGAGCGGCTTGGTGTGACGTTCAAGTTCAATACGTGGGCCGAGTCGGCGACGGTGCAAGCCGAAAACCCGGACGTGGTGATCGTGGCGACAGGCGGAATGCCCCGCACCGACGTTTTGCGCGAAGGAAACGAGCTGGTTGTATCGACCTGGGACATCATCTCCGGCGACGTGAAGCCGGGTTCGAACGTTCTGATCTTCGACGACGCGGGCGACCATGCCGCATTGCAGGCAGCCGAGGTCATTGCGCAAGCCGGCGGGAAGGTCGAGATCATGACGCCGGACCGCTCGTTCTCGCCCGAAGTGATGAGCATGAACCTCGTGCCCTATATGCGTTCGCTGCAGAAGCTGGACGTGAAGTTCACCGTGACCTATAGGCTCGCTTCGGTGCATCGTGATGAAAACGGGCTTGTTGCAGTGGTGGGCAGCGACTACGGCGGCATCCACAACGAGCAGCGTCACGATCAGGTCGTGGTGAATCACGGAACCATTCCGATGGACGATCTGTATTTCGAACTGAAGCCAGTGTCGAGCAACCTCGGCGCGCTTGACTACAACGATCTTATCGATGGGACGAAGCAGTCACGCAAGTCCAACCCGGAAGGCGCGTTCCAGCTTTTCCGCATAGGCGATGCCGTGTCCGCGCGCAACACGCATGCGGCAATCTACGATGCGCTTCGTCTGGTCAAGGATCTGTAGGGACGGGGCCAGTTTCATCAAAGCCAATATCGGTTTTTATAGCGATTTGGATAACTAATAATTATGGTTATCGTAGCGCCGTCCGCATATTTCCGGGAACGTTCATTTATTAGGCGAACGCTTCAAAACGCGGCCATCAACTTCGCGCGAAATTGACGTTTTTGATATCTTGACAGATGGTTCCACGTGGGACTAATCTGAAATCGACGGTAGCCAGACAGCAGGTCGCAAGGGGTTGTGGTCTCTTTGCGGGTCTCGAACCGTTCGACGAATTCATACAAGCCGCGGACCTTCGAAAATGGACGGACGTAATCATGGATCGTGACGCGCGCGTTTCCGGCTTGACCCTGCAACGTCCTCGTGACGGCCGCGAGTATCGAGAGGATCTGGCGGTCAAGGGGCACCAGATTGCGCCTGTCGACGGGGCGTTGATTCGCCAATACGAGAGCATCGACCGGCGCTCCTTGCGCGCTTATCGTCTCGAGAGAATTCGCGCGCAACTGCGTTCGCATGATTACGGCGGGATCCTGCTGGCGGATCCGCTGAATATTCGCTACGCCACTGACACGAATAATCTCGGGCTCTGGGTCATGCATTCGCCGAGTCGTTATGTCTATATCGCTACAGACGGGCCGGTCGTCCTGTTTGATTTCGTCAGCAGTCGACACAACAGCGAAGGCATTGAGACCATCGACGAAATACGTCCAGCCATTCCGTGGCTGTATTTTCTCGCCGGCCCGAGAGTCGAAGAAAAAGCCACGTTGTGGGCCAGCGAAGTAGCCGACCTGGTTTCCACCTACGGCGCAGGTAACCGCCGGCTTGCGGTTGATCGCTGCGACCCTTGGGGCGCAGAGCGTTTGAAGGCGCATGGCATCGAATTGTTCGACGCGCAGCCACTCACCGAACAGGCGCGGCTGATCAAGTCGCCGGAGGAAATCGCGCAGCACGAGGTGTCCATGGCGGTATGCGATCTGGGCATATCGCGCATGGTTGAGTCGCTTCGTCCCGGCGTGACCGAGAACCAACTATGGAGCATCCTGCACGAGACAAACATCGCACATGGAGGGGAATGGGCCGAAAGCCGATTGCTGAATTCAGGCCCGCGGACCAACCCGTGGTTCCAGGACGCGACGAACCGGGTGATCGAGGCGGGAGACATGGTTTGCTTCGACACAGATATGGTCGGGCCGGGCGGCTACCTGTCCGATATCTCCCGAAGTTTTGTTTGTCCGGGCCGAGGCATGTCAGCAAGCCAGGGAAATCTCCTCGGCTATGCGCAAGACCAGATCATGCACAACGTAGGTCTGCTTCGCGCGGGACTTTCGTTTCGCGAATTCGCTGAACAATGCTGGCCGGTGCCAGAGCGTTACGTCCATAACCGGTACATGATGATGCTTCACGGTGTCGGACTGGTGGATGAATATCCGAGCGTTGCCTATGCCGTCGACTTCGACGCCTGGGGGTACGACGGAACCTTCCAGGAAAACATGGTCGTGTCGGTGGAAAGCTACATCGGCGAGCAGGGCGGTAAAGAGGGTGTCAAGCTTGAAGAGCAGGTGCTGATTACCGCGAACGGTTCGATCGTCCTTTCGCAAAGTCCGCTTATAGGCCGCCGATACTGATCATGACCGAAGCCCTTCCTCGCGTGATTGATTCCGACTCGGTGCTGGCGCGGGTTTCCCCTATTGCACTGATCGATGCAATGGAAAAGAAACATCTGGAGGAATACGAAACGATTGGCCGGCTTCATACACCGATCTCGAGGAACAACCGGCCCAGCGCCGAGTTGCTCATCTGGGCGGGCGCGCGGGCCGACGGATCAATGGGCGCAAAAATTGTTTCGATCTCTCCCGACAATAGTCAATTGAGCAAGCCTTCGCCTACGGTTCATTCCGCGTTTGCATTGGTCGACCGGGTGGATGGGCGCTTCAGGTCTTTTATAGTGGGAGAAAGCTTTACCCGATGCAAGACGGCGGCTGATTCCGCGCTAGCGGCGCGCTATCTCGCCCCGGTCAACCCGACGAAACTGGTCGTGCTCGGCGCCGGTGCTCAGGCCAGGACTCATCTGACCTACCTGCATGCCGTTTGCCCGACCATCGAACGGATTGACGTGTGGAACCGGAATCGAAGTCGCGCGGAGCAGTTGATAGAAGAGCGTTTTCTCCCTGTCAATTTTCAGGTATCGAATGATCTGGAGGCGA
The DNA here is from genome assembly GCF_018449515.1 of Caballeronia sp. dw_19. Taxonomy (GTDB): domain Bacteria; phylum Pseudomonadota; class Gammaproteobacteria; order Burkholderiales; family Burkholderiaceae; genus Caballeronia. Next base: position 300,345 of record NZ_JAAVUQ010000001.1, on the reverse strand, counting down.
GTGTCGCGGGCGCTGACATCGTGGTGTGCCTGACGTCGTCGCCCACGCCGGTGCTCGACGGGAGGTGGCTGAAGTTTGGGTGTCATGTCGATCTTGTCGGCGGCTTCACTCCGGACATGCGCGAGACAAACGACGCTGCCATTCTTCGATCGAGTGTTTTCGTAGACCATCTGGGACTCACGGCGGAGCATTGCGGCGACATCGTCCAACCGCTGAAGAACGGAACCCTCACCCTGTCGGACATCCGGGGAGATCTCTTTGACCTGTGCAGAAAGGAGGTTCCCGGGCGACGCGACCCGCAGGAAATTACCCTGTTCAAGAACGGTGGTGGCGGGCATCTGGATCTGATGATGGCGGAATGGTTGTCCGAGTCCTTTCGTTGAGGCAAGGGAGAGTGCAGTCTGTTTATGACTTCGCCTGGTTGTTGAATTTAAGGACAAACAGATATGGTTAGTACAGTAGAGGATATTCAGGAAGCGGAGCTGAAGGCGTCCGACAGCACCGTTAGTGCGCAAGACGTCTTCGCTGCGGTCGTCACGAACGGACCAATCAGCGACGCATGGCGCTTCACGCTCTGGTCGAACTACTACACCGAGCCGTGCTTTTCAGCGATGAGTCGTGACTTCGACGTTGGCCGTGACGAGTTTAACGTGCTGAGCTGCCTGAGTTCCTATGGTCCGATGGCTGCCAAGACAATTTGCGATGTGACTGGCCGTCCGAAAAACAGCATCAGCCGTGCGGTAACGCGACTAAGCGAAAGGAAGATGATTCGGCGCAAGATCAACCCGCTTGATCGGCGTGAGAGCTCGCTCATCTTGAACGAAAGCGGGCGGAAGCTCTATGAACGTGTGGTGCCCGTTGCTATCGAGCGGCAATCGACCATGCTGAGTGGGTTGAGTTCATCGGAGCGCGCGTTGCTCGATCAGGTATTGAACAAGTTAATGCAGTTTCGCCATGAATGGTGAAGACGCTGATCGAAGGGGCTGCAAAGGGCGCTGCAAAGGGGCCACGAATGCAAGTCACGAATAGTTGATTCAACTTTTGCACTACATGGTGCGAAAGCATCACTTGAGGTCTGTTTTTTGGCTTAGTCCAATCAACTAGACGAGTGGTGCTAGTGGTGCTGTGAGGCGGCGATGGCCTGCAGTGGTGGTCGCCCAATCGACCGAGACCGGCTTTGCACGAAGTTCACGGAGTGAGTTCCATGAATAGTATCGCTTCTCCTTTTCTAAAGTCCGAGCCGGTTACTTCGCAGCGCACGGGGGCAACGGGTGAGCCAATACTTTGCGTTGAATCGGTGAGCAAGACATACGGCACGCACAGGGTACTCGAGAACATTACCTTTCAGATGCGTGCCGGGGAGGTGATCGCGATCATCGGTCCCAGCGGTTCCGGAAAAAGCACGTTGCTTCGGTGTGTCAATCAACTCGAGCCGCCGAACGAAGGCAAGGTGACAATCGGAGGCGTAACGATCGACGCCGGACGCCCGCCCTCCCGGCGGGACCTCGTCGCGTTGCGCCGGAAGATTGGGATGGTGTTCCAGTCCTTCAACCTGTTTCCCCACCTCTCGGTGTTGCGCAACGTCAGTCTTGCGCAGGAGCGCACCATGGGGCGCTCCAGAAGGGAGGCGGACGTAAGATCGATGGATCTTCTGGCGCGCGTTGGCCTGGCGGACAAAGCGAGCCAGTATCCCGGGCGGTGTTCTGGCGGTCAGCAGCAACGGATCGCGATCGCCCGTGCATTGGCTCTCGAACCGGAGATCATGTTGTTCGATGAGCCGACTTCCGCGCTGGATCCGGAGTTGGGTTTGGAAGTGTTGGCGGTCATGAAGGAACTTGCGTTATCGGGCATGACGATGATCGTCGTCACCCATGAGATGCATTTTGCAGAGAACGTTTCGGACCGCGTGATCCTGATGGCGGAAGGTCACATACTCGAGGAAGGACCCAGCGCCGAGATCATGCGCGCACCGAAGACCGAACGCGCAGCCAAGTTCCTTAGCGCCGTGAGGGACCGCTAATGATCATGGATCTCACGGCGATCTTGAAAGGTGTTCCCTGGACAATCGCGCTCACCTTGGCGTCGTTCATTCTGGGCGCGGCGCTTGGGTTGCCGCTTTGCGCGATGCGCCTTTCGACCATCGGTGTGTTGCGATTTACGTCGACGGCGACCGTCGTGTCCTGCCGATCGATTCCACCGATCGTCTGGCTTTTCTTCGTGTTTTTCGGCATTGGTAACGGCCTCATAGCCATGAGCCCTTTTACTGCGGCCGTAGTGGGCCTCGGCCTGGTGACCGCCGCCAATATGTCCGAAATCTATCGGGGGGCGCTGACCGCTATTCACCCAGGTCAGTTCGAAGCAGCGAAGGTGTTGAATCTGACGAGGAGTCAGCAGTTTCGCGACGTCGTGCTCCCGCAGTTGACGAGGATCGCATTGCCGTCGGGCGCTACGTATCTTATTGGCTTGCTTAAGGACTCCGCTGTTGCATCGACGATTGGCGTGACTGATCTGGCCTATCAGTCGTATCACGTTTCTCAGCAGACGTTTCGCGGGCTGAGCGTCTACGCGGCTGCGGCGCTTCTCTACATACTCTTGAGTTTGCCGATCGCGTGGCTGTCGCGCTGGACCGACGTTCAATTGCGTTCGAGGGTATCGAGATGATGGAGCTTCTGAATCTCTGGAAGGGCTGGCTTCCGGATCTTATCGACGGCTATGGCCTCTCGCTCGAGGTCACGGCGCTGAGCCTCGCGATAGGCATTCCGCTCGGGCTTGTGCTTGCGCTTGCGGTGCCGGCCAAGTCGAAGGCGATCAGGTTCACCGCGTTGGCGTTCGTTGAAATCGGACGAGGGGCGCCGGTTCTTATCCTGCTCCAGTTTGTTTATTTCGGCTTGCCGACGGCCGGTCTCACGTTGTCATCGTTTGCGTCCGCGGTGGTTGCGCTGGCGTGCTGCACCGGCGCCTATACGAGCGAGATCATCCGGGCCGGATTCGAGGCCGTCCCGTACGGACAAAAGGAAGCGGCGTTAGTGATCGGACTCAACGGCCTTGACGCACTGCGCTTTGTGATCGTTCCTCAAGGCCTGAGGGTTGCGCTGCCCGCGCTTCTCGGGTTTTCGATAATGATGCTTCAGGCAACGTCTCTCTGCTTCACGATCGCTCTTCCTGAGCTGGTCAGCCGGGCATCGAATATTGGGTCCACGACCTTTGAATATATGCCGGTACTGATCCTTGCCGGCTTGATGTTCGCTGTCGTCTGCATTCCCGCAACGCTGTTTGTCTCCGTACTGGAACGACGATTGGGACGTCATGCCGTTCGATAGATCCGCTCCCTCTTTACCGCTTAGCTGCCTGTGAATGTCCCTCCACTGAAGCCACGATAGGAAAACGACATGAAAACGTCCGCGAAATTTTTGAGGAGGCTGTGCGCCGGCCTCCTTTTATCCTGCGTCACCTATTCTGCCTTCGCGGATCAGTGCAAGCCCGCTCACACGTTTCCGACCATTACGTCCGGCACTTTATCGGTTGCAGCATGGGTATTTCCTCCGTATTCGATACCGGCGAGCGGCACCGATATTGGCGGCGTTGATGGAGATATCGTCAAGCTCATCGCGGCGAAGGAATGCCTGAAGCTCTCCATCAGCACGGTGGATCCGGCGGCAGTCATCCAGTCGGTGGTGTCGGGGAAAGCGGACATCGGAATGGGTGACTGGTACAGGACCGCTGACCGCGCGAAAGTCCTGGGGCTTAGCGGCCCGATGTATCTCGACCAGATGGGCGTCATCTCCAAGGAGGGTATCGACACGATCGCTGGCTTACAGGGAAAACGCGTCGGATCGGTTCAGGGTTATCTCTGGACGGGCGACCTCCAGAAGGTACTCGGCAGTTCGTTGACGCTCTATCCCAATCCGGTGGCCATGGCTCAGGATCTGGCGGCTGGCCGGATTGACGTGGGAACTGACAGCTACGCCGTCGCGCAATACGACCAGAAAAAGGGCGGTTATTCGTCGATCAAGATCATGGCAGTGAAGCCGGACGCGAGGGTTCCGGCATCGGTTCAGCCGGGCCAGACCGCATTTCCGTACACGAAGTCGAATCAGGCCCTCGGCGATGCCTTGAGTGCCGACATTGCGGATCTGCACAAGTCCGGCGATATCGCGCGGATCCTGAAGGCGCACGGTCTGGAGCCTTCAGCCGCCGACGTTGGCCAACCGCGGCTGATTCAGTAACCCATGTCGGTCTCGCATCGAGGAGAAGCCATGATCAGCTCAGCCACGGGAGTCGTGTTGGGTCCTGATGTGAAGGGCTCGCATTTTCTCGATGCGACGGCGCTTCCGTGGCAGCCAACCGACACCCCGGGATTCGATCTTGTGACGTTGTTCGAGAATCCTTCTACCGGCGAGTCCACCGCCTTGATGAGAGTCGAGCCCGGTGCAAGGACGGGTTCGCACAGTCATGACTTATTCGAGGAGATCTATGTTCTCGATGGTGAATTCTCGGATGAAGAGCGTACTTACCTGCGTGGGCAGTACTGTGTGCGTTCGCCGGGAACGCTTCATACAGCGGCGTCCGAACAGGGATGCGTAGTTATGCTGATCTACCGGAATACAGCAGCGGCGTTGGCTTAGTCATGCAGATATCGAATGCATCCATGACCACTCTCGGCGTAATCGGAACGGGACAGTTCGCTTCATATTTTATTGCGGCGCTCCGTCGGGGAGGCTATGACGGCAAGGTCTTGCTCTCGCCACGCAATGCCGACACCGCCCGCACGCTGGCGCGAAATCACGACTGCGTGGTGACTGCGTCTGCTGAAGAGGTGTTGGCTGGCGCCGACGTAGTCCTCCTGAGCGTGAGGCCGGAGAATGCCGAAGCCGCGTTGGCGAATCTCCGTTGGGAGCGTCGCCACACCGTCCTTTCCGCGATGGCGGGTATTCGCCTCGACGACCTTCGCGCGTTGCTGCCTGAAGTAGGGGGCATCCATCTCATCATGCCGGGGAGCTACATCGAAATCGCGCCGGGGCCCATACCGCTTTATCCGCCCGCGCCGGGGCTCATGCCGTTGCTCTCTTGCGCCGGGGATGTCGTGGCATTGCCGAACGAGGCTGCGTTTAACGTGGCGATGGTCTCGCTCTGCGCGTCGACGTGGATATACGACCTTGCCCATGCGCTTGCGGCCGAGCTTGAGCGGCATGGTCTTGAACCGGACGCTGCCCGTGCGCTGACGCTTGGCAATATTGCGGGTCCCGCCAGCTTCGCCTTGAGCGTGCCGGCGACGAGCCTCCTTGATATCTCTGCAGGCATTGCGACCGAGCGGACATTTACCAAGGCCGGACTCGATCATTTGAAGGCGCGTCACTTCGATGCCCCATGGAGAGAAGCCATTGCACGGCTTGCGGAAATGCTAAAGCTATCCGCATGACGACTCTGGTGCTGCGGTATCAATCTGCAGCAGGCGTGTTGGGATGCGAAGGCGGCTTAGAGAGAATATGCAAAGGAAACGTGCTCGCGAACGCGAGTCGTCGGGTTACATGTCGGGTTACAACAATTTGGAGTGAGTCGTGAGTTCTAAGGTCGTTATAGTTGGCGGCGGGGTCATTGGTAGTTCCATCGCCTATTTTCTGCGTGCGTCGGATCCGACGGTCGATGTGACCGTTATTGAGCGCGACCCGAGCTACGCGAAGTCATCGTCGGCACTTTCGGCCGCATCGATCCGGCAGCAGTTCTCTACACCGCTTTCCATTCAAATGTCGTTGTACGGTATCGAGTTTCTTCGCGGTATTGGGGACATTCTTGAAGTAGAAGGGTTCAAGCCGGCCATCGATCTTCACGAAGGCGGTTATCTTTTCCTCGCCACTCAGGCAGGGGACGCAACGCTTCGTGAAAACCACGCGCTGCAACGGACGCTTGGAGCGGACATCACGCTCATGGCGCAGGACGCGCTGCGCACGAAGTTCCCGTGGTTGAATGTCGAGGACCTCGTATCCGGCGCGTTCGGCGAGAGCGGAGAAGGGTGGTTCGACGGCTACGGTCTCGTGCAGGCGCTTCGCAAGAAGGCCCAGTCGCTGGGTGCGCGCTACATTGCGGCGGATGTGACGGGACTGGTGCGGGACGGTCGACGCGTCACGCATGTCGTCGCGAGCAATGGCGAGCGCTATGCATGCGACACCGTGGTCAATGCCTCGGGCGCCTGGGCGCGCAAGACAGCGGAAATGATGGGTATCGACATCCCTGTTTTCGCGCGGCGCCGGAGCATCTTCAACGTCTCATCTCCGGCGATATTGCAACACTGCCCTTTGCTGATCGATCCGACCGGGGTCTATTTTCGCCCTGAGGGGAAGACGTATATTTGCGGTACGTCGCCGAGCGCGGACAATGACCCGGATGACCTGCCGCTGGATGAAGTCGACCACGCCATCTTCGACGAAGTCATCTGGCCGACGCTTGCTCACCGTGTTCCGGAATTCGAGGCCCTGCGCGTTGAAAACTGCTGGTCCGGCTACTACGAGTACAACGTGCTCGACCAGAATGCAATTATCGGCTATCACCCGGACGTCGAGAATTGCGTGTTCGCAAATGGCTTCAGCGGTCATGGGCTTCAGCAAGGGCCGGCTACCGGACGTGGCGTGAGCGAGTTGATTCTCTCCGGGAAGTACACCTCACTCGACCTGTCGTCACTGAGCTGGGAGCGGGTGCTCGAGCGCCGTCCGATTGTGGAAAAGAACGTTGTCTAGCGCAATGCGCGCTCGCGATGCGGGCTTTTGATATCAAGGGATTGCTGCGATTCGACGGACCGAGCCATGGCTCAAGCTTCATTGAGGAAACACGCGCTGTACGACACGATGGTCGCCGATGAGCGACTCGGGAGACGATCGCCCGATACGCTCGCGAGGCTCGTCTCCTTGATAGCCGTTATCAACTCCGGACATAGAGGTTAATATTCGACAGGCAGGCGGCCCTTGGCTGCATCTACTCGACCCAATCAATTTCGGAAAATATGGAAACGGTAATGCCTGGTTTGAAGGAACTACTGGCGCAGCGCGAAGCGCTTCAACAGGAATTGGAGCAGGCACGTCAGCAGGAAGCAGATCGCGCGCTGCGCGAGATTGTCGCGAAAATGAGGGAATATAAAATCTCCCTGCAGGAGCTGATAGGCACCCGGGCTCATGCCCGAATGGTCCCGCCGGTCCCGAACGCAAAGTACCGCGACCCGGCCACCGGGGCGACGTGGAGCGGGCGGGGGCGGGCGCCACAGTGGATTGCAGACAAGAATCGCGACGATTTCCTGATTCAGCCGTCTTTATTTCGCAATCAGTGACGCTTTTCAGGGAAAGGCAGGGCGCCCGGGAGGACGCCGGCCTTCGGCGTGCCCAGGGCGTTTTCTGTAGGCGCTCCGATCAAACCATATTAGTTGGCTAGGCTCCGTCATGCTGGCGCTGATAGGCCCGCTCTCCATCGGCACGAGCGTCCGCTGCTGAACGGAAGACTTCCTCACTATACGCGACCACTTTCTTGCCCGTGCCATGCACTCGGTCGATCGTAAGCCCCCAGTGCCAGCCACCATCCTGTTCGAAGACGTGAAGCGTCAAATTGGGTAAACAGCGCGGACTCGTCATGTATGCCTCCCGTATAGGGAACCGGACTGGCACGAAGGCCATGCTCCTGCTCGAATCAGCATAGACGGTAAATGTTGCAAAGCAGCATTATATTTTATCGAGCGTGTTTGTGCGTTGCGGGGATACGCGTTGTAGATGGTCACACAACAATCACGCAAGCGCCGTACTTTGCAAAGTTCGTAAAGGAGACGGCCATGGCGAACAAGCTTGAAAAAATCGACCATATTGTGTATTTGATGCTGGAAAACCGGTCCTTCGACCAGATGCTCGGTCTCCTCTACCGCGACACCGGAAACCGTTCTCCGCTCGGCCACGCGTTCGACGGCCTCACCGGCAAGGAATCGAATCCCGACGACACGGGCCACGAGATCGAGGTCTACAGCATCCAGGCGAGCGATCCGCATCCGTACCTCATGCCGGGCGCCGATCCCGGCGAAGGTTTCTACAACACGAACTACCAGTTGTTCTCAACCGACGATCCCGCCCCGGGCGCCGTCCCGGACAACCGCGGTTTTGTGCTGAACTTCAAGTCGGCGATCGCCTCGGATCTCGCGAAGCACTACAAGGACTCGCTGTCCGGTACCGAGCCATCACAGATCATGGGCATGTACACGCCTGAACTGCTGCCGGTGCTCTCGGGGCTCGCGCGCGGTTACGCCGTGTGCGATGCATGGTTCGCGTCGGTGCCCACGATGACCATGCCGAACCGCGCGTTCGCGCTCGCGGGCACGTCGCAAGGCCATCTAGACGATCACGTCAAGATATTCACGTGCCCGAGCATCTTCGGCCGCCTGTCGGACCTCGACGACGCGAAGGTCGACTGGGCGATCTTCGGCTACAACCGGGATCCGCTCACGCGTCATGATTTCCCCGATGTGCAGCACGCCGACGAGTCGCACTTCGGCCACTTCCGCGATTTCCAGGCGCTCGCCGCGAGTGGAAAGCTGCCCGCGTTCACGTTTATCGAGCCAAGCTGGGACGCGACCGGCAACAGCCAGCATCCGAACTATGACGTTGCGGCAGGCGAACAGCTTATCCACGACACCTATTACGCCCTGCGCAACGGTCGCGGCTGGCACTCGACGCTGCTCGTCATCACCTACGATGAGCACGGCGGCAACTATGATCATGTCGCGCCGCCGTCGAACGCGACGCCGCCCGGCGACGGCACGGTCGGCGAATACAGCTTCGACTTCACGCGCTTCGGCCTGCGCGTGCCAGCCGTGCTCGTCTCGCCGCTGATCGAGGCGGGCACTGTGTTCCGCGCACCGAAGGGACAAACGATCGATCACACGTCGGTGCTGAAGACGCTTCACGAGCGTTGGGGCACGAAACCGCTGACGAAACGCGATGCGGCTGCGCCGTCGCTTGGTGACGTACTCAAGCTCGACAAGCCACGCGATGACGATCCGCTCGCGAACGTCGCCGTGCCTGTGTCGAGCCTGCATCACCAGGACGCCTCGACACCTTCGCGGCTCGACCGCCTGCAGGCGGCCCGCGTCGCCGCGCTGCCGGTCCGCAACGAGAAAGGCCATTACGAGGTGGAGCCGGACCCGCTGCCATCTTCGACCGCCGAACTCACGAACTTCATTCGCGACCGCTCGGCCGCGTGGAGTCAGCATATCCAGCGCCAGCGCAGCCGGCGCGGCGGCAAGCACTGAACGGAACGACATATTTTAAACATAAGCAAAACTAATTATATAGATCCTCGTTAATGCCGCGATCCTTCCCGCGACAAGACCATCGCGCTCCCGGCGATATTTTTTATGTATAAGTAAGCATTACATATTATATTTCCGCTGCTAAGCCAAAGATACCTACTACGACAGAACCAGCTTGTCTGCCCGATCCGGATTGAGGGCCGGTGTGCTTCCGACGACAAAGCCGCATAGGCACCGGCACCATGCCCCGCAGCGTGGTTACCGACTGGATGGCTGCACACCTCGGCTTCTTTATCTGTAGGGTTCTAGTAATAGCGCGAGAGCTGGCATGCGGATAGTCAGGCAGTGCCAAGCAGCCTCGCAAAGATCCCATTAGACTGACCACTCGCGCAACGACCGGACGCCGCCGTTCTCCTTCGAGGGGCCCGCGTCGCGCGATTTCGCATGGGAGTCATTCGATGAAAGTGTATCGCTTCGATCAAGCCGGCAGTCTCGACCATCTGACGCTTCATGAGGAACCCACGCCCGAGCCTCAGCGTGGCGAAGTGCTGATCCGGGTGCGCGCGTCGTCGCTCAACTATCGCGACATCGCAATGGTCCACGGCAGCTACCTGCGCGCGCAGCAGGCCGGCCTGATTCCGCTCAGCGACGCCGCCGGCGAGATCGTCGCCGTGGGTACGAACGTGATCGACTTCAAGGTCGGCGACCGGGTCATCAATACGTTTCATCCGCGCTGGTACGGCGGCAATCCGCCGCCTACACTCGGCACGGAGAGCTACGGCTCGCATCGCGATGGCTGGCTGACCGAGTACAAGGTCGTCAGCCAGGAAGCGGTCGTGGCGGCTCCGCCGGGCCTGTCGTTCGAAGAAGCGGCAACGCTGCCTTGCGCGGCGCTGACCGCATGGACGTCGCTATCCGGATTGCGGCCGCTGCGCCCCGGACAAACGGTGTTGACCCAGGGCAGCGGCGGCGTTTCCGTATTCGCGGTCCAGCTTGCCAAACTGCTCGGCGCGCGCGTGATTGCGACGACTTCTTCCGCCGACAAGGCGGCGCGGCTCAAGGCGCTCGGTGCCGATGAAGTCATCAATTACATCGAGACGCCCGCATGGGGCGACCGGGTCCGCGAGCTCACCGATGGACGTGGCGTCGATCGGGTGCTTGAGGTGGGTGGCGAGGGCACGCTCCAGCAGTCGATCAAGGCCGTGGCCAGCCGCGGCGAAGTCGCGCTGATCGGCTTTCTCGCCTCTGGCCATTCCGGCGTCGATTTCAACGACCTGTTTCGCAGTGGCGGCGTTTTCTACCGGATCTCGGTCGGTGACCGCTCGGGCCTGCTGGACCTGGTGCGTGCCGTTACGTCGTCCGGCCTGAAGCCGGTCATCGACAGCGTGTTCCCGTTCGAGCGTGCCCTTGATGCGTGGCGCCACTTCGATGACCGTGCCTTCTTCGGCAAGGTCGTCATCTCTCACTGACGACAGGAACCAGATACATGTCACATTCCGCTGTAGCGAGCATTGCGGTGCTCGACGACTATCAGCAGACGGCCCGCCCTCTCGCTGACTGGGCCAGCCTCGCGCCTCGGGCGCAGCCTGTTTTCTTTCATGACCATGTCGCCGATCCGGATTCGCTCGCCGCGCGCCTCGCGCCATTCGACGCAGTCGTGCTAATGCGCGAGCGCACCCGCCTGGACGCCGCACTGCTCGCGCGTCTGCCGCAGCTCAAGCTGATCGTCACCGTCGGCATGTGGAACGCGGCGATCGACCTGCACGCCGCGCGCAGGCAGCAGATTGTCGTATCAGGTACTACCGGCGGCGACGCTGCGGCCACCCCGGCGCTTACCTGGGCGTTGATCCTTGCCATCACGCGCAACGTGCATGCAGAAGCCGCCTCGGTGCGCGCTGGCGGCTGGCAGGTTGGCCTCGGCGTGGACGTGAACGGCAAGACGCTCGGTTTGCTGGGACTTGGCCGTATCGGGCAGGCGGTGGCGCGCCTGGGTCAGGCATTCGGGATGCGCACGATTGCCTGGAGCCAGAACCTGACGGCCGAGCGGGCCGCCGAACATGGCGTTGAACGTGTCGATAAAGATCAGTTATTTCGCGACGCGGATGTGCTCTCCGTTCACCTGAAACTCGGCGAGCGCACCTGCGGGTTGGTCGGCGAGCGCGAACTGGCGTTGATGAAGGCGAGCGCCTATCTGGTCAACACTTCGCGTGGGCCGATCGTCTCCGAAGCGGCGCTGATTGAAGCATTGCAGGCACGGCGCATTGCCGGCGCGGCGTTCGACGTGTTCGACGAAGAACCGCTGGCGCCTGGACATCCGTACCGGTTTCTGCCCAACGTGCTGGCGACGCCGCATATTGGGTACGTCACCGAAAACACTTACCGCACCGCCTATCCGCAGATTGTCGAATCGATCCGGGCGTGGCTTGACGGTGCGCCGGTCCGTGAATTGCCGCTCTGAATCTTATGGATGTGATGTGGCCTCGCACCGAGCCGCGTGCAGGGCCGCATAGCCATCGAGCATGATGGTTTTCAGTGGTTGCCCGCGATGCATGATCGCCTTCTTGAAGGATGTTTTTTCTGCTGCGACGGTATGCGCAGGGAAAGGCCCGGGCCATCCGGCAGGGAGATAGGGCTTCGAGCCCGTTTTGGCGTTGCGAACGCCAATCCCGACTTCGGTTCGACGTATCCGGGCATGACTTTGCCCATGAAACGGATATACGCAAAGACGCTGGATATAACAGGAACATTTCGGACCGCAAAAGACAAAAAACCCCGTAATCACAAGGATTTACGGGGTTTCCCGGACTTCTTCGGATTGCTCCGAACTTGAATCCTGGTTCCCAAGAGAGGACTCGAAATACGTCATTAACTGTTGAATGGCAGTTCGCACGGTAACGCCCTCCATGAACGAGGGGGTACAAACGTCGAGGCTTTGGTTCCCGCGTAGATTTCCTGGTTCGCCTCGTTGAAGTACCTTGCTTGGGCTTGAGCGCGCTCGCCGCAGGTACGGGTGAGCTCGAATGTGTCGACCGTGAGGCCTTCATCCTGACTTGCCAGGGCCTGCCCACACTACCCTCGGGAAATAAGGCGTGCCCAGCCGACGCAATGATGGCGACCAAAGGAAGGAAAGTGTGAAAGAGCACCAACCGCCAGCGCGAGCAGCGCAATCGCTTCGCCCACCAGGCCTCGTTGACGTAGGCGGCACGGTTCAGTCGGATCAATATTTCGATAATACTTGAAATATGGAATAGATCGATCTATGCTACGGCCATGGACTCGAACCTCGTCGTACGCGCCTTGAGCGCTCTTGCACATGAATCGCGACTCGCGATTTTCCGAACGCTCGTAGTCGCCGGCCCCGACGGGATACCGGCAGGCGAGATTGCGCAACAACTCAGCCTTGCGCCTTCAAGTCTGTCCTTTCATCTCAAGGATCTGTCACACGCAGACCTCGTGAAAGCTCGGCAGGAAGGGCGCTTTATCTACTATTCGGCCAATTTCGACGCAATGAACGGCCTCGTGGGTTTTCTCACCGAGAACTGCTGTGCCGGCGCGGCGTGCGCAGCGAGCAGTCCTCCCGCTTGCTGCGGAGATGAATCATGAAACGGATGCACATCCACGTGTCTGTTCAAAGCCTTAGTGAGAGCATCCGCTTCTATAGCGCGATGTTTGGCAACGTTGAGCCGAGCGTACTCAAAGACGACTATTGCAAATGGGAGCTGAAGGACCCAGCGGTCAACTTCGCCATTTCGCAGCGCGGCGCAAAACCCGGTGTCGACCATGTCGGAATCCAGGTCGAGACCGATGAGGAACTGGCAGAGATGAACGCTCGCTTCGCCGCCGCGGACCTGCCCGTGCAAGAGCAGACGGGCGCGACCTGCTGCTACGCGAAGTCGAACAAGGCTTGGACCGTCGACCCACAAGGGGTGGCATGGGAAACCTTCAGGACACTCGCAGCCGCGCCCACCTACGGCGAGTCAAGAAATGAACCCCATCATTCGTCGGATGCCTGTTGCACCCCGACTGCGTCCACCATCGAATTCCGGAATCGCGGATGACCGACAGACAGTACTCAATTCTCGTCCTGTGCACAGGTAACAGCTCGCGCAGCATTATGGCTGAAGCTCTTTTCAACACACTCGGCAAGGGGCGTTTCCGGGCGTATAGCGCAGGGAGCGATCCCAGTGGAACGGTTAACCCTTTTGCCATAGAGCGCTGCGAGTCGCTCGGCTACGACGTGGCACAACTTCGCAGCAAGAGCTGGGACGAATTTGCCACGCCTGACGCGCCGCATATGGATTTCGTCATTACCGTGTGCGATCAGGCCGCCGGCGAAGTCTGCCCAATCTGGCCAGGCAGACCGATGACCGCGCATTGGGGTTTTGAGGACCCGGCTGCGTTCGAGGGCACAGATGAAGAAAAGCGCCAGGTGTTCAGCAAGGTCTACCGGCAAATAGCTGGCCGGGTGAGCCAGTTCGTGAACTTGCCCCTGCACGTATTGGACAGCAACGCCATTCAGCGCGAGTTGCGCGCGATCGGTGAACGGCCAGCCGAGGGACCCAATGAGCAGCACTGAACATACCGGTGCTGCATTGAGACCCGCTATCGGATTTTTCGAGCGCTACCTGACGGTGTGGGTGGCGTTGTGTATCGTCAGCGGCATCGTGCTCGGCCAACTATTGCCGGGCGCGTTTCAAGCCATCGGCCGCATGGAGGTTGCCCACGTTAACCTGCCGGTGGCGGTGCTGATCTGGATCATGATTATCCCCATGCTCGTGAAAATCGACTTTGCGGCCATGACTCAGGTGAAAAGCCAATGGCGTGGCATCGGAGTGACGTTATTCGTCAACTGGTTCGTCAAACCGTTCTCCATGGCCCTTCTCGGTTGGATTTTTATACGCCACGTGTTCGCCCCATGGCTGCCGGCGAACCAGCTCGACAGTTATATCGCTGGCCTGATCCTGCGGGCAGCCGCGCCTTGTACCGCGATGGTGTTTGTCTGGTCGCAACTGTGCAAGGGCGACCCGTATTTCACGCTGTCACAAGTGGCCCTGAACGACTCCATCATGATCGTGGCTTTTGCACCTCTCGTCGCGCTTCTGCTGGGGCTATCGGCCATTACAGTGCCGTGGGATACGCTCATCGCCTCAGTCGGCCTCTATATCATCGTGCCGGTCATTCTCGCGCAGATGATCCGACGTTCGTTGCTTGCGAAGGGCTCGGCTCATTTCGGGCGTGTCGTGGCAAAGCTCGGTCCCTATTCAATTTCCGCACTGCTCGCCACGCTGGTGCTCCTGTTCGCTTTTCAGGGAGAGGCCATTGTTCACGAGCCACTGGTCATCGCGATGCTGGCCGTGCCTATCCTGATCCAGGTCTTCTTTAATTCGAGCTTGGCGTACCTGCTCAATCGCAGGCTGGGTGTCGCTCACTGCGTAGCCGGACCGTCAAGCCTGATCGGCGCAAGCAATTTCTTCGAGCTGGCCGTGGCCACCGCGATCAGCCTCTTCGGATTCCACTCGGGCGCGGCGCTGGCTACCGTGGTCGGCGTGCTCATCGAGGTGCCGGTCATGTTGCTGGTGGTCGGCGTCGTCAATCGCTCGCAACGCTGGTATGAAGGCAAGACAGCCTGATCAAGCGCTCCGCGAGCAAGAGGCATGACTGGGAGGTAGATCATGGCAAATGCCGAGAGCAATACCTGTTCGCTGTTGTCTGGTTCGGGCGGTCTGCACCGCAACTCGATGCGAGCCTTCATTGCGCTGCGGTTGGGCGCCCCCCGGGTCTCCGACGACATGAGAAATCTGGACGTCAGTGGACCGAATGCGCTGAGTCGTTTGCCAGCGTCCAGTGCCTCCGCCTCGACGTTGGCTGATGCGCTCTCTCGAGCGCTTGGCCGAGAGTCCGGGCAGCAAGCGGAATCTATGGTTTTGACTGCTACTCGGAGGGAACATCAGAGCATGATGCGCTTCGTCCTTGGCGGCACGACGGCCGCCGCAGTGTTGCTGCTGGACGTGCCAGTGCTATTTCGGATTCCGCGTTGCGACTGGGAAACACCGCTCCTACGAACCCGCAATCGCTTCTCTGACGACGGCATCAAGCTCTACGCAGTGTTGATGAACGACAGCAGTGAACGCAGTTTTTCAGGTGCATTGCGTCGCGTGCGCCATCTTTATCAGGGAAAACAGTTCACCCGGTTTTGTGACATGAACGGCATCGGGCTTCTAACCAATGACGAGACGCCGGCCGCTCGAACGGTTGGCAAGACTCAAGATGGCTTGGCCTCGTCAATAGCGTCGGCGTTAATGTCCGCACGTCACTTCTGCTGCGGAGCTTTCCGCATCGGCCAAGCAGACTCCGCGACGGATATCCATCGCGCTCTATCCCTTTGAGGTCGCATGTCGAGCCTACCCGCTGACCACCGAAGCGAAAACGCAGACCCCGGCGGTCACCGCGCGACTTGGGCGCTCGCCATCGCCCAGCTCGTGTCATGGGGATCGGTCTATTACGCGTTTTCCCTCTTCGTGGTCCCAATGGAGCGGGCGATGGGATGGAGCCGCACGGACACCAACGCGGCCTTATCGCTCGGCCTCCTTGTCTCCGGATTCGCGGCTTATCCGATCGGCATATGGATCGACCACGGCCACGGCAGGAAAATCATGATGGCGGGTTCCATCCTGTCGACAGCGATGCTGCTGTTGTGGTCGCAAGCTCACGCGCTGCCTACGCTGTTTGTTGTTTGGGTCGGCCTGGGTGTGTCGATGGCGGCCACGCTGTACGATCCGGTGTTCGCCGTAGTGACGCGCGATTACCCCGGTAGCTTCCGTACAAAAATAACGCTCATCACGCTGGTCGCCGGGTTCGCCAGCACGGTCTTTATCCCACTGACGCAAGGCTTCGTAGACTGGTTCGGATGGCGAGCCGCACTGATTTTCCTCGCTGCGGTGAACATCGCGATCAGTCTGCCCATTCACGCGACCGCGATCAAACGGAACGACGCGACCGGTGTAACGGCCGGCCACAGGGCACGGTTGAAGACTGCGAACATGGCTTCGACGCAACGCGCGCTGCGCACGCCGACGTTTTGGGCGTTGGCCGTGTGCTTCACTGCGTACTACGCCACGTTCGCGTCGCTGACGTTCCACCTGGTGCCGCTCATGGTCGCGCGCAAGGTCCCAGCGGGTTGGCTGTTGACCACCATGGCAATCATCGGTCCCGCTCAGGTGGCCGCGCGTGCGCTTTGGTTTTCTACCGGTCGCAACGTGCGGCCAGCGCTGATCGGCCTGATCGTCACAGCAGCGTTTCCGGTTTCCGTTCTCGTGCTGTTGTACGCGGGAACCTCACCTTACTTGTTGATGCTGTTCGGTCTCGTGTACGGAGGGGCGAATGGAATGATGACAATCCTGCGTGGAACGATTGTGCAGGATGTGATGTGGACCGAGGGCTATGGGGCCATCAGCGGTTTGCTCTCCGCTCCGTCGAACATCGCCAAGGGCATTGCGCCCATTTCCGCTGCCGCGCTTTGGACCATTCAGCGAGACTATGCGTTAGTCGAGTGGGTAATTCTAGGAGTTTCGCTTGTATCGACCACCGCGTTTCTAGTCGCGATGCGATTCGCCCCCCGTCAGTGCGCCCTCGACCACCGTGCCACGGCCGGCGTAATGCGGAAGTGACGTTTCAGAAGAATGACCAGCGACGATGACCTTCCGCGACCGTCACGAGAGCATATGTCCGATGGATGTCTGCCACCCGGGTTTGTCACGAACTGCGTCAGTATTTTTGCGCTCGGTTGGCGCAGATTTCACTTTTTTTGGTGTCCGATATCCAGGCCTGGATTGTCGGCAATCACCGAAGGTAATAGCGCAGCGCCGCGACGAGTGACTTGCTTACCTCGAAATATGTCTCAATGGCCAAGCCAGTACGATGCGCAAGACCGGTAAGAGCGCGTGATTCGGCGAATGAAAGTTGTGCCTGAGCTCTCAATGCCTCGATGGATCATCTCGCCATCCGCCGAGCACGGCATCGGCGCTACTGACCGTGGACGTTCCCGCCGTAAACCCCGGCGTCCGGCTCAAACGTGGCGCCGGCGCCGGTTGCAGCCTATCGCCGTGGACGCTATAGGTTCGACGCGCGACCATGTGCTCGTGCGTCGCGGCTTCGTGCAAGCCGAGCACCGGGCTCACGCACGCATCGGAGTCCCGGAAATGCGCGGCCCACACGTCGCGAGTGCGGCTCGCGAAGCGCTCTGCGAGCGCAGTGCGAATCGCGGGCCAGCCCGCTTTGTCGGCGCGTGGCGGCAGACTGTCGGGTGCGACATCGAGCCCCACGAGCAACGCTTGCCAGAACGGCTCTTCGAGCGCGCCGACTGCGACGTAACGATCATCCATTGTCCGGTACGTGCTGTACCACGGGGCGCCGCCGTCGAGTGAATTGGTGCCGCGCGCGTCATTCCATTCGCCTTGCGCGTGCAGGCGGCAGAAGAGGGACATCAGCATGGCGGTACCGTCGACCATCGCCGAGTCGATGATCTGGCCCTGGCCGCTGTCGCGCGCTTCCCACAGCGCGCAGAGCGCGCCAAACGCGAGGAACATCGCGCCCCCGCCGTAGTCCCCGATGAGGTTCAGCGGCGGCACCGGTGCGCCGTTCGTGGGGCCGATCGCATCGAGCGCGCCGGTGAGTGCGATGTAGTTGATGTCGTGTCCTGCTGTGCCCGAGAGCGGCCCCGTCTGGCCCCAGCCGGTCATGCGGCCGTACACCAGGCGTGGATTGTGCGCGAGGCAGACGTCCGGGCCGAGCCCGATCTTTTCCATGACGCCGGGACGACTGCCTTCCAGCACCATGTCCGCGTGTGCCACGAGTTCCAGCGCGGTGTCGCGATCGCCCGGATCTTTGAGGTCGAGCGGTACGACCCGGCGCCCGCGTTGCATGAAATTGCCGGGATCGACGTGGGCGCGCGCACGTGCGACTTGCACGACGTCGGCACCCATGTCGGCTAGCAGCATGGTGCAGAACGGCACGGGGCCAAGCGCGCTGAACTCGATGACACGCACGCCTGATAGTGGACCTTGTTTCATCGCGACTCCTGTCTTACGCATGAGCGGCCATACGCCGGCCCGCGAAGAATACGCAAACAGACGATATGACAAAGAAGGCCGCTACCACGATCATGCCCGCGGCAAGGCTGTGCGCCTGCTGCTGCACACGGCCTACCATCATCGGCACGAGCCAGCCGCCAAAGATCGCGCCGCAAGAACTGATGATCGCGATCACCGCGGGTTTGGCCTTCGCAGGAAGATAGGTTTGGGGAATCGACCAGAAGATCGCCAGCGACGCATATACGCCGATGTTGGCAAGCATGAAGCCCACGAGCGCGACGGCAAGCGTTGTCGATAATGCGACGATCGTATAGCCGGCCGCTGCGATCAGCATGCAGGCGACCGTGTGCAGCACCCGTTCCTTGCGGCGATCCGAGCGCCGCGACAGGAACGTCATGCCGACGATGCCCGCGAGCGGAGGCAACGCGGTAACGAAGCCGATGACGCCGAGCGGCACGCCAGTGTGATGCAGGATCTGAGGCAGCCACGCGCCGACTGTCGCGTTACCCGAAAAGATGCCGACATACCCGAGCGTCAGCACCCACATCTCGGGGCGGCGCAGCAGCGTCATGACGCCCGATGGCATGCCGTGGGCAGACGACGCGTCGCCGCTTTCGAGTTGTTCGGCGAGCCACTTCTTTTCATCGTTCGAAAGCCACTTCGCCTGATGCGGCCGGTCGGTCAGGTAGAAAGCGCCGAAAATCCCGAGCGCCACGGCGGGTAGACCTTCGAGCACAAACAGCCACTTCCAGCCCGGCACGCCCCATACGCCATCGAGCTGCATGATCGCGCCGGACACGAGCGACGAGACCACGTACGCGGCAGGAATCGAGTAGGAGAACATTGCGTTGTAGCGCGCGCGGTGCTGCTGCGGAATCCAGTAGCTCAGGAAGAGGAACACACCAGGAGTCAATCCCGCTTCGGCGATGCCGAGCAGCGCGCGCACCGTATAAAAGCTGCCGGGGCCAGTGACGAACGCCATCGACATCGTCACGATGCCGAACAGCATCGCGATCCGCGTAAGCGTGATGCGCGCGCCGTACCTGGCGAGCGCGAGATTGCTGGGTACTTCGAATATCGAGTAGCCGAGAAACAGAATGCCCACACCGATGCCGTACATCTGCGGCGTAAGTCCCAGTTCCTTGTTCATCGAGAACGACGCGAAGCTGAGGTTGCCGCGATCCAGTACCGATACAACATAAAGCGCAATCAGATACCACATCAACCGTCGCCCGACGCGCGACACCACCTGGGTGCCGTCGACTTCGGCGTCCGCCACGGCAGCTGGCCTCGGCGCGGAGGCCACGGCGGGGGACTGGGACGACACGCTCATACTGATCTCCTTTTGTTATTTGCCAAATTTGGAGGGACCAATTTGGTGGGCTCAATATAGAACCGTCTCGCACAATGTCAAAGCCCGGGAAATCCCTTAAAGAGTGTCCGGCCGGAGGGAGATTCGGTCTCGGTCGCTGAGATTAGATCAAAGAAAAGTACATAAAAACAATCAATTAAGGCTTGATACAAGGCTTGGTAAAAATTTTTTCGTCCGCCGCGTATCCGTTTGGTTATCTGCCGGTAACGTGAAATAACCAGTTGACCGCTCCAGGATTCTTTATATAATTGGTCCCACCAATTTTGCAATCAATGGAGACGGCCATGCTTTCACATGAAGACAATGAGACCTTGGTGCGCGTCGGCGCCGGAACACCGGCTGGCCAGTACATGCGCCTCAACTGGCTGCCGTTCCTGCCCTCGTCGGATCTGACGCTCGACGGCCAGCCGCAGCGCGTACGTCTTCTAGGCGAAGACTTGATCGCGTTCCGCGACAGCGAAGGCCGCGTCGGCCTCGTCGATCATGTGTGCCCACATCGCGGTGCGCCGCTGATTTTCGGCCGTAACGAGAACTGCGGGTTGCGCTGCGTCTATCACGGCTGGCAATTCGGCGTGGACGGCCACGTGATCGATACGCCGGCCGAACCCGCCGAGAGCCGGCTCAAGGAGAAGGTGCGCATCAAGAGTTATCCGTGCCGCGAGCGCAACGGCATCGTCTGGACATACATGGGCGAGGCCGGTGCGGACGTTTTGCCGCCGCTGCCGAATCTGGAATGGAATCTGGTGCCGTTGGAAAACGTGCACTTCAGCTTTCGCGTGCAGGAATGCAATTGGCTGCAGGCGGTGGAAGGCGAGATCGACTCCGCGCATGCGCCGATCCTGCACGGCCGCATCGATTCGCAAGGCTCGATCAACGACTGGACTGCCAAGCGCGATCTGCGTCCGGTGTTCGAATGCCAACGGCGCGATTTCGGCATCAGCATCGCGTCGCGCCGCGTGCTCGACGACGCCCATCACTACTGGCGCGTCAACCAGTTCCTGTTTCCGTTCTATACGCTGGTGCCGCCGCAATCGAAGTATCCGGAACTGAGCGGCCATGCATGGGTGCCAATAGACGACGAGAACACGCTGTGCCTGATGTTCTCGTACACGCCGGCCGCGCCGCTCTACGAGAAGACGCGACAACTATTCGAAGACGGCCATGCAGGACGCGAAACAGGCCACGCGAGCGCGCATGCGTTCGCGCCCCGGCCTGTCACGCAGCCATATGCGAAGTACTGGACCAAGTACAACCTCGAATCAGCGTTCATGTTCAATTACGACGCACAAACCAAGACGTGGTTCTCGGGCCTGCCAGGACTGTGGGTGCAGGACGCTGCTTGCCAGTCGGGCGTTGCGCCAATCTACGACCGTCGCCGCGAAAACCTCGGCATCAGCGATACCGGCGTGGCGATGACGCGGCGGCTGTTGCTCGAAAACGTACGCAAGCTCGCGTCGGAAGGCGTGTCGCCGCTGCGTCTCGACGATCCGGACCTGTGGATGGTGCGCGCGGTGTCGCTGACGCTGCCCGCGGACGCGCGGTGGCAGACCGATGGTGCCGAACACATGCGCGCACGCCTGGGCGCCGACTTCGGCTATACGCCCTGACCCACACCGACAGCTAGCGAAATATAAAACCTTCATGTCCCAACACAACGCTGAGCGCATCGACGTCCGTCTCACGCAGATCCGTCTTGAAGCGGACGACGTAGCGTCCTATGAATTCCAGCCCATCGACACACCGGTCCTGCCGCCGTTCGAAGCCGGCGCACACATCGACCTGTATCTGCCCGAGAACCGGGTGCGCAGCTATTCGCTCGTCAACGATCCGCATGAGCGGCATCGTTATGTGATCGCTGTGCAGCACGAGGTCGCGGGTCGCGGCGGGTCCACGTGGATGCATCGCTCGCCCCGGGTTGGCGACCGTTTCACCATCAGCATGCCGATGAATGATTTTCCGCTGTCCGAAGACGCGCGCGAATCGGTGTTCATCTGCGGCGGTATCGGCATCACGCCAGTCGTATCGATGATCCGGCGCCTCGAACGTACCGGCGGGTCGTGGCAACTGCACTATGCCGCTCGCGAGCGTTCGCGTGCAGCCTATGCCCGCGATCTCGCGCAGATCGGCGCCGCGGACTCGCGCATCACGATGCATCTGCAAGCCGAAGGCGGGCGGCTCGACGTGCGCCGCGTGGTCGAACGTGCGGCTGCCGATGCGCATCTGTATTGCTGCGGGCCGCGCGGCATGGTCGATGAATTCATCGCAGCGTGCGCGTCGCGGCCGCACGAGAAAGTGCACTTCGAACGCTTTGCGGCGGCCAGTGAATCGGCGACGGGCGGGGGCTTCGATGTGGTGCTCAAGAGCGACGGCAGGCGCATTCAGGTGGCGCCCGGCAAGACGATTCTTGACACGCTGCTCGATCACGGAGTCGACGTGCAGTACGCATGCTCGGCAGGAGTGTGCGGCACCTGCCGCACTGGTGTGATTGACGGCGTGCCGGACCATCGCGACGACTTCCTGACAGACGAGGAGAAGGCCGCGAACCGCGCGGTAATGGTGTGCTGCTCGGGATCGCTGTCGCCGACGCTGGTGCTCGATCTCTGATCTTTCGATCGAACGCAAACCACTGATTTACGTGCGCCTCGTGCGCATCGACCAAGGAAACGCCATGCTGTCGAAACTGATCAACGATTTTCCCGAGCACGAACCGCGTCCGGCCAATGCACCCCAGGCGCTCGCCGGCATCCGCGTGGTCGACTTCACGCACTTCATCGCCGGACCGTTTGCGACGATGATGCTCGCCGACATGGGCGCCGAGGTCATCAAGGTCGAAGCGCCCGGCCGCGGTGACGAATTCCGCTATTACCCGCCGGCGCATCCGCAGGACGCCAGCATCGGCGGCCCGTATCTCTGGGCGAACCGCAACAAGCGCAGCATTGCGCTTGATCTGAAGTCCGAAGAAGGGCGGCGCATTGCGCTCGAACTGGTCGCGAAGGCGGACATCGTCGCGGAGAATTTTTCGACCGGTGTTATGGAGCGCCTCGGCCTAGGCTACGAAGCTTGCCGCGAACTGAATCCGCAACTCATTTACTGCTCGGTGTCTGCGTATGGCCGCGAAGGCGCGTTCGCGGACCGGCTCGGTTTCGACCCGATCGCGCAGGCCGAGAGCGGCTTCGTCTCGATGAACGGTTATCCGGACCGGCTCGGCGTGCGCGCGCTGTCGCCCGTGATGGATATCAGCACGGCGATGATGGCAAGCAACGCAATCCTTGGTGCGCTGGTCGCACGTGAACGCACGGGCAAGGGCCAGGCGGTCGAGGTCTCGCTGTTTGATAACGCGGTGCTGATGACCGGCTACGCGACGGTGCAGCATCTGTTCACCGGCGAGGAGCCCCGTCGCCACGGCAACACCAGTCCCGACACATGTCCGTCGGGCGTGTTCAAGGCGTCGGACACAGCGTTCTACATCAATTGCGGCAACAACAAGATCTTCCATCGTCTCGCCATCCAGGTGCTGGAGATGCCGGAACTGGCTGCCGATCCGGTGCTCGCGGATCGCAACGGCCGCATCGCGCGGCGCGACGAACTGTTTCGCATCCTCGACGAGGCGTTCATTCTCCATCCGTGGGCATACTGGCAGCAGCGCATGCGCGCTGCGTCAATTCCGTGCGGCGAAGTGCGCACGGTCGGCGAGGCGCTGCGCTCGCCAGAAGCGCGTGAACGCAAGCTCGTGAGCCGTCTCGAGCATCCGGATCTCGGTTGGCTGCCGAACATCAACTTGCCGTTCCGCTTCAGCGAGACGCCGATCGCTGATCCGTCGCCTGCGCCGCGCGTCGGTGAGCACAGCCGTGCGATTCTTACCGGTGTGCTTGGGTATCCTGACGATCGCGTGAATGCGTTGCTGCAAAGCGGCGCCGTCTACAGTAGCCAGCAGCCGCTGGCTGCTGCCGAGGGGCACACAGAGGCATCCTCGTTATGAGCGAACGGACGCTGCGCGGCACGGTCGCGGTGGTCGGCGTCGGCGAGAGCGAGTACTACCGCGTCGGCCGCGCGCCGGACCCGGAGTTCAAGCTGCTGCTCAAGGCGATCCTGGCGGCGTGCAGGGATGCCGGCATTGATCCGGCAGACATCGACGGCTTCGCGTCGTTCGCCGACGATCGTAACGACGCGGTGCGCGTGGCCACCGCGCTCGGGGTGAAGCGCTTGCGCTCGGCAACGATGCAATGGGGCGGCGGAGGCGGTGGATGCGCCGCCGCAGTCGCCAACGGTGCGGCCGCTATCGCGAGCGGCATGGCGCAGTGTGTGCTCGTCTATCGCGGGCTCGCACAGGGGCAGTTCGGCCGCTTCGGCCAAGCTGCGCCTCGCACGACGATCTCCGGCGATATGGCGTATCAGATGCCGTACGGCGTACTCGCGCCGCCGCAGAAATTCGCAATGAAAGTGCAGCGTTTTATGCACGAGCATGGCGTGGGCCGGGAGGCGTTGCGTGCGATCGCGCTCGCGTCTTACCAGCATGCACAGGCCAACCCGCGCGCGGTGATGGCCGGCAAGCCGCTCTCCGCGGACGCATACGATGCATCGCGCTGGATCGTCGAGCCGTTTCGTTTGTTCGATTGCTGTATGGAGAATGACGGCGCGGGCGCTGTGCTACTGGTGGCCGCCGAACGTGCGAAAGATTTTCCACATCGGCCAGTGTATCTGCTCGGCGCGGCAAGCGGCGCCGACTGGCGGGCGGCGGCCTCGCCGCACAATGCGCCCCACTATGCAAGCGCCAACTACAGCGGTGTCGCGAGCGACCTGTACCGGATGGCGCGGGTGAGCCCGGCCGACGTCGGCGTGGTGCAGAGTTATGAGAATTTCACCGGAGGCGTGGCGATGGCGCTAAGCGAGCACGGTTTCTTCCGTCCCGATGAAGCCAACGATTTCCTGACGCCGGAGAATCTCGTCGCGCCGTCGGGCAAGCTGCCGCTCAACACGAGTGGCGGCAATCTCGGCGAGTGTTATGTGCACGGCTTCGAGCTGGTGATCGAGGCGGCGCGCCAGGTGCGCGGCGAGTCGACCAGCCAGGCTGCGCGACACGACGTGGCGCTGGTGATCGGTGGCCCGATGGTGGCGCCGGCAAGCAGTCTTCTGTTCGGATCGGAGGCCGTGTTATGAACTCGTTATCGCCATCGCCGGGGTACCTGCCCGCCGGACTGCCTGCGCCGGAGTCTGAATCGGACGGCCTGTCTGCGCCTTATTGGGAAGGGCTGCGCGAAGAGAAGCTGCGCGTACAGCGTTGTACGCGCTGCGATACGTGGCAATTCGGCCCGGAGTGGCTGTGCCATGCATGTCACGCCTTTGATCCCGCGTGGCATGACGTAGCGCCGTACGGGCGCATATTCAGTTGGGAGCGCGTCTGGCATCCATCGCATCCGGCGCTCGCGCAGGCGGTGCCCTACCTGGTGATACTGGTTGAGCTGGAACATGCCGGTAACGTGCGGATGCTCGGCAATCTGCTTGGCGACCCGCATCAGCGCGTCGAAATTGGCGCGGCGGTGACCGGGGTGTTCGAACATCATGCCGATGCGACGACGCCTTACAGCCTGCTGCAATGGCGGCTTTCGGCATGAAAACTTCGGGGCTGACGGAAGGAGGCTGTCTGTATAATCTTTCGCTACCGTCATTGCGACTTTATCCTTTTTGGTGACATGGAACTAACGCCTCCCGTTGCACGCGAATCGACCTCACGTTCGGAGCTCGTCGGCAAGATGCTGGCGTTTTTCAAGGAGCGTGGCTACGAGAGCGGCGAGCGTCTGCCGTCCGAGCGCGCGCTTGCGGAGCGCTTCGGCGTGGGTCGCAACGCGTTGCGCGAAGCGCTTTCGACGCTAAGCGCCCTGCGGGTCGTCGAATCACGCCCGAATTCCGGCATCTACTTGCGCCGCATGTCCACCGACAGCAGCTTCGAAACCATTGTGCTGCTGACCGAGATGGGCTCCGAGCCGTCGATGAAAGAGGTCAAGGAGACGCTTGAAGTACGCTGGGCGCTCGAGATGCGCGCAGTGCAACTGGCGTGCGAGCGCCGCACTCCGCCGGATCTGGACATCCTCGCGTCCGTGATAAACGCGACGCAGGCAGTACTGTCGAACAAGGGCAACATTTCGGTACAGGACACGGCCTTCCACATGGCGCTTGCACGTTGTACGCACAACGAAGTGCTGGTGCACTTGCTCAGTTCGTTCTACCGTATTTCGGAAAGTCGCCGCTTTGCGCTGTTTGCCGATCCGGAGCGAGGTACGATCTCGGCGATGCAGCATGTGAAGATTTACGAAGCGGTGAAGAAGCGCGACGTGAAAAAAGCCACCGTGCTGATGGAAACGCATTTCACGCGTGCTGTCGAATCGTGGAACGAGATTCTCGGTGACGAGCAGCCCGTCGAAGTCAAACGGGCACGCAAAACGAAGTAAGACATGCACGCAATACCGCTCGCATAACAGAAGAAAAGGTCGGCTTGAAACGAGCCGATCTTTTTTTCGTGCTTGCCAGGTCTGCGAATCAGAACGTATGCACGATACCGAGACGCACGAGCAACTGATGGTCGTTTGAAGAGGGAGTCAGTTGCGTGATCGACGCGACGGCGCTCTGACCAAGCGAATCCGTCCCGCTCGCCTTCTGATAGATCGCGAGCGCGTACAACTCCGTACGCTTTGACAGGAAGTACGCACTCGACAACGTGCCCTGGTGGTAGGTCGCACCACCATATGCGCCGACGCTCGCCTTGCGCGTATAGCTATACGCGGCGTTCACGCTGAAAGCCGGCGTGAACGCATAGGTCGCGTTGATTTCACCGTTGTTGAGGACGGCGCTGCCTGCATAGTGCAGCGAGTTGGGTCCTGCGCTGGTGTCGCCGAGGCCGTCGAAACCCGCATGAGAGTAGGTTGCACCGATACTCGCGGCGCCGAAGTGATACTTCGCGCCCGCGACCAGCAGTTGCAGGGTGGCGGCCGATGCAAAGCCTGCGTAGATCGGGTTCGACTGGGCGGCGGTGGCTGAACCGGAGGAGCCGAGGTTGTCGGTGGTGTTGTTGCCCGAATTGCCGTTCGTGCCGAAGTACGACAGGTTCGGGTCGCGCGCATTCAGGTAGCCCGCGGCCGCGGCGAATGGTCCCTGCGCGTACGAAGCGGCGAGTGCCCAAACCTGGTTGCGGCCCGTCGCACCCGCTACACCACCCACCGCATACATGCCGCCGAGCGTCACGCCGGCATACGGCGTACTCTTGAATTTGATCGCGTTGTTGATGCGTATCGAGTGACCGAGATCGTCGAAATCGTCGGGGTTTGCGCCCATGTGGCCGGGTATTTCGCCCGCTTCGGAGATCGGTGCGAGCATGTCGCTGACAATGCTGTATTGCCGGCCGACGGTCACTTGTCCAAAGGGATTCGCGAGGCCAACAAATGCCTGCCTGCCGAACTCGAGTCCTCCTTGAGCAAGCCCCCCGGTGTCGATGTTGAAGCCATTTTCCAACGTGAAGATCGCCCGCAGTCCGCTGCCCAGATCTTCGCTCCCGCGCAGTCCCCAGCGGCTGCCGCCAATCCCGGTCGCCCCGTCCGACATCGCATATTGCTGCTTGCCTGCAAGCTGACCGCCGGTGCGGCCCGTCTGAACGTTGCTGACGTAGTTGAACCCTTGGTCGATCAGGCCATACAGCGTGACAGAACTCTGCGCGTGCGCCGCCGAAGCGGCTGTGCCGGCGATCGCCATCGCCACCAGCATAGGTTTCTTCATTGTGTCTCCATATCTCCGAACCGAATTTGTATTTAGGCGTGGTACCCAATCGATGGCACGAAATTGAAATTGGTTCCATCAAATTGGACCACCATAATTGGTGGGACCAATCGTAGCGATGCACGATTCATGCTGTCAATCCTGAGGACAACCCCTACGACAAACCGGATGCGTTTTTCAACGATGTGCTGTAGCGCATCAATGTGCGCGATGTCGAACTCGCGTCATAGCCGTCAAATGACATGGTGTCCGCGTATGACTTACGAATAAGCAACGTCAATCTTTTCAACGGCTTGCCTGACGCGAACCGAACCGTTCGTTCCGCTGCGCTAATACCCACATCACCGTTCTAATAGGTCAACCAACGAACCTGCTCCTAGAATCGGTGCATTCACAAGGGGGGCGGGAATCTTCTCCAGTTCTTGTCCCGTATTACTGGACCAAGGAACATCTATTCATGAACAAGACAGACATTGGCGATCTCTTACGTGTAGGACCTGGAACCCCCATGGGGACATTCATGCGTCAATACTGGCTCCCGGCGGCGCTATCGACCGAGGTCAAGGCAGATGGCGATCCGGTCAGGCTGATGATCCTCGGCGAGAAGCTGATCGCCTTCCGGGATAGTTCAGGACGGGTCGGTGTATTGGATCATCGGTGTCCTCACCGCTGTGCGTCGTTATTCGTTGGCCGCAACGAAGAAAATGGAATTCGCTGTGTCTATCACGGATGGAAGTTCGACGTAGACGGCAATTGTGTCGATATGCCAAGCGTGCCGGATCGGCTCGATTTCAAGGAGAAGGTTCATGCTCGTGCCTACAAAGCCACTGAGCGAAATGGACTGGTTTGGGTTTATATGGGTGAAGATCAGAAGAACCCGCCGCGTCTCCCGGAGATCGAGGCGAACCTGATTCCCGACAGCAAGATCTGGTGCCTGCAACGGCAATGCAACTGGTTGCAGGCACTCGAAGGAGACATCGATACCAGTCATGTAGGATTCCTGCATGTCGGTGCGTTGCAACCCGAAGATCTTCCGGAGGACTCGCCTTTGCGCCCCACCGTTCTCAACAGAGCGCCGGAATATCGCGTGCAAACCGCGGAGTGGGGCGCGATGTACGGCGCTTATCGTCCGGCTGAGGACGGCCGCATGTCATGGCGCGCAGCCCATTTCATGTTCCCTTTCTGGACGATGACGCCGAACGTCCTGTTTTCAACCCGCGCGATCGCACGGGCATGGGTGCCGATGGACGACACGCATGTCATGCTTTTCGACATAACCGGCGGTGTTGACGAGGGCAATCCATTCTTCACGACCAAACTGAAGAATGGAGAAGCGATGTACGAGAAGATCAGGCGCAAGCCGAATGGGACCGGCTGGTACGACCGCTGGCTACCTGTCGATGGATATCACAACGATTGGGGTATTGATCGCGAAGCTCAGCGCAACATGATCCATTTTACGGGCATCGACAATCCGTCAATGCAGGACCAGGCGATTACCGAAAGCATGGGTCCTATTACCGACCACTCTTTTGAGCATTTGGCTCCAACGGATCAGATGATCGCCTTTGTCCGACGAAGTCTGACAAAGGCACTACACAATTTCCG
This sequence comes from Caballeronia sp. dw_19, assembly GCF_018449515.1. GTDB lineage: Bacteria > Pseudomonadota > Gammaproteobacteria > Burkholderiales > Burkholderiaceae > Caballeronia. Next base: position 271,238 of record NZ_JAAVUQ010000001.1, on the reverse strand, counting down.
CGAAAATCAGGCCGCGGCACCCGGCGTCTCATCGCCGGACGTGTACTTCGGCGCTCGTTCGGGGGCCTTCTGGGCGGATGCTGCTATCGGGTTTGCGGACGCTTACAAAGCCGAACTCGAAAAAGCACATCGCTGGCCTTCCGGTAACGTGGAACTGACTGACTGATTTGCCAGGCATTACATCTTTTCATTGAGAACGAAGCGCGATGTCGGAGCGATTCCACCTCGCGCTTCCATCCGATCTCAAGCACCGAGCTCAGGCGTGAAGTTTCGGGCGCTTTCGGGGCAAAAAAAATTGCGGAGGCAAATAGCATGATCAAGCTTGAACACGACAGATCCGGTATTTCTTTTAACGGCCGGGTTGCACTGGTAACAGGCGCCGGGCGCGGAATTGGAGCAGCGATCGCGCGCGAACTCCACGATGGGGGCGCGATGATTGCCGTAACCGATCTGGATCCCGGCAATGCCCAAGCTGTGGCGAAAGAGCTTGATCCAAGCGGTGAAACGGCCATGGCGTTCAAGCTGGATGTCCGTGAAAAGCAGGACTTCGAGCATGCGCTCGCTTTGGTGATCGAGCGTTGGAGCAAGCTGGATATTGTAGTGAACAATGCTGGCTATGCTAAACGGACACCCGTCGAAGAGATAACGCCTGAGGAGTTCGATGAGATCGTAGCCATCAATATGCGTAGCGTGTTTCTCAGTTGCCAGATCTTCTCGAAATATATGAAATCCCGGAATTACGGGCGAATCGTGAATATAACGTCGCTCGCCTCGCACAATGGCGGGACGGTCGCGTCGCCGCACTATGCAGCCGCCAAAGGCGGAGCGACAACATTGACACGGTATTTTGCGCGTCAACTCGCCGGTACGGGCGTAACCGTCAATGCCGTATCGCCGGGGCCCGTCGCCAGTGCAAAGGAGCGCCTGGCTCATTTGATCGACGAGATCAGCAAGCAGGTTCCGGTCGGGCGATTCGCGGAGCCATCAGAGATCGCGGCGGCAGTTTCGCTACTCGCTTCTGAGCGCGGCGGGTTCATTGTGGGGGCCACGATCGATGTCAACGGCGGTCTCCATATGCGCTGAGCAAAATCAGCGCCCGTGATTGCCAATCCGTTCGACCTTAACTTGCGTCATCTGCGCGCGCTCGTCACTGTGCAGGAGTGCGGCAGCATCAGTGCGGCAGCGCGTATTGCGTGCCTATCGCAGTCGGCCCTTACACAGGGTATCGCCAAGATCGAGCGTCAACTCGAATGCGTGTTATTCGAACGCCAAAGTGATGGGGTAGATGTCACGCCAGAGGGTAAATTGGCGCTGCAGCGCATAGGCGCCGCGTTACGATATCTCGATGACGCGGTCAGCAAATCACAACGTAGCATCGAGCATCCCGCGCGGGCGGTCACGATGACGCATATTCGTGCGCTAATGGCGCTGGCGGAAACAGGAACTTTCGCTACGGCGGCTGAGGCGGCCAAACTCTCCCCGAGTTCGGTGCACCGCTCGGTCGGTGACCTTGAAAGAAAGTTGGACAAGCATCTCCTTGATCGTCGTGGCCGGGGGACGCTATTGAGTTTTTCCGGCAACCGGCTGGTTCGGGGTTTCCGCCTCGCAGCAGGTGAACTGCGTGCGATGGTGGGTGAAATGCGCGATGACGAACATCTCGCGACAATTTCTTTCGGGGCCCTCCCGGTCGCGCGCCCAACCATCGTACCGAGAGCTATCACGCGGATGATTGGAGAAAATTCACGGGCACGCTTCGTCGTCGCCGAAGGCGATTGGCAGGATCTTGTCGATCAGCTTCAGGATGGCCTGATCGATCTGATCATCGGTGAAATCCGGAATGACGATCTGGACGATCTGAAGCAGGAGGCATTGTCCGATGATCAAGTCGTCATTCTGTGTGGAAGCCATCATCCGCTTGCGATGGATCCTGCGCCGTCGCTCGATGTTCTGGCTGCTTATCCCTGGATTGTGGCGCCACCGCTGTCACCGCTGCGCCTCCATTGGGAGAATCTGTTCGCTCATAGAGCGCGCCCGGACTCTCCCGTGGAATGCGGATCAATCATGGTCATGATCAATCTGCTTGCACAGAGCGATTTCCTCACGCTCGCTTCGCCGAGGCAGGTCGAACTACCTCTGCAAACAAAGCGGCTGGCACAGATAGGTGGATTTATAAGGGACTCTACGCGCTCAATTGGCATCACTACTCGCAAAACCTGGCGGCCGATACCGATGGAACGTCGATTCATGCGCATGCTTGCTGAAGCAGCGGAGTGCTCCGGTGCTTCACCGATTGCATCGGCATAGGCGGCATTGACCGGATAAAAGTTAAAAAAAATCAATCAAGGAGACACCATGTCACAGACGAAGCATGTTGCCAGTCTTATCGATGAGCGCCCGATCGGTACCTTCCAGATCGTGATCGCCGCAATGGGCGCGTTAGCCCTTCTTTGCGAAGGTTTTGATCTACAAATCATCTCGTACCTGATGCCGCAGATCGTGAAGGAGTGGCACATCGATCCCGCGCGGCAAGGCGCTATATTGTCCGCGGGATATAGCGGCATGTTGATCGGCTTTCTTGCACTCGCACCCGTGGCGTCGAAAATAGGAGCCAAGCGCCTGGTGGTCGTGTGTTTGCTGGCAATGGGTGCACTGAATCTTGCAACGATTCTGGCTAAAGACGCGACGACTCTGTTGATTTTTCGAATCGCCGTCGGCCTCACTCTTGGAGGCGTGGTCCCGCCGGCGTTGGCGCTGGTTTCCGAATTCTTTCCGGCTCGTCGTCGTTCGACTCTGATTGCGATGATGTATCTCGGGACGACTAGCGGCTTTATGGTAGCGGGTGCGACCGCGTGGACTATCTTATCCAGTTACGGTTGGCGTGGCGGCATGATCATTGGAGGCATCGTGCCGGTCATCGTCGCTTTAGGGATATGGCTGGTGTGGCCAGAAGCGCCTATTTTCCTTCTTGGACGTGGCGGCAATGGGCCCGCGCGCGTTCAACACATTCTGTCGCGGTTATACCCGCACACCGCGTTGAAAGAGGTCGTGATCACAGGGGATCATGACGCGGTCAAGGCAGGCGGCGTCATGGATATTTTCCTCGACCGGCGTCTTTTGGGAACGTTAATACTCTGGGCGGCATTAAGCTTCAACGCCATCGTCTATTTCTTCGTATTAAGTTGGATGCCGCTTATATTGGTGAAAGTAGGTGCTTCACAGCAGGATGCCATTCTTGCCTCCACGCTCGGGAATCTGGGCGGGATCGCCGCGATTGCTACCGGAATCCTGATGGACCGTTTCGGAAACGCGCGCGTTGTCACGATCTACTTTGTAGCCGGGGCAGCGTTCGTTCTTCTCGTCGGTGCTCTGCTGTCACCGACCGTCGTGGTGATTGCGCCGGCCGCCTTCTGCTTGGGCTATTGCGTGAGCGGGCTCCAGAAGGGTGTATCTGCATTGACAATCGCATTCTATCCGCCCGCCTTGCGATCGACGGGACTTGGGTGGGTACTGGGAATTGGGCGCAGCGGAGCGATTCTTGGACCCATATTGCCGGGGCTGTTAATGCAGAATGGCTGGCAGCCACCGTATATCTTCTACTTTATGGCTATGCCGCTACTTTTCGGGGGCGGCGGCATTGCCATTATGCAAGCCTACTATCGACAGCGTCTGCCTTCGAACGTGGAAGGTACGTCGCCGGCCAGTCGGAAAACTCAGCACAGAACCTCGGGCGTAGGGTAGTGCTTCGTTTTTCCTGGAGTCAATGTGATCGTTGGCGCGAATTACCTTGTGCAAGATGTCATTGGCCGTGGCAGTCCGCACGAATTGGTCGGGAATCCTTCTTATACACGGTGACGTCCTGCTTGAGCGCGGGGACGAGTTGGGGAACTAACTGAACACGCCACGGCGCCGACGTTGGGCAGTAGTGTCGGGAGAGAAGCGCTCCACCATGTTCAGCCATGATGCGGAGGTCAGCATGAAATGGACGGTGCACCGGGCATGTTTCGCGAGCCACTCCCTGACGCTTCGAGTGTTTGCCTGTGGCTTAGTTGTCGCAGATCAAATGCAGCTCTTGCTGACAGCGGGTGAGGCAGCCAATCAGACCCAGTCGGCGACGAGCCGACCTCTGTGGGATGGGTTCCCATCTGCGTGATGCGACACGTCCTGCAGCAGGTCCATGAAGCGCTGCTGGACGCCGGTCGGCCGCCAACTGCGCCGCGCGGTGATACCGATCGTCGACGTGGCATGCGGCAGCGGCGCGCCGATCTGCGCGAGCAGGCCGCTGCGGATCTGCAATGCAGCCTGATCAGGGCTCAGCAACGTGAGGAAATTGCCATTCGTGAGCAGCCGGCCGGTGATCATTACTGAGCCGCACTCGATCGGGCACGCTGGCGGCGTGCGGCCGTCGAAGAGTTCTTCCCACGCGCCGCGCAACGGTGAGCTCGGCAGGCCAACGATCCACGAATAGGCCGCGAGCATATCGAGCGTAATGGCGGCGCGGCCTGCTAGCGGGTGATGACTGCCGCCTACGACGATCAGCCGGTCTTCGTAGAGCGGCCGTTGCGCAAGATCGGAGATTTCGTAGCTGCGGACTTCGCCGATGATCAGATCGACCACGCCGTCGCGCAGCGGCTCGACGAGCTCGGCCCAACTGCCCTCGAAGACGCGGAATGTGGCGGGCGCCGCTTCGCCGATCATGCGTGCCATTGCTTCGGGAGCGACGAAGGCGCGCGCGACTGGCGTGACGCCGACGCCGATCAGCGTACCTTCCGGACGCAGGCCGAGTTCAACGAGCAGCGCGGCGAGTTCGGCGGCGGCGAGGCGCGTGCCGCGAGCAAGACGCCGACCGGCGGGATTGAGACTCACGCCGCGCCCACGTCGCTCGACTAGCGCTTCACCTACGGCTTCTTCGAGATCACCGATGGCGCGATGCGCGGCCGTGCGCGACATGCCAGCCGCAGTAGCGGCGGCAACGAAGCTGCCCACGTCGGCGAGCGCAAGAAACGCCCGCAACTGGGTCATCGTCATGCGGCGTTCGGGCCGCACGTTGCCGCGCGTAAGTGCCCGCGCGCCGGCGGCCAAGTGAGCGAGCGCGCCATGCACACGCTCCGCAACCTGCTCGCCGACCGGCGTGGCGAGCATGCCGTCAGCACGCCGCTCGAAGAGCGGGTAGCCGAACTGCTGCTCAAGTTTCATCACGGCTTGCGTAAGCGCCGGTTGCGACAGCCCGACCCGGTGTGCTGCTGCGCTGACGCTGCCATGCTCGCGAACCGCCAGCATCGCCTGCAGGTGCCGTAGATTCAGATTGAAGGGATCGTTAAGCATTCGCGATTATAGGCAGCAACGCTTTCGCGCGATTGCTCTGCGCGCGAAAGCGTTGCTGATGGCCGTTGCGGCGGGAAGCGGCCTAAAATTATCCGCGTAGTGTATTGCGGCGCAGGATTTGGGAGAAAAGCGATGGTCACTATTCCATCACGCCCGTGCTGCTGATCGGTACGTCGTTTGACTACACGAAAGCACCCGACGCCAAGTATGAGCAAATCGATCTCGGCTGGTGGCTTGTCATTCAGACACAATACTCAAAGCAGCGGGTAAGCGTATCAGCGAGTGGCCTGTGCGAGCGTACTCTGGTTAGGTTGATCAACCGTCGGCATGCCGCCCGTTCAAGTAGCGCTTGCCGGGGAAGTGGAACGATGTGGTCATGCCGCATCTTCATGCGTTCACCGGGAATATGCCATTCGGCCGCGTCAAGATCAATTTCGCTCTGAGGGGCCGATGCGATGCTGACCGGGTCGCAACCCGGTCAGCATCGCGAGCTTCAGCGCAGCGCCAGTGGTAATCCATCTTCGCGCAGGTCATTGTGGATGGCGTAACTGACGATACCGCCAACGTACTGACGCGCCTTCGATGCAAGGTCGGGCGCTTTCGCCGCGATCGTCTCGAGAATGGGTTTGACCTGCGCGGTGGACAACGTCGAGATCGACTTGTTACGTAGCGTCGGCGTCAGATACTCGCGCAGGACAAATTCGGCCTTGCGGTAGGTTTCATCTGCCCACTCTTTGCGCTTGAATTCAAGCCATGCCTTGGCGACGAGATGGAAGGCCCCGCCGGCGGCGCGCTTTCGCGCGGAAACATCGGCACGTCGTTGGTCGACCGGATCGGTGCCCTCGCGCACGAGATCGCGAGCAGTGGCGGCGCGACGCCACGCTTCGATCAAACTAATGTCGGGGTAGGGGCCAAGGCTCAGGAAGTTTTCTTTCCCAGTGCCAGGACGGCGATATCGGAGTAACCAGGTCTTTGCGCCGTTCGGACGTATGCGCAGGGAAAGGCCCGGGCCATCCGGCAGGAAGGTAAGGCTTCGGCCCCGTTTTGGCGTTGCGAAACGCCAATTCCGACCTCGGTTCGACGTATCCGGGCATGACTTTGCCCACGAAACGGGTATACGCAAAAACGCTGGATATAACAGGAACATCTCGGACCACAAAAGACAAAAAACCCCGTAATCACAAGGATTTACGGGGTTTTCCGGACTTCTTCGGATTGCTCCGAACTTGAATCTTGGTGCCCAAGAGAGGACTCGAACCTCCACGCCTTGCGGCGCATGGACCTGAACCATGTGCGTCTACCAATTCCGCCACCTGGGCAGGGTGCGTGTGCAGCAAAGAACGCAATTATAGCCGGGCGTATCGCGCTGTCAAGCATTTTGAGACCGAAACTGAAACGCGGCTCCGAGCCATTGCCCATATGGCTTTTGCGCCGATGTGGCCCGGTTGGCGGGTGTTAGAATGGTTCGCAAACTATTCGTGAACGAACCGGAACAACGTTAAGTGCAACGTCCCGGCAACGCGCCGATCCGGCCCCGGGTGGGGCTGGAAAGTAAAGCTGGGATGGGATTGCCGACGGGTAATCCCCCATTAACCGCGACATTCAGTTAGACGAGAAGAGATCATCGATAAGCCCTTGAACAAATATCCGTATCCGATTCCGAGCCGCGAAGAAATTCTCGGCGTGTTGCGCACGAGCGAGGCTCCGCTCGCCGCGAACGACATCGCCGAAGCTCTGTCGATCAAGCGCCAGGAGCGCGAGGGATTTTTCAAGCGATTGGGAGCCATGGAGCGTGACGGCCAGGTCCGTCTCGACAAACGCGGCTATTACCAACTCACGCATCCCTCGAACTTCGTCGCCGGCCGCGTTCAAGGCCATCGCGACGGCTTCGGCTTCCTGATTCGCGACGACGGCCAGGACGACCTGTTCCTGCCCAACGGCGAAATGCAAAAGGTCATGCACAACGACCGCGTGCTCGCGCGGATCGTTGGTTATGACCGTCGCGGGCGGCCTGAAGGCCATATCGTGGAAGTCACGGACCGTGCGAACAAACGGATCATCGGCCGGCTGATCAGCGAGAACGGCGCGCTGATCCTCGTGCCCGAAGACAAGCGTATCGGCCACGACATCCTGATCACGCAGAATCCGAAGAAAGCGAAAGTGGGGCAGGTGGTGTCGGTGGATCTCACCGACTTCCCGAGCCGCCATTCGCAGCCACTCGGACGCGTGGCGGAAGTGATCGGCGACATTGACGATCCGGGCATGGAGATCGAGATCGCGGTGCGCAAATACGGCGTGCCGCACGAGTTCAGCGACCGCGCGCTCGAGCAGGCCTCGAAGCTGCCGGACGAAGTGCGTCCCGTCGATATCCGGCATCGCGTGGATTTGCGCGATGTGCCGCTGGTCACTATCGACGGCGAAGATGCCCGCGACTTCGACGACGCCGTGTATTGCGAGCCCATGACGGTCGGCCGCGGCACGGGCTTTCGTTTATTGGTCGCGATTGCCGACGTCTCGCATTACGTGCGCCCGAACGAGGCGCTGGATGTCGATGCGCTCGATCGCAGCACGTCGGTGTATTTCCCGCGCCGCGTGATTCCAATGTTGCCCGAGAAGTTATCGAACGGGTTGTGTTCGCTGAATCCGCAAGTGGATCGTTGCGTGCTCGTCTGCGACATGGTGATCACCGCGCGCGGCGAGATCAAGGCGTACCAGTTCTATCCGGCGGTGATGCATTCGGCCGCCCGGCTGACATATACGGAAGTCGCGTCGGTCCTGACCAACACGAAGGGACCGGAAGCCGCGAAGCGCGCCGACCTGTTGCCGCAATTGCAGAACCTGTACGGCGTCTACAAGTCGCTGCACGCTGCGCGCCAGAAGCGTGGCGCGATCGATTTCGATACGACCGAGACGTACATTGTCTGCAATGCGCAGGGCAAGATCGAGCAGATCGTGCCGCGGCATCGCAATGACGCGCATCGGTTGATCGAGGAATGCATGCTGGCCGCGAACGTGTGCGCCGCCGACTTCCTCAAGCGCCACAAACATCCGGGGCTGTATCGCGTGCATGCCGGGCCGACGCCCGAAAAGCTCGAAAACCTGCGGGCATTTTTGCGTGGCGTGGGTCTGTCGCTGGGTGGCGGCGAGAAGCCGCACGCCAGCGATTACGCCGCGCTCATGGCAATGGTTCGCGACCGGCCGGACGCGCAGATGCTGCAGAGCATGGTGCTGCGCTCCATGCAGCAAGCTGTCTATAGTCCGGACAACATCGGTCACTTCGGGCTCGCGTATGAGGCGTACGCGCACTTCACCAGCCCGATTCGCCGATACCCCGACTTGCTCACGCATCGCGCCATCTACGCCATCTTGCAGGGCAAGAAGTATCAGCCCGAGGTCGGTCATGACGTCACGCTCAGTACGGGCCTGACGAAGGCCGCGCGGGCCATGCAGAAATCCGACGATGAATCGCGCAGCCGTCAGCGCAACAACGTCGCGATCTGGGAAGAGCTCGGACTGCATTGTTCGTCGAATGAACGCCGCGCCGACGAAGCGTCGCGCGACGTGGAAGCCTGGCTCAAGTGCTATTTCATGCGCGACAAGCTCGGCGAGGAATACGGCGGCATGGTGAACGGCGTGACAACGTTCGGCATTTTCGTGCAACTGGATTCGCTGTTTATCGAAGGGCTGGTGCATATCACCGAACTGGGCGCCGACTACTTCCAGTACGACGAGATCAAGAACGAACTGCGCGGTGAACGCACAGGCATTCGTTACCGGATGTCGGACCGGGTGCGCGTGCAGGTCAGCCGTGTCGATCTGGATTCACGCAAGATCGACTTCCGGCTGGTCCGCGATACACCCGTCAAGCCGCCAGGACGGACCACCGCGCCTGCCGTCGAGCACTCGGCCTTAAATGGTGCGAGTGCGGGCGCTGGACCGCGTGTGCGGCCGTTCCCGTCGGACGAAGGCAGCAGCGTGAATAGCCGGCGGCGTGATCGCGGGGGCAAGAAGGCGGCGTCCCAGGCTGCCGGCAAGGCAGCCGCGGCAGCTGCATTGCCGCCGACTATCGCCAAGGACGTAGCGGTGGCGAAGAAACGCGGCGCGGCCCCAAAGGCGGCGGCCAAGAGTCACCCGCCACGCAAGAAGCGCTGAGGCGCGCGGTAGCGACGAAGGCGACGCGCCTCAGTTTGAAATGCGCGGCCCGATGCATCATGCACCGGGCCGCGTTTCCATTTTGTTTTGTTTGAATACGGTCTGGTCCAGTCATGTCACGTCTCAAAGTTTTGTATGGTTTTCACGCGGTGACCGCACGGGTTCGCGCCGACGCATCGACGATCGAAGAAATTCTCTACGATCCGACCCGCAAGGACCGGCGCATGACCGATTTCCTGCGCACGGCGAAGGAAGCGGGCATCCGCCTGATCGCCGCCGATGAAGCGCGCTTGTGGGGCCTGTCGGGTAACGTCGGCCATCAAGGCGTGGTGGCGCGCGCGACCGACATGCCGCTCGCGCAGAACCTGGCGGAACTGCTCGACGGCGTCAGCGGCACGCCCTTGCTGCTGGTGCTGGATGGCGTGACCGATCCGCATAACCTCGGCGCGTGTTTGCGCGTAGCCGATGCCGCTGGCGCGCACGCGGTGATCGCCCCGCGCGATCGTTCGGCCGGGCTGAACGCAACTGCCGCGAAGGTCGCAAGCGGCGCCGCTGAAACCGTGCCGTACATCACGGTCACGAATCTGGCGCGTGCGTTACGCGAGTTGAAGGATGCGGGCGTGTGGGTGATCGGCACATCGGGTGATGCCACGGCGAGCGTCTATGAGACGAAGCTCGATGGTCCGGTGGCGATTGTTGTCGGCGCGGAAGGCGAGGGCATGCGGCGCCTCACCGGCGAGACCTGCGACGAGATCATGAAGATCCCGATGGCGGGCAGCGTCGAGAGTCTGAATGTGTCGGTGGCGAGCGGGATTTGTCTGTTCGAAGCGGTGCGGCAACGGTCGGTGAAGAAGTAAGTACACGCCATGCGATTCAGCTCCGCCGTCATTTGCGGTGTGTGTTGCGCGCTGCTCGCAGCGTGCTCCAGCACCGAGATCAATCGCGGCGCGTATATTGCCGACACGCGTTATCACGCGCCCGGTGTCGACTCGCGTGTGCGCTTTCTCGTCATGCATTACACGCGAGGCGACGAAGCGCGATCGCTCGCAGTCCTGACGGGTGATGACGTCAGCGTTCACTACGTCGTGCCCGATGATCCACCGGTCAAGAACGGTGAACCGGTGGTCTATCAGCTCGTACCGGAATCAGAGCGGGCTTGGCATGCAGGCCAAAGTGAATGGCAGGGAACGACGGAGCTGAACGCCGCGTCGATAGGCATTGAAAACGTCAACGTGGGTCCTGTTGATACGCCGCAAGGACGCACCTGGCAGCCGTATCCGCCGGCGCAGGTCGATGCGCTCGTGAAGCTCGCGAAGGACATTGTCACGCGCTACAAGATTCCTCCCACGCGCGTGGTGGGCCATAGTGACATTGCGCCGCAACGCAAGACCGATCCAGGTCCCGCATTCCCCTGGCGCACGCTTTACGACAACGGTATTGGCGCGTGGCCGGATGACGCAACGGTGGCACAACATCTCGCCGGGCGCGATCCCAAGTCGCTGGTCGACGTGGCCTCCCTGGAACAAAAACTTCAGCGATACGGCTATGACGTCGCCACCGACGGCGTGCTCGACGACAAGACCCGCCGCGTGATCGCCGCATTCCAGATGCACTTTCGCCCCGCTGATTACGCGGGCAACCCCGACGCAGAGACCGATGCAATCGCGGCCGCGTTGCTCGATAAATACTTCCCTTAAAGGCACTTCGCGCCCATGTCCGATCTTTATCTGCCGCTGCGCTCCGTGCATATGACCTGCGCGGCGCTCAGCATCCTGGGCTTTGTCATTCGCACCATCTGGATGCTGCGTGAATCGCCGCTGCTGCAAAAACGCGCGGCGAAGATCGTGCCGCATATCGTGGATACGTTGCTGTTGTTGAGCGCAATCGGGCTGGTGGGAATCATCGGCTTTGGACCGAACGCGGCGTGGCTGTCGGCGAAGATTGTCGGGTTGATCGTGTATATCGTGCTGGGTACGCTCGCGCTCAAACGCGGTCGTACGAAGGGCACGCGAGCGGTGTTCGGTCTGCTGGCAATCATCGTGTTCGCGTTTATTGCATCGGTAGCGCGCACGCATAATCCGCTCGGATTTTTCATGCACGTCTGAGCGGACGGCGCCGCCGCTGCAGCGAAAACGCTGCATGGTTCCGCTCAGCTAGAATTGAGGTTTCCCCTTTTACGCTGTCACCCTCGCCATGACCCAAGACGAACTGAAGCAACTGGTCGCCGCCGAAGCGGCCGCCTATGTCCACGCCAACGTACCCGAAGGCGCGGTGATCGGCGTCGGCACGGGCTCGACGGCGAATTGTTTTATCGATGCCATCGCCAGTACGAAGTCGCGGTATCGCGGGGCGGTATCAAGCTCGCTTGCCACGACCGCCCGGCTCGAAGCGCATGGTTTCAAGGTGCTGGAGTTGAACGAGATCGAATCGTTGCCCGTGTACGTGGACGGCGCCGACGAAATCGACCCGCACGGTGCGATGATCAAGGGCGGCGGCGGGGCGCTTACCCGCGAGAAGATCGTGGCGTCGGTGGCGGACGTGTTTGTCTGTATCGCGGACGCAAGCAAGCGCGTCGAGGTGCTAGGGACGTTCCCGTTGCCCATTGAAGTCGTGCCGATGGCGCGCACGGCGATCGGCCGGCGCATCACGGCATTGGGCGGTGTTCCGGTGCTGCGGGTGACGCAGGACGGCTCGCCGTTTATTACCGACAACGGCAATGAGATCATCGACGTGAAGACGCTGAAGATCACCGACCCGCTTGCGCTTGAGGCACAACTCAATGCATGGCCGGGCGTGGTGACGGTGGGCTTGTTCGCGGCGCGCGGGGCGAATGTATGTTTGCTCGGAACCCCGGGTGGTGTGGAGCGGATCGATTACACGCAGCGCTAAGGCCTGCGATAAGTTCTGAAAAAACGCGGAGGGCTGTCAGGCCTGCCGCGTTTTTTTTGATGCGTCGGGGAAGCCCGCCTGATTGCGGCTTCACACGCAGATCCCCTGAACAGATCATTTCTATATTGTATGCATTTAGTAAGATATCTCCGATCGAGAAGAACAGGCAGTCAGTCAAAATAAGCCAGTCCCCAGAGCAACGGGCTCTAAGCCTACCTGATTGCGCGACCGCGAACATTTTGTCTGCGTTAGAAAGCGTAATAGCTTGTATAGCCGCTGATGCGTGGGCACGACGTCAAAGGTCTTAACAATTAAGGGAGTTCGGTGATGCAAATCAATCTTCGTAAGACGCTCGACGCGTCTTACTCGCGGCTCAAGCACGTAGAGCCATCACCCACGGCGTTCGCAGGCAACTACGCGTTGTGCCTTGGCATGATCATGGGTGGACAGACCTGCAAGGGGATGTCGGTCCAGGAAGCTGAAAGTGAACGCGCTTACCTGGCGATGCTTGCCGCCCTGTACGAGATCCAACTCGCCATGCCGCGCAATCTAAGCAAGCGTTGAAGCAGTCAGGCAAGCAGTTATCGAAAAGCCGGGCATTTCATGTACCGGGATTTTTCAATCTTTAACCGTTTGGTTCAATTTTCCTTTGCGTGTGTTTCGGTCTTTGCCTTAGCATTTCAGTTAGCGATGCTTCGCCAGGTTCACATCGGCATCGGCTTCCGCTTTAGGCGCCGGTGCTGCAATGTCGAAAAGCGCGCGCGTCATCTGGCGTAGATATCGTTCGATAGAGAAGTGCTCGCCTGCATCGGCACGACCCTGGGCAGCAAGACGCACCGCCAGCTCGGGTTCACGCTGCAACGTGCTGATTGCATCCGCGAGCTCGGGTGCATTGGCCGGTTCGACGATCAACCCGTTTTCGCGATCCCTCAATATTTCGGGCACCGCGCCTCCGTTAGAGGCGATCACGGGTTTGCCTGCGGCCATTGCTTCAATGATCACAAGGCCGAACGGTTCCGGTTGCGTGGACGCATGCACGACCACGTTCATCACGTTCATCCATGACGCTACATCGTGTTGAAAACCCGCGAAGTGCACACGCTCTTCAATGCCAAGCGCTTTCGCTTGCGCTCTCAGACCCTGTGCATAGTCGGTCTCGCCGAAGAGTGCATCGCCGACAAGAACAAGATGAGCCTGTGGCACGCGTGCAATCGCATCAAGTGCTACGTGCTGACCCTTCCATGCGGTGAAGCGACCGAACAAGCCGACGAGAAAGGCGTCGACGGGAAGCCCGAGTAACGCGCGGCGCTGGTCCATTGGCGTCGCCGCTTGCGGTGTGTTGCCACGAAAACGCGCCATGTCCACGCCGTTGTGCACAACAGGTACCGCGCTGGGCGGCAGGCCGGTGAGTTCGACGAGCGCATCGGCGGAGGCACGCGAATTAGCGATCAGATGATCGACGCCGATCTTCACGGCCCACTTGATCAGCAACAGATGCAGGCGGCCGAAGTGGTCGCGCGAGACGATATCGTGCACATGCCAGACCGTAGGCTTGCGATGCAATACGCGGCCAAATGCGCCCAGAATCAAGGCCTTTTGCGTGTTGAGGAACACGATATCGAAGGACTTCGCGCGGGCCGCAATGGAGCGCACCTGGCGCACGATACCCGGCAATGCGGCCAGTGCGGCGAACCGCATGCGGTCCTTCTTGATGTTCGAGATACGCGCGTTCGTGTCTACCGATACCCGCACGCCTTCGGCCTGGAGCCGTTCGCGAAACGGTCCGTCCGATAGCAACAGGACTTCGCTGCGTTGGGTACATTGAATGGCTAGCGGCAGCAGGCAGATCTCGGCGCCGCCGAGCTGCCCGCTCTGGTCGATGAAGAGGATACGAGGCTCTTTCTTCGATAACGACGCAGTGGTGGTATCCGCGCGTTGCGGTGCGGATTCGCGTGTGTTGGTGGCCGTCGCCGGGCCTTTATCACGCAGCAGCGTGGTGGATGGAATTGATAAGCTGGCTGCGGATTTTGTTGGCATCGGTGACAGGGCGTTGCGAATAGTCGAATGAACGATGGGCAAACCCTGAGCGGATGAAGGTACCAACCGTGGGCAAGCGGACACAGCGCTCATTATTCGCAATGCGATGGGCGAAGTGTGTGGGCATGCGCACGAAAGCGTGCAGTGACTATCTTTAAACTCGCTTCATCGCAGCAAAGGCTGCAGCAGACGGGTTTCATCATGAAAGTGGCTATTGTTCACGACTGGCTGGTGGTGTCTGGCGGCGCGGAGAAGGTGCTGGAGCAGATGATTGCGTGCTTTCCGCAGGCAGATATCTTCAGTCTGGTGGACTTCCTCGAAGACCGCTCCATTGTTCACAACAAGCCAGTGAAGACGTCCTTCATTCAAGGGCTTCCCTACGCGAAGAAAAAGTATCGGGGATATTTGCCGCTGATGCCGCTTGCTATCGAACAGTTCGACTTGTCCGGCTATGACCTTGTGCTCTCGAGTTCGCATGCGGTAGCGAAGGGCGTGCTGGTCGGGCCTGACCAGACCCATGTGAGTTATGTGCATTCACCCATTCGATACGCGTGGGACTTGCAACATCAGTATTTGCGTGAGGCGCGTCTTGAGCATGGACCGCGGTCATGGGCTGCGCGCATGTTGCTGCATTACCTGCGCAACTGGGACGCGCGCTCGGCTAACGGCGTGGACCGCATGATTGCGAATTCGCAGTTCGTGGCTCGCCGGATCATGAAGAGCTATAGGCGTGAAGCGGCGGTCATTGCACCGCCGGTTGATGTCCAGGCATTCGAGGTGGGTGACAAGAAGGGTGACTTTTATTTGACCGCTTCGCGGATGGTGCCTTACAAGCGTATCGATATGATTGTGGAAGCGTTTGCTTCCATGCCTGATCGCAAGCTGGTGGTGATTGGCGATGGTCCGCAGATGGATCTGGTGAGGTCGAAGGCCACGCCTAATGTGAGTATTTTGGGGTATCAGTCGTTCGAGGTCTTGAAGGATCATATGCAACGCGCCAAGGCGTTCGTGTATGCCGCGGAAGAGGATTTCGGCATTGCCATAGTGGAGGCTCAGGCATGTGGCACACCGGTGATTGCTTATGGCAAGGGTGGGGCGCTGGAGTCGGTGGTGCCGCTCGGATCGCCAGGGGCGACGGGGTTGCATTTCATGACCCAGACATCGGCGTCGTTGTGTGATGCCGTGGAGCGGTTCGAGGATTGTTCGCATGCCTTTACGGTTGCTGCGTGCCGCAGGAATGCTGAGCGGTTCGGTGCTGCTGATTTCCGTCGACGGTTTATTGTCGAGGTGTTGAACGCGATGGCCAAGGCCGGTCCTAGCCGGGAGAGCGAGTTGACGAGTGTCATGCCGCCGGCGTATGTTAAGGCCGCTTAGGGCGGTGATTCTTCGTTCGCGCTAAGTTTTTCGCTCGCGCCGGTGGACGGGTTTGGGTGTTGGTGGTTTCGGGTGTAGTGGTCGGGGTTGATGCTGGGGTGGTCGGTTCTGGTGTTAGCGGTCGGGGGGCAATGCCGGGTTGCTGCTTTCGGTGTTAGTGGTCTGCGAGAGTCGGATTTTCTCTTTATCACTGTTAGCCACTGTGCGTGGCGGCACGTCATTTCTTTGTCCAAAGCGACAAAGAAACGAAGCAAAGAAAGCGCTTTTAAACCACGCTACCCTAAGTGTCCACAGCGTGCAGTTTTGATTCATAGGTGCCCCAAAAGCACGGTGCTCGCCAGAGCGGAGGATGTGTGAACCCCTCCTTCTCCGAACACGGATACCCACACGCTTCGCCACCAGTGATTGAACCTGCCCAAGGGGCACCCCGCGCTATCCGCGGACAACCTCCTGCCGAATATGTGCACGCGACGAAGCTCGTAGCCAACCCGCTCTAGACATAGGTGCGCCAAAAGCACGGTGCTCGCCAGAGCCACCGATGTGTGAGCCCTTCCTTCTCCGAACACTGATACCCACACGCTTCGCCACCGGTGATTGAACCTGCCCAAGGGGCACCCCGCGCTGCGCGCGTACCACGCCCGAACAAAATAATTCGAATCGCATAGTCACCACCTCCATGCATTTCACGTCCGCGCATCTCATACATCCCCCTGAATACCCAAAATTCCTAGCAGATCAGGATTGATCTCATAGTTTTTATTTTTTTTAAAAAATAGGAAAGCTAACAAATATCTGAGAGGATGCACGCGCACCTTAGGTGCGGATCGGGCCGTGGTTGACGCATTAGAAATGAAGCAACAGATGCGCGTCAGGCGGAACTGATCCATGGGCGCTCGTGCTTGCCCGAGAGCACTGGTGGCGAAGCGTGTTCGTGTCAGGATTCGCGAGAAGGAGGGGTTCAAACATCCGTGGTTCTGGCGAGCACCGTGCTTTTGGGGCACCTATGAATAGAAACTGCACGCTGTGGACACTTAGGGTAACGTGGTTGAAAGCGTTTTCTTTGCTTCGTTTCTTTGTCGCTTTGGACAAAGAAATGACGTGCCGCCACGCACAGTGGCTAACAGTGATAAAGAGAAAATCCGACTCATGCAGACCACTAACGCTGAAAGCAGCAACCGGGCATTGACTCCAACCGCTAACCCTTGAACCTAGCACCCCGACATCAACCCCGACCACGACCGACAAACTCGCCAACGCCCAAACCCGTCCACCGGCGCGAGCGAATAACTTAAGTGCGAATAAAAAATAACGCCCGCTTGCGCGGGCGTCAAAAACACTGGCAGCCTTACTGGCTATCTCATCTCACAGAACCAAAACATCTCCCCCGAACAACCTTCAATGCTTGACGTCGGCAGCGAGCGGATCGCTGGTATACGTATAAGCGTAAGCATAATCATAAGTGCCCTTGCGACCACCACTCTTGGCCGGCATGGCATTCAACACCCCACCCACAACCCTGGCATGCGCCCGTTTAAGTTTCTTCAGCGAATCGGCGATATTCTTTTCCGAGTGAGCACCCGAACGCATAACCAGTACGGTAGACCCAGCCAAACTGGCAATAACAGCCGCATCCGGCACCGCAAGCAACGGCGGTGTATCAACAATGACCAGGTCAAACTGCTTCTCAAAAGCCTGCAACAGCGAAGCAAACCGTGCTGACGTCAGAATCTCCGACGGGTTAGGCGGATGAGCACCCGAACCAATGAAGTGCAACCCCTGCACGCCTGTCTCGCGAGCAGCCATCTCGAAGTCCGTCTGCCCGGTGAGCAACTCAGTAAGCCCACCATGTGAAGACCGCCCGAGATACTGAGCTAGTCGCCCTCGACGCAGATCCGCATCGATAAGCAGCACCCGCTTGCCGGACTCCGCGAGCAGCGCAGCAAGATTGGCAGACAGGAAACTCTTGCCATCGGACGGCGCCGGACTCGTAATGGCAATCACCCGGTTAGGCGCATCGACAAGCGCAAATTGCAGCGTCGCCCTAAGCCCGCGAAGCCCTTCAATCGATGTATCGAACGGATGCGTCGTTGAAAGCAAAGGCTGCGTGGCACTGCGTGAAGCCGGCAAAACGGTCGCGTTCTGAAGCGCCATTGCCACGGGCGTTTTCGCAGAAAGACCAAGCGTCGAACCAAGTCCATCGCCCACCGACTGCGTACCCAGCCGCTTTACCCCACTCGCCGTCCCTTTCGCCGAAGGCAGGGCAACCGGACGATCAAGCCGCACACGATCAAGCCGGGCTTGCTCAGCACTGAACGGAATGGCGCCGAAGATCGGCAAGTTAAAGCGGCGTTCAACCAGATCGGGATCGTCCACACCCGCAAAAAATGCACGTCGTACAAAGGCAAATACAACCCCCGCGATCACCCCGAGCAAACCACCCGCGGCAATAATCAACGCGGCCTTGGGCTTGACGGGTTGCGAGGGTACAAGCGCCATATCGATGATATGTACATTGCCCACCGTCCCCGCACGGCTGATCGACAACTCCTGGGTCTTGTTCAGCAGGGCAACATAGATTTCGGAGTTGACCTTCGCTTCACGTTGCAGCGAAACAGCCTGACGCTCCGACCCCGGCAACGTCTTGAACTGGTTCTCGAAGCGCGACTTCTCTACATTGAGCGCGGCGAGTTGCGCATCAATTGCATGGACTTCGTCAGCCCCATCGGTAAAGCGCTGCAGTAGCTGCACGCGCTGCATCCGCAACGCGGCAATCTGGCGTTCATAGTCAAGTCCACCGGAGAGATACGTCTGCGCTTCCTGGGTGGGCTGGAATGATCCGGCGGCGGTCTGATATTGCGCCAACGCGGTTTCGCTGGCGCGCAATTCATCACGTACTCGCGGCAGTTCGTTGTTCAGGAAGGTCAGCATGCGGTTCGCTTCTTCCTGCGCACGCTCTGTACGCTGCTTCAGATAGGAAGCAGCCACTGCATTCGCAACTTCCGTAATGAAGATCGGCTGCGCGCCGCTATACGAAATCTGCACAATGCCCGTGTCCTTGCCTTTCTCTCCGACCTGCATGCCGGCACCGAAGGCCTGCACGGCTTCAAGCTGCGAGGCACGCGTGACGAAGAACTCGGTGCCGGGACGCGCAACCAGTTGACTCACCATCAGCGTGACGCCGTTGCCTGTCGCGAGGGTACCGGCTTCGCCTTTGAGCAGTTCGTGATTCTCTGCATCGAGCAGCTCGAAGCGGCCTTCTCCAAGCGCACGCAACGTAAGGCGCTGATCCTGCAAGATGCTCGGCACGTCCACCGAGTCCACCTTGAACTCTTCGCCGCCCCAGGCGTATGAATCAAAGCCGAACAGGGCGGGAAGGGGACGACCGTTATGCGCGAACAACGACGTCACCCGGCCAATCACCGGCATGACGTTCGAGGACGTGCCGAAGTTCAGCTTGAACTGTTCGACCACCGGGTCGATTACCGCGCGGCTCTTGATGATCTCGATCTCAGCGTCGGCATGCAGCGAACCCGCACTCGGCATCAGCGCCGCGGCAAGCGATGCCTGGGCGCTGTTGGGTGAGTTGGGGCTGGGTGTTTCCACCTGCACCAGCGCATCTGCCGAATAGACGGGCGTTGACATCTTCGCGTACAGGACGGCGGCCAGCAGGATGCTGAACGCAATGCCCAGCACCCACCAGATCTGGTCCACAATCATCCGCACCAGATCACGCAGGACGAACTCTTCGTCCTTGGCCGGCGTGGGCGAATGTTCCAGCATTTCATAAGTACTCATGTCGCACTCCAGGCGTAACAAGTGACACTCGTGTCAGCGGGTGGTTTGTATGGTGTAGAACAGGGTCTGGATGGTCGGCGAGATCTGCTCGAGCACGCGGTTGAAACGAGCAGCGCTGGCAACCTGCACATAGACCACGTCGCGCGGATGCAAGTCGAATTGCGTCATCAGCATCAGCGCGTCCACTTGCGTCATGTCCAGTTTGTACACACTAAGATCGAGCGGCCGCGCAGCTGGCGCCATGCTTCCATCGGCGGAGGTAATGGCCGACGTCTTGAGCATGCCGCCTTTCGCGAACTGCTGGTCCGAACCACGGATCACATAGATCATGCGCGGATCGGCAGAGTGCGGGTCGATGCTGTTCGCATTGGCGAGGGCGTCGGCGAGCGTCAAATGACCGCGGTTCATCGGTATGGTCTGCGGCTTCGCCAGTTCACCAAGCACGAACACACGGCTCTTGGTGCGATCCGGTACGTCGATGATGTCGTCATCCTGCAGCAACACATTCTGCTGGATATCGCCGCGATCGAGCAGGGCGGCTACATCGACTGCATAACGATGACCGTCGCGCGTGATGCCGACATTCTGCAGGTCGGCATCGGGATTCGCTCCACCCGAGCGGTTGATGGCATCGATGACGGACAGCGGCACGTCGGTGATCGGCTGCGACGAAGGTTGCTTCAGGTCGCCGGTGACCTGGACCTGCTTGCTATAGAAACCGGTTATGCGAACGTCGAGCTGCGGATTGCGAATGGTCTTCGAAAGACCTTTGGTCAGGGCCTCTTGCAGTTCCTCAGCGGTCTTGCCAACTGCTTGTACACGGCCTACGCGCGGAAAGAAAATGGTGCCGTCATTGGCCACGCGCACGGTCACGCCGCCGGCTTCGGGGGCGCTCGTGCCGCCAGTGCCGCCGGCCGCGCCAACAGGCGCGCCGCCGCCCGCTGCCGTGCCGCCGGTTGTTGCGGAGGGCAGCGGCGGTAAGCCCGCCGCACCCGTGCTCGCCGAGATGCCGGCTGAGCTGAATTCAGGGTGATCCCATACCGTGACGCTGATCTGGTCGTTCACGCCAACGTGATACGCGTACAGCTTGCGCGTGTCCCTGGTGAGACAGGTCAGCGGACATACGCTCGCAAGCGTTGCATCGCCCATGCGCGGATGGGTCTCGAAGTAGGTGACGTCAATAGGCTGGACGTGATACTTCACGTTCGCCTGGGCGACGCTTTCCGGTGACGGCGTCTGGTCCAGCCGGTCGGTGTCGAGATACGGTCCGGGCGCAATCGCGCAACCGGTAAGCGATGCTGTGAAGGTCGCGCCAGCCAGCAGTGATACGAGTAGTTTGATGTTCATATTAGTAGTCCTCGCGTTACGGATACGCTGAATCTCCTCAGCGCAAAGTCTCCTGCCTGTCACCGCGCAGTGCGCGTAGGGGGTGCTTCCCGTGCATGACATGAGCGCCTTCGCAGCTCTGGTCCCGGTATTACTCGCGACTGGGTTTCTTCCCCGGTCCACCCATCGCGGCAACCACTCGTGACAACAGCTAACGCTCCCCGTCTGACTATCGGACGGGTGTTCACACAGGAAGAACCACAGGTTGAAAGGCGCGCGGCAGGAGATCCACGTACCTTCGAAAAAAATCTGTATTGACTATGTTGCTCTACAGCCGTGCTTCATTTCTTCTCACTGCTTATATCGTCCGGGCTGCTCGCACTTGCCGGCCATGAAGGTCAAGGCGGAGGCGCGCATCTGGCCGTTCGATATGACATCGTGGCGTTATCGGCAGGGTCGGTAAGTGCGCTTGCGCACGTCCGGGTCTTACTTCACACAAATACTTTTTGCGTGAGACCGCGTGCTGGATGTACTTGACGCGGGACTCCTGAACATCTCGCTTACTACGTGAAGCAGAAACTCGTGAAGCAGAAACTTTATCGTGGCGCGTCGCGAGATCAGTCATGCGCGCAGCTCTTCGATTCAAATGCTGTTCAGATAATCGGCAATTCAGCATGCGCGACTCGAGAGACGAAATGATGAAAGCGCCTTCAACGAATGCGAGCGTGCCAGTGCGGGTCGATGCAAAGTCGAACGCAGCAGGCCGGGTTGTCTGGAGAACGTCATCGGCGCCCACGCCAACATCAGGCGCACGATCACGATTGCAGGAAGGGGAGAGCACGGGGTCGGCCGGAACGACGATGAACTGCTGCGGGGGAAGTCCGTTTCGCGTGCTTCTGCAATACGGGAAATTCCACCGAACCTGCGGTCCATCCGAACGATCCAGACACGCCGAACAACGAGGCCGATTCGCCAATAGCGCCCAAGGGTCGCATCGAGACACAAGCGCCGAACACTTGAGGCCATGGCCTGGCTCCTTCACTCCTGCACCATGTCCCGTGTTCAGTGAACCGCTTCAGCCTGATGCAGACGCGGCAGCAACCGGTCGAATTCACGCTTGACGATGCCGTAGCATTCGCATGCACGCGACTCGAGGCCTTCGCGATCCAGGACCTTGATGCAACCACGGCTGTGATGGATCAGGCCGGCGTCATGGAGCTTGCCTGCGGCTTCTGTCACGCCTTCACGACGCACGCCCAGCATGTCGGCAATCAACTGCTGCGTGACTTGCAATTGATTCGACGTGGTGCGATCGATTTCGATGAGAAGCCAGCGGCACAGTTGCTTGCTGAGCGAGTGGTGGCGATTGCATGCCGCCGTTTGCGCAACTTGCGTGAGGAGGGCTTGCATGTACAGCAGCATCAGGCGGCGCAGGAAGTCAGAGCGGCCAAACTGCTCACGCAGTGCGGATGCGCTCATGCGATAAGCGAAGCCTGGGCATTGCACCTGGACACGCGTCGGCATGGTTTCTCCGCCAGTCAGTACCGGCACGCCGGTCATGCCTTCACGGCCGACTGCTGCGATCTCTACCGAACCGCCGTCTTCCATCGTATGCAGAAGGGAGATGATGGCGGTGGTGGGGAAATACACGTGATGAATACGTTGTCCCGAATCGCACAGCAATTGGTCGGTGCGAAGTTGAACCAGTTCAAGATGCGGCGTGAGGGCTTGCCATTCGTGTGCGGGAAGCGCACCCAACAAATGATTGCCGTGCAGGTCGGACTGAAGGGTCAGCATGATGTTCTTCTCTCGTAACTTTGCGCATTGCGCCTTACTTGTTATTTACCGGTCAGCGATTCGTTTCGTGGATGCATCTGACGGCATCCATCGAAACGTGTCGCGACCAGCCCCGTAAGCAACCCGGCATCGTCATTTAGTTGAATTCGTTTTTCGACGGTGCCGGTGCTGCGAGACTCATTTAGCGAGGACCGTGCCAGCAATGCGCTATCTCAATGCCATCATGGCGTCGTGCTTCAAGCGGGGTGAGCGCGAATCCGCAGATGGATATTTTTGTTTCACTCTTGAACATGGCGTCAGTAGACAGGCGCTATTGATGCGATTGATGCAGCGCACGCTTTTGTCTGCGCAATGCCTTGCTGGTGGCCCGTTAGAGTTTTTTTCCGGACGTGCAACGCGACCCCGGGGGCTTGTGCGTTGAGGGGGCGAGGCACCATTCGTCGGTTGTTTTAAAATTGATTCAGAACTGTTCCATCGACTTGGTGCGCTAGCGAACGCATTTGCTTCGCAGCGCCGCTTGACACGCTTGCACGGCGTGATGGAACGCATGCCGCCTTGCTCAGCATGGCCTTCTAATTTCGCTGGTACCGAATTGAAAACGTTGCGTTGAGTGCACGAACCTCACCTTCTGGCGGATGAGAAGTGTTGCGCTGGCGACCAACCAGCGCGATCCGGCGTTCGCGGCCGGGTGCCAGATGGAACCAGTCGAGCGTCGCGCGATAGTGTGGATCGACGATATGAACCCAGCGTGCCAAACGTTTGGCGCTCACTACCAGCTCCCAGTTCTCATTGCTGGTTTGTTCCACGCGAACCTCGAGTCCGAGTTCGTGGCGCTGCGTGCAGGCGCGCTCGGGGAAGTGGAATGCTTCTGACAACACGGTGCCGCTAACCTTGTCTCGCAAGGTAATCACGGTGGCATCGTGGGCACGAGGACCGAATCTGTACGCGTAGGTGAAATCGAAGAACTGGCCGAGCAGGTCAGAGGCCTGAACGCGCGCTGTACTGCGCGCCGCGAGCGTCACGTCTCTCGACGCGCTCGCCACTTTCGTTGCGCCGTCACGAAGACACACGAGTTCGAGGCGGGCGTCGATAGCCTTGGCGGTTTCATTGATCAAATGCACATCGAGGCCATCAAGGCCCTCATCGGTGATGAGGGCTGCTACGGGGCGCAAAACCTGCGCGAGGCCGTGCCAGGCGCTTTTGGGCGCTCCCAGGGCGTCGATTACACCCCAGCCCGCGCCCGGCCTCAGGTCCTGCAACTGCCAGACGATCCCGCCGGCGCACGACGAGCCATGGCGGCGCCATTCCGAGAAGACTTCGGTCATGACCTCGGCCACAACCGCGCGCGACAGGTCGAGATATCGCTCGGGGTCTTCGTATCGGAGGCGGGCGGGATCGACCTGGTAGAGCGTGCGCAGGTAGTACTCGCGCACGTCGTCGAAGTCCCAGCCTGCGCCTGGGTCTCGCGGCACGGCGGCTTTCCAGCGGGGCTCATGCGGCTTCGATGCGAGCGGCACGGTGTTGAGCGCGACATCGTCGGGGACGTTGGCGAACGCCAGGCATTCGCTGGCGAACCGGACGTTCGCGCGGCGGGCGTCTTCGAGCGGCCGCTGGTAAGCGCCCACGCCGTAGTAATGCGTGACGCCGGTGCGTGTGGCGAAGGGCCACGCGGTGACCCCGGCGTATCCAGCATCTCCAGCGTTTCCAGTGGGTATGCTCGGCGAGTTCATCACGTAAGGCACATCGGGCCGTAACGCGGCCACGATCGACGGTAACTGCTGCGTGAACAACGTTTGCGTGCGCAGTTCGGGCGGCAGGCCGAGCATGGCGCCTTGTTGATCGGCTTCACTGCCGCCGCAGAGCACGGCAAGCGAAACGAAGCGCCTTGTGCGCGACAGGAATTGTTCGGCTTCGCGCTGGACACTGGCCGTGAAGGCCGCATCTGTCGGATAGTCGAAATTCGCAAATGCAAAATCTTGCCAGATCAAAAGCCCGTATTCATCCGCCAATCCATAGAAGGCATCGGACTCATAGAGCATCGTGCCGCCCACGCGCAAGAGGTTCATGCCGGCGTCGCGGGCGAGCTGGAAAAACGTTTGCGCCTGTTCACGCGAACCGCTGAGCGACACGAGATCCGCGTGCGTCCAGCATGCGCCGCGCGCAAAAACAGGCACGCCGTTCACCACTAGCTGAAAGCCATCGCCCAACGGGCCGCGGTCTACGCGCAGTTCCCTGAAGCCGATGCGCCCAAGCTCGATCACTTCACTGTCAGCAAACTCGAGCGCCACGCGATGCAAGGCGGGTTCGCCATGCGTATGTGGCCACCAGCGCGGCACGTCGGGAACGCGCAAGGTTCCCGCAAGCGTTTGCGTATCGCGCCATTGCAGCGTTATTGATGCATCGTTGCAAACAAGTCGTGCGATCTGTTCAGGTTGCGGATGGACAAACCGGAGCGTCAGGTGAATCAGGCCGTCGTTGCCGTCGAGGCTTGAATGCAGGTCCACACGATCGATCGACGTGGCTGACTCACCAAGTAATTCCACCGGCCGCCATGGGCCCACCGCTTGTATCGGCGGGCACCAGCCGGGCATGTGGCCGAGCAGGGTTGTGCGAACGTTGCGCAGCGTGGCCGGTTGAGCGAGCCTTGGCCGCCAGCGTGCGCGGGTGCGTTTGGCTGCGAGCGCGGCACTCAGCGAACGAAAGCAAAGATAGAGTGTGGCGTTGCCATCCAGATGCAGGTCGAGATCGTGCGCGACGAACATCGAATCGGAATCGAGCAGTTTTGTATTGTCGAGCCAGACTTCCGAAAGTGTTGCAAGTCCGTGCATGCGCAGGCGGCGCTGCCCTTTTTCGCATAGGACCAGTCGATACCAGTGGTCATCAAAAGCGAATGTCGGGGGGGACTCGAGATCGAGCTTGCCGGCGTCTCGCCACGCCGATGCAACCGTGCCCGGCACGGGTGCGGCGAGCCATCCGGCGAGCCGTTCGTCAGCGCTCAATGCAGCGGGCGTGGCATAAGCGCCCGCGCGCGTGGTGAGGCACTCCCAGCCCTCGGACAACAGGCGTGGAAAAAAAACGGACGGCGAAGCACTGGCACCGGGCGACGGGACGCTCATGGCGGTTTCCTCGAATGGTGTGGTGGGTTTTGTTCGCACTCGGGGTTGGGGGGCGGGGGGCCGGGTGGTTGTTAGTCGGGTGGTTGGTTGGTGCTTTCGGCGTTAGTGGTCAGGGGTCTATGCCGGGGTGGTCGATTCTGGGGTTAGCGGTCGGGGTCTATGCCGGGTTGCTGCTTTCAGTGTTAGTGGTCTGCGAGAGTCGGATTTTCTCTTTATCACTATTAGCCACTGTGCGTGGCGGCACGTCATTTCTTTGTCCAAAGCGACAAAGAAACGAAGCAAAGAAAGCGCTTTTACAACCCGCTACCCTAAGTGTCCACAGCGTGCAGTTTCTATTCATAGGTGCCCCAAAAGCACGGTGCTCGCCAGAGCGGAGGATGTGTGAACCCCTCCTTCTCGCGAATCCTGACACGAACACGCTTCGCCCCGTACGCTCTCGGGCAAGCACCATTGCTAAGGAATCCGCACGGCCTTACGGGTATTTACGGCTTCGCTTTTTTGGTGGGTTGGCTCCCCAGTCTGCGCGGCAATATTCGTGGGTCACAGCCTGATGCGGATTTACTACTTCAGTTTTGGTGAGTTTGCTGCACGGCCTAGACAGTTATTTTCGTTGGATACGGCCATACGTATTTTGGGACTTCGTTTCCAGGCAGGTTGACTACGTGGTTCCTCATGCGTACAAATTCGGTGGTTGGTTATCCGCGGATAGCGCGGGGTGCCCCTTGGGCAGGTTCAATCACTGGTGGCGAAGCGTGTGGGTATCGGTGTTCGGAGAAGGAGGGGTTCACACATCCTCCGCTCTGGCGAGCACCGTGCTTTTGGGGCACCTATGAATTAAAACTGCACGCTGTGGACACTTAGGGTAGCGTGGTTGAAAGCGTTTTCTTTGCTTCGTTTCTTTGTCGCTTTGGACAAAGAAATGACGTGCCGCCACGCACAGTGGCTAACAGTGATAAAGAGAAAATCCGACTCTCGCAGACCACTAAGGCCGAAAGCACCAACCCGGCATAGACCCTGACCACTAACCTCAGAACCTAGCAACCCGGAATTGAGCCCTGACCACAAACGCCGAAAACACCAACCAAACAACCACCCGGCCCCCAACCCCCCCGAGTGCGAACGAAACCCAGCCCTTAACGTATCAACGCCGCAAGCGGTTCCACAATTTTCTCGTAGGACTCTTCCAGCACATCGAAACACTCATGACAGGGGTCCCGCCGGCCACGAGCAATCGCCCGCACCAGCCGGAACTGCATCACCATCGACTCGGTCGCAATACGTTGCGCTGCAATCGGCATCGCCTCGGGAATCGCGAAACCACGCTCGCGCACCCAGACAAGGTATCTCGACATGAACTCGAAGTTCGAGCCGAGTTGCCGCATGACGTTGAAAGTGTACAGGTGGAAATGCTCCGGGCCACGCTCGAACAGCATCTCGAGATGCTCGGGAAAAGCCGCCCGCCACTGCGTGATCGGATTGCGCGCCGGACGCCGCTGCAAATGCGCAACCAGCAGATCCGCAGAGGCTTCCGCCAGCGCCGTGCCGCTCAGCGCAGGCCGTGCACGCTTGCAGAACTCCACGTACGGAAACAGCAACTCGGGACGGCCATCGAGTTCCGGCAGCCGGCGAAACACCCCTTCATAGTCTTCGCCCTCCAGCACGAAGTAACCCGTGTTGTGGAAATAACCAAGCCGGCGCGAGCGCGGATCGATGTAATCCACGCCGATGGTCGTCTTCGTGTGATCGTGCCGGTATGACGTGGCGCGCGTATCGGGCAGGTAAAACGCATCGACTTCAGCCAGCACGGTATGGCCGCGCTGGGTCTGCGTACGCACGCGGTCTTCCAGTGAATCGTAGATGGCCAGTTCCTGGACCTGCAAACCATAGAGCTTGTCGAGGTCCTCCAGCGGAAACTTGAAGAACGTGAACTGGTCGCCCTCGAAGTCCTGAGTGACCGTAAACGCCAGCGCCGCGCGCGGATCGAGTCCATAGCCGTGCAACAACTCGATCCACAAATCCACGTAGCAATTTGTTTCCGCCCAGACCCGTTCGCCCTGATGCAGCGAGTGCGACTGGTGCTTGCGCACGCGCATGTGGGGTGGGCGCAATTGCACGACCCGGGCGCGCTCGCGGCTGGAATCCGTTATGCCGCTGCTATGGACGGCAGTCATGACAGCGCCTCGAGTCCGGCGCTGATACGCGACTGCGTGTCGCCCCAAAGGAACTCACGCACGTCGGCCGGCCACGCTTTGACATCGAGGCCGTGATGCCGGAAAAGGGCAAGCGTCGTGCGTTCCATGCCGAAACCGACGCACGCGGTATGCGCCAGTTCACCGTCCGCTTGGGCGATCTTCCAGATCTCGCCGAAGTGTTCCATGTGATAGTTGAACGACAGGCAGGCGGTTGGCCGGTCAGGCGTGGCAACCGGAATCAGCAGTTCGAATTTCAATTGCTGAGCGCGCTGGCTGTCGGCCACGATCTTGCCGCCACGGCCGAAAAACGGGTCGTTGGCGAGATCGATTTCGAACGGCAGGCCGAGCATTTTCACGAGCAGCGAACCCCGCTCGATCCATTTTTCCCGGAAATCCATGACCTGCTGCGGACTGCCGAGACGCACGTATTCGCGCATCCGGAACATCTGCATGCGGCCCGGATCAATGGAGGGTTCATGGCGGAAGCAATACGCAAACACGTCGACAGTTGCACCGTCTTCGGCCAGTGCGCCGCGTTTCGCAATGGTCGGGTAGATCGGATAGCAGGCCGCTGGCGTCAGGACCAGGCGGGTCGGCTTTTGCTGGTCCATCCATTCGTCGGTGCGTTCTTCCTCGCCTACGGATACGGTCTTTTCGAGGGCTTCCAGAAGCCGATGGTGACCGCGGTCATTGCCCTGGAACGAGTGGATCGTGCCGGCGAGATCGGGGAAGCTCTTCAGGTATTCGCTGTCCTCGAAGTCGTGGCGGCGCATGGCGGGAGGAAAGCGCAGCACTTCAGCTTCCTGGTCGGCGCCCAACAAGGTGATCGCGTTGTTCAGACGGTCGATCACGTCCTCGAATACCTGGCTGCGGCCATACAAGCCGTCTTCGCCGGTATCGATCAGGATTCCTGCTTCAATCAAACGATCCCGCAACGTGATGTCCGAAGCGTTGTAGGTGGATGCGTGTTGGGCATCGGCGGCTGCGATGGCCGCGTGTTCCGTTACTGTGTTCATGTCCTAGATTCTCCCCGTAGCCGGCGTGCGCTGCGCAAGCAGCAGGTTCGCCGTGTTCAATTGGATGCGGTCGTTGCTGATCATCAGCGGTGCTGAGAAAAGATCTCGCAGATGACGCCCAACGCTGTAATCAGTGTTGTTCTTGTAGCCCGCCATGCCGCAGATCATCAGCGTCTCCTGCACGACCTGCAGCGCAGTCGACGAGATGCTGAGCTTCAGCGTGTTCATGTCGGAGGCAAGACTCAGTGAGGCGCCCAGCGGCGTATCGAAATCGCAGGCTTCCTGTGCATCACGCGCAATGCGCTCCGACGAGGCGTCGCTTGCGGCGTCGAGTGCAACCTTGAGGCGTGCCTGCATCATGCGCAACTGAGCGACTGCGTCCGCGAGCCGTCCGGCCGAAGGGGGCAATGCACCCGGCTTGCCGCGCGCCTGGGCACGGAAGAACTGGTGCGCGCGGTTCACGGCGTCGGCGGTAATGCCGATCCACACTGACGCCCAGAGCGTGTGCGAAACCGGCAACATGCTCTGGTCGGCAATCTGCGCGAACGGCACGGGCAGGATCTGCTCGGCGCGGCCCTCGGCGATGAGCCGGAAGCTTTCGCTGCAGGTGCCACGCATGCCGAGCGAGTCCCAGCCGCCGCGCTTTTCCAGCACGAGCGAGTCGCGCGGCGCCACGATCAGCACTTGGTCCGACGCACTGGCCTCTGGACTGCGGCGCGCGGTGACCAGGATGCAGTCGGCATGCTCGCCGTACGAGATGGTCGGTGCGAGCTTCTCGATCCTGAACGCGCCATCGACCAGTTCGACCGCACAGGCGCTGGTGCGCATGTTGCCGCCGATGGTTTCTTCGGACGTCGCCGAGGCGAGCAGCCATTGCTCGTCCACCAGGCGCGCGATCATCTCGCGTTGCCACGGGATTGCATGGCCCTGATCGACGATGCAGGCCACCTGGCTTTGATGCATCGCATAGACCATTGCAGTCGATGAACACGCACGCGCCAGTGTTTCGCAAATGCGCGCCACTTCGGCAAGCGTCAGGCCGGCCCCGCCAAGCGCGGCAGGGATCATCGCGGACAACAGGCGTTCGCGGCGCATTGCCTCGAAGGCTTCCACCGGGAAACGCGCATCGCGATCGACTGCGGCGGCATGAAGTGCTGCGACTTGGGCCACACGGCGGGTGGCGGCGAGCCACGCGGGCTCGGCCGACGCGTGCCGGACGTCCGCCACGATCTGTGCTGCCACGACCGCGGCTTCTTCGGCCTTCACGGTGGCAAGGACGGCGATATCCGTCGAGGCGTTCATGCTGCGGCCTGCGCCAGTTGCAGCTCGGTCACCGCGGCGGCGAGCGAGTCGATCGACGAAAACAGGCGGCGCGTCAGCATGCGGTCGGGGATCTCGATACCGAACTCGTCTTCAACGGCGAGCATCAGATGAACCGTCGCGAGCGATGACAAACCGGCGGCGTAGAGGTCGGCGTCGTCGGCGAGCGAGTCTGCGGGAACGTCGAGCCGGGCGGATTCGGTAAGGATGCGGCGCAGTGCGGATTTCATGTAATAGCCCCCCAAAGAAATGTCACTAAAGGTGTTTCACCTAAGACCGGCCGCAGCCGCTTGATATCGGCTTGGTCGCGTGACCGGAACCGGACTGGTCTTGCAATCGGCAACCTGGCGCACGTTTGTTTTGAAGCCTGGAGGCTCATCCCGTGTTGGCGGACTCCAGACTTTTTCTTGCGGCAGTTCGTCATTCGCCGATTGCGGTTCGGTTGACCGTATTTAACGGATTGGCAAGGGGTTGCGTCGGTGCGATGCCGCACGGAAGTTATGCGGTCGGAGACTTAAGGTATGAACATCGAACAGGCCGGTGCTGCCGGCTTTATCTGGAGCAGGACCGGCACATGAACTGGAAAGCACTCGACTTCGAGCAAATCACCGCACGGGAGCTGTATTTGATCCTGCGGGCGCGAAGCGCTGTGTTCGTTGTCGAACAGTCCCATGTGCATCTGGACCCGGACGGGCGCGATGAAACGTCTCTCCATGTGTTTGCAGTCGATGACATCTCGCGGCCGATGCCCGTCATGGCCTATGCGCGCTTGCACGAGGGCAGCATGGGGCCGGCTGAGGCAGGGGTGGTCGTGGTGGACAAGATCCTTACCAGCCCGCTGCGTCGAGGCGACGGCACGGCTGCGGCGCTGATTGCGCGTGTTATCGCGGCAGCGGGCGAACGGTGGCCCGGGCGGGGTGTGCGCTTGCTGGCGCCAGTGGGCTTGCGCGGCTTTTACGAAACGTTCGGCTTTCGCAAGGATGAGGGGCCGTTCGTCGAGCGTGGGGTTCGCTTGATCGGACTGATACGCAAGAGCCGTTATAACGGCCGCACGAACCAGCATGCCGGCGAGGCGGATTGCGTCGATACGGTAGAGGAAGTTTGAAGGTTTTGAAAACGCAGCAGCTCGTGAAGTGCGAGTGAAGTCCCTGAAATGCGTATCTGCAAGTGCCTGACGTCGGCATTGGACGTTTCCAAATGACACAGAGGACGCG
Source organism: Caballeronia sp. dw_19 (assembly GCF_018449515.1). Lineage (GTDB taxonomy): Bacteria > Pseudomonadota > Gammaproteobacteria > Burkholderiales > Burkholderiaceae > Caballeronia. Next base: position 239,688 of record NZ_JAAVUQ010000001.1, on the reverse strand, counting down.
AGTGACGTGCATTGCACGAACACGACGCCGACCTCTCTTTCACAGGATTTAACGATGTCGAGTGTTTCGATCACGAATGGGCGAGACAAGTCGCCGGACGGGGCTGTCGGGTCGTGGAAGACGCCATGGATGGCGCAGCGCGAGAAGATGGCGTCCGCGCCTGCGCCGTCGCCGGCCGCAAAGGCAGCTCGCGCGGCGAAGCTCGCGGCCGAAGACGTGGAGCTGAAGCAGCGCGCGGAGCTGAGCCGGCGGCGCCGGATGATGATCGCGCCTTTGGCGTTTGCCGCGCTCACGGCGTTATTGCTCGTGCTGCATCAGAGCCGTGTGCTGGAATTCTTTTATCCGGCGGGTGCCGTCGCGGTCGCCGCGATTCTCTACAAACGCTCGCCCGCGCACTATCTCTCGTTCGTCGTGTGGCTGTTCTTCCTCACACCGGAAGTGCGGCGCCTGTCCGACTACTTCACCGGCACGTTCAGTGACCGCAGCCTCATCATGCTCGCGCCGGTGATAGCGGCCGCGCTGTGCGGCATGAACCTGCTGACCCATTTTCGCGTGCTGATGCAGCGGCGTGCGATCCCGCTCACGCTGATCGTGCTCGGCATCTTCTATGGCTATGTGATCGGCATGGTGGGCGCTGGAATTGCAGCCGCGTCCTATACGCTGATCTCGTGGTTGTTCCCGGTCCTGATCGCTTTCCACATTCTCGTTACATGGAGGCAGTACCCCGAGTATCACCGCACGATGCTCAAGACCTTCGTGTTCGGCGGCTTCGTGATTGCGGCATACGGCGTGTTCCAGTACGTCAGTCCACCGCCCTGGGACGCGTTTTGGCTGTTGCAGTCGGGCATGATCTCCGAGGGCGTGCCGCTGCCGTTCGGCATGCGGGTCTCCAGCACGATGAATTCCTCAGGCCCCTTTGCCATAGCGATGATGGCTTGCCTGCTGATGACGCTCGCCGCGCGCAACAAGACGGCCTTTCTCGCGGGCGGCCTGGCCGTGCCGGCGCTGATCGGCACGATGTCGCGCAGCGTGGTCGGCGGCCTCGCCATCGGGCTGGTGTACCTGTTCGTCATGCTCGACGGCCGCAGCCGCTTGCGGCTGGTCGGCGGTGTCGCGGTGATCGTGCTGCTGTGCTCGCCGGTCGCCATGATCGATGAAATCTCGGACAAGGCGATGGCGCGCTTCTCCACGGTGACCCAGCTCGATAACGACTACAGCTATCAGGTCCGCACCGAGATCTACAACCACTTCCTCTCCGAGATGACCACCAATATCGCGGGGCAGGGTCTTGGCATGACCGGTCTCGGCTCGAAGCTTTCGGGCGATGGATCGTCGAATAATGTCGACTTCGACAGCGGCCTGATGGAAGTGCCGTACGTGCTTGGATGGCCCGGCACGCTGCTCTACACGGCAGGATTGCTGATGCTGATATTGCGGGCGTTTGTTGCCAGCTTCGCCAGGAAAAGCGATCGCTTTGCCGTGGCCGGCACGGCCGCGGCGTTCGGCGTGCTGGCCATGATGGTGTTCGTCAATACGCTGATTGGCTCGGGCGGCATGTTCTTTTTCATCGGCGTGATGTTGCCGGTTACCGGCTGGCGTTATGCCCGCGAGATTCAACAGTCGGCGCGCGTCGCGGCCGTTCGTTTAGACGCTGTGGTCTCGCCGGGGCGAGCAGCCACGGGGACCGTGGCGCAGCGGAACATCGCGCAGCCGTCCACGCTGACTTTGCGCATATGAGCGCCGTTGCCGATCAGTCCGTTCAGTCCGTTCAGTCCAGTCAGTCTGTGGGACCCAGCCAGGTACCGGACAGCACGACAGCACACTCAGTATCCAACGAGGACCGTATGAATCTGCTTATCGTCACCCATACCGTCGGCCGCAACGACGGGCAAGGGCGCGTCAACTACGAGGTCGTTCAGGCAGCGCTTGCCGCGGGCCATTCGGTCACGCTGCTCAGCACCAAGGTCGACGAAACGTTGAGCCAGCATCCGCGCATCACTGTTGTTCGCATGCCCGTGAGCCGGGTGCCGACACGCTTGCTGCAGTACCAGATGTTCGCGTTGCGTGTTGCTGCGTGGATTCGCGCGCACCGTCATGAATTCGACGTGGTGCAGGTCAATGGTTTTATCGCCTGGACAGATGCCGATGTGAACGCCATCCACTTCGTCCACACCGGTTGGTATAAAAGCGGCTATTACCCGTTTCGCCTGACCGGCGGTTTCTATGCCGCGTATCAACTGTTGTTCACGCGGCTCAACGCATGGTGCGAACGCTGGGCGTTCAGGCATGCACGCGTGCTGGTGCCGGTGTCGGAGAAAGTGAGTTCGGAGCTGGTATCGCTTGGTATGTCGCACGACAAAATCCGCGTGATCCATAACGGCGTGGATAACGTCGAGTTCTCGCCGGACTTGTCGCAGACATCGCAGCGCGAGCGTTTCAAGTTGCCCGAAGACCCATTCATGCTGTTGTTCGCCGGTGATCTGCGTACCGCGCGCAAGAACCTTGATACCGTACTGCGCGCGCTCGTGAAGTGTCCGTCCAACGTACATCTCGCGGTGGCCGGGGGCGTGGAGAACAGTCCGTATCCGGCCATGGCGGCCTCGCTCGGTGTGGCGGATCGCGTGCATTTCGTCGGCATGATCCGCGATATGCCCACGCTGATGCGTTGCGCCGATGCGTTCGTGTTCCCGTCGCGTTATGAAGCCATGAGCCTCGTGCTGCTCGAAGCGCTGGCTTCCGCGTTGCCGGTGATTACCGTGCACACGACCGGCGGCGCGGAAGTGGTCACGCAGGAGTGCGGCATCGTGCTGGACGATCCCGACAATGAAACTCCGCTTGCCGAAGCCATTTCGCTGATTGCATCCGACCCGCTGCGCGCCCGCGAAATGGGACAGGCGGCTCAAGCGCTAGCCGCGACGTTGTCCTGGCAGACCATGGCAGCCCGCTATCTCGCGCTGTTCGAAGACATTGCGAAAACCCGCAAGGCTGCTCGCCGCAACGCGCGAGCTGGCCGAGGGATCGTATCGGTGAAGACATGAATACCGCCATCAAATCAATGACGACGCATGCAAGTACGACCACTCCCATCGCGGACCACGCGCCCAAGGCCAACGGTGCGAAGAAACCTTTGAAGCAGTCGCCGGGCAACCCTTCGAAGGACGCGTCGAAGCCGCCGTTAAAACCACGGATCATCGACTCGCTGCAGATCGGCATGAACTGGTTCGATGAGCGTCCCGGTGGCCTCGATCGCGTGGTCAGCGCGCTGATCCAGTCGCTGCCCGCTCAGGGCGTGACCGTGCGAGGCCTCGTAGCAGGAAGCGAAAACGTGCGGACATCGACACAAGGCGTGGTGACGCCGTTCGCCGCGCCCGATGCGCCTTTGGTCAAGCGCGTAATCGGCTTGCGGCGCGCCGCTGTCGAACTGCGTAACGCGCGTATGCCCGACGTGGTCGCCGCGCATTTCGCGTTGTACGCCGCGCCCGTGCTCGGCAAGTTTTCGCGCGTACCGAAGGTGATCCATTTCCATGGACCCTGGGGCGATGAATCGGCGCACGGCGCGCGCGGCCATGCGAATGTGATGCTGCGGCGTGTAGTTGAACGGCACGTGTATCAGCGCGGCAATCTGCACATCGTGTTGTCTCAGGCTTTCGGCGATGTATTGCAGAAGCAGTATGGCGTGAACGCGCGCACCATCCGCATCGTGCCGGGTTGTGTCGATGTCGATCATTTCAGCTCCGATGTCGACCGGCGTGCGGCACGTACAGCGCTCGGACTCCCGCAAGACCGGCCCATGCTTTTCTGCGTGCGCCGCCTCGTCTCGCGCATGGGCCTGGAAGACCTGATCGACGCCATGTTCGTCGTGCGCCAGCAGGTGCCCGACGTGTTGCTGACTATCGCCGGCAAGGGGCCGTTGATGGAGGCGTTGCAGGCGCGTATCGACTATCGGGGTTTGTCGCAGCATGTGCGTCTCGCGGGGTTTGTCGCCGACGAAGCGCTGCCGCTCTGGTATCGCTCGGCTGACGTGTCGGTCGTGCCGACAACGGCGCTGGAAGGCTTCGGCCTGACTACCATTGAATCCCTCGCAAGCGGCACGCCGGTGATCGTGACGCCCGTGGGCGGTTTGCCCGAAGCGGTCGCGCCACTGAGTCAGGAACTGGTGCTGGAATCGGGCGGCTTCCAGGCGCTGGGGGCAGGGCTCGCCGGTGCGTTGCTTGGCAAGCGGATGCTTCCCAGCGAAGCCGAGTGCCGTGCGTATGCGCGTTCGAACTTCGATCTGCCAGTGATTGCGGCGCAGACCGCCGCGGTGTATCGCGAAGCTATCGACTCGTATTGAATGAGAGAGAAGTAGTCAGCAGTCGCTAGCAGTCACCAGCAAGAAGAAAGAAGGGCCCCGGCGCCCCAGGCGCCGCTCAACCTCGAACCAGATCTAGTCATGAAAATCGTTCACCTGGCCACGCATGCGCAATGCAACGGCAACGGCACCGTCAACGCGATGGTCGATCTGGCGTGCATGCAGGCACGCGCCGGACACGACGTCGCGGTCGCGTCATCGGGCGGCACCTACGAGTCGTTGCTGCGGCGCCATGGCGTCACGCATTCGCTGCTGCAACAGTCGCGCCAGCCCTGGCGCGTGCCGGCCATGATCGCGGGGTTCGGCCGGTTGATCGAACGGTTTAATCCCGATGTCGTGCACGCGCACATGATGACCGGCGCGTTGATCTCGCGCTTCGGCAGCATGCGCCGCCGCTTCGCGCTGGTGACCACCGTCCATCACGATATCCAGAAAAGCGCTTCGCTGATGCGTTTTGGTGACCGTGTGATCGTGGTGAGCCACGCGGTGGGTGACGCAATGCTCGAACGAGGCGTGCCGGCGGACACCCTGAGCGTAGTGACGAGCGGCACGATGGGTTCACCGCGTTTTTCTGCACGGCAGATGCCGCGGGAATTGCACTTGCAGCATCCGAACGTGGTGTGCGTGGCAGCGATGTTCGAGCGCAACGGCATTGTCGACCTCCTGCACGCATTTGCACATGTGCGGCAGACGCAAGATGCACAGCTCTATCTGGTGGGCGACGGACCTGATCGAGGGTTGATGGAAAGCCTTGCCGAACAACTTGGCATTGCGAATCATGTTAGATTTACAGGGTTCGTCGCGGATCCCCGCGCGTATCTGGCCGAAGCCGATGTCTTCGTGTTCGCTGCGCATAATGCACCCGGGCCGCTGGTGATCAGCGAAGCGCGGGAGGCGGGTTGTGCGATCGTCGCGACGAAGGTGGGTGGCGTTCCTGAGATGCTGGAAAACGGCAGTGCAGGGGTCCTCGTTGCGCCGCAGGAGCCGATGCAACTGGCGGCCAAGATGGGATGGCTGCTGATGGATTCGCCGGTACGCGCGCAATATGCCGCGCGTGCGAAGCGAGATCTGGAGCGTTTTTCGGTGCAGCGCGTGTGCACGGAACATCTCGCGGTCTATGAGCAAGCAATTTCCCAGTGCGAACACCGGCAGAACCGTCCATCGACACGACGTGCGCCCGCTGCGTGACGAGGTTACCCGGCGGCCGCAGGTTCTGGGCCGCTTGGTTGCGCATTAGCCGTTTGTATTGCGGTAGATAAAAAGGCGATCAGGTTATCCTGATCGCCTTTTTTAATTAACGATGCTTACGACTGCGCGTTTCAATCATCCCGCGAATTCCCGTTCCACGCTTTTCAGCCGCCGCTGTGCATGATCTCGCTTGGCCAGCGCCGCGCCGCTGCGCGCTGCGCGCCAGCGCTGCAACGCGCTCGCCTCGCGATGGATGAAGCGAGCACGCGCGAGATTGACCCAGCCCAGACATGCGCCGTGTCCGACGACAGTGAGCCACAGCAAGGCCATGCCTCGGCGTGTACCGCGATACTCGTCACGCACGATCAAATGCAGGTTATACGACTCGTTTTCGATCGCGACCCAACTCCGGGTGCCACGCACGGTGCGCGCATCTTCGTCGAAGCGTTGCGCCGGATAGTGATCCACTTCCACCGCTGGATCGTAGACAAGGCGCCAGCCCGCACGCCGCACCGCTGACGCGAACGCCATGTCGTTGTTGACCTGTGCGCCGGTGCCGCGCAGACGTGTATCGAAGCGAATGGCATTGCCGCTGATCGCGCTTACGCGATAGCTCATGTTCGCGCCCTTGAGGAAGTCCACGTCGCGCGCGGCCCCCACGCCCAGATGATGATTGCCGATCGCGCGGCCCGGGAACTGCCAGCGGCCTACGTCCGGCTCGGAAGCATCGAGGGTCGCGCCATGTTCATGCACCCAGTCGCGCCCGCCGACACCGCCCACGTCCGGCGAGTTCGCGAAATGGCATTCGATACGTTCGAGCCACGTCGGGCGGGGCGCCGCGTCGTCGTCGGTGATCGCCACGATGTCGCCGGTGACTGCGTCGAGACCCGCGTTCAAGGCGGCAACCTGGCCGCCCTGGGCGACTTCAACCTTGACGAGCGGCAGGCGCGCGCGCGACTTCTCGATCACGAGCCATGCTTGCGTTTCTTCGTCGGCGCCGCGGCACACCACCAGCACTTCGTCCGGTGCGCGCCGTTGCCGCGAGAGCGCATCAAGGCAGCGAGCGAGATCCGAGGTTCGACGATAGGTGGGTACGAGTACGGTGATCTTCATGTTGTATGGCGAGTCCTTCCGGGGTGTATCGGCGAATGTAGGCGATTGCGCGTGAAACCGTGCGCGCGCTGCGTGCAAGACCTTTGGGTCCGTGTGCGCGCAGGTTGTGCACCAGGTTGTGAGCCACGGCAAGCGTCAGGAACAGCGCGGCTTTCGGGCGGTTGCGCTCGAACCACCGATAGCGCTTATGCGTCACGTAGATGCGCGAGGCTTCAACGAACGCCGCGTAGTAGTCGCGATTCACCGTCGACGGAAAATGCGAATTGAACACATCCGGCAGAAGCCGGACCGCGCATTTTCCCTGCAGCGTGGCGCGCATGACGATATCCACTTCGTCATAACCGTAAACCAGATGCTCGTCGAAGCGAATCAGCTTGAAGAGCCACGCAGGGAAGACGGTGCTGTTGATGACTACGGTGTCGTGGTGATCGCCGGGGCGGTAGGGCCGTGACTGGAAACCGAGAAACGTGGTTGCGTTTGCATAAACGCGCTCACCGTAGTTTAGTTCGTATCCCGTAACAATAAGCTTTTCCGGATGTTGCCCGCCATGCTGCAGCGACTCCGCCATTTGACTCAGGAAGTCTGCGCTGAGGGTAGCGTCATCGTCGATGAACGCCACGTGCGTGCCGGTCACCGCGTCAAGCGCGCAGTTGCGGTTCGCACCAAGGCCGCGGCGGGGTCCTTCCAGAAAGACGACGCGCGCAAAGTCAGCGGCAATCATTTCACGCGTGAGCGTATCGGTGCTGTCGTCCGACACCACGATCTGGTGCGCCGGATACGTGGAGGCTTCGACCGAACGCAACGCCCGGGCAAGGTCCCCAGGACGATTACGTGTGCAGATACATACCGAGAAGCGCGGCGCATCGGACGGACTGGGTTGTTGAACAGCGGTGACCATGTGTTTTCCCCGGCATTTTCGTGTTCTGTGCCGCGCATGCAGGACACGGCGTGATGCCCTATTTGACTCGGCCATGAAAAAGCCGTCTGTTGGACATCGAACATCAGGGGAATAACGGTGGCGGAAAAGTGCTCGCGGTGGCGGAAATATCAGCCTGCGCTTGTGCAGTGTGTGCGGACGCACTGAATCATTGGCGTAGTGAAAGTGTAATGCGCAGACAACTTAATAACGACGCTCTTTCGGGACGCAACTTCGAGATGACGCCAATAATTTTTGACCATTGCTTTGGCTGGTTGCACGAGGGTGGGCCTGCCGCGACGCGCGGCGTAGTGCTCTGCCAGCCGTTCGGCCGCGAGGCCATGTGGGTCCACAAGGGCTGGCGCGTGTTCGCCGAAGCCCTCGCGGACTCAGGCACGCCGGCGCTTCGCTTCGACTACGCCGGCACAGGCGACTCGGCGGGCGAGTCGGAAGACGGCGAGCAGATCGAGCGGTGGTTGCGAAGCATTCGTTCGGCGATCGCTTATTTGAAAGAATCGACGGGGGTCACTCAAGTGGTCCTGTGCGGCTTGCGTCTGGGCGCGACGCTCGCCGCGCTGGTGGCGGCCGACGAAGAAGTCGATCAACTGGTGTTGCTCGCCCCCGTGTTGTCGGGCAGGCAATACTTGCGTGAGCTGCGTCTGCTGCAGCAGAACTGGCTTGAAACAGGTGGTATTCACGTCGCGCCCCCGCCGGCCGATGCCGACTATGCGGAGGCGGTAGGGCATCGCTTGATCGCATCGAGCGTCGCGATGCTGAGCAAGTTCGACTTGCTGCGGGACGCACGGTTGGCTGAACGAGCGCCGCGGCGCTTGCTTGTACTCGATTCTTACGATCCCTCACGCTCGAAGAAACTCGTCGAAGCTTGCAGCGCGGCAGGAGCGGATGCGCAGTTCGAGGCCTTCGACGAATGCGCCGCGTTCATGCAGGAATCCGGCGTGACCGAGACGCCACGACAGGCGATTGCACGCATTGTCGAATGGTTGGGCGTTACTGAGCAGGCTGAACCGGCGGTGACCGCATCGATTGCCAAGCCGCCCGAATCCCCTGTCCTCATTGCCGACGGGGTCCGCGAAACGCCCGTGATCTTCGACAACGGCCGTCTGTTCGGCATTCTGTGTGAGCCGGAAGAGCGCGCGCAGTCGCGCCGCTCGGTCGTGTTCGTCAACCCGGGCGCGACCCATCGGATAGGTGACGCGCGCATCTCGGTCACGCTCGCTCGCCGGCTTGCGCGGCAAGGCTTTGCGTCGTTGCGATTCGATGTCGGCACGCTCGGCGACAGCGCCGCCGTTGTCGACAAACGTCCGCTCTCACTGCTCTTTTCCCGCTCGGGCTGCGACGACGTAGTGAGCGCTGCCGCGTTCCTGGCCGAGCGCGGTTTCGACGATGTCTCGTGTTTCGCGGTCTGCTCGGGCGCTTACGTTTGCCTGCACGCGGCGCCGGTGAGTCCCCATATTCGTTCGCTCGTGCTTGTGAACGCGCCCAAGTTCGGTTTCCCGGAAGATCCCATGTCGTTCGCCGCGAACGACAATCGGCCGAAGACGGCAACCAGTACCTTCATGCGCTCCTTCAAGACGGCGAGCAAATGGAAGCGCGTGTTGCGCGGCCAACGGCGCCTGACGCCAATCGTGAAGGAGCTGGCGCGGCGCTCGGGCACACGCCTGAAGGCCAGCGTGGCGTATTTCGCCGAGCGCACGATCGGCGTGGATTCGTCCGGTTCCCGGGTGCGCGCAATGGTTCGCGAGCTGGGTGAGCGCGACGTGAAGGTTCGCTTCGTCTATGGCGCCGGAGATCCTGGCATGGACGAGTTCGCCGTGTTTTTTGGTGCGGGCGGACGACGGATGCGCAAGTGGCGCAATGTCGAAACCGTTCATCACGACACCCTCGATCACGCGTGCTTTTCGTATTCGGCGCGCGAGGAAATGATGGCGTCGTTCGTTCAATTCGTTCAAGGCGAGCCGCCGCAAGCGGCGCGTGGCGGCATTGGCTGGGCGCGCCTGGGTGCATTGCTGCCGCGCTTCACGGCCCGTGCTACAGCCCATGCCATAGCCCATGCTAACCGGCCCGACGAGATGCCCACCGACATGCATGCCAAGGCGCTCGAATCGCGATGAATCGAAAGAATGCAAAGAATTGCAAGAGATCGAAAGCCGCTACGCAATGCGTTCGTCTGCGTACAGACCCTGATGCGGCACCCCCTTACTCTGGCATCTAATTCGTCTGACCTTCGGGCGGGCACCCGCTGCGTGCACTTGAATGTGCATCACCTGTGCGCTGCAACGTGCCTGCATTCACCGCAAAGCTGTGACGCGGTGCCTTGATTTATCCTGTGTGAGTTTGTTGTAATCGGCCCGTTGCTCAATGGAAAAAAGTCTTCTCAGGAACATAGCGATCAATTTCGCCGGGCTCATCCTGCCCGTGTTCGTCTCACTCGCGACGGTACCCGCCTACATCCACGGCATGGGGATTGAACGCTACGGCGTCATCAACCTGGTGTGGGCGTTGATCGGTTATTTCAGCGTGCTCGATCTCGGTATTTCGATGGCGACCGAAAACCATATCGCCAAGGCGCGCCAGTCCAACGACGGCACCATCGAGCGCATCTTCTGGAGCGCATTTTTTCTCAACCTGGCCACAGGTTTTGTCGGCGCCGTGCTGATCTGGTTCGGCGCGTACGTGTATGTCGTTCATATAGCGACCATCGAACCGGTGTTTCAGCGCGAAGTGCTGCATGCGCTGCCGTGGATTGCGGTGGCCGTGCCCATCGCCAACATCTCGTGGGTGTTCAGCGGCGCGATCGGCGGCATGGAAAAGTTCGCGCTGTTCAATACCAACCAGACCATCGGCACGTTCCTGTTCCAGTTGCTGCCGCTGGCCGCGCTGTACCTGATCTCGCCGTCGCTGGCGGTGGTTGTGCCGGCAGCCGTCATTGCGCGGTTTCTGGCGGCCCTGCTGCTTGGCTACGGCACGTTCCGTGCAATAGGCATCAAGCGCATCTCGAAGCCGGAATGGCCGCTGATTCGCGAACTCTTTAATTATGGCCGCTGGCTGCTGTTGTTCTCTGGCGCAAACATGATCGCAACGACACTCGACCGGGTGGTGATCGGTTCCATGCTCGGTGCCAGGTACGTGGCGTATTACGCCACGCCGCAAAACCTCGTCACGCGCATGAACCTGCTGCCGAGCGCCATGCTGCGCACGTTGTTCCCGCGCTTTTCAGCCTCCGCAAGCGATCACGCCGATGAACTCTCGCACCAGGCGCTCGCATTCCTGAACTGCGCGTTCACGCCATGCGTGGTGGTTGCGTTGTTCGCGCTGGCGCCGTTCCTGAACGTCTGGCTCGGCCATGAGATGGCCGTTCAGTCCGCACCTGTCGGACGCATCCTTGTCATTGGCGTATGGCTGGCGGGGCAGTCGAGCATTATCGGAGTGCTGATCCAGGCCAAGGCCAATCCGGCGCAGGTCGCGCGGGTCGGCTGGATCGGCTTGCCGGTCTTCGCGCTCGTGCTGTGGCTGAGCATCCGCTGGTATGGCCTGCTGGGCGCGGGCGTGGCGGTGGTTGCGAAGGCGTTCTTCGACTATGCGGCGTTCCTTTATTTCTCGAAGCTCAAGCCACGGCCGATCGTGCGAAACATGGCCGGACATCTGGTTTTCCTGGTGGTTGCGACCGTGTGCGCCGACTCCATGGACTCGCTCAGCGGGATGGCCGCGATTGCCTTCGCGCTGATTGCCGGCAACCTCGCATGGTCGTTCTGCGAATCGAGCGAACTGCGCGAGGTCGTCTCGCGTCTCCGGCAAAGATTGCTGCCCAACGCCGGCTGAGGATGAATAGGGTGCCTTGAACGGCCGGTCGACCGAATAGCGTGCGGGCGTTCGCACGCGCACACAACAAAATAGATTTGCCTGCTTAAATAGCGCATCAATCGATGCGTGTTTTTCACGCGTCCGCACCTGTAAGACGCGTTCGGCCCTCAATCAGCTTCAACGCTTCAGGAGTCACCGTGGACGTGTCCCGCCATCCGCTTACAGGCCCCGCCAAGACGGGCGCTGCGAGTGTTCGCGTGCAGCCGGTCATTCTCGCCGGCGGGTCCGGCACGCGTCTGTGGCCGTTATCGCGGCAGCAATTCCCCAAGCAGCTCATCGAGCTCATGGGCGCGCAATCGCTGCTCGAAGCCACGCTGCGCCGTCTTGACGGTCTCGACGGACTTGATGTGGCAACGCATGGCGAAGACAGAATGCGCTTCGCGAGCGCCGATGAGCTGATTGTGGTCTGCGGCACGGAACACAAGTTGCTGACTGCCCAGCAGATCGAGCGTAATGGCCGTCGAGCGCGCATTGTGCTTGAGCCCTGCGCCCGTAATACTGCACCGGCACTGACGCTCGCTGCGCTGGCGGCAGTGGCTGCCGGATCCGGCGACGACCCGGTGCTGGTGGCCATGCCCGCTGATCACGCCGTGGCCGATCTTGATGCGTTCCGTCGCACGATCGCCAAGGCGATCGGACACGCCGCAAGCGGCGCGCTCGTTACGCTTGGCATCGTGCCGGACAAGATCGAAACGGGCTACGGTTATATCAAGGCCGGCGCGGCCCTGGGAACTGCAGATGATGGCGCCCCTCAAGCGCGAGTGCTCGAACGGTTCGTCGAAAAGCCGCGGCGGGAAATTGCCGAACAGTATCTGGCGTCTGGCGAATACTGGTGGAACAGCAGCATTTTCGTGTGCCGGGCCTCGGTCTGGCTTGCCGCCATCGAGCACTTCCAGCCCGCTATTCACGCCGCGTGCGTGATCGCGTTTGAACGTGGCCTGCATCAGGACGGCTTCACGCAACTCGATGTCGACGCGTTCGAAGCATGCCCGTCCGATTCAATCGATTTCGCCGTTATGGAACGGATTGCTTACGAGCCGGCGTTTCCGGGCGTTGTGGTGCCCCTGGTGGCCGGGTGGTCCGATGTCGGCGCGTGGGATGCCGTATGGGACATGTCGAACAAGGACGACGACGGCAACGTTGCTCGAGGCCGCGTGATCTTCGAAGGGTCAGCAGACAGTTTCGCGCATTCCGACGGCCGGCTGGTGGCGTGCGTCGGAGTGACGGGTGTAGTGGTCGTGGAAACCGCGGACGCAATCCTGGTGGCATCGAAGGATCGTGTGCAGGAAGTGAAAGCGATGGTCGGGCGTCTGAAAGCCGCCAAAGGCGCTGAGGCGCAGGATCATCGCAAGGTTCAGCGGCCTTGGGGGTTCTATGATTCCATCGATCATGGAGAGCGTTTTCAGGTAAAGCGTATTGTAGTGAAGCCGGGCGAACGGCTCTCGCTGCAGATGCACCACCATCGCGCGGAACACTGGATTGTCGTGCGCGGCACGGCGCTCGTGACCCGCGGAGAAGAGACTTTCCTGGTGAGCGAAAACCAGTCCACGTTCATTCCCCTCGGTACGACACACAGGCTTGAAAACCCCGGTAAAACGCCGCTCGAAATGATCGAGGTGCAATCGGGGACGTATCTGGGCGAGGACGATATCGTGCGTTTCGACGATCAGTACGGACGCGTGACCGAGAAGAAAACAGGGGGCTGAACACCTTTCGAAGGCAGGGCGATTTGTCGGGCAATCAGCATGAAGACCGGGCGTTGGAGAGAACTTAAACGAAGCACTTGAACCAAAGATATCAAGAAGTACTTAATACAGCGATTGCCGAAGCAGTATCGCGAAACGTAAAGACGCAAAGGCAAAGGGATAACCCTTGAGAGGGACATTCCGACTGGCGCTAGCGGTACTGAACACGCAATTTATCGTGCACGGCGCGGGGCCGCTGATTCATCTGATCGATCTGATTGATCAGATGAATAGGCGGCACTCACCGGGCCTTTCGGCGAGCTTGGGGAAGCACGCCGGATGCGCAGGGACACAATGCAGGGCGCAAGGGGAGAGGGGTGATGGACGAAAACAAAGAGCGATCACTGGTGGCTAAGGTGATGGACGGGCTCGTATCGGGCATCGTTGAACAGAAGTACGGCGCGATCCTGCCTCCGCAGGACGTCTTGTCGAAGGAGTTCGACGTGAGTCGGACCGTGATGCGCGAGGCTTTGAGCATGTTGCTCGCGCGTCACATGCTGGATGTGCGCCCCAAGACGGGTACGCGGATTCGGCCGATGAGCGACTGGCGGCTGATCGATGAGGACGTGGTGAGCTGGCGGTTCCGGGCGACGCCGGATCAAGCGTTCCTGCGTGACGTGATCGAGTTTCGAATGTTGATCGAGCCGCGTGCGGCAGCATTGGCGGCGGCCCGTGCAACGCCGGACGAAGTAAGCGGGATTCGCGATGCATTCGACGCGCTTGCGTCGCTCAACGGCAGCGAGCCCGAGTACCAGGCCGCCGATGTCGCGCTGCATACGCGCATTGTGGCTGCGAGCGGTAACCAGTTCTTCCAGCAGATGACGGCTATCGTGCGGGGTGCGCTGGTGACGGTCTATCCGATCGTGGCGGGCATTGCGACCATGCGCGACGCGACGCTCGAAGCGCAGCGCCGCGTGGTGGAGGCGATCGAGGCACACGATGCCGGTGTGGCCGAGCGCGCGATGAGCACGCTGATCGATGTCACCGCGGAGGAAGTCGGGCGGGCTTTTTCGCTTGAACGCCGCGAGGACAGTTCGTCCCCACCGGTCGGTGAATCCGAATCGGCCGGCGCCTGACACCTGCCTTAAGCTTCGCGTCCGGGACGGTTCCGGCGTGGCGAAGCTGGCCCGAGGTTTCTGGTCACGTTCATCGTGGCCGGGCGCGAGCAGCGCCTATTCGGGTTTTTACCTACGCAAACGTTTCACTTCACCTCCCTGCCTGACATCGACGCGTGATGGCCTGTGCGTCGAACGACAATCTCCCGACGTATTCCCTTGAGTTTTGTGATCGGAACGTCATACGTTGCGCATGATCGCGCATGCGTCGTCGAGGCTTCACGCAGACCGCTTGCGTAGGGGACAATGTGCGCATCGCCGGCCTTGGCCGACTATTCACCACGCATGCAGGGAGTGGGACAGATGAACGCACAGAGCACGATCCGTTGGGGCATCGTTGGCGCGGGAAATATTGCGCACAGGTTCGCTGGGGGGCTGGCCTTTGTGCCGGGCACAACGCTTGGCGGCGTCTGGTCGCGAAGGCCCGAGTCGGCAGCCGCGTTTGCCGGGCAGTTTCATACCAGGGCGTATGAGAGTTTCGATGCGCTGCTCGACAACATCGATGCGTTGTACATTGCGACCATGCAGGACAGCCATCCTCAGTATGCGCTGCGTGCTTTCCAGGCGGGACGCGCTGTGCTTTGCGAGAAACCGGCGGCTGTCAACGCGCGGGCGTTGCAGGAGATGATCGACGTGGCGCGGTCATCGAAGCTGCTGTTCATGGAAGCGATGAAACCGCCGTTCTATCCGCTCTACCGGCAGTTGCGCGACCATCTCGCGGCTGATCCTATTGGTGAAATCGGTCTGGTTCGGGCCGGTTGTTCGATCGCGAACGTGCCGCTTTCGCACCCTTCGTACTCGATGGAAATGGGTGGCGGCGCGTTGCTCGATATTGGTATCTACGAAGCGTTTCTAGCGGTGGACTGGCTGGGTGAGCCGCTTGAGGTACAGACTTTCGGGCGCATCGGGCAGACCGGCGTGGACACTTTCGCGAGCTTGAATGTGCGGCATGAACGGGGTGTTGCGCAGTTGTTCTGCGGGTTGGATCTGCAAGGCAAGGGCGATGCGCTGCTTGCTGCGACCGGCGGTACGGTGAGCATCCACGAGAACTGGTGGAACCCTGCGCGCGCGACGGTTCGCTATGTGGACGGCCGCACCGTTGAGCTTGATGTGCCCTTTGAGGGTGGTGGCTTGAACTATGAGACTGCGCACTTTTGCGAGTTGCTGCGCGGCGGCGAGACAGAGAGCCCGATCATGCGGCATGCCATATCCATGCAGATGATTTCCATCACCGATGCTGCTCGTCGCGACCTTGGCGTGCGGTTTCCTTTCGAAACCGAATAAGCGCGGGCTGACCAGTCGATTTAATTTAAGCGTCATTTCAGGTTTGAACGTTAAGCTGCGTCGTCCTTAACCGCCGGTATTCCCACCATGCGACTGTTTCCCCGACTCTGGCGTGAAAATCGGAACTTGATTGCGTTTCTTGTGTTGATGACGCTGTTTCGCAGCGCCATTGCCGATTGGAATGTGGTGCCGAGCGGTTCCATGCTCCCCACTATTCGCGAGGGTGACCGGATTGTCGTCGACAAGATGGCGTACGACCTGCGTATTCCGTTCACGCACATTGTGATTGCGCGCCTGCATGATCCCCAGCGAGGGGACATTGTGACGGTGGATTCATCGGCGGCGCATGAGTTGATCGTCAAGCGGCTGATCGGGGTGCCGGGTGATGTGGTTGCCATGCGCGACAACGTGCTTTATATCGATGGCAAGCGGGCGGGTTATCAGCCAGTCGATATCACGGGCGTGGAGGGCGATGCGTCTTCGCCTGGCGAGTATCTCGACGAGAAGTTCGGGCATGTTACGCATGTGGTGAGGTTGTCGGTGCTGGCGCCGAGTCCGCGGCGTTCGTTTGGGCCGGTGACGGTGCCTAAGGGTGAGTATTTGATGCTAGGGGACAACCGCGATGACAGCGCGGACTCGCGGTATTTTGGTTTTTTTCCACGCAGCGAATTGATGGGACGGGCTCGGCGGGTGGCGTATTCGCTTGATCCGGATCGGCATCATTTGCCGCGGATGGACAGGTTTGGGGCCAGGCTGGACGAGGATGCGACGCTCGCGGTGGTGGACAGGTCTTGAGGGGGCTAGGTTCTGAGGTTGGCGGTCGGGGTCTATGCCGGGTTGGTGCTTTCGGCGTTAGTGGTCTGCGAGAGTCGGATTTTCTCTTTATCACTATTAGCCACTGTGCGTGGCGGCACGTCATTTCTTTGTCCAAAGCGACAAAGAAACGAAGCAAAGAAAACGCTTTTAAACCACGCTACCCTAAGTGTCCACAGCGTGCAGTTTTCATTCATGGGTGCCCCAAAAGCACGGTGCTCGCCAGAGCGACGGATGTTTGAACCCCTCCTTCTCCGAACACGGATACCCACACGCTTCGCCACCAGTGATTGAACCTGCCCAAGGGGCACCCCGCGCTATCCGCGGACGACCGACCACCAATTTGTACGCGTGACGGACCACGTAGCCAACCCGCCTGGAAACGAAGCCCCAAAATACGTAAGGCGGTATCCAACGAAAATAACTGTCTAGGCCGCGCAGCAAACTCACCAAAAACTGAAGTAGTAAATCCGCATCGGGCTGTGACGCACGAATATGGCCGCGCAGACTGGGGAGCCAACCCAGCAAAAAAGCGAAGCCGTAAATACGTGTG
Organism: Caballeronia sp. dw_19; assembly: GCF_018449515.1. GTDB lineage: Bacteria > Pseudomonadota > Gammaproteobacteria > Burkholderiales > Burkholderiaceae > Caballeronia. The sequence continues at coordinate 222,728 of NZ_JAAVUQ010000001.1, read as the reverse complement.
AGGCCATTTGGATTCCTTAGCAATGGTGCTTGCCCGAGAGCGTACGGGGCGAAGCGTGTTCGTGTCAGGATTCGCGAGAAGGAGGGGTTCAACCATCCTCCGCTCTGGCGAGCACCGTGCTTTTGGGGCACCTATGAATAGAAACTGCACGCTGTGGACACTTAGGGTAGAGCGGTTAAAGCGTTTTCTTTGCTTCGTTTCTTTGTCGCTTTGGACAAAGAAATGACGTGCCGCCACGCACAGTGGCTAACAGTGATAAAGAGAAAATCCGACTCTCGCAGACCGCTAACGCCGAAAGCACCAACCCGGCAATGAACCCGACCGACCACCAACCCCAGAACCGACCAACCCCTAATGCCTCCCCGGCAACGCCAACCTGCGCTCAAACATCCGCTGCACGAACTCCAACACGCTACAAAGCACCCAATACACCACAGCGGCAGCAAGATACAACGGCAAAGGCTGATAAGTAGCGGCAATAACTTCCTGCGCACTGCGTAGCAATTCAGTAACCGTAATCACGGACACCAGCGACGTATCCTTGATGAGGCTAATGAGACTATTCGAAAGACTGGGCACAGCAATCCGCAGCGCCTGCGGACCAATCACATACCGCAGCGTCTGCATCCTCGACAAACCCAAGCTATAAGCCGCCAGCCACTGCCCACTCTGAATCCCGAGAATAGCGCCGCGCATGCTTTCGGAAAGATAAGCCGCCACATTCGCCGACAACGCGATCACCCCCGCTGGCGTCGGATCAAGCGAAATACCCAGACTCGGCAACCCGTAATAGATCACGAAGATCTGCACCAGCAACGGCGTACCACGCATCACACTCACATAAGCGCGCCCCAGGCCGACCAGTGTTCGGCTTCGGCTGATGCCCATCATCGCGAGTATCGTGCCCGCGATCAGGCCAAAGAACATCGAATAGACCGCGAACTTGATCGTCAGAACGGCGCCTTGTGCGAGGGCCGGCATGGATTGAACGAGCAGGGATGTCGTGGACATGAATGAGTAGAGTAGGCGTAACGTCGGAGGCGGGCATCAAATGCAAAGGGCGAAATGCAAAGGGCGGCATCTCCCTGGAAGCCGCCCCGATGCCGAACGCTTGAGGGTCCGGGATTGACTGTGCCGGCTTACTTCGCCGGCTTCGTCACGTCGATACCGAACCACTTGTCCGAGATCTTCGTGAACGTACCATCGGCTTCAAGCTGGGTCATCGCGTCATCAATGGCTTTCTCGAACTTCGGATTGCCCTTCTTGAACGGAATACCCGACGGATTGCCCGGGCCCACATTCGCACCCGTGCGCAGCGGCAACTGCGAATTCTTCATCAGGTACGCAAGCATCAGGCGGTCGTTCAACGCAGCATCCAGACGGTTCGAAGCGAGATCGCGCAGGTACTCAGGCGCGCCCGGATACGTCTTTACATCGATACCCGGCACAGCCTTCGCCATGTCCATGTAGTTCGTGCCCAGACCCACGCCAAGCTTCTTGCCCTTCAGGTCCTCAAGCGTCTTGAAGTCCCGCGTGTCGTCCTTGCGCTGAATCAACTGCGCATTTGAATACGTGTACGCCGGCGAGAAATCAAGCGTCTGCTTGCGGGCATCGGTAATGCCGACCTGATTCACGATTACATCGAACTTGTCAGCCTGCAAGCCCGCAATGATCCCGCTCCATTCGGTCGTCACGAATACTGGCTTCACGCCGAGCTTCGCGGCAACCGCCTTCGCGATATCCACGTCGAAGCCAACCAGTTCACCTTGCGGCGTCTTCGAGTTGAACGGCGGGAAAGTACCTTCCAGGCCAATGCGCAACGTACCGCGTTGCTTGACCGAATCCAGCAGGTCTTCCGCGTGCGCGACCGCCGAGAGTGATGCGCCGATCAAACCTGCTACGAGCACTTTCTTGAAGAGAGACAGTTTCATGAGTTGCGTTACCTTTGTCCGGGTTTTTGTGAGTAATCTGAAGTGCGGCGATGATAGCTAAAACGCAATGCCGTCTTCAGATCGTTTGCTCATGTGGGGTTGAGCCCAAGCGTAGCGAAAGGGGAGACCCAATCATGCAGCGGCACTCGTGCGGGCCAGTGCTTCGACGCATTCCGTCACAAGCGCCGGGCCGCGATAGATCAGCCCGGTGTAGATCTGCACGAGCGATGCGCCCGCTGCGAGTTTCTCGCGTGCGTCGTCGCCCGACATGATGCCGCCCACGCCGATGATCGGCACCTCGCTGCCCAGCTCCGCGCGCAGCTTGCGGATCACCGCATTCGATGCTTCGAAAACCGGCTTGCCCGACAAACCGCCGGCTTCATCGCCGTGTTTCATGCCCGTCACAGCGGTGCGCGACAACGTGGTGTTGGTCGCGATCACGCCATCAATCTTGTGGCGCAGCAAGGTCGCGGCAATCTCCTTGATCTGCTCGTCGTCGAGATCGGGGGCGATCTTCAGTGCGAGGGGTACAAGTTTGCCGTGCATGTCGGACAGACGTTGTTGTTTGTCCTTCAGTGCGCCGAGCAGCGCGTCGAGTTCGCCCGCGCCTTGCAACTGGCGCAGGTTTTTCGTATTCGGCGACGAGATGTTGATCGTCACGTAGCTCGCGAACGGGTAGACACGCTCGAGGCAATACAAATAATCTTCGGCGGCGCGTTCTATGGGGGTATCGGCATTCTTGCCAATATTCAGCCCCAGCACGCCGCGATACCGCGCGGCCTGGACGTTCTCGACGAACTGATCGACGCCGCGGTTGTTGAAACCAAGCCGGTTGATCAGCGCCTGCGCGTCGGGCAGGCGAAACATGCGCGGGCGCGGGTTACCGGGCTGCGCGCGCGGCGTGACCGTTCCCACTTCGATGAATCCAAACCCGAGCGAGGCCAGTCCATCGATACACGCACCGTCTTTGTCCAGCCCTGCCGCGAGCCCGACCGGATTGCGAAAGCTCAGGCCCATGACGGTACGCGGCGAATCGGCGGCGCGCTCGGCAAACATGCCGGCCAGGCCGGTGCGGCCGGCGGCGCCCAGCATACGCAGCGTCAGATGATGGGCGTCTTCCGCATCCATGCGAAAAAGTTGCGCGCGGGCGAGCGGGTAGAGGGAGCTGAACACGAGGAAAGGCCGGAGCGGCGTAAATTGAGACGCGCCATTTTAACGGCTTTGAGGAGGCACGCCGAAAAGCGATGACACACCGATGAAAAGCGGATGAAAAGGGCCTCAGGCAGGACCACCAAAAAGGCTATTGCAGGAGCCTGCCGTACGGGTCAGCGCCGCGGTTTGTCCGTGGGCATCTTGCCGGGCATGGGCGGCGTTCCGGCGGAGTGCATGGTAACGGGATCGAGTAACCCCCAGTGGCCGTCGATCAAGCCCTCCAGCGGCCGGAAATTCGCCTTGTACGCCATTTTGTCGCTCTCACGGATCCAGTAACCAAGATAGACGTGAGGCAAATCCAGGCTGCGCGCCTGTTCGATCTGCCACAGGATGTTGTAAGTGCCGAAGCTGGTGTGGGGCAGGCCGGGTTCGAAAAATGTATAAACCGACGAAAGTCCGTCGCCGAGAATATCGATCATGCTGATCATGCGCAGCGTGCCGCGCTCGGGCGGATCGTCGACGAGACTGACGGGCAGGCTTGCGTCGGAATTACCGGGGTTTGCGGGATTGCCGGCGGGAAGAGGCTCGCGGAATTCCACCAGGCGCGAGTTGATCCGGCTTTGCAGCAAAAATTGCTCGTACTGGTCGCGGCTGTCGCGATCCATGCCGCCGCCCGCGTGCCGCGCCGACTGATAGCGCATATAGAGCGCGTAATGCTCTTCGTCGTAGTGAAGCGGTGCGACGCTCGCTACCAGTCCGCCATGCTGCTTCCAGACGCGACGCTGGGTGCGGTTCGGCTGGAAGTGGTCGATGGCCACGCGCACCGGCACGCAAGCGCGGCAACCGTCGCAATACGGACGATACGTGAAGACCCCCGAGCGCCGGAAACCCGCCTTGACGAGTTCGGTGTAGACGTCGGAGTTGATCAGGTGACTGGGCGTTGCCACCTGGGAGCGCGCAATGCGTCCATCCAGATAGCTGCAGGGGTACGGCGCCGTTGCATAGAATTGCAACGCCGAAAGCGGAGAAAGCGGCAGCTCATTGGGGTGAGTCACGTTGGCAGCTCTCGTTCTAAGCGTCTATCCGTCTATCTTGCTTGCCGTCCCAACCGTGCCGCAGCGGTTCGATGCAGGGCGGAAAACCTCGGTTGTGTTGCTATCTTGCCTGCTGACCATCACATTCGATGGTTCTGGATTCGTTCGCGAATATCAAAGCATGCATCGGCTGGCGTCCCGGATCTCACGCCTCGTTCAAAACCTGCCTCGTTCATTCCACCGGCGATACGGGTGGCCGAAGCGTTTCGAGCAGCGCGTATTTGTCGAACTGCCAAGGCACCGGCGGCTCGCCGACAGCCCCGCGCAGATGTCTCACAAATGCCTTGCGGGAGATCTCCCGCCCGCCCAGCGACGCCAGATGCGACGTATTCTGCTGGCAGTCTATCATCTCTATTTTATGGCGACGCAAGTGTCCGATGAGCGCCGCGAGCGCGATTTTCGAGGCATCGGTGCGATGCGCGAACATCGATTCGCCGAAAAACATGCGCCCGAACGACACGCCATAAAGACCGCCCACGCGCTTGCCCTCGAACCACGTTTCAATGCTGTGCGCCCGTCCTTCGCGATGCAGCGAGGAATACGCTTCCACGATATCCCCCGTGATCCAGGTGCCGCGCTGGCCTTCGCGCGGCGTCTGGGCGCAGGCACGCATCACACCGGCAAAATCTTCGTCCACGCGAATTTCCCACGATGCCTCGCGCAACACGCGCCGCAGCGTTTTACGCAGCGAATCGGAGACTTTGAATTCGTCGGGAATCAGCACCATGCGAGGATCGGGACTCCACCAGAGCACCGGCTGGCCATCGGAATACCACGGAAAAATGCCGCGCTGATACGCATCCACGAGACGGCTGCTCTGCAATTCAGCGCTGGCCGCGAGTAATCCGGGCGCGCCGCTCGCCTCGCCGAGCGCGCGCTCGACGGGGGGGAACGGATCGTCGGAGGCGAGCCAGGGAACCATGATTCTCGGGGCGCTCAGCCTTCGCGCAGCGAGCGGAAGATGTCGCCGGTATGCAGCGCGTAGTTGCCGGCGGCGCGGTCGGCGAAAAAGAAGCGCAGCGTCTGCCCGACCGTTGGGAAGGCGATTTCGTCCCAAGGGATTTCGCTCTCGTCGAAGAGCTTCACTTCGAGACTTTCCTCGCCTGCGTCGATGTCCAGATCCAGCAGCCGTGCCAGATAGAAGAGATGCACCTGATGTACGTGCGGCACGTTCAGCAGCGTGAAGAGGCTCTGGATTTCGACGCGCGCGCCGGCTTCTTCGAGCGTTTCGCGCGCGGCGCCTTCGCTGGTGGTTTCGTCCATCTCCATGAAACCCGCCGGCAAGGTCCAGTAGCCGTAGCGCGGTTCGATCGCGCGCCGGCACAGCAGCACCTTGTCGTCCCAGACCGGCACGGTCCCGACCACGTTGCGCGGATTCTGATAATGCACCGTGCCGCAATTGCCGCAGACGTAGCGCTGGCGATTGTCGCCAGGCGGAATGCTCAGGCCGACCTCGTGGCCGCAGACGGAACAGAATTTCATAGGGGAGAAGTCTGAAAGTGTCGTGCGAGTGTATCACCGAGCCCGCGTCGAGCGGCGGCGCGGGCGCCGGGCAAAAAAGCGCCGCGTAGCCGGGGGGCGACGGTGTGCGCCATTGTCCTGCACTTGTCCGGATGGCCGATGAGCCCGCATCGGGCGCAACCGGGCGGACGCTTGGTGCTGGCTTCTCGCTACAATAAGTGCTTCGGATGCCGCGCTTTTTAGCGCTGCCCATTTCACCATTCCGCCATTTCACGGCCAATACAAATCTTCCGACGATGTCCACCACGCCCGCCGCTCCACGCCCGCCAATGCTGTCCACCGCCGACGCACTCGCTACCTTGCTGGCGGCCGCGCGCCGGGTGGACGGCGCGCAAACCGTCGATACCTTCGAAGCGCTCGGGCGCGTGCTGGCCACAGCGGTCGTGTCGCCGCTCGACGTCCCGCCCATGCGCACCAGTTCCATGGACGGCTACGCGGTGCGGGCCGCGGATCTCGCCGGCGCGTCTGATGCGAGCGCTGTGACGCTGCCCGTGTCGCAGCGTGTGCCGGCTGGCCAGGCGGCCGAGCCGCTGGCGGCCGGCACGGTCGCGCGCATCTTCACCGGCGCCACCGTGCCGCCGGGTGCGGACGCCATCGTGATGCAGGAAATGGTTCGCGCCGACAACGCTGGCGCAACGTTCTCGCAGGTGCCGCCGGAGGGCGAATGGATCACCCAGCAAGGTGCCGATATCCGTCGCGGCTCGGTGATTCTCCCCGCCGGCACGCGGCTTACGCCGCAGGCGCTGGGGCTCGCGGCATCGGTGGGTAGCGCTGCGCTCGACGTGGTGCGCAAAGTGCACGTGGCGGTGTTTTTTACCGGCGACGAACTCACCATGCCCGGCGAGCCGTTACGCCCCGGCGCGATCTACAACTCGAATCGTTTCACGCTGCGTGCGTTGCTTGGTGAACTGGGTTGCGACGTGACCGACCTCGGTATCGTGCCTGACCGTCTGGACGCAACCCGCGAAACCCTGCGGCGCGCGGCACGTGATCACGACATGATCCTCACGTGCGGAGGCGTGTCGGTTGGCGAGGAAGATCATGTGAAACCGGCTGTGGAAGCCGAAGGGCGCATTTCCATGTGGCAGATCGCGATGAAACCCGGCAAGCCGCTCGCGTTCGGCGCGGTGCGGCGCGGGCCGGTGGATCAACCTGCCGATAAAAACGGCGGCGAGGCGTTTTTTATCGGCTTGCCGGGGAATCCGGTCTCCAGTTTCTGCACGTTCCTGCTGTTCGTACGCCCATTTATCCTGCGGCTGGCGGGCGTCGAGGCGGTTGAACCGCGCGTGTATGCCATGCGCGCCGATTTCTCGCAGAAAAAGGGCGACCGGCGCAACGAATTCCTGCGTGCCCGGGTGAACGAAGCGGGCGGGCTGGAGATCTTCGGGAATCAAAGTTCGGCCGTAATGACATCCACGGTCTGGGGCGACGGTCTGATCGATAACCCACCGAATCATGCTATCCAGGCCGGCGAGACCGTGCGGTTTATCCCGTTTTCAGAACTGATGCGTTGATTTGCGTCGAAGGCAATCATGAAAGTCGAATTACGGTTTTTTGCCAGCGTGCGCGAAGCGCTCGGCGTGGCGAACGAGAGCGTGGATGTGCCGGACAGCGTGTCCAGCGTCGGCGACGTGCGCGCCTGGCTGCGCATGCGCGGCGGTGAATGGGCGGAAACGCTCGCCGAGGGCCGCTCGTTGCGCATGGCGTGCAACCACGAAATGACGGACCCGTCGCGACGTATCACGGAAGGCTGCGAAGTCGCGTTTTTCCCGCCAGTCACGGGAGGCTGAGATGACCCGGGTACGCGTGCAGGAAGCCGATTTCGATCTGAGCACGGAAGTTGCCGCGCTGCGCGCGGACAATCCCAAGGTAGGCGCGGTGGCGTGTTTTGTAGGCACGGTGCGGGATTTGAACGAGGGCCAAACCGTTCAGGCAATGGAGCTGGAACACTATCCAGGCATGACCGAAAAGGCACTGGAGGCAATCGCTGCGCAGGCTCGGGAACGCTGGCCGGGTTCGGATGTGCTGATCGTCCATCGCGTGGGAAAACTCTTGCCGCTCGACCAGATCGTGCTGGTTGTGACAACCGCCATGCACCGGGCGCAAGCGTTCGAATCGTGTGCGTTCGTGATGGATTATCTGAAAACGCAGGCGCCGTTCTGGAAGAAGGAAAAGACGGAACACGGTGAGAAATGGGTCGATGCCCGTGAATCCGACGACGCCGCGCTGACACGATGGAATCTGGAGACGCCAAAAGGGACGGGGGCGTAAACAACTGGCAGCAAGTGGCCTCGACCGCGCTCCGTTCGGCTGTTTGCCTGTTGTGTGGCAGGCGGATCGGGAGTTCGCGCTTATGCGTCGCTCGATCGGTTGCGTAATTCGATGTTTTCAACACCCGACAGCCTGACTGGAAAGGGTTCGCCGTGGCTGCGCTCGGGCAACTCCGTCGACGACTCGTTCTCGCTGCGGCCTGTTCGCAGGCGCTTGAGCGACGCCATCAATGCGAGCTGCGCGTCCGGAATGGCATAGTCCCAGCCGAATTTGCTCAGTTGCAGGCTTTGCGCAATGCGCAGCGCCGGCTCCATGAACTGCACGGCTGCGGCGGGCTCGTAGCGGGTATCGACGGTATCGAGGAAAAGCGTGAGCCAGCGGGCAAAATGCTGGGGTTCAATATCGCCAAGAGGCCGGTGCGCCTCTTGAACGTTGCCCCTATATCCCTTCGTGCCCAGCACGAGGCTCGACCAGAATGTCGTCATCTTCGCCAGATGCGCGTCCCAGCGCCCAGCGAGTTCGCGGGCGAAGATCGGGCCAAGCAGCAGGTCATCGTCCACACGCCGGTAGAACGCGTCGACCAGTTCGCGGATATTGGTTTCGTCGGGTTCCGCGATGCGCACGAATGGCGCCGGTGGTATGTCTGCCTTGCTGGAGGGCTCAATCAGGGGCTTGCTCATAAGATTCGATGACAGGATTCAGTGGGGATTTAGTCTGGCTGACGAGGTTGACAATGGCTCTCGAATCCGCGCATGTAATTCCGACCCACCGGATATTAATAAGATGCCACGCGCCATGGAAATTTGACTCGGGCGGGATAAAGTACGAATCTATCGCCGAATGCGCTTACGAATGGGCTTATAAGTGGGCTTACGAGCGGCAAGTGACCCTATAAAGCAGGCTCATGAACCCAACACGGTTATATGAGCCATCCGTAAATGGGGCCAGAGAGTTCTGGCCGATAAGCCAAGCCCATCAGTGATGGCCGATCAGTTCGACCGGTACGCGCGGCAAATGAGCAAAATGACGTTTGATTGACATCCGGCTGACTGCGTCCATGATAATCGACGTTTAATCGTGATGCAGTGGGTGGCGCAAGCGGCGGCTGGCCGCAGCGGCCGTGGCCATATTGCCGGCGTTGCGCGGCGAGGATGAGCGGATTGGGCTGCGCGCGCACGGCCTGGTGCAGATCGAGCGCATCCCTGACTATCCGTGCCGCCTGCCGCCACACCCTGTATCCGAGCGATTGAAGCTTTTACTCCGCTGCGGACCGACGTGACCCAAGCGATCGGCTCATGCGACTGATTACGCGAACTACGCGAACACCCATGCGACTGACCGATTACACCGACTATTCGTTGCGCGTCATGCTCTATCTGGCCGTCCGGTCCGAGGGGCTGTCGACCATCCAGGAGATCTCCGACGCCTACGGGATCTCCAAGAACCATCTCATGAAGGTGGTGCAGCGGCTCGGGGAACTGGGCTGGGTGGAAACCGTGCGCGGCCGTAACGGCGGCCTGAGGCTCGATCCTCGCACACCGTTGCTGAGCATCGGCGAGGTCGTGCGCAAGACGGAGAACGATTTTTCGATAGTCGGCTGTTTCGCCGATGAAAGCGAAGCTCACCGGCACTGCGTGATCCAGTCCCATTGCCGCCTGCGCGGGGTGTTCGCCGCCGCGCGCGATGCGTTCCTCGCGGAACTCGATCAGCATACGGTCGGCGATCTGGCGTCGCCCGCTGATGAGCTGGCGAGCGTGCTCGGCATCGTGCGTTTAATGCCGGCAGCGGCGGGCATCGGTCGTATCGCCGGAGATAGCTGACTGAGCTGCCTTATGTAATTGAAGCGACTGGTAATTGAAGTGACTGATGTGCCTGACTGACCTTCCTGACGCACGCGTATTCCAGGCGCAGCCCGTGCTGGTTCTTCGATCTGGATCAGTCCACCGCCATCGCGATCCGATCACAATGGTCCCAGACGCCCACGCTCGACGGACGCCAACGACGTTGTTCCCCCGACTCGACGTTTTTGCGCATTACGAGCGCTACCAACCGCTCGGCACCATCAATCGCGTCAATCGGCATTTTGCAGAAAAGTGCGATTTTTGGGCAGTGGAGCGCTTGAAAGTGCCGGATCACGCCTCATTTTGAACACATCCCGATTTGGAGGTCTCAATATGAGAATCGACAAGCTAACCACGAAGTTCCAGGAAGCACTGGCCGACGCGCAGAGTCTCGCCGTCGGCAATGACAATCAATATATCGAACCGGTTCACTTGCTTGCCGCGCTGATTGCGCAGCAGGACGGTTCGGCGCGCTCGCTGTTGTCGCAGGCGGGCGTGCAGGTCCAGGCGCTGCAAACCGCGCTCAAGGACGCCATGACGCGCCTGCCGCAAGTCCAGGGCACGGACGGCAACGTCCAGGTCAGCCGCGATCTCGCCGGCTTGCTGAACAGCGCCGACAAAGAGGCGCAAAAGCTCAACGACACGTTCATCGCAAGCGAGATGTACCTGCTCGCCATCGCCGATGACAAGGGCGAAGCCGGCCGTATCGCCAAGCAGCACGGCCTCACGCGCAAGGCGCTCGAAGCGGCGATCAATTCGGTTCGCGGCGGGGGCCAGGTGAACAGCCAGGACGCCGAAAGCCAGCGCGGCGCGCTGAAGAAATACACGGTTGATCTGACCGAACGCGCTCGCGCGGGCAAGCTCGATCCGGTGATCGGCCGGGACGATGAAATTCGCCGTTCAATCCAGATCCTGCAACGCCGGACGAAAAATAACCCGGTGCTGATTGGTGAGCCGGGCGTGGGCAAGACGGCCATTGTGGAAGGTCTTGCGCAGCGGATCGTGAACGGCGAAGTGCCGGAATCGCTCAAGAGCAAGCGCGTGTTGTCGCTCGACATGGCCGCGCTGCTGGCCGGCGCCAAGTATCGCGGGGAATTCGAAGAGCGGCTCAAATCCGTCCTCAGCGATATTGCCAAGGACGAAGGCCAGACCATCGTTTTCATCGACGAAATTCATACCATGGTCGGCGCCGGTAAAGCCGAAGGCGCCATGGATGCGGGCAACATGCTGAAGCCGGCGCTCTCGCGCGGCGAGCTGCATTGCATCGGCGCGACGACGCTTGACGAGTATCGCAAGTACATCGAAAAGGACGCAGCGCTCGAGCGCCGGTTCCAGAAGGTGCTGGTCGATGAACCGTCGGTGGAAGCGACCATCGCGATCCTGCGCGGCTTGAAGGAACGGTATGAACTGCATCACGGCGTGGAAATCACCGATCCGGCTATTGTCGCGGCGGCGGAATTGTCACATCGCTATATCACGGACCGTTTTCTCCCCGATAAAGCCATCGACCTGATCGACGAAGCTGCGTCCAGGGTCAAGATGGAAATCGATTCGAAGCCCGAAGAGATGGATCGGCTCGATCGTCGTTTGATCCAGTTGAAGATCGAGCGCGAAGCCGTCAAGAAGGAAAAGGACGAGGCATCGCAGAAGCGCTTGCAGTTGATCGAGGAAGAAATCGAGCGTCTGGGTCGCGAGTATTCCGACCTCGAGGAAATCTGGATGGCGGAGAAAGCCGCCGTGCAGGGCAGCGCGACGCTGAAGGAAGAGATCGAGAAAGTGCGGGCGGACATCGTGCGTTTGCAGCGTGAAGGCAAGCTCGAGAAGGTTGCCGAATTGCAGTACGGCAAGTTGCCTGGACTCGAAACGCAACTGAAGCAGGTCACGCAGTCCGAGACCGCGGAGCAAAGCAACCCGACGCGGCCGCGCTTGTTGCGCACGCAAGTGGGCGCCGAGGAAATCGCGGAAGTAGTGTCGCGTTCCACCGGCATTCCCGTGTCGCGGATGATGCAGGGCGAGCGCGAGAAACTGCTGCAGATCGAAGGCAAGCTGCATGACCGCGTGGTGGGTCAGGATGAAGCGATCGGCGCGGTGGCCGATGCTATCCGGCGGTCACGCGCGGGGTTGTCGGATCCGAATCGTCCGTATGGTTCGTTCCTGTTCCTTGGGCCGACGGGCGTGGGCAAGACCGAGTTGTGCAAGGCGCTCGCCTCGTTCCTGTTCGATTCTGAAGATCACATGATCCGTATCGACATGAGCGAGTTCATGGAGAAGCACAGCGTCGCGCGCTTGATTGGCGCGCCGCCGGGTTATGTCGGTTATGAGGAAGGCGGTTACCTGACCGAGCTGGTGCGGCGCAAGCCCTACAGCGTGATCCTGCTCGATGAAATCGAGAAGGCGCATCCGGACGTGTTCAACGTGCTGCTGCAAGTGCTCGACGACGGCCGCATGACCGACGGGCAAGGGCGCACCGTGGACTTCAAGAACACGGTGATCGTCATGACGTCGAATCTCGGTTCGCACGTGATCCAGGCGATGGTCGGCGAGCCGCACGAAGCGGTGAAGGAAGCGGTCTGGGAGGAGGTCAAGCTGCACTTCCGGCCGGAATTCCTGAACCGGATTGACGACGTCGTGGTGTTCCATTCGCTCGACCGCGAGAACATCCAGATGATCGCGAAGATCCAGTTGCAGCGGCTGCATGAGCGGCTCGCGAAGCTGGAGATGCAACTCGACGTGTCCGATGCCGCGCTGGAACACATCGGCAAGGTGGGTTACGACCCGGTGTTTGGCGCACGGCCGTTGAAGCGCGCGATCCAGCAGCAGATCGAGAACCCGGTCGCGAAGCTGATCCTCGCCGGCAAGTTCGGACCGAAGGACGTGATCCCCGTCGATATGCGGGATGGCGAGCTGGTGTTCGATCGCGTCGTGCATTAAGACGTGCGCTGAAGGCGCCCGGCGAAGTCGGCCGGGCGTCATTCGTTCCAACAAAAAGGGGCAACGGAGTGATCCGTTGCCCCTTTTTTACTAGTGCCCAAAAATCAGGCGAACAACGCTTACGCCTTCGGTTCTTCGCTCTTGCCGCCGAGCAAGCCTGCCAGACCGCCAATCCCGCCGAGCGATCCCAGCAAGCTGCTCACGTCGAGCTGGCCGTTCGCCGGCACCTGGCCGTCCGGCGTTGCGTGGTTCACGAGATGCGGCAACACCGAAGCCAAAATGCCGGACACCTGGTCGCCGGACAGGCCAGCTTTCTGCGCCATTTGGCTGACCGCGTCCGAACCGAGCACGTTGGTCACGGTGTCCGAGCTGATGGGTTTGTTTTCGCCGTTGCCGACCCACGACGAGACGATGTCGCCCGCGCCATTTTCGTGGAAACGCTGAATCAAGCCGGTCAGGCCACCGGGCTGGTTATTGACGAACTCCATCGCAATGGCGACTAGGCCGGACTGCGCGCCGCCACCTTGAGACGAATTGCCGAAAGAAGAGGCGAGGGTATCGAGTAGGCTCATGGCTGTCTCACTTGAAAACGATGCTGGTTAAATACCGTCCGGCGTCATGCTGGTTTGCCTGTGCCGGCCGGAAAACATGCCGTCCCGTGAAGGATGGCCGAAGTGTTTCTGCTGCAAGGCGACCTGGGCGGCTTGAATTCGAACTGCGCGCGATGACCATTCCACGCCCGGAATTCGGCGCCGAAGTGCGTCGCCGTCCTCAGGTTGCTGCCGCGTCGCTCGCGGCTTTCTTTTTCTTGGACTTCTTCGACGCCTTGGCGCCACTCGCGCCCGAGGCTGCATCGGCTGTTGCTGTTGTCGCCGTACTCGAACTAGCCGCCGCACTGGCCTTGGCTTTTTTACCCTTCTTGCCCTTGGTGGCAGAAGCCGCGTCTGCCGTTGTAGCCGTCGTTGCCGGCGTCACTGCGGGCGTCGTGGCCGTGGTCGCGGCGGGTGACGTGGCGGCCGTTGCAGCCGTGGACGACTTCACCGTCGATTTGGCGGGCGCGGCAGTGCCTGCGTTGGTGGCGGCCGGCGTCTTGCTGGCCTTTGTCCCGGTCGGCGGTGCGGATGAACCGCCAACCGTCAGTCCGGCCTGCTCCAGATTCGTCACGGACTTCGTGCCGAGTCCTTTCACGCGGTTGGCGAGATCGTCGGCATCTTTGAACGGGCCGTTCTTCGTCCGTTCGTCGATGATCGCCTTCGACTTCACCGGCCCAAGCCCCTTTACCGCTTCAAGCGAGGTTTGATCCGCCGTATTCACGTCGACGGCCGCGAACGCGGCGCCTATCGACAACGCAAGGGCCAGACACAGCATCAACAGCTTCTTAAGCATGACAAGTGCTCCAGGTTGAAAAACAAGAGGAGGAATCGATGTCGGCCTTACTGGAAGCCTGGCCAGAAAGCCCAACTAGCATAGGACAAAATGCGGGTCAGCATAATGGCAGCGAGGTCCATCCGGTGCGGGCGGGATTATTTTTTACAACATTGCCGGCTATTATTTTGCCGGTTGTACCCAATCCACTCTCCGGTTTCGATTCTATCTAGCGATTATCACCAGACTCATGGCGGATGGGGGCAGGTCGGTTCAGATTTAACGTTTCGCGGATATATGCTTGTCGAAATCGACGCTATCCCGGATTTGATTCTTCGGGTCTGATTCATCGGGTTTGATCCTCATTAACCTTTTGTCTTGATTTTCGCAAACGCGCCGCGTACTTCGAATTTCACGGAATCGACCACCACGCCCTGGCGGTCGACCAGTTCCAGTGTGTGATGCCCCGGCCACGGCAGCCATGCCATGCGTGACATGCTAGTTGAAGGGCCGGCCAATTTGCCGTCCAGCCGCCACACGCTGCCCGCCGGCGCACTTTGCGCGCTCTCGAACCAGATCCGCTGGCGCGCGGCGGGAATATCGGGATCGAGCGCGAAAATAGTGCCGTCGGTGGGAGAGGTGATCCGGGCCGTGCCGTTGCGTACGGCCGAGCCTTCGGCATTCGCCGACAATGCGATCCGCGACATTTGCGTGCCGCTCAGGAACCAGTCCTCGCGCGCCGGCTCAATATCGTTTTGATAAACAATCTGCGTGCGCACCACGCCCGGCGGCGCGACCGGCGGCCGGCTTGGTGTGCGCCGATGCAGGTAATTCACCAGCGCGGCCCACACGGGCGCGGCGCCCGTGACGCCGGAGACGTCCCACATCGGTGCGCCGTCCGCGTTGCCCACCCACACGCCGACCGTATAGCGCGACGTGTAGCCGACCGCCCAGTTATCGCGCATGTCCTTGCTCGTGCCGGTCTTAACGGCGCTGAAAAAGCGCGTGGCGAGGACGCTGTCGAAGCCGAAGGTGCGCGTGCGCGCGTTGTTATCGGCGAGTATGTTTGTCACGATAAAACTGGCTTGCGGGCTGAAAACGCGTGTGCCGGATGTAGCGAGGGCATGTGCCGGCAAGTCGGACATTGGCCCCGTGACACCGCCGTTCGCAAGCGTCCGGTACGCGTTCGTGAGTGTCGCGAGCGTCACGTCAGCGCTGCCGAGCGCAAGACTGAAGCCGTAGTAATCGCCGGCTTGCGTGAGCGGCAGGCCGAGCGACACCAGTGTTTTTGCGAACCGGTGGGGCGTAACCATCACCAGCGTGCGCACGGCCGGCACGTTCAGCGACGACCCCAGTGCCGTGCGCATGCTCACCCAGCCCTTGAAATCGTGATCGTAGTTTTGCGGGATATACAGGCCGCCGCCGGTGGCGAGATCGAGCGGGGCGTCATCGAGTAGAGAGGCCGGCGTGAGGCGCTTTTCGTCGATAGCCTGAGCGTACAGGAACGGCTTGAGCGTCGAGCCAGCCTGGCGCAAGGCGACGACGGCATCGACTTCCGGCGCGTTCGACAACCCTCCCGCCGAGCCGACCCACGCGCGAATCTCGCCGCTGCGGTTATCGATGACGATCGCGGCGCCGTCGTGCACATTGCGCTGATGCGCGCGCGAGTTGAGTTCGAGCAAGGTTCGCGCGAGCGAGTCACGGGCGAAGCGCTGCAGCGCGGCGTCGAGCGTGGACTGGACACGCGCGCCCGCTGCAGGATGTACTTCGCCGGCCACACGTCGCGCGAAGTGCGGTGCGAGCGCGTCGTAATCCGAGGATCGTGGCGAGGCGGACGCGGTGCGCGTAAGCGTCAATTGCACATAGCTGTCGAGGTTCGCGCAAGGGTCCGTGGCCGATGGCCGCGCCCGGTCCATGTCCCTCAAAATGCCGCATGCTCGCGCCGATACCTTCGCGTAATTCGCATTCGGCGCACGCACCAGCGCGGCGGTGAGCGCGGCTTCACGCTCATTCAGCCCGGACGGAAGCTTGCCGAACAAAGTCTGCGACAGCGCCGACAACCCCACGATCTCGCCGCGAAACGGCACGAGATTGAGATAGGCCTCGAGAATCTGATCCTTGCGCCAGGCGTGATCGAGCCATAACGCGCCGACTGTCTGCGTCGCTTTCTCGCTTATCGAACGGCGTCCGGGCCGGCGATCTTCATCGATCAAACCAGTCAGTTGCATGGTCACCGTCGACGCGCCGCGCGTGCGCGTGTTCCACAGGTTTGCCCAGGCCGCGGCCGCAGCACCACGCCAATCCACGCCGCTGTGCTCGTAGAACCGCTTATCCTCCGACACGACAATAGCCTCGCGCAACGCCGGCGATACATCCTGCAGCGAGACCCAGTCACCGCGCCGCTCGGTGGTATCGATACGCGTGCGCTGCAGCGGCTCGCCATCGCGGGCGAGCAGCACCCAGTCGGAACTGCGCCAACTCGCGCGCACTTCGTCGAAGCTCGGCAGCGCATTCGCCGAGCTCGCAAGCACGCAAAAGATAAGCGCGAGGGCGGCGCGTTTCATCGCGTTATTTGGCCGCGGCCAGTGGCGCGACGACCATCGTTGCGTTGGGAATCGCGCCGAATACGGAGGGCGCGTAGAGCGCTTCCACGCGCGTAGGCGGCAACCCGAACGTGCCCGCGTTGTTCAGCCGGACGGTGTATTCCACCTGCAATTTCCCCTTCGGCAGATAGTCGTAATACGCGCGATACCCATCGAAACCACGCTCGACAAACGCCGGCCAAGCGCCTTGCGGGCTCTTTTCGCCTTCGGTCGCCGCTTCCGAGTCGCGGCCGAGGCCCGAGCCGAGGATCGTCGCACCCGCCGGAATAGGATCATTGACGACGACCCATGTCATATCGCTTTGGGCATCGATGTCGAGATGCACACGGACGATGTCACCCCGCGAGAGCGTGCCCTTGACCGCCGGATCGATCGGCGTGATGGTTTTCGTGATCCGATAACCCGCCGCGAACGGCGCTTTCAACGCGACGGCCGCGAGGCTCTCGATGGTCGCCCACGGTTTGCCGCTGCCTTCTTGCGTCAGGTTTAGCGTGCCGGAAGTCCACGGCAACGTCACGTTGCGAGGATTCGCAGGCGAGGCGGGCGCGCTCCACGTTACAGCCTTTTCTGTAGCGCCCAGCGCAATGCGCGTTTGACCGCTCACCGGCGTGCTTTCGAATACCTTGGAAAAGCGCTGCACGGCGAGCTTGCCCCACAGGTTCGACGTCGTGGTTTGCCACGCGCCGTTCGTCTGCAACGCGAGCAAACCGCCGATCAGGCGCGGCATTTCATCTTTCCACGCGGGGTTATCGGCGAAGAGCAATGCCGTGCGCGCCGCGTTCGATTCGGGGCCGGTCATGAGCCAGTAGAGGTCATCGTCGGCGGCGGTGGAGAAGGTGAGGCGCGTGCCCGAATACGTCAGGCGCGCCCGTAAAATCTGCTCGACCTGAGCGCGTTGGTCGTCGCGTTGCGCGATGCCATCGACACGCGAAAGGATCGAGTAGTAATCGAGCAGCGCGGACGTCGGCCATTGATTCGGCGCGATGGTGATCGAACCGAGCATGCGCGGTGCGGCCAGCCCGTAACGCGACAACGCTTCAATCGCCGACAGTTTCACGAAGTCCAGATCCTGCCGCGGCGACCAGAATTTTCGCTCGATCTTGCCTTCCACGAAGTTGGTCAGCGCGCCTGCGAGTTTGTCGCGCAGATCGTCGGGCAGCGCGAAGCGGGGATCCGCTTTCGATGCTTCGTCGCTGACCGCGAGCAGGTAGGCCGACAACGCCGGACTGCCGTAAGGCCGCGAATCGTCCGAGGGCGGAAAGTAGTTGGCGAGCCCATCGCTATCCAGATATGAAGGCATCCGCGCGATCACCGTCTGCCATTGCGTGAGGTCATCGAGACCCAGCGCACGCGACGTTTGCTGCTCGAGACAGCTATACGGATAACGTTCGAACCAGCGTCGCACACCCGGCAGGCCATCGGCGAGTTTCGGCTGCAACGTCACGGCAATGCCGCCGCGAATTTGTCCATCAGCCGATGCCACCGCGGTCTCCGGCGGCGCCACAGGCAACGCGAATGTACCGTCGACCTGGGTGATCGTTGCTTGCTGCACGGTCACGGGAATCGCGGCCACTACGCGTTGGGTGAGTTTGACGGCATCGGCGGCTTTCGGACCGCCTTGTTCCACCGCGCTGACCTCCCAGTTCAACGCGCCCGTAGCCGCCATGCCGATGGCATCCGGCGTCTTCACGTCCCACGAGATCTCCTGCGACGAATCCGGCGCCAACGTCACGTTTTGCGCGGGGAGATCGACCGTGGGAACACGCGGCGTGACGACAACCTGCATCGTCCGTGCGGTCGTATTGCGCAGCGTGAACAACGCGCGGAACTGGTCGCCTACACGCACGAGCGGCGGCAGGCCCGAGATCAACTGCAGATCCTGCGTGCTGCGTATCGATGCACTGCCGGTGCCGAATTGACCCGCTCCCACCGCCCCGATTGCGACAATGCGGAAGCTCGTCAACGCGTCGTTGAGCGGGACATCCACCGTTGCTTCGCCGTTCGCATCGAGTGTCACGCGCGGGTTCCAGAGCAAGAGCGTATCGAACAGTTCGCGTGTCGCGCTATGTCCGCCGCCACCGCCGGCGGGCACGGCTTTACGCCCGAAGTGACGGCGTCCGATGATCTCCATCTGCGCCGTCGACGTCTCCACGCCATACGCGCGCCGTTGCAGCATGGCGTCGAGCACGTTCCAGCTTTGATTCGGCATCAGTTCGAGCAGGGCTTCATCGACGGCGGCGAGCGCGATTTGCGTGCCGGCCGGCGCGGGCTTGCCACCCGGCAGCGTCACGCGGACTTTCACATGCGCCTTCGAACGCACGGCATACGACTTGGCATCCGGCGTGACCGTCACGCCGAGCTTGTGCGACGCCGTTCCGACCTTGATCTCGCCGAGCCCGTAACGGAACGCAGGCTTCGACAAATCGACCAGCGGCGTAGGCGCTTCATATTGCCGCCCTTCGTACCAGAACGCGTGTACCCAATCGAGCGGCGATTTCCAGCCCCACGTGAAGAACGAATACCACGGCACTTCGTGAATCCGCCCGCGGATCGCGAGTACGGAGACATACACGTTCGGCCCCCACGACTCCTGTACTTTCAACTCGACGGTCGGGTTCTTGCCATCGAGTTCCACGACCTTCGTTTCCACGATACCCTCGCGCTCCACCGCCACCAGCGCTGTCGCGAAGCGGAACGGCATGCGCACCTG
Organism: Caballeronia sp. dw_19; assembly: GCF_018449515.1. Classification (GTDB taxonomy): domain Bacteria; phylum Pseudomonadota; class Gammaproteobacteria; order Burkholderiales; family Burkholderiaceae; genus Caballeronia. Next base: position 203,309 of record NZ_JAAVUQ010000001.1, on the reverse strand, counting down.
GAAGCGGGCTGTTTCACCGGGCTCGTAGCTTGTTTTTTCTGGCAGCACGTCGATCCGGTCGGTGTTTTCGCCGCCGAACCAGAGTTGATCTTCACGCGTGACCCAGACCGACGTGGTCGCGTTCGCCACACGTCCGTCACCATCCTTGGCAATGGCAATCAGGTCGACATTGCCTGCTTCCTTCAGTTTTGCTTCGCAGGAAAGCAGGCCGTGGTCATCGCTTTTGCCGCTGCATAGCGTGCCGAGGTCCTTGGTTTCCGTGTGGTTATCGTATGCGTAGAAACCGCCGACCATGCGCTTGCGCGAGCTTGTCATGGTCCGTGCAACGCCGCGGATTTCCAGCGCAACGCCCGCTCGCGGTTTGCCTTGCAAGTCGACCGCGAGCGCCTGCACCGGCACTGCGTTGCCGACCGATACCCAGTCACCCGCCTTGATACCGGCGGCAACAGCGGCAGGCCAGAGCGTGGCGCTGCCGCGCAGCGTCTGGATCTCGCCGTTCGGGTCCGCGAAGGTCGCTTCCAGCGCAAGCTGCTTCGGCGCTTCCACCACGGGCAGCGACTTCAGCGTGAGGGTCCCCGCACCGTTGCGGTCGAGCGTCAGCGCGGTTTTATCGGCGATGAGTTTGGCCGTGGACGTATCTTCCTGTGCGTTGCTGTTGTCGTCCTCACCTTCGGTTGCGGGCGCGCTGGCGCCGTCATCGGTGGGCTTCTTGTACGGCGCGAAGCTAAACGATTCGAACTGCGAAGCAAAATCCGGCGACGTGTCCTTCATCAACGCCGACACTTGCACCGGCAGATTCGATGCCGGTCCGCCCGACACATATTCAATCTGTACCGCCAGCGGCGCCGTGGTCGCGGCCACCAGCGCGCCGGTCTTCTGATCGCGAATGCCGATCGATCCCTTGAACACCGGCAGGCGGAATTCCTCCACGCGGAAATTGCCGGTTTCGATGCTCATGTGCCCTGAACCGGCGTCATCGCTCTCGTTGTCCGAGTTGGTTGCGCCGTCGTCCAGCGTCACGCTGTACTCGCCGAGCTTCGCGGCGGCGGGAATCGGGAAGGTCGAATCGGCGCTCCGATCGGCCGCCCATTTGAGCGGCAGGTGATAGGTCTGGCCGCTGCCCTCATGACGGATAGTCACCCGAGATGGCAAATGCGAGGGGAACGCAAAACCGCTCAGCGTTTCTTCGCGCATCAAATGTTTCATCGATACCGTTTCGCCGGCGCGCAACAATGTCCGGTCGAACACGGTCGTGGCGCGCGTGGTTTGATCGCGGCTCATATCGGTCGGGACGTTGAAACGCCACGACTCAATCCCGCGATTCCAGTCCGAGCGCACGAACGCCATGTCCGGGCCAGTCTTCGGATCATCGACACGCGCCGAGACGAAAAAGCCCGAATAGTCGAGGCTGTTTTCATCGCAAGAGCGCGCCGATGCCAAGGGCTTGCCGATCGTCGCAATGCCATGAAGATCGGTCTTGGCGACGGCGATCTGATCGCCATTGCAATCCGTGACGCGCACTTGCGCGTTCGGCACGGGTTTGCCGCTATCGAGCGCGGTCACCCAGACGATGCTGTTTTCGCGGCCTTGTTTAAAGTGAACGCCAAGGTTGGTCACAAGCACCGAGGTACGCACATACATGGCTTGCGGTTTGCCGAGCAACGACGCACCCAGCGCAGGCGATGCCAGTTCGACGACATAGAAACCGGGTTTCGGGAGCGGAATGCCGACCACTTCAAAAGGCCGCAGCGACTTGGGATCGGCCTGCGGCACGCTCAGGGTTTCAACGCCCGGTTGTTTCGCCAGCAACGACAGCGAGCGGATATCGATTTGCGGATCTTTCGCCGTGCTGTTCTGCGCGTAGACGGGCTTGATGCCGTTGCTCAGCGCTTGCGGCATCTCCTGTTTGATCTGCGAGACGGACATCGAAAAGCCGTCGAAACGATCGACGGTTTTCATCCATCGACGGATCTCGGTGTCGGCATCCACACGCAGTTTCGTCACGCTCGATGAACCCGCGTTGAGCCCGTTCACTTTCAGGTCGGCCTCCACGTGGCGTAGCGTAACGGGCAACATGGCGGGCATGTTCGGCTCGGCGAAACGCTCGATGATCCCGAACGTCGACGATGAAAACTTGGCAAGCGGCGGCATGGGCGCCGTTGATGTCTTCAGCGGAAAGATGTCTGCATTCGACAGCGTGCGTCCGCTGGAATCCTTGAGTCCTGCCGGGAGTTCTATCGATAAATCCGCGTGTTCGGGCAACGGCGCCGCGAACTGGACGCTGGTGATGTCGTTGTCCTTTTCATCGGGATCGAACTGGGGCGAGGTCTTGCCCCCCGGGCCGTGCAACGTGATTTGTTGGGCATCCACACGCGGCACGGGCGAGCTGAAGCGGATGCGCAGCGGGCGCAAGGGCGTGCAGGGTGCTTTCGCGTTTTCACGTTCGCACGAGAAATTCGCGGTGAAGGGTTCGCGGACATCGAAGTCGAAGCGTTTCTCCACGTCGTTCGCGAGGCCGCTCGGGCCGGCTACACCCGCGCCGTACACGAGCTGCATTTTCGTCGCGGAGGGCAGAGTTTGCTGGCAGGCGAGCGTGAGCACGCGTGCGCTGTCTTTTTCGAGGCGGAAATGTTTGAGGAGGTTGGCTCGTACGTTGGCGTCGACGGTTTTGACGGGAATCCGGTTACCCAACCCATTCGATTCGCACCAGATGTCCTGCAACGCCGACGCTTCCGTATCGGGGCCGTTCAGGCGCAACACGAAGATCTGGTTTTCTTCTATCTCGCCGCCGCCGGGCATGACTTGCGTGACAAATGGGCCGCCGGTTTCGAAGCGGAACTGGCGTGGACCGGTGAGTGCGTTGCCCGAGGTGGATTTGAGCCCGTCTTCCAGCGCGACTGAGCAGCGCATGCCGGGCGTGAGGTCTTGTCCGAAGTCGAAGGCCCAGGTTTTATCGTCGATCCAATGAGCGGAACCCGCCGATGCTCCCCCGCTGCAATGGACCTGAGCCGGGGCTTTGGCTGCGGGGTCTCCGAACGCGATCATGGCTTCGTCGAACTTGACGACCACCTGGCGCACCTGCGTCACCTTGCCCTGTGGCGATACGCTCACCGTGCGGGCAGCGTCCGCGCGATGCGTGGCGCCCAGGAAGCCCACTGCGAGCAAGGAGAGGGCGGTAAGCGCGGCTAGCGGCCAGCGTTGTTTTTTTATGACGCGGATCATCGCACTCGTTCCAGGGTGACCAAAACGCTGGCGATTTTACCGGAGTGTTACGTCATCCTTGCCAATTGTTTTCATTTTATGACAAGACGATGTGAACTGATCGCATCGAGTGCGCGGTTGCGACGGTTGAACCTAAATCGGCTCGGCCCCTGCGCGGACGCGATCGTTTGGAATGTGCCGCGTGCTGATCCGACGCCAGTAGAGAAACAGTCCTACGCCCGCCACGCCCAGACTTAGCGAGTTCGCTACCCAGAACCCGCGTGCGCCTTGCAGCCATGCCGGCGTAAAACCGCCCACGTCGAACCCGAGCATGTACCCGCCGCCCAGCCCGATGCCCCACAGCGCAACCGCGTAGATCACCGTGGGTACGACCGCCACCTTGTAGGCGCGCAGCACGAAAGCCGTGGTGATCTGGAGGGCATCGAAAAAATGATAGAACGCCACAATGGCCAGCAGCGGCATTGCCGCCGCGATCACCTGGCTGTCAGGCGTGTAGGCCTCGAGCAAGTACGGTCGCAGTGCAAACAGCGCCGCGCCGTACACGCACGCAATACCGCACGACAGCGCAATGCCGTGGCGGGCGAGCGAACGGGCGGCATCGAAACGTTGAGCGCCGAGTGCTTGCGAGACAAGGGTCGCGGACGCCACGCCAATGGACAGCGGCGTCATATAAAGCACCGCGCCAATGTTGCCGGTGATCTGATGTCCAGCCAGCGTGGTCGTGCCAAAGTGCGAGATGAACAACGCCATGAAGGTGTATGACGTCACTTCGATCAGATACGACAACCCCATCGGAATGCCGAGTTTGAGCAACGCCTTTTGACGCTGCCAAACGGGCCAGCAAAAGCGCGAAAACACGCCGAACGGCCGGAAGAACTCGACACGCAGAAGCACCGTTATGCCGACAATGGCTATGACCCAGTTGATGATCGTGCTTGCAATGGCACAGCCCGGACCACCCAGCGCCGGCACGCCGAAACCGCCGAAGATGAACCACAGGTTGAGCGGGACCTTCAGCATCAGCGCGCCGATTTGCAGAAACATGACCAGGCGTGGTTTGCCGACGGCGTTCGTGAGCGAGCTATAGACACGAAACGCGAGACCCGCGGGCAGTCCAAAAGAAAGGATGCGCAAATAGGCGAGGGTGCGATCGTGCAGGGCGGGAGGGGTATCGGCGATTCTCAGAAGAGGCTGCGGGAAATACAGGCAGACAAAGCCGATCACCGATAACACCGCCGCCAGCCATAACGCCTGCCGGACTTCCTCGCCAATCTCGGCTTCGCGCCGCGCACCGAACAATTGTCCTGCGATGGGCTGCAACGCCGTCAGAATGCCGGTCAAGCCAATATAGACGGAAATGTAGATCGACGAACCCAGGCCGAGCGCTGCAAGATCCGTCGCAGAATAGCGTCCGACCATGGCGGTATCGATCACGGCAAACGCGATGATCGCCAACTGCCCGATCAGCACCGGCCACGCCAGGGCCACGATCTTGCGGACATCCGGCCACATGGTCAGTCGCTTCCGCGATGCAGTGACTTCGGTCGCACCCGCTTGACCGGCGCCACCGGCCGCTCGATGCGCACATACAGCCGGAACCGTTCGTCCCGGTCGGCCACGCGCCGGCCTTCCCACACGAGCTTCCACTCGAACGGCGAGATCGACGACGGTTCGCCGTAATCTTGCGTGTCCTGGCGCAGGATGACGTCGCAGTCTTCATCGAAGGCGAAATGCATGCCGCCGAAATACGCGAAGGTCGAAATCTGCGCATCGCCCAGACGCACCGGGGAAATGCAGGTGTAGTCAGGCGGCAGATGATCGGCAATCTGCTCCGCCACGTCGCGATACGTCCGGCTGTAGTTCACCACCGGCAACCACAGCGTCATCAGCAGCACCCACATCAGCGTGGTTCCCGCACTCGACAGCACGACGCTACGCCACAGCACCTTCGGATGACGTGCGAGACGCCAGCGCGCGAGCGAAAACCAGCATATCGTCACGGCGACCGCGCACACGAACGACAGGATCTTGAATTCGGGCTGGAAACCCGGTGCGAGACGCGCGAGATTGCGCGCGAGCGGCGCGGGGAAACTAAACAGGCCCGCGGTCCAGACAAGCCAGACGAACGTGGCGAGCAGGGTGAAACTCAACATCGCGAACCAGTCGATGGCGTTGATCGCCCCGCGCTTGAGCGTGGGCAGCGCGAACGTGGCCAGCACGGACAACGGCGGCAGCAACAGCATGAACAGGCGGTTCGACTGATGACTTTGCAGGATCACCAGCACCAGCAGCGGCCCGATCACCGATAGCGGCACAGCCACGTGTGGCGAGCGGCGCAGTCCGCTCCAGCTCACAAAGGTCCAGATAGCGAGCGGCCACGCGGGCCACGTGAAGAGCGGCAGGTTCTTGAGGGCGTAGGAGAGCGCCTGGATTGGCGAACCGGAAAACGAGTCGAAGCTGTTACGCCACCATTGTCGCAGCCACCATTCGCCGTCGTCCGGATAGAAGTGCAGCACCGGCCACACCCATGCGCCGATCAGGATGACCGCGACGGGCACCCCGAGCACAACCAGATAGAACGGCCGCACCTCGCGCACGATGACAGTCATGGCCAGCGTGCAGATCAGCAGTGCCAGCACCAGCACAGGGCTGCTCGACAAACCCACGAAGCCAATAGCCGCGCCCCAGATGAGCGCGCCCTGGATCGGCTTGTCGCAACTGCGCACGAGGCCGTAGAGCAGCATGGCGGTGCCGGCGAACTGAGCAAGCTGGGGCGTGGTTTCGTGGCCGCGCTCCGCCAGGCCGAAGCACGCGAGCAAGATCAGCAGCGCGCCGTCGGCGAGTGTGCGGCCGTAGTCGCGCGGCTCGGGCTCACCGCCAAAGGCGTATTTGAACGGTTGTGCCTCGTCGCGCCGGCCAAGTAGATACGCCGTGTACCAGACAAACGCGCAGGCGATACAGAACAGCAATCCGGTTACCACCCGCGATGCATTGCTTGCATCGACCCACGGGCTCAGCAGGCGGATAAAACCCGCGCCGAACCAGTACATGAACGGGCCGTCTCCGGTGAGCGCCTTGCCGACCAGATTCGGCAGCAGCCAGTCTTTCACGCTGCCGTTGGCCATTGTCCACATCACGCCGAAGCCCGCTGCGTCCTCGTTTTTCCATGGATCGCGGCCGAACAGTCCAAACGACGCGTAGATGATACAAATGGCGAGCAGCAGCCAGCGCGGCAGGGCGTTGGTGGCGGAGGCGGTCAGACGGACGACATTTCGCATGCGTTTGGGCGATGGAACGAAACTGATGGAGCGCGGATGGAGCAATGCGGCGGCGCTTGGGTCGTGCATGACACGCGAATCTCGTGCCTTGGCGGGTCGTGCGATTTTTACCGAATCCGGCATTGTAGACGGGCGGCGTCGCGCGCGTCATTGCGGTGCTTATTCGCGTGGGGGTTTGAGGGGGCGAGTTCGCCCGATTGGCTCCAGATTGCCCCGATGCCTGGGCAGAGACGGGGGCACAGACGAAAAAAAGGCAGCTTTCGCTGCCTTTTTTCGAATCCAGCCTTGGCTGCCTTCTCGACTAGTTACTTCTTTGCCGAAAATGCTGCGAACTTCTTGTTGAACTTCTCGACGCGGCCGGCCGTGTCCATGATCTTTTGGTTACCGGTGTAGAACGGATGCGATTCCGACGACACTTCGATCTTTGCCAGCGGGTACGTCTTGCCTTCGAACTCGCCGGTTTCGCGCGTGTTGATGGTCGAACGTGTGATGAACTTGAAGTCATTCGACATGTCGACGAACAGCACTTCGCGGTAATTCGGGTGAATGCCTTCTTTCATGGTCTTTCCTTGGTATCTGTTGGTAGCCAGCCCACCCGGTTTGCGGGTTTTGCGCATTTTTTCAAGCCGATCCTGCGAGCGCGAGCCACTTGCCTGAGGTCGAAAAGCGGCAATTATGCCAGAAAATCAGCCGTTTGACATGTTTTCAGGGCACCCGGACTGAGGCATCGGGTTCATTCCTGCCCCGGCGCGGCCAGGGCTGCCAGCGCGCCCACACCCGCCGGGTCCTGCCGGTAATATCGCGCAAGCAGGCGATACAACTCCGGATATTCACGCTCGAACGCCACGGGCTGCACAAACAGCGCCTCGCTACAGACCGCAAAAAACTCCGACGGATGGTCGGCGGCGTAGGGATCGATCAACGATTCACGCTCAAACCGGCCCCAGCGGCGCGGGGGAACGGCATCGACCTGAGCGCAGAAATGGTCGTAGGCGTGATCGAAGACGTCGTTCCAGGCATTGGAATCGAGCGGCGCGTGCCAGCGTCGAAAGAGCGGCGGATGGCCGTCCGCCTCGCCATTGAGCATGTCGATCTTGTGCGCAAACTCGTGGATCACCACGTTGTAGGCGTCCTCGCCATCGGTCATCTGCGCGTCTTCCCACGACAGCACGACCGGCCCGCCTTCCCATGCCTCGCCGCTCGCATCGTGTTCAATCTCGTGCACCACGCCCGCCTCGTCCTCGACCGTCTTGCGAATCACGAACTCGCCCGGATACACAATCACGCCGACCCAGCCGCGGTAAAGTTCCAGGCTCAGATTCAGTACGGGCAGGCAGGCCTGCACCGCGATGGCGACGATCATCGCGTCGGTGAGCGTCAGATCGTGGGCGGTCGAAAACTCCTTTTCCGCGATAAACAACGTTGTACATTCGCGCAACCGGGCGCGTTCTGCGTCGTCAAGATGGCTGAAAAACGGCAGGCGGTCGAGCGTGTTTTGCCAGAGCGTATTATCGATGGCGTGTTTGCGCAGCGCTCTTTCACGACGATTCCCGCTGATCAGCCGGGTCAGGAAATTGGCCATGAGGTTTGTATTGTTCTCTCGATGTTCTCTCGAATTGCTCGCACGCTCAATCGATCTGTTTCTGCCAGAGTGCGAATACGCCGCCGCAAATCGCCACGCCCATCAGGAAATAAAAGCCATCGAGCGAAGCCAGGAAACTCGCCTGTTGCGCGACCGTACGGGCAATGGTTGCTATAGCCAGCGCGTGGGCATCGACGGCTGAATGGCCTGCCGCGGCAAAGCCATTCGCCAGCGCATTCGCGGCGTTCTGAAACTCCGGATTGTACGGATTCACGGCTTCGGCGAGGCGCGACTGATGCAGCGCTTCCCGATGCTGTTCAACGATAATCACCGCCGCCGTCGCAAACGAGAGCGTCAACTGCCGCACGATATTCTTCAGGCGGTAGCCATGCGTAAACTCCTCGATCTCGAAAATCCTGAACGTCAGATTCGCGACGGGCAATACGATGAAAAGCAGCAACAATCCACGCAGCAGCATGGGCAGGACGAGATCGCTTTGAGCCACGTCCGGCGACATTCGCGTCATCAGCCAGCCGACCAGCGCCGCAATCGCAAAACCCGGCACGATGATCCATTTCTTGCGCTTCACGTACTTCGTATACCTGAAATACAGAAACAGCGCGGAACCCGATATCAGCGAGGTAATGCCGACCAGCCGACCCGTGTTTTCGACCGGATAACCGAGTCCCTGTTCGAGGAATCGTGAGATCAGGTAGCTGAACCCCGTCGACTCGAAGTAATAGAACATGTACAGCACAAGGCCGACCTGAAACGAGCGTTGGCGCAGCGCGTGAAGGCGCACGAGCGGTGCGGGGTGATGCCATTGATGCCACGCAAACCAGACGAGGGCGCCGATACCCGCGACCGTCAGCAGCACGAGCGCGGGCGAGGTGCTGAAGTGCACGAAGCGCACTTGTTGCATCACGATCTGCAGCGCGCCCTGCGCGAATGCAAATAATAGATACGGCCAGAAACTCGTCGCGCCACGTTCCTCTCGCACCACATTGCCGGAGTCAGGCAGCGCGAGCATTGCCAGCACGGCAAACGCGAGCCCTGCGGGCGCGGTGCAGGCGAACAACGCGCGCCAGTCGAAATGCGACACCAGCCAGCCGCCAAGCAAGGGCGCGACCGCGCTGCTGCCCACGATCAGGATCAGGAACGCACGTGTCGCGCCGGAGCGTTTTTGCGGCGTAAAGCTCACCTGGATCAGGATGCGGCAGGCGCCCATCATCGGACCGATGAAATAGCCTTGCAAACCGCGCGTGAACATCAGTTGCAGCGAGGTTTCGGTGAGCGCCGACATCATCGCGCCGCACGCGTACAGCAACATGCAGCCGGCCACATATCGGCGGTGCCCGAGGCGGTCCACCCACCACTGCTGCTGCAAAATTCCGAGCACGGCGGCGACTGCGTAAGCACTCGATGACCACACGAGCTCATCCGGTGACGCATTGATTCCGCCCGCAATGTAGCTGGCGAAAAACGAGAAGATGGCGTTGTCGAAGTAATCCAGCCCGGTCACGAGCGCGAGGACCCACGGGAAAAAATCGCCGCGCAACCGCTCGACGGTGAACACCGGCGCCCGCGCGCTCATTACTTCTTGCTCCCGGCTTTCGCGCCCGCCTTCGATCTTCGTTCAAGCAGCGCGTCAGCAGGCTGACCGGCGAGCCGCGCTTCCACGTAATCCAGGTCGAGACGCAGTTCGGCGCGCACCGCTTGTGCTTCTTTTAGCTCGCGGCGCACGGATTCGATACGGCTATCGATCGCATCGAGTTGCTGCTGTAGACCCTGGCGGATGTCCGCCAGCGAATCCGGCGAATAGCGGTTCTGACCGGCTTCCGTTTTTTCGAGCGGCCGCTTGAGCATTTCCACAATGCCGTGCAGCGAAAATCCCAGCGATCGCAGCCGCAAGATTCGCCCGAAGCGCTCGAGATCGTTTTCGTCATATAGGCGATAACGCCCCTCGCTACGGCTGGGCGTAAGCAGACCGCGTTCTTCGTAGTATTTCAGCGTGCGCGGGGTGACGCCGAGGCGTTCGGCGGCGTCCCGTACGGTGAGCAGTTCGCTGGACATGGTGCTGGCCGATGGGTTTATCGGCGGATGATGATGTCGCGAAATTATAGACCAACATGAACGTGAACGTTCACGTCTACAATCGCGTCACTCGTTTCGGCAAACAAAAAAAAGCCGCCCGCGAATGCGGGCGGCTTTCATGTTTCGAACCAGCGCGTTGGATCAACTATGTTGAATTAACTACCGCCGCGGCGCATCAGATCGAAGAATTCAGCGTTGTTCTTGGTTTGACGGATTTTGTCGAGCAGGAACTCCATGGACTCGACTTCGTCCATGTCGTGAATGAACTTGCGCAGCACCCAGACTTTTTGCAGCAGGTCCGGCTTGATCAGCAGTTCTTCGCGACGCGTGCCCGATTTGTTCAGGTTGATCGACGGATACACGCGCTTTTCTGCGAGACGGCGTTCCAGATGCACTTCCATGTTGCCGGTGCCCTTGAACTCTTCGTAGATCACGTCGTCCATCCGGCTGCCGGTTTCAATCAGCGCCGTGCCGATGATGGTCAGCGATCCGCCTTCCTCGATATTGCGTGCCGCCCCGAAGAATCGCTTCGGACGTTGCAGCGCGTTGGCGTCCACACCGCCGGTGAGCACCTTGCCCGACGCCGGCACAACCGTGTTGTAGGCGCGTGCAAGACGGGTGATGGAGTCGAGCAGAATCACGACGTCGTGCTTCATTTCGACCAGGCGCTTGGCCTTTTCGATCACCATTTCCGCGACTTGCACGTGGCGCGCGGCGGGTTCGTCGAAGGTGGAAGCGATCACTTCGCCGACCACCGAGCGCTGCATTTCCGTCACTTCTTCAGGCCGTTCGTCGATCAGCAGCACGAACAGCACGATGTCCGGGTGGTTCGATTTGATCGCATGCGCAATGTGCTGCAGCATCACGGTCTTGCCCGATTTCGGCGATGCCACCAGCAACCCGCGCTGACCCTTGCCGATAGGCGAGATCATGTCGATGATCCGGCCTGTCACGTTCTCTTCACCGCGCATTTCGCGCTCGAGCGGCATCGGTTTGTTCGGATGCAGCGGCGTCAGGTTTTCGAACATGATCTTGTGCTTCGAGGCTTCCGGCGCCTGGCCGTTGACCTTGTCCACCTTGACCAGTGCAAAGTAGCGCTCGCCGTCTTTCGGCGTACGCACTTCACCTTCGATGGTGTCGCCTGTGTGCAGATTGAAGCGGCGGATCTGCGACGGGCTGATGTAGATGTCGTCTGTGCTGGCGAGATACGAAGTCTCGGGCGAGCGGAGGAAGCCGAAGCCGTCAGGTAATACTTCGAGCGTGCCGTCGCCGAAGATCGTGTCGCCGGTCTTGGCGCGCTTTTTAAGAATCGCGAACATCAATTCCTGCTTGCGCAGTCGATTGGCGTTTTCGATCTCCAGGCCATTGGCCATTTCGATCAATGCGGAGACGTGCTGAGACTTGAGCTCGGATAAATGCATACGGATTTCCCGCCAGGGAGAAGAGGTACAACAGAGAATTTGGGAGGAGAAGTGAGCTGAACGCTCAAGGACCTAAACGTCTTGCCGTCTTAAGAAACGTCTTGCAGTCTTAGGATTCTAGCATAGCACATGCCGGCAGGGCCTCGGGTGGCCATGGTGACAGTGTGATTTGTTCATGTTGTGGCCTCACAACAATCTGCTGGAATCTCACGTGCAGCTAACTGCTTTTGCTGTCTTTACTTGTATTTGCCGATGCTGCCCGGATGAGACGCGGCTCAGACGCCGGGTCGTGCCGCTGGGAGGCAGTTGTTCCGCGAGAGCCGGAAATGCCGTTGCGGGCTTTCCGGCTTCGAGTCACAACTGCGAGTCACAGCTTCAAATCACAGGTTGCTGTCCAGAAACGCGGTCAGTTGCGACTTGGACAATGCGCCGACCTTCTGCGCGGCGACTGCGCCATTCTTGAACAGGATCAGCGTGGGGATACCGCGCACTCCGAACTTGACCGGTGTCGACTGGTGCTCGTCCACATTGATCTTCGCGATCTGCAGGCGGTCGCCGTAGTCCTTGGCCACTTCGTCGAGGATCGGAGCAATCATCTTGCAGGGACCGCACCATTCCGCCCAGAAGTCGAGCAGGACAGGTTTATCCGATTTCGTGACGTCCTGGTCAAAGGATGCGTCGCTGATATGTTTGATCGATTCGCTCATTATGTGAATACCTCTATGAATTCGAGGCCCGCGTTTGAATGCTCGCCACGATACACCAAAACAGGAAATAGTTCGCCGCGCTGCGGGGTGTAGAGCCGCTCGCTTGGGTGGGCGCATACCGTTGCCGGAAAAGCCGCGTTCTGCCCGTCACACGGTGATTAACCGATGCTTCAAATTGTCATCTTAGCTTACTTTGCTATCTGTTGCCGGGTACCGATAGGCCCCGTCTGGATGAATCTCCAGCGCGCAATATTGCGGCGTATTTATACAGCCAGTGCATGCCGCAACGCTGCTGCTCCCAGGTCATGCCCAGGTCATGCATATTGCGATTGCGCGCCTGAATTGCAATAGCACCCTCCCTGGTGGTGGGCGCGGCGATCCTTCTCTGATATGATTCTCCGTGACGGGCCTCCTCGCATGGTGGCGCGGTCAACCTGGTCAGGTCGGGAACGAAGCAGCCACAGCCGTTTTCTACCAGTGCCGAGGGTCGGGCTCGTCACCTTCGCTTTTCGTGTTTGTTTTTCGTCATCGTCTAGTCGTTCTCCGTCCCTCGCTGTATTCGCTTATTTCGTCACGTCCCCGTAGTTTCGCCATCGTTTTGTCCCTCGTTTCACACTTTCTGTATTCCGGGTTTCTCGCGTCTTGTTAAGGTTTGCGTTTTTCGTACGCTTACTTTTCACGTTTTTCGCCCTTGAAAAAGCCACTCTGCCGGTATGCGGGCTAGGTTTCTGCGCGCTGCTTCCACGGGAGTGAGTCTCTTGGCGAAACGCTTTTGCCTCTTGACGTTGCTGATACAATTTCGGCATGACCTATCAAGTTCTCGCACGCAAGTGGCGGCCCAAATCTTTCGCTTCGCTCGTTGGCCAGGAGCACGTGGTACGCGCGCTCACGCACGCGCTCGACGGCGGACGGCTGCACCATGCCTATCTGTTCACCGGCACCCGTGGTGTCGGCAAGACGACGCTGTCGCGGATCTTCGCCAAGGCGCTCAATTGCGAGACCGGCGTGACATCCACGCCGTGCGGCGTATGCCGGGCGTGCAAGGAGATCGATGAGGGACGGTTTGTCGATTATGTGGAGATGGACGCGGCCAGTAATCGCGGCGTGGACGAAATGGCCGCGTTGCTCGAGCGCGCGGTGTACGCCCCCGTCGATGCGCGTTTCAAGGTCTACATGATCGACGAAGTGCACATGCTCACGAACCACGCGTTCAACGCCATGTTGAAGACGCTGGAAGAGCCGCCCGCACACGTCAAGTTCATCCTGGCCACCACTGATCCCCAGAAGATCCCGGTCACCGTGCTGTCGCGCTGCCTGCAGTTCAATCTGAAGCAAATGCCGGCAGGGCAGATCGTGGGGCATCTGGAACATGTGCTTGGTGAAGAGCAGATCCCGTTCGAGCTGCAAGCGTTGCGGCTGTTATCGCGTGCCGCAGACGGCAGCATGCGCGACGCGCTTTCGCTCACTGACCAGGCCATTGCATATTCGGCAAACCAGGTCACCGAGGAGGCCGTGCGCGGCATGCTCGGCGCGCTCGACCAGAGTTATCTGATCCGCTTGCTCGATACCCTCGCGGCCGGCGACGGGCAGGGCGTGCTTGGCATCGCGGACGAGATGGCATTGCGCAGTTTGTCGTTTTCCACGGCGCTGCAGGACTTGGCCGGGTTGTTGCATCGAATCGCGTGGGCGCAGTACGCGCCGGCTTCGGTACTGGACGAATGGCCGGAGGCCGCCGATATCCGCCGTTTCGCCGACTTGCTCAGCGCCGAGCACGTGCAACTGTTCTATCAGATTGCAACGATCGGTCGCGGCGAGCTGGGTCTGGCGCCCGACGAATACGCCGGTTTCACCATGACCCTGTTGCGCATGCTTGCGTTCGAACCCGCGGGTGGTCCAGGTGGAGGCGGCGCGCGAGTGAGGCAGGCGGTTGTGGGTGCGCCCAATGTCGGCGGGACACGTGAGGTGGCGCCGAGTGGTGTAGTAGCTGGTGGGACGGGTTTGTCGGCCGCGGGTGTTGCGACGCCGGCAGTGAAGCGCGCAGTCAATAACGTCTCTACCGGAGCGGCCACGACGGGTTCGGATCGCGAAAAAACGCCGCCGGCGCCGGATGCGGTGTCCGAGCGCAGCCTGGCTGCGGATGGCCGCGATGCGGCTCCGACGCCAGAGGCGGGCTCAGGATCCGTCTCGCGCGAAAATCTTGCAGCGACTAGTGCCGATGTAGCGCAAAGCCTCGCGGTTGAGCCGGCTGCGACGGCGAGGGTGATCGCGGAGCCTGATCAACCGGCTGAGGTTATCGATATCCCCGCCGTTGCCCAGGCTCGTGTCATCGATCCGGAAGATGCAGCGCAAGAGAAGACTGAAGCGCTGACGGACAAATCTGTCGACGATCGGCATGACGATGGCGCAAAGATCGACGCAGCGGATGCGCAAAGCGCTCCGACGACCACTCCTGTTGGAGCGGGGTCCCCTAAAGTAGCGGCACTATCTTCTGATCCGCAGCCTTGGGCCGACGCGCCTTCGTCATCTGCCAGTTCTGATGCATCCCCGGATGAGGTCTTGGCTATTCCTGAGCCAGAAGCGGATTCCGGCTCCGCGACGCTGGCCGCAGCCGCCCAGGAACTCGTCGATCGTGCCGCTACCGATCGGGTCGAGAACCGGGTCGAAAACCGGGCTTTACCGCCGGCTGAAAAACCCCCATCGCCACGTGCGGCGGGCGGTGCTAGCGCCGCGCTCGATGTGTTGCGCAGCGCGGGCATGCGGGTATCGTCGGATCGCGGGGCGCGTCCTTCTGAACCCGTGCGCAAACCCGCAGCGAAGGCGACGCCGACCGTGCAGGTTCCTGTGCCACGCCGGCCTGCTGCTTCGGCCGATCGAAGCGCAGCACCCGCGGCCGACTCAAGGTTTAACGGTGCGCAGCCGAACGTGAACGGCAATGATGCAAATACCGGAGCGCCGCGCGGCGCTAACGGCACTGGCGGCACTGGCGCCATCGCAAGCAAGAACACCGGCGGCGCAACTCCTCCGTGGGAAGAAATGCCGCTGGACGACTATCAACCGGTATCGTCGGAAGAGGGCTATTTCATGCCGCCCGACGACGGTTTCATGCCGGCGTTTGACAGCGGTCCCGACGACCTGCGGTTTAACGATGCACCTGCCGCCAAGCCAGCGCCCAGAGCCGATGCACGCCCGCTGCCGCCGGCTGTCCCGCTCGATGCCATTGGCGTGAGCGGTGACTGGCCAACGCTTGCCGTGGATTTGCCGCTGAAGGGCATCGCTTACCAACTCGCTTTCAATAGCGAACTGACCGCGTGCGACGGCACATCCATCACGCTTGCCGTGCCGGTCCCGCAATACGCCGAAAGCGCACAGGTCGCGAAGCTGAAGGCTGCATTAACCGATAAGCTCGGCCGGCCGATCGACGTGAACGTGAATGTCGGCCCGGCGCGTCGCACGGCCGCCGCGGTCGATGCCGCCACTCGCGCGCAGCGCCAGCAGGAGGCGGAGCAGGAGATTACGCAGAACCCATTCGTGCAGTCGCTGATCCGCGATTTTGGCGCGAGTATCGTGCAAGGTTCGATCAAGCCGCTGGCATCGGGTAGCGCACAGGATGGCGGCCAGAACTCGGCATCGGTGAACTGACGTTTTTTCTGTGGGCGAGGAAAGGCTGGCGCGGCAGGCGGCGGAACATCGCGGACGCTGCACTGCAGGCAAGCACGCAGTGCTCAGGCTCCGAAAATCGTTAAGCTACGCAGCCCGTGAGAATCCTGGAAAGCGATAAAGCCAGAACCCCCGCGCAGCGAACGAGTCAGAGCGTCATACCGAGAGAGTTGCGCAAGCACGGAGGTGAGAACCCCCCTTCACGCCGGACGGCTCGAACGAACATCGAAACACCTGCTGCAAAGCATATAAAGCATTCAAGGCAACAACCTTACCCATTCACAGCCGGCGCGAACCCGGGCCGATCCCGAACCGCGCGGCATGCACTCATTCTCTTTACCCCGTTTCCAGCAAGGAGCCCGACCATGATGAAGAACCAACTCGCCGGCTTGATGAAGCAAGCTCAGCAGATGCAGGACAACATGAAGAAGATGCAGGACGAACTCGCCCTGGTCGAAGTGGAAGGGCAGTCCGGCGCAGGTCTTGTGAAAGTGACCATGACGTGCAAGAACGACGTCCGCCGCGTAACCATCGACCCGAGCCTGCTCGCCGACGACAAGGACATGCTGGAAGACCTCGTTGCCGCTGCATTCAACGACGCCGTGCGTAAAGCCGAAGCCACCACGCAGGAAAAGATGAGCGGCATGACGGCCGGCATGCCGATGCCGCCGGGTTTCAAGCTGCCGTTCTAAGTACCTCAACCCTCAGAGCATAGGGTTCCAAGCGCATGAAACAACCTTCCGCCTTGTCGGCGCTCGTCGAAGCGCTGCGCGCGCTGCCGGGCGTGGGTCCCAAGTCGGCGCAGCGCATGGCCTATCACCTGATGCAGCACGACCGGCCGGGCGCTGAAAAGCTCGGCCGGTCGCTGATGTTCGCCACCGAGCATCTGCAACACTGCGAAAAGTGCAATACGTTCACCGAGGCGGCGATTTGCGAAGTCTGCATCGACCCCGAACGCGATCCCGAACTGCTCTGCGTGGTCGAAACACCCGCGGACCAGATCATGCTCGAACAGACGCTGACGTATCGCGGACTGTATTTCGTGCTGATGGGACGGCTGAGTCCGCTCGACGGCATCGGGCCGAAAGAGATCCATTTCGATCGTCTGATCCAGCGCGCCACCGACGGCCTTGTGAAGGAAATCGTGCTCGCCACGAACTTCACGAACGAAGGTGAGGCGACCGCGCATTACCTCGCACAGACCCTCAAGTCGAAGGGCCTGAAGGTGACGCGCCTTGCGCGCGGCGTGCCGGTAGGCGGCGAGCTCGAATACGTTGACGCGGGCACGATCGCGCGTGCAATGCTGGATCGGCGCTCAGTTTAGACAGCAGTTTGTAGACGTCAGTTACACCGCAACAAGGCAACGATATGACCGAAGCAGAAGCATTGGCGCTCGCTACGCACCGGCATTACAAGGGCGGTTTATATCGCGTGATCGGCGTGGCGCGGCATTCAGAGACGGAAGAGCCGATGATCGTCTATGAGCATCTCTGGCCGCACGATCATGGCCTGTGGGTGCGTCCGGCGGAACTGTTCAATGGCACGCTTGCCGACGGTTCGCCGCGGTTCAAGGCGCTCGACATTCCGCTGTAAAGGCTGTGTGTCGCTGAAGGCGCCTCCGGGCCACTTAAGCCACTTCACGCCGCTGTGAAAGCCACTTTGAAAACCGCTGTGAAAACGACAACGAAGGGGACACCATGAGCGTTTCTACGGGACCGCTCGCCGGCGTCAAGGTGCTCGAACTCGGTACGCTGATCGCCGGGCCGTTCGCCTCGCGCTTCATGGGCGAGTTTGGCGCCGACGTGATCAAGATCGAAGATCCGAACGGCGGCGATCCACTGCGCAAATGGCGCAAGCTGTATCCGGAAGTGGGCGGAACATCGCTATGGTGGGCCGTTCAGGCACGCAATAAAAAGTCGGTGACGGTCAATCTCAAGTCTCCAGAAGGCAAGGAAATCGTCCGGCGGCTGGCGAAGGAAGCCGATATCGTCGTCGAGAATTTCCGGCCGGGCTTGCTCGAGAAACTCGGGCTGGGCTATGAGGTGTTGTCTGCCGAGAACCCCGGCCTCGTGATGGTGCGGCTGTCGGGTTACGGGCAGACCGGGCCGTATCGCGACCGGCCGGGCTTTGGCGCTATCGCTGAATCGATGGGCGGATTGCGCCACATCACCGGTTATCCGGACCTGCCGCCGCCACGCATCGGCATTTCCATTGGCGACTCCATTGCAGCGCTGCATGGCGTGATCGGCGCGTTGATGGCGCTGCATCATCGGCAAGCGAATGGCGGCAAGGGGCAAGTGGTCGATGTCGCGCTGTACGAAGCCGTCTTCAACATGATGGAAAGCGTCGTACCCGAATACGGCGTGTACGGCATGATCCGCGAGCGCACGGGTGCGTCGCTGCCGGGCATCGTGCCGTCGAACACGTATCCGTGCCGCGACGGCAGTATTGTGATTGGCGGCAACAGCGATCCAATCTTCAAACGGCTGATGCTCGCGATCGGCCGCGAAGACCTGGGCAACGATCCCACGCTGGCATCGAATGACGGGCGCGTGCCGCGCACACGGGAAATTGACGACGCTATCCGCGTATGGCTTTGCACCCGCTCCATAGATGAGGCACTTGCCGTGCTGAACGCCGCGGATGTTCCTGCCGGCCGGATCTATAGCGTGGCCGATATGTTCACCGATCCGCAATACATCGCGCGCCAGATGATCCAGCATTTTCCCTGGCAGGATGGCCGGGAGATCGCGCTGCCGAACGTCACGCCGAAGTTGTCGGAGACGCCGGGCGAGACACGCTGGCTTGGCCCGCAACTCGGCGAACACACGGACGACGTCCTGCAATCGCTCGGGTATGAGCCTGACGAGATTGCGCGGCTTCGGGCGAACAAGGCGATTTAAGTTTCCACGGTCTTGGTTTATGCCAGCCACCGCCTCGCGATTCGTCAAGGTTCGATCACGATCTTTCCCGACACGCGCCGGCTGGCCATGTCGTTCAATGCCTCGGCGGTCTGCGCAAGGGCGTAGCGCTTCGTGACGTGCGGCCGTACCCGGCCGTCCTTGATCCAGCCGAAAATCTGCTGCAACGCGGCGCTCGCCAGGTCGGGCTCGCGCTGGATATGCTGGCCCCAAAACACGCCAACAATACTCGCGCCCTTGAGCAGCGCGAGGTTGAGCGGCAGCTTCGGAATCTCGCCGTTCGCAAACCCGACCACGAGATACCGGCCGCGCCACCCGATGCTGCGAAAAGCCGGTTCCGCATACTCGCCGCCGACCGGGTCGTAGATGACGTCGGGCCCGTTCCCGTCCGTCAGCACCTTGATCCGTTCGCGCAGGTTTTCACTCGTGTAGTCGATGGTGGCGTCCGCGCCATGTTCCACGCACAACGCGAGCTTTTCCGGACTCGACGCCGCCGCAATCACGCGCGCACCAAGCGCCTTGCCAATTTCCACCGCAGCCAGCCCGACGCCGCCCGCAGCGCCCAGCACGAGCATGGTTTCGCCGGCCTTCAGTGCGCCCCGGTCGACCACGGCGTGGTGCGAGGTGCCGTACGCGAGCGTAATGGCCGCGGCGCTGGCGAAGTCGATGTCGTCGGGCAATGGCATACATGCCGCCTCGCTTGCCAGCGCCTGCTCGGCGAACGCACCTTGCGCCGTGTAGGCGGCGACCCGCATGCCGGCCTTCAACCGCTTGACGTCAGGGCCTACAGCCCGCACCACACCCGCGAACTCGGAACCGGGCGTGAACGGCAGTTCGGGCTTCATCTGGTACTTGTTCTGGATCACGAGGACGTCAGGGAAGTTCACGCTGGCGGCGCGTACGTCGATCACTACCTGGCCCGGCCCGGGCTGGAGGTCGGGGAGTGTTTCCAGAACGAGGGAGTCCGGTGGGCCGTACTGGTTGCATCGAATGGCGCGCATGGTGTCTCCGGGTGAAATTACCGTGATCTGGCAGTGTAGATCAGGGCTGCATGAGCGTGCGCCTGTCCCTGTCTCGTTGGCCGAAAGGTCTATAAAACGCGTGCGACTTGCCCGCAGTAAAGCGCTATAGCAGACCGTTTGGCCGAGTGTCCCGCCGTCGATCCGCGGGCCTTCCGTCCTCGGTTACAATCGTCGGATGCGAATTCTACTCAGCAACGACGACGGTTATCTGGCCCGCGGCCTCAACGTGCTGCACGTGGCCATGCAGCCGCTTGGCGAAGTCACCGTGATGGCGCCCGAGCAAAACTGCAGCGGCGCTTCGAACTCACTGACGCTGTCGCGGCCGCTCACCATTCACACTGCGGCGAATGGTTTCAACTACGTGAACGGCACGCCAACGGACTCGGTGCACATCGCGCTCACGGGCATGCTGGCCGAGCAGCCGGATCTGGTGGTATCGGGCATCAACAATGGCCAGAACATGGGCGAGGACACGTTGTATTCCGGTACGGTCGCCGCTGCCACGGAAGGGTTCATGTTCGGCGTGCCGGCCATCGCGTTTTCGCTGGTCGGGCGCGACTGGCTGCATCTGGAGGACGCGGCGCGCGTGGCGGCGGACATCGTTGCGCACTTTCTCGCGCACCCCATGCCCGGCCATCCGCTGCTCAGCGTGAACATTCCGAGTCTGCCGTATGACGAGATGGGCGAGTGGCGCATTACGCGGCTGGGCAAGCGCCATCCATCGCAGCCGGTCGTTCGGCAAATCGATCCGCGCGGTAACCCGATCTGGTGGATCGGGCCGTCCGGCGACGCGCTCGATGCAAGCGAAGGCACGGACTTCCACGCGGTGGCGAACGGCCATATCTCGATCACGCCGCTGCAACTCGATCTGACGCATACGAAGCTGCTGCCCGCTACGCGCGAGTGGGCCGAGGCACGGAGCCGCCGTTCATGACGGACGAACGCGCGAAACGCTTTCCGCTGGCGCTCGCCGACCTGGTGCGCGAGCCACGCAAGACGGCTGCGCGTCCCGATGCGCGCAGCAAGCCGGCATTGAAGGCGATTTCGGGCGGCGGTGTTCAGAAATCCGCGGCGGGTGCGCACAAGGCCTCTGCGGTTGCGCCGAAACTGGCGGGCGGAAGGGCAGTAAAACCGTCGGCTGGCATGCATCCCGGCACGAAGGTGAGTGCAGTGGCGAAACCTGAATTGAAGGCGCTCGCGGGCAATACGGCGGCGCGAGGCGTGGCGGGCAGCCCGGCTACATCGACGGGAGAGGGGCATCGTCCGGCTCCAAGATTGCATACTGCATCGAAACCTTCCACCGTCGTCACGCATCATCAGCCCGGCGCGCTGCGTTCGGGTGCGCGTCCGAACGAAACGCGCGATGCCCAGCCAAGGTCCAGGACGCACTTGAAGCCGGATGCAAAATCGAATTCACAACCGGCGAATTTACAACCAGCGAAGCTGCAACCGGCGCCGCAGCCCGACGTCAAATCGAACGTCCGAAAGGCTGCATCCCAGGCCGGGCAGCAAAGCACTCATGCGCTGACATCGGAACGAGTGCGTGAGCGCATGGTCGAACGGCTGCGTGCCAACGGCATCACGGACGCACGCGTGCTCGCTGCCATGGCCGCAGTGCCGCGCCATATGTTCGTCGATCCCGGACTTGCCACCCAGGCTTATGAGGATGCGGCGCTGCCGATCGGTCATCATCAGACTATCTCGAAGCCGTCGGTGGTCGCGCGGATGATCGAGCTGGTCGCGGCCGGACGGACGCTCAGGAATGTGCTGGAAATTGGCACGGGCTGCGGGTATCAGGCGGCTGTGTTGTCGCAGGTCGCAACCGACGTGTATTCCATTGAACGGATCCGGCCGTTATCAGAGCGCGCAAAGCTGAACCTGCGGCCGTTGCGCGTGCCGAACATCCGTCTGCATTACGGCGATGGCCGCCTCGGACTGCCGGCGGTCGCGCCGTTTGACGCCATCGTGATTGCTTGTGCCGGACTCGACGTTCCGCAAGCGTTGCTCGATCAACTCGCTGTAGGCGGCAGACTTGTTGCGCCCGTCGGATCCCAGACGGCGCAAGCGCAGATACTGACGCTCGTCGAGCGCGTTTCGCCCACTCAATGGCGCGAGTCGCAGCTCGATCGGGTTTTCTTTGTACCCTTAAAATCCGGAGTGATTTGACACCGATGAGTATGTTGCGTGCTAAACGAGAAGTGAGCGCGAACCCCGGTCTGTCGGTGGTTCAGCGCGGTTTATGCGTCGTGGCGCTGTCCGCATTGGCCGCCTGCGCGACCCGGATGGATCAGGCGCCCGTCGTCGACCGGACTGGATCCGCTATCGGCACGCAGGCTGCCCAGGATGGAGCCGTGTTGCCGCCGGGTCCGCCGCCACCGGGTTACTACCGAGTGAAGCCGGGTGACACCCTATACCGGATCGCACTGGAAAACGGCCAGAATTATCGGGATATCGCGTCATGGAACAACATGACGAACCCGAACCAGATCGAAGTCGACCAGTTGTTGCGCGTGGCGCCTCCGGGCGCCAATCTCGCGGCTGCAACGCCGGGCGTTTCTACCGCTCCGATTGTTGGCGGCGGGGTGCAGGCCCAGCCGCTCAACAATACGTACGGAGCGAATCCGTCTGGGGCTCCCGGCACCAATGGCTACGCAAATGGCGGCACGCCGGCGGCGCCGAATTACGGCACGTCGTCCGGCATGGGAGCAATGCCGGGCACAGCGGCGCCAGGACTTGCCATGACGCAGCCACCGGGAACGGGTGTTGACAACGGCGCGGCCGCGGTTCCGTCTGCGCAGCCGGCGTTCATCTGGCCGGCGCGCGGACCGATTCTCGGGACGTTCGATGACGCGAAGAACAAAGGCTTGAACATTGGCGGCGCAACGGGAGATCCGGTCAATGCGGCCGCCGACGGACGGGTCGTCTACTCCGGCAACGGTCTGCGCGGATATGGCAATCTCGTCATCATCAAGCACGACGCAACTTTTCTTACCGCGTACGCACATAACAGTGCTTTGATGGTAAAAGAGGGAGACGCGGTGACAAAAGGGCAGAAAATCGCCGAGATGGGCAACAGCGATTCGGACCGCGTGATGTTGCATTTCGAAGTCCGCCGGCAGGGCAAACCTGTCGACCCTCTGAAGTATTTGCCGCCGCAATAAGCGAAGCCATCATGCCTAAATCGAAGCGCCAACCGCCGCAAGCCGAGACTGAGACAATCAGCCGACCCACGCAGACAACGGTGGAAGACGGCGCTTCGAGCCAGGCAGACGAATCTGAAGGCGAAACGGCCGACGCCGAGCTCGATTCAGACGAAGACAATGGCGCGAACGGCAAGGATGCCGTCGAGGCTGCGGCTGAATCCGTACCCGACGTCGACGACTTCAAGTCTATTTTGCAGGCCGAACTCACGGCCGACACAATCCAGCATTACCTGAATCGAATCAGCGTGAAGCCGCTGCTGACAGTCGAGGAAGAGCAACGCTATTCGCGGCTGGCGAAAGCCGGCGAATTCGAAGCGCGTCAGGTCATGATCGAGCGCAATCTGCGGCTGGTGGTCAGTATCGCGAAGGGGTATTTGAATCGTGGCGTGCCGCTGCTCGATCTGATCGAGGAGGGCAATCTTGGTTTGATGCACGCTATCGAAAAATTCGATCCCACGCGTGGTTTCCGGTTTTCGACGTATGCCACGTGGTGGATCCGGCAGAGCATCGAGCGCGCGATCATGAATCAGGCGCGCACGGTGCGCCTGCCTGTTCACGTGATTCGAGAACTCAATCAGGTGCTGCGCGCGAAACGTCATCTCGAAAAAAGCTCGGCGAATTCGACGGCGGCCATTGCGCCGGACCGGCGCGATGCGAGTATTGATGACATCGCGCATCTCACCGGCAAAACGCCCGAGGAAGTCACGGACATCCTCGCGCTCAACGAACACACGGCCTCGCTCGATGCGCCGTTGGATCTGGATCCGGCGAGCAGCCTGCTCGATCTGCTGTCCGACGACGCAAGCCAGTCTCCGGATTCGGAAGTTCAGCATCGCGAACTGGAAACGCTCACGAAGCTGTGGCTTTCCCGTCTCTCCGACAAACACCGGCACGTGATCGAGCGCCGCTTCGGCCTGAACCATATTGAGCCTGCCACACTCGAAGAACTCGCCGACGAAATGGGCCTGACGCGCGAACGCGTACGCCAGATCCAGCAAGAAGCGCTGGTGCGGCTCAAGCGTTTCTTCGCATCGAACGGTGTGCGAAAAGACGCCGTGCTCTAGTAGGCGAGGCGCCGTCCTTGCAACGCTGTCCTTAAAAAAATAATGACACCCATTCTCGTATTCGACATCGAGACGATTCCCGATGTCGACGGTATTCGCCGTCTCGATTCTCTTCCCGCCACGCTGACCGACATCGAGGTAGCGGAGCATGCGTTCGCCGCACGCCGCGAAAAGGTGGGCAACGACTTCCTGCCGCATCATCTGCAGCGCATAGCCGCCATTTCGTGCGTGTTTCGTGATAACACGGGTTTTCGCGTCCGTTCGCTCGGCACGACGACGGATTCGGAGGCGTCGCTGATCCAGTCGTTTTTTCGGGTGATCGAAAAATATACGCCGCAACTCGTTTCATGGAATGGCGGCGGTTTCGATCTGCCCGTGCTGCACTACCGCGCGATGGTGCATGGCGTGGCCGCGTCCCGCTACTGGGACCAGGGCAACGACGATCGCGAGTTCCGCTACAACAACTACATCAGCCGTTATCACGCGCGCCACACTGACCTGATGGACGTGCTCGCGATGTACCAGGCGCGCGCGAACGCGCCGCTCGATGCGCTCGCCAAGCTGTGTGGTTTTCCAGGCAAGCTGGGCATGGACGGCGGCATGGTCTGGCAGGCGTACTCGGAAGGGCGCATAGAAGAAATCCGCAATTATTGCGAGACGGACGTGGTCAACACGTACCTGATGTATTGCCGTTTTCAACTGATGCGCGGTGGGTTTTCCGCAGAAGAGTATGCCGACGAGATCAGCTTCGTAAAGAATGCGCTCGCGCTTGAGCCGGCGTCCCACTGGGCTGAATATCTGGCCGCGTTCGACGACTGAGCACCGCGCCGGGGCTCTCCCGGCATCGTCTACAATCTCGCTTTCAATGCTCTTTTCCGGGGTCTTGGCCCCGCTTTTCGTTTCGTTTTCCACTTCCCGATTGTTCATCTTTTCACATTAGCCAGGAAGTCCGCAGGTGTCTCACGCTCGAAAAAAATCGCGTAATCGCTGGAATCCGCCGACTCGGATCGTTCCTCTGGACCCTTCGGCCGCGCCGCTCGAGATCGAAATCAAATCGCTCGATATGGATGCCCAAGGTGTCGGCCGCGCGACGGCCGAGGACGGCTCGGACGGCTCGGACGGCAAGGTTATTTTCGTGGAAGGCGCGCTGCCGGGTGAACGCGTGTTGTATGCGAGTTTTCGCAAGAAGGCCGCATTCGAGCAGGCGCTGCTAATTAAAATCCTGCGTGAAAGCGTCATGCGCACGCGGCCGAAATGCCCTTATTTCAGTAAATGCGGCGGCTGCTCCATGCAGCACCTCGACGTGCGGGCGCAGATCGCCGTCAAGCAACGCGTCCTCGAGGATGACCTGCAGCACATCGGCAAGCTCCACGCGGAAACGATCTACCGGCCCATTCACGGGCCGTCGTGGGGATACCGGTATCGGGCGCGGCTGGCTGTGCGGCTGATCGCGGGAAAGGGTGGCGCGCTGGTGGGATTCCACGAGAAAAAGAGCAGTTTTGTCGCCGATATGGAAACTTGCGACGTCCTGCATCCGAATGTGTCGGCGCTGTTGATGCCGCTGCGCGCGCTCGTCCGCGATTTATCCATTCGCGACCGGCTGCCGCAGATCGAAGTGGCCGTTGGGGCCGAGATAACCGCACTGGTGCTGCGAATTCTTGAACCACTGACGCAGGCGGACGAAGCGCTGCTGCGTATTTTCGCCGATGCCCATGGCGTCCAGTTCTGGCTGCAGCCAAAGGGGCCGGAGACGGCTTACCCGTTTTATCCTCTGGGGCAGGAACTGGCTTACACGCTGCCGGAATTCGGCATCCGCATGCCGTTCAAGCCAACCGATTTCACCCAGGTCAATCATCAGATCAACCGGGTACTCGTCAGCCGCGCGTTGCGGCTGCTGGCCGCGCAGCGCACGGATCGGGTACTGGATCTGTTTTGCGGTATCGGCAATTTCACATTGCCGCTCGCGCGGATGGCGCGTGAAGTGGTGGGTATCGAGGGAAGCGCGGGCCTGACCGAACGTGCGCTGGAAAATGCCAGGACAAATGGCGTTCATGAGCATACATCGTTCGCATGCCGAAACCTCTTCGAGATCACAGCAGACGATTTTCGCGCGCTAGGTCCCTTCGACAAGATCCTCATTGATCCACCGCGTGAGGGCGCGCTGGCGGTATCGAAGGCGTTGGGGGAAATTGCTCAGAGCGGCGAGGGCGTGTTGCCCAAGCGGATTGTGTACGTCTCCTGCAATCCGGCAACACTCGCCCGAGACGCGGGCGTGCTCGTGCGCGATGCCGGTTATCGCATGAAGGGCGCGGGAGTAGTGAACATGTTTCCGCATACATCGCACGTCGAATCGATTGCGCTGTTTGAGCGCGACTGAATCCCAGGCTTTGAATCCCCAAGCTTTCTGAGCACAAAAAACGAGCACAAAAAAACCGGCCTTCGAAAAGGCCGGTTTTTACGAGCGAAGCACGATCAACGCGCAATCAGTTCCGGTTGCCACCAAAGATACCGAGCAACATCAACAGGTTCGTGAACACGTTGTACAAATCCAGATAGATCGCGAGCGCGGCGCTGATGTAATTCGTTTCGCCGCCATTCACCACGCGCTGGACGTCGAACAGCATGTACGCCGAGAAGATCACGATAGCCAGCACCGATACCGTCAGCATCAAGGCCGGCAGGTGCAGGAACACGTTCGCGAACGCGGCCAGCAGCAATACCAGTACGCCCATGAAGAGCCACTTGCCAAGACCGGAAAAGTCGCGCTTGCTGACCGTCGCGATAGTCGCCATGGCAGCGAAGATCACACCAGTGCCACCAAACGCCATCATGATGAGCTGCGGCCCGTTCGTGTAGCCGAGAATGAAGCTCAGCAAACGCGACAGCATCAGGCCCATGAAGAACGTAAAGCCGAGCAGCACGAACACGCCGATGCTGCTGTTCTTGGTGCGCTCGATGGCGAACATGAAGCCGAACGCAATTGCCATGAATGCGATGAAGCTCATGGCGGGGCTGGTAGCCGCGAACAGGGAGAAGCCCGTTGCTACGCCGACCCACGCGCCCAATACGGTTGGGACCATGGACAGCGCGAGCAGCCAGTAGGTGTTCCGGAGTACGCGGTTGCGGGTTTCGGACGACGTGACGCTACCGCTGCGGCCAAAACCGTAAGGGGATTCGTTCATGGTTTCTCCTTGCCTAAACTTGTGTAAAGCCATCTGGTTCAAAAACACCGGCTTGATTTGCCGTAAAACGCCGGCGCTACCGTGCGAAAACACGGCTTTTGTCAGTCAGGCGGCCTGGTTGGACGATTGGCCGCGAAGACCTTTAGCTGCATTGTACGCTTCGGACACGACGGCCCTTCCCACACAAAATATGGCGCTATCTTGCGCCGAAATCAACGATGTTGCTGTGCAGTACGAAGACCGGGAAAATTACCGCGCGTTTCATACCCACGCTGCAATCCGCACTGCAATTCATTCCTTGCTTTGACGCTTACGAAGTCGTAAGGTTTCCATCGCAATCATACAATGCTTCGTGCTACAATTGTCGATTCATTTATATTCGTAACCCGTTCATTTTTTGGAGTTTTTCATGGCGATCGAGCGCACCCTGTCGATTATTAAACCGGATGCAGTGGCAAAGAATGTGATCGGCCAGATCTACAGCCGTTTTGAGCAAGCTGGCCTCAAGATCATCGCAGCTCGCATGGTCCACCTGTCGCGCGCTGACGCGGAAAAGTTCTACGCAGTTCACGCTGCCCGCCCGTTCTTCAAGGACCTGGTCGAATTCATGATCTCGGGCCCCGTGATGATCCAGGCGCTGGAAGGCGAAAACGCCATCCTGACGAATCGTGACCTGATGGGCGCAACCGACCCGAAGAAGGCTGACAAGGGCACGATCCGCGCGGATTTCGCCGACAGCATCGACGCTAACGCGGTCCACGGTTCGGACGCGGCTGAAACCGCACGTCAGGAAATCGCTTTCTTCTTCCCCGAAGTGAACGTCTATTCGCGTTGATTCGGGAGTAGATTTATCGCAGGAATTGGCGCGAAATAGCTGGAGTGCGGCTCAGAACGCGTTCCATTTTTCGCTCAGCAAGGAAATGGCAGAATCGAAATGACAGCTGCAACAGTCAACCTTCTGGACCTCGATGCCGCCGGGCTCGTCGCTTATTGCGACAGCCTGGGCGAAAAGCCGTTTCGCGCCAAGCAATTGCAACGCTGGATTCATCAGTTCGGTGCCGACGACTTCGACGGCATGACGGACCTGGCGAAATCGCTGCGTGAAAAATTGAAAGGGCGGGCAAGCCTGGATATGCCCGCCATCGTCCGCGATCACGTGTCCACAGACGGCACACGCAAGTGGCTGATCGACGTGGGCAACAGCAACGCGGTCGAAACCGTGTACATCCCGGAAGAAAATCGCGGCACGCTTTGCGTTTCGTCGCAAGCGGGCTGCGCCGTGAATTGCCGGTTTTGTTCCACCGGCAAGCAGGGTTTTTCGCGCAATCTGAGCACGGGCGAGATCATCGGCCAGTTGCGCATGGCCGAGTTTGCGCTGCGGGCCTCGAAAAGCGATAGTTACGGCGCACCGAATAACGGCAAGGCCGATCGCGTCGTGACCAACGTCGTGATGATGGGCATGGGCGAACCCCTGCTCAACTACGACGCCGTCGTGCCGGCCATGCGGCTGATGCTCGACGACAACGCATACGGACTGTCGCGTCGCCGCGTGACGTTGTCCACATCGGGTGTCGTTCCCATGATGGACCGTCTCGGCGCGGATCTGCCGGTGGCGCTTGCCGTGTCGCTGCATGCGCCCACTGATTCGCTTCGCGACATGCTGGTGCCGTTGAACAAGAAATATCCGCTGCGTGAATTGATGGCTGCGTGCCAGCGTTACCTGTTGGTCGCGCCGCGCGATTTCGTCACATTCGAATATTGCATGCTCGACGGCGTGAACGACAGCGAAGCGCACGCGCGCGAGCTGGTTGCGCTTACGCGTGATGTGCCGTGCAAATTCAACCTGATTCCGTTCAATCCGTTCCCCGAGTCGGGTTTGACGCGCTCGAGCAACGAACAGATCAAGCGATTCGCGCAGGTGCTGATGGACGCTGGCGTTGTGACAACTGTGCGCAAGACGCGCGGCGACGACATCGATGCGGCATGCGGCCAGTTGGCCGGCGAGGTTCAGGATCGTACGCGGCTGGCCCAGCGCATGGGCAAGTCCGCGAAGGTCATCGAGGTTCGCGCTGTCTGAGCTTCCGGCGGGAGGGTCGTGCTGCCGACCTGCGGCGACTCATTCAGCGGAAAAACCGGAAAATTCGGCAATAAATGATAGAAGACGGCGCACAATGCCGTGCATTTTGTTATAAAGCCGTCTGCAACGCCGACTCGGCTGTGTCCGCGGTGACGCTAAGGTCAGCAACGAAGCTGAACAGCGACAAAAAAGAATCAATGCGAGGAATTTGGGATGAGTGAGCCGCAGCACCCGACGCCTTTCGGCGCTCATAAAGGTGGCCAATCAGGCAGTCAGGCCGGAGCTTTGCCCGGAAGCCAGCCCGAGAACGTCGCGAGCGCCGCCAGTACCACGCCGGGCGGCATTCAGCAGGCAGCGAGTCTTGATTCGGTCGCAGCAGTCGGTGCGCGACTTACGCAGCTTCGCGAAGCGAAGAACTGGTCTCTGGACGACGTATCCGCGCGGCTGAAGGTATCGCCGCAGAAGCTGCGTGCGCTCGAGAGCGGCGATCTCAGCCTTTTCCCCGACCGGAATTTCGCGACGGGCATTGTGCGCAGTTACGCGAAAATCATGGGCGCCGATCCGGCTCCGTTCACCGCCGCGCTGCGACACGCGAATGGTCCGGTCGAGCAGAATTTGTCGTTGCCGGCATCGTCAGGTGCGGGTTTGCCGCGCGGCCGCGTGTCGGTCCCGCTTGGCAGTTCGCCGCGACGCCGGTCCTGGTTATGGGGCGTTGCCGCGGTGATCGTTGCCGTGATTGCGCTCGCCATGTGGCACACGGGTGGGGATTCCGCCGCGTGGTTTGCCCGGCTGAAGGCCAGCGCCAACAATGCAACTCAGGCAACGAACAGCGAAACCAGTGCGAGTTCGTCGGTGGCGGCTACCGACGAAGCAACGGCCAATACGGGTTCGGTTGCGTCGGGTGACGCCGCTACTGAGCCGCCGGCTAATGCAACTGAGGCTCAAGCTCAGGCTGGAACGCAGGCAGGTGCCCAGCCGATGCCGAGCCCGCTAGGTACGAATGCGCTGCCCGCGTCATCGTCCACTATTACGGCCGTTCAGGGCGCCGCCGCACATGCACAAAGTGCGAGCGCTCCGGTGACGGCGCCGTTGGCGAATGCAGCGAAACCGGCGCTATCGGCGGATGCGGCTGTTACCGCGTCAGCGACTGCTTCAGTTGGTACCGGCGCCAACGAACTCGAATTGAAGGTGGCGAGCGATAGCTGGTTCAGCGTGCGCCAGAAGGACGGCAAGGAAGTGTTTTCAGGCCTGGTCAAGGCTGGCAGCGTGCAACGAGTGGCAGGCGACGCGCCGTTCAAGATCACGGTTGGAAATCGGGCAGGCCTCGATTCGCTGACGTTCGACGGACAACCCGTCGAACCAGCCAAATTTGGTCCTGCGAAGGGCAACGTCGCCCGCTTTTCGCTGCCCTGATCTCGCGGCCCCGGGTCGTCCAAGCGTGCATTCGTGCATGATCAGGCCCGCGCCGTTACAGGACGCGGGCTTGAAAGAATTACGCCACACGGCGTGAGGGGCTTTGAGGTCGGTTCTCAGCCTTGACACGGAGTTGTGCGAAGATTTCATCAAGGCGTCGCAAAGGTGGCGGCGCCGTTTTTATGTCCTCGAGTCTCATTCATGTCCAGATACGCGTCACCGTGTGATAGCCGGCGGCGCAAAGGGTCTTTCGATGCAATCCGAAGCTCAACAACCCCTTATTGAAAGCAAGATTTGTTCGTCGGAGCCAGTTTTCGGCGGATCGTGGAAACGGCGCGCATCGCACGCCGTCGACGTCCGCTGGGGCGGCCAGCTCGTGACAATCGGCGGCGATGCGCCCGTGCGCATCCAGTCGATGACGAATACCGATACCGCCGACGCCATCGGCACGGCGATCCAGGTCAAGGAACTGGCGCAAGCCGGATCGGAACTGGTGCGGATCACGGTGAATACGCCCGAAGCCGCAGCAGCGGTGCCCGCGGTACGCGAGCAACTTGACCGGATGGGCGTGACCGTGCCGCTCGTTGGGGACTTTCATTACAACGGTCATACGCTGTTGCGCGACTATCCGGCTTGCGCCGAAGCGTTGTCGAAATACCGGATCAATCCGGGCAACGTAGGCGCCGGCGCAAAACGTGACACGCAGTTCGCCCAGATGATCGAAGCGGCTGCGCGTTATGACAAACCGGTCCGGATCGGCGTGAATTGGGGCAGTCTCGACCAGGATCTGCTCGCGCGGATGATGGACGAGAACGCGGCCCGTCCCACCCCGTGGGAAGCGCAAAGTGTCATGTACGAAGCGCTGATTCAATCGGCGATCGGGTCGGCTGAACGCGCGGTCGAACTCGGCCTCGGGCGCGACAAGATCATCCTGTCGTGCAAGGTCAGCGGCGTGCAGGACCTGATTGCCGTGTATCGCGAACTGGCCAAACGCTGCAGCTTCGCGTTGCACCTCGGCCTGACCGAGGCGGGGATGGGATCGAAGGGTATCGTGGCGTCGACGGCGGCGTTGTCGGTGCTGCTGCAGGAAGGAATCGGCGACACGATCCGTATCTCGCTCACCCCGGAACCCGGCGGCGCGCGGACCGGCGAAGTGATCGTCGGCCAGGAAATCCTGCAGACCATGGGCCTGCGCTCTTTCACGCCCATGGTGATCGCATGCCCCGGCTGCGGACGCACCACCAGCACGTTGTTCCAGGAACTGGCGTCGCAGATCCAGACGTATCTGCGCAACGCAATGCCCGAGTGGCGTGATCAATTCCCCGGCGTCGAGAAAATGCACGTCGCGGTAATGGGTTGCATTGTGAACGGACCGGGTGAGTCGAAGCAGGCGAATATCGGCATCAGCTTGCCGGGATCGGGCGAAAATCCGGCGGCACCGGTGTTTATCGATGGCGTGAAGGTCAAGACGCTGCGTGGCGAGCATATCGCCCAGGATTTCCAGCAAATCGTCAGTGAGTATGTGACGCGGACCTACGGCAAGCGCGAAACCGCGCAGGCAGAAACACTTTAAAGACAGATGACTGAAGTCAAGAAAAAGCTCGAGAAACTGAGCGGCGTGAAGGGCATGAACGACATCCTCCCGCAGGATGCCGCGTTATACGAATTCTTCGAAAGTACCGTCAAATCGATGTTGCGGGCCTACGGCTATCAGCAGATCCGCACGCCTATTCTCGAGCATACGCAGCTGTTTACGCGCGGCATTGGCGAGGTGACGGATATTGTCGAGAAGGAAATGTACAGTTTCACCGACGCGCTCAACGGCGAGCAGCTCACCCTGCGCCCGGAGAATACGGCTGCGGTGGTGCGTGCGTCGATCGAACACAATCTGCTCTACGACGGCCCGAAGCGGCTGTGGTACATCGGCCCGATGTTCCGCCACGAGCGTCCGCAGCGCGGGCGTTACAGGCAGTTCCATCAGGTCGGCGTGGAAGCGCTCGGCTTTGCGGGACCGGACACCGACGCTGAAATCATCATGATGTGCCAGCGCTTGTGGGACGATCTCGGACTCTCCGGCATCCGGCTCGAACTGAACTCGCTAGGCCAGCCGGAAGAGCGCGCAGCGCACCGGAAGGAATTGATCGCGTATCTCGAGCAACATGCTGACGCACTCGACGAAGAATCGAAGCGCCGTCTCTACACCAATCCGTTGCGTGTGCTGGATACCAAGAATCCCGCCATGCAGGAGATTGCGCAGAACGCGCCGAAGCTCGTCGATTTCCTCGGGTCCGAATCGCTCGCGCACTTCGAGGGTGTTCAGCGTTTGCTGAAGGCGAACAACATTCCGTTCAAGATCAATCCGCGTCTCGTTCGCGGCCTTGATTACTACAATCTCACCGTGTTCGAATGGGTGACCGACAAGCTCGGCGCGCAGGGAACGGTGGCGGGCGGCGGCCGCTACGATCCGCTGATCGAGCAACTGGGCGGCAAGGCAACGGCGGCGTGCGGCTGGGCGATGGGTGTCGAGCGCATTCTTGAATTGCTGAAAGAAGAAGATCTGGTGCCGGCGCCGGAAGGAACCGACATCTACGTGGTTCACCAGGGTGAAGCGGCGGCGGAGCAGGCGTTTATCATCGCTGAGCGGCTGCGCGATACCGGCCTGGACGTCATCCTGCATTGCAGCCCCGACGGCACGCCGGCAAGCTTCAAGTCGCAGATGAAAAAGGCCGATGCCAGCGGCGCGGCTTTTGCCGTGGTGCTGGGCGAGAACGAGCTGGCGCAAGGCATGGTTGGCGTGAAGCCGCTGCGCAGTGCGTCGGTTGAATCGACGGGTCAAAAGAACGAGCAGGCCACGGTGCCGGTGGAAGACTTGACCGAATTTCTAATCAATGCGATGGTGGCAACCGCCGACGACAGCGCGGACTGATTTGTCGGGCGGCGCCACGCGGGCAAAGCCCGTGCGGCGGCCTGAAACAATGGCGCGCAGCGTTGCGCGTGAACACAAAAGCAGTCAAGGAATACGCAGGGCATGAGCTATCACGAAGAACAAGAGTCGCTTGAAAATCTGAAAGCCTGGTGGGCGAAATGGGGCAACTCCACGACCTGGATTGTCCTCGCGGTGCTCGTCGTCGCGGCGGGCTGGAACGGCTGGAATTTCTGGCAGCGCAGGCAGGCTGCGGAAGCCGCCGTGCTCTACGACCAGGTGCAGCAAGCGGTGGCATCGAGTGACAAGGCAATGGTCACGCGAGCGGCAACGGACATGGAAGACAAGTTCGGCGGCACTGCGTACGCGCAGATGACGGCGCTGGCCGCCGCCAAATCGCTGTACACCGCGGGCGACACTGCAGGGGCTAAAACGCAGCTGCAATGGGCCGCCGACCACGCGAAAGACGCTGAATACAAACAGATTGCGAAATTGCGGCTGTCTTTGTTGCTGCTCGACGAAAAATCCTATGACGCCGGCCTGAAGGTGCTTGCCGATGCGCCGCTTGACGCGTTCAAGGGCGTGGTGTCGGACCGTCGCGGCGACCTGCTGGTGGCCGAAGGCAAGCGCGATGACGCGCGCACGGCTTACAAGGTCGCGCTCGACACGCTGCCGAAGTCCGATACGTCGGCCCGTCAATTGGTCCAGTTCAAGCTGGACGCACTCGGCGGCTAGCGCCGACGGCCGGCCCTAAGGCCGGTCAGCCGACCTCGTCCTTATGCAGGCGTGTTGCTCGCTAGGTTAAAGTCACCGGTTTGCGGCGGTGAATCTAACCCTGGCGACCACCGCGCAGCACACCGATCAACCGATTTCACTTATTCATGTTGCGTCTACCGATGACCTTTCTGAAACGCTACGCTCTCCCGCTCGCTTGTGCGATGACGGTTATGCTCACCGCCTGCGCCACCAAGGACGAGCGCCGCGTGCCGACTCCGCTTGTAGACATCAAGCCGGTTCTCACCGTGGAGCAGGCCTGGAAGGCGAGCGTCGGCAAGGCCGGGCGTTACCTGTTCTCGCCGGTGGCGATTGGTGACTTCGTCTACGCGGCTGGCGCCAACGGCACGGTTGCGAAGATCGATGCCAAGACCGGGCAGGACGTATGGCGCATCAAGCTTAAAGACGATCTGTCGGCAGGCGTGGGCAGCGACGGCAACCTGACCGCGGTCGGTGGCCTGAAAGGCAACGTGTACGTGCTGGGACCGGACGGCAAGCAACTCTGGACGGCAATCGCGCCGGGCGAAATCATCTCGCCGCCGCTGGTCGGCAATGACGTGGTCGTCGTCCGGACGATCGACGGCAAGGTGATTGCGTTCAACGCGCAAACTGGCGAACAGAAATGGATATTCCAGGCGCGTGCCGTGCCGCTCAACCTGCGCGTGGCTGCCGGAATGACGTTCGCCGCTTCCCAGGCGGTCCTGGCGGGCTTCCCGGGCGGTACCTTCGCCGCAATCAATCTGCAGACCGGCGACGCCTACTGGCAGACGCCGGTGTCGTTCCCGAAGGGCGTGACTGAGGTAGAGCGCATCAACGACGTCACCGGCGCACCAACACTGGTGGGATCGGAGACATGCGCGGTGACGTTCCAGGGACGCATTGGTTGTTTCGACGCGAATTCGGGCCGTCCGCAATGGGAAAAGTCATTCTCGAGCGATAGCGGCCTGGCGCAGGACAATGAAATGGTCGCGGCCGGCGACGACTGGTCGATTGTCAACGGGTTTAGCGGGATCGACGGCGCGCCGCTCTGGAAGAACGACAAGCTGAAGAATCGCATGGTCAGCGTGCCGTTTATCCTGGGCCGCGCGGTCGTACTCGGCGACTATCAGGGCTTTGTGCATTTCCTTTCCACGGCAAATGGCGAATTCGTCGGCCGGGCCAAGACCGATGGCAGCGCGATCACGGCTGCGCCGGTGCTGGCGGGCGATACCCTGGTTATCCAGACGCACGACGGTGGCCTGTACGGTTTCCGTCCGCGCTGATGTAATGGTTTGAGTTGATCTGACGTTCTGACGGACGTGCCGGTTTTGCCGGCCGTTCGTGTTTTTTCGGACTTTTTTGTTTTTTGAGTCCGCGTCGTGCGAATAGAATCGATTCATCAAGGCTGCGCGTGAAGGATCATCGTGCGGCAAATAAGCGCACAAGCAGCATATAAGCAGGTCAGGCAACATCACAAGTAACAACAGGCATCGGGATTCCGGCAGCAGGTTTGTGCAAACCGGTCCACACCTTCGGGTGACGTTGCCCGATCGATCATGTCGTTTGGCGGAGCGCTCAGCGCGTTCCACATGCGCTTCAAACGCCATGAACGTGGAACATCGCTGCACGCCGCGGTCTCCGCCGAAACCGTGCTAATTTTTGACACATCGCCGGGCCACGCACACTCGCGGCTCGCCGTTTCCGGACTTTTATCCGGCGCGCGCCGGGCCGGAATCATCCGCCTTGCGTTCAACTGTGAACACCATCTGATGAAACCCGTAATTGCCCTCGTGGGGCGCCCCAATGTGGGGAAATCGACGCTTTTCAACCGCCTGACCCGTTCGCGCGACGCACTCGTCGCCGACTTGCCCGGCCTTACCCGTGACCGTCACTATGGCGAAGGCCGGGTAGGCGACCGGCCTTATCTGGTGGTCGACACCGGTGGTTTCGAACCGGTCGCGAAAGACGGCATCCTGCACGAAATGGCTCGCCAGACCCGCCAGGCGGTGGAGGAGGCCGATGTGGTCGTCTTCATCACCGACGGCCGCAACGGGCTCGCACCGCAGGACAAGGCGATTGCGGACTACCTGCGCAAGAGTGGCCGGCCGCTGTTCCTCGTGGTCAACAAGGCCGAGGGCATGAAATACAGCGCGGTCGCCGCCGACTTCTATGAACTGGGCCTCGGCGACCCGCGTGCCATCTCTGCCGCGCACGGCGACGGCGTCTCGGAAATGATCGATGACGCGCTCGAGATTGCGTATGCCGGACAGCCGGAAGAAGACCCCGAAGAAAAAGCGGCGCGCGGCGTGAAAATCGCCATCGTGGGACGCCCGAACGTCGGCAAGTCGACGCTGATCAATGCGTTGGTCGGTGAGGAGCGCGTGATCGCGTTCGACATGCCCGGCACTACGCGTGACTCCATCTATGTTGATTTCGAGCGAAGCGGCCGCAAATACACCCTGATCGATACAGCTGGGTTGCGCCGTCGCGGCAAGGTGTTCGAGGCCGTCGAAAAGTTCTCGGTGGTGAAGACGTTGCAGTCTATTTCCGACGCTAACGTAGTGATTCTGCTGTTGGATGCGCAGCAGGACATCTCGGACCAAGATGCACATATTGCGGGATTTGTGGTCGAGCAGGGACGTGCGCTGGTAGTAGGGGTCAATAAGTGGGACGGATTGGACTCCCATGTGCGCGAGCGCACCAAGGCCGACCTTACGCGCAAGCTCAAGTTTTTGGACTTTGCTAAATTTCATTACGTGTCGGCGCTGGAAAAGACGGGCATCAGCCAACTGATGAAATCGGTGGATGATGCCTACGCCGCCGCCATGGCCAAGTTGCCCACGCCGAAGCTCACGCGCGCGTTGATCGACGCGGTTGAATTTCAACAGCCGCGCCGCCGCGGACCGATTCGTCCGAAGCTGCGTTACGCGCACCAGGGTGGACAGAATCCGCCGATCATCGTCGTGCACGGAAATGCCCTCGACGCGATCACCGACACCTATAAACGTTATCTCGAAGGCCGCTTCAGGGAAACTTTCGGGCTCGTGGGGACTCCATTGCGCATAGAGTTCCGTTCGAGCGCGAACCCTTACGCGGACAAAGGCTGAACCCCGCGTGCACCAAGCGTTTCGCCGGATTTTCGATGGCCGTGGCGCGCTGGTGCGAAAATGAAAATCGGCTATAGTGTAGCGATTGACGACGGATCTCTTTTTCTTCGTCGCAATCACATCAACCTGCAAAAATAATACGGAGTTTGCTATGAGCAACAAAGGGCAATTGTTACAAGACCCGTTTTTGAACGCACTGCGAAAAGAGCATGTGCCTGTATCGATCTACCTGGTCAACGGCATCAAGCTGCAAGGCAATATTGAATCGTTCGACCAGTACGTCGTGTTGCTCCGGAATACGGTTACCCAGATGGTCTATAAGCACGCCATTTCGACGGTCGTGCCGGCGCGTCCGGTGAATTTCCACCCGGATGCAGAGACGCCCTAAACCTCGTTGCGCCCGGTGTCACGGCATGAATGAACGTGCTAATTCACCGGTCGCTTCAAAATGAAAACATTGATTTGATCAACGCAGCGCTTGTCGGTGTCGACTTCGGAAAAATCGATTTCGATGCCAGTCTCGAAGAACTCAGTCTGCTCGCACAAAGTGCGGGTGCCCATCCCGCCGTCACCCTGACCGGTCGCCGTTCCAGTCCCGATGCCAAGATGTTTGTCGGCAGCGGCAAAGTCGAAGAGCTGCGCCTCGCGTGCGAAGCCAACGACGTGGAACTTGTCATTTTTAATCACGCTCTCGCGCCCGCGCAGCAACGCAATCTGGAAGGCGCGCTGGAACGGCGCGTGATTGACCGCACCAGTCTTATCCTCGACATTTTCGCCCAGCGTGCCCGCAGTCATGAAGGCAAGCTGCAGGTCGAACTCGCGCAGCTCACCTACTTGTCCACGCGACTGATCCGTGCGTGGACTCACCTTGAACGGCAGAAGGGCGGTATCGGTTTGCGCGGCCCGGGTGAGACGCAGCTTGAAACTGACCGCCGTTTGATTGGCGAACGGATCAAGGCGCTGAAGGCGAAGCTGAAGAAGCTGCAACGTCAGCATGGCACGCAGCGCCGCCAGCGCGGGCGCAATCGGACCACTTCGGTGTCGCTGGTTGGCTATACGAACGCGGGCAAGTCGACGTTGTTCAACGCGTTGACGAAAGCGCAGGCGTACACGGCGGACCAGTTGTTCGCCACACTCGATACCACCTCACGCCGGGTTTATCTCAGCGAGGAAGCGGGGCAGGCCGTGGTGTCGGATACGGTCGGCTTCATTCGCGACCTGCCTCACCAACTGGTCGCGGCTTTTCGTGCGACGCTTGAGGAAACCGTTCAGGCTGACTTGCTGCTGCACGTGGTGGATGCATCGAGCATGGTGCGGCTCGATCAGATCGACGAGGTGAACAAGGTGCTGAGCAGCATTGGCGCCGACGGTATTCCGCAGATCCTCGTTTTCAACAAGATCGATGCGGTGCCTGAGTTGGCGGCCCGTGGCGACTCAGTTGAAAGGGATGAGTATGGTAATATTTTGCGCGTCTTTTTGAGCGCGCGAACGGGTCAGGGACTCGACGCGCTGCGCGCGGCCATCGCCGAATTTGCGGCTTCCGAACCCAAAGATAACAACGAGTACACGGAACTTCCGGACGGCACAATCGTGCCGGAGTCCATGGATAGCACATCCGACGACGGAACCACGCTACCGGAAGACCACCGGTCAGCCGACGAAAGTGATGACCGCAAGGTCCCCGAGCACGGGCACTGATCTGTTCCGATTTGCATTGACCCGGCTGTCTAATGGTGAATCACCGAGTGAACGACTACAACGAGCGGAGTAACCGGCAGCTTTCGCATGCCGTCTTTTCGATCAACGACCCGCGCTGGGGGCGGGGCGACGGCAATGGCGACGGCAAAAGCCAGGACCAGAAGCGTCCGCAGGAACAAAAGCGTCCATCGAAGGACAAGGATGGTGAAGGTCCGCCGGATCTCGACGAAATGTGGCGCGACTTCAACAAGAAGCTCGCCGGCCTATTCGGCAAGAAAGCGCCTGGCGGCGGTCCGCGTACCGACAACGGCCGCGGCGCCAAGATCGGCTTGGGCATTGTTGTCGGTGTATTGATCGCGATCTATCTGGGCAGCGGCGTATTCGTCGTACAGGACGGCAATGTGGGTGTCGTGTCGCGCTTCGGAAAGTATGAAGAGTCGGACGACCCGGGCATCCATTGGCGTCTTCCGTATCCGTTCGAATCGCACGAGATCGTCAATACGTCGCAGATTCGTTCGATCGAAGTCGGCCGCAACAACACCGTGACCCAGGCCAACGTTCGCGACGCATCGCTGCTGACGCACGACGCGGATATCGTCGAGGTGCGGTTTGCCGTGCAGTAT
The DNA here is from genome assembly GCF_018449515.1 of Caballeronia sp. dw_19. Taxonomy (GTDB): domain Bacteria; phylum Pseudomonadota; class Gammaproteobacteria; order Burkholderiales; family Burkholderiaceae; genus Caballeronia. The sequence goes on along the minus strand of NZ_JAAVUQ010000001.1, from coordinate 163,362 downwards.
CAGATCAGGTCGGCGACCGACTATCTGTTCCGCAATGCCGATCCTGAGCAGAACGTGACGGAATCGGCGCAAGCCGCAATTCGCGAAATCGCGGGCACGCACAGTACCGACGACCTGCTTTTCAAGGATCGCGAAGCATTGCGCGCGAAGCTTGTCGACACCATCCAGGCATCGCTTGATTCGTACAAGACGGGCTTGCAGGTGACCGGCGTGACCATCGAGAGCGTGCAGGTGCCGGCGCAGGTTCAGCCGGCGTTTGAAGATGCCGCGAAGGTGCGCCAGGACAACGAGCGCGCGGTCGACACCGCGAAAGCCTACGCAGATCAACTGTTGCCGCGCGCGAAGACCGACGCGGCACGCATGATCGACGATGCGAAGGGCTATAGCAACCGGGTCGTTTCGCAGGCGCAAGGCAATGCCGAGCGCTTCAAGCAGGTCTACGCAGAATATTCGAAGGCGCCGGCAGTGATTCGTCAACGCATGTATCTGGACACAATGCAGCAGATCTATTCGCGTGCGACGAAGGTGTTCGTCGACAGCAAGAGTTCGAACAATGTGGTGTACCTGCCGCTCGACAAGCTAGTCGATGCAAACCGCCAGAACGCGGCCGCAGCCGCCGTGGCGTCGGGCGCGTCAGGTGTTGCTGCGGGGACGGCGCCTTCGGGCGCGAATCAACCCGTCGGCGCCGCGCCTACCGGTGTGATCGGAGGGGCTATTACGCAGGATGCGCGCGCCGAAAGCGCATCGGCGGCTTCGGCCGTCACTGCCCAGTCCGCCGCTCCCGCCAGCGCTGCAGCTTCTGCTGCCGCCTCGGGTACCGCAGCGCAGTCGTCGGGTGACCCATTGCGTTCGCGGGACGCGTTCCGTTCGCGTTCGCGCGAAGACGACACGCAATGAGGAGCGCGATCATGAATCGAATTATTGCGCTCGTCGCTGCTGTGGTGGTTGTGTTGTTCATTGGCTCGTCCATGATGTTCGTGGTCGACGAACGCCATGCCGGCGTGGTCACCGCACATGGCGGCGACACGCCCACGCTTGTCACGCCCGGCCTCCATTTCAAGCTGCCGCCGCCGTTCCAGACGCTGACGCTGATTGACACCCGTACGCTCACGCTAGACGAAGCAGGCTCGGACCGCTTCAATACGTCGGACAAGAACGAGGTGATCGTGAATACGGTCATCAAGTATCGCGTGGCCGATCCGCTCAAGCTGTTCGAAAGCAACGAGAAGAACACGCAGACGGCGCAGGACCGGCTGGCCGCGCTCACGCGCACGGCGTTGACGTCGTCGTTCACGAAGCGTTCGCTGACGGACGTGCTCGGTGAGCAGCAGGCTATTGCGACCGAAGCTCAGAAGGCAATCGAGCAGCCTGCAGCGGCGTTCGGCGTGGAGCTCGTCGACCTGCAACTGACGCGCATCGACTTTCCGCCGGCGGTGGCCGATTCGGTCTACAAACGCATGATCGCGGCGCGCCAGCAAGCGGCGGCCGAGGAGCGCGCGAAGGGGACGGCCGACGCCGATGCGCTGAAAGCGAGCGCCGAGCGCCAGCAGGAAGCCATTCTTGCCGATGCCTACAAGGAAGCGCAGACCATCAAGGGTGAGGGTGATGGCCGAGCTGCGTCCATTGCCGCCGATGCATACGGCGTCGATCCGCAGTTCTACCAGTTCTATCAAAGCCTCGAAGCGTATAAAAAGACTTTCAATGCTGGTGACGTGATGGTCGTCGATCCGAGCAGCGATTTCTTCCGCTTCATGCGCAGCCCGAATGGTGCTGCGCCGAGCGGCGCCGATGCCACCACCCCGGCGCTCGCGCGCAAGCGCTGAGCGTCCAAGCGTCGCGGCGAGAGTCGCGACGCCTTCAATCGAATGGATATGGCTGCATCGTTACTGCTCGCGATTGCGTTGATGCTGATTATTGAGGGGATGTTTCCGTTCGTCTTCCCTAACTCCTGGCGCGACACGTTCCGCCGGATCGCGCAACGGCCGCCGCACCAGATTCGTATCGGTGGGCTGATCGCCATGGTGCTTGGCGTTATCCTGCTGATTATTGCGACGTGACCATTGCAACGTGATCATTGCACCATGATCGTCGCGACGTGAAAACTTCAAAGCGGGTCGACTTGTAGTCTCCGGTCGCCCATAGACTCAAAGCTTGCGCTCACTCGCGGCAATCATCACCGCCGCGCTCAAGCGCTCCGTAGGAAACGCATCGATGTCCACCTGGTTACTCCCCGAGAATATCGCCGACGTCTTGCCGTCCGAGGCTCGCAAGATTGAAGAATTGCGCCGTCGGCTGCTCGACCGTTTTCGTTCGTACGGCTACGAACTTGTCATGCCGCCCATGCTCGAGTATCTCGAGTCGTTGCTCACCAGCGGCGGCAGCGACCTGAACCTGCGCACGTTCAAGCTCGTTGATCAATTATCCGGCCGAACGCTCGGCCTGCGCGCTGACATTACGCCGCAGGTCTCGCGTATCGACGCGCATTTGCTGAATCGCCAGGGCGTGACGCGCCTTTGTTACGCGGGCAATGTGCTGCATACGCGCCCGCGCGGTCTGCACGCTACGCGCGAGCAGATCCAGATCGGTGCGGAAATCTACGGCCATGCGGGACTGGAAGCAGATCTCGAGATCCAGCAACTGATGCTGGACTCACTGCGTCTGAGCGGCCTCGACAAAGTGCGCCTCGACCTGTGCCACGCGGGCGTTTTGTCGGCGTTGCTGGATCTGGAGCCGGCTGCGGCGGTGCTCGGTGAAGCGCTGTTCGACGCGCTCGGCGCGAAGGATGTGCCGCGCCTGAACGAACTTACGGCCAAGCTTGGCGATGTCACCCGGGACGCATTGCGCGCTTTGCCTTCGCTGTATGGCGACGCTTCCGTGCTCGACGAAGCGAGGGCTCGGCTGCCGAATCTTCCGGTGATCGGCCGGGCGCTGGACGACCTCGCGTTCCTCGCGGCCCAGGCGAACGGAGCCGAGCTGATGATCGATCTCGCCGATCTGCGCGGTTACGCGTACCACAGCGGCGTGATGTTCTCGGCGTACGTCGATGGCGTGCCGAATGCGGTGGCGCGGGGTGGCCGTTACGACCATGTCGGCCAGGCCTACGGCCGTGCGCGCCCGGCAACCGGCTTCTCGCTCGACCTGCGCGAAGTCGCCCGCATTTCCCCCGTCGATGCCCGCGGCAGCGCGGTCCTCGCCCCGTGGAAGCATGACGAACCGCTGCTCTCGGCAGTCGCGCAATTGCGCGATGCGGGCGAAGTGGTGATTCAGGCGTTGCCCGGTCACGACCATGATCTCGACGAGTTCGCGTTCGATCGCGTATTGGTCGAGCGGGACGGAAAGTGGGTCGTAGAGGCCCGTTCCTAGCGGTTTTGCGGTTTGCCGGCGCGTTTTTTATCGGTGCGCAGCCGCAAGCCGCGGACAAAATTTCTGCCAGATCCGATCGATGCAAAATCGATACGCGTTCGCAAATACCGGGAAAAACTCGGAACCTTCCGCGAACATAGGTAAAATGCTTTTTTAACCAGCTATCAAATTGACATGTCTGCCAGCGCAGTGAATGTGAACCCGGGGCGCAACGTCGTCGTGGTCGGCACCCAGTGGGGTGATGAAGGCAAGGGCAAGATCGTCGACTGGTTGACGGACCACGCCCAGGGCGTCGTGCGCTTCCAGGGCGGCCACAATGCCGGCCACACGCTGATTATCGGCGGCAAGAAAACCATCCTTCGACTGATTCCGTCGGGCATCATGCGCGCCGGCACCGCCTGCTACATCGGCAATGGCGTCGTGTTGTCGCCGGAAGCGCTCTTCAAGGAAATCGGCGAGCTGGAATCGGTGGGTGTGGACGTCCAGAAGCGTCTTTTCATCTCCGAAGCCGCCAACCTGATTCTTCCGTATCACATCGCTATCGACCAGGCCCGCGAAGCGCGGCGCGGCGCGGCGAAGATCGGTACCACCGGACGCGGCATCGGCCCGGCGTATGAAGACAAGGTTGGCCGCCGCGGCTTGCGGGTGCAGGATCTGTACGACCGCGAAGTATTCGCTGAGCGCCTGCGCGAAACCCTCGATTTCCACAACTTCGTGCTGACCGGCTATCTGGGCGCCGCAGCGGTGGATTATCAGGAAACGCTGGACACCATGTTCGGCTACGCCGAGCGCCTCGCGCCCATGGTGACCGACGTCTCGCGCCGTCTCTATGACGAAAACCACGCTGGCCGGAACCTGTTGTTCGAAGGTGCGCAAGGCACGCTGCTTGATATCGATCACGGCACGTATCCGTACGTCACATCGAGCAATTGCGTGGCGGGTGCGGCGACTGCCGGTGCGGGCGTGGGTCCGCAAAAGCTCAACTACATCCTCGGCATCACGAAAGCGTATTGCACGCGCGTGGGCGCAGGCCCGTTCCCGAGCGAGTTGTATGACGCCGACAACGCCAGTCGCCAGGAGCAGGTTGGCCTGACGCTTGCGACCGTCGGCAAGGAATTCGGTTCGGTGACCGGCCGTCCGCGCCGTACCGGCTGGCTTGACGCCGCCGCGCTGCGCCGCTCGATCCAGATCAACGGCATCTCGGGCTTGTGCATGACGAAACTCGACGTGCTCGATGGCCTGGACGAAGTGAAGCTGTGCGTGGGCTACAAGCTTGACGGCAAAGATGTCGACATCCTGCCGCGCGGTGCGTCGGAAGTGGCGCGTTGCGAGCCGGTATACGAGACGTTCGGCGGCTGGAAGGAAAGCACCATTGGCATTACGCAATGGGACAGCTTGCCGGCCAATGCGCGCAAGTATCTGTCGCGTATCCAGGAAGTGGCGGCCGTGCCTATCGACATGGTGTCGACGGGTCCGGATCGCGACGAAACCATCCTGCTGCGTCATCCGTTCAAGGTTTAAGCAGGCCGGACGTGCAGCAACGACCAAAGTGGCCGCGAATCAGCGGCCACTTTTGCATATTCAACAGACGTACAGTGCTGTACATATTGAAAAGAGTTTCACCATGATCGCGATGAAAGATCCGCGCAATGACGACCGGAATCTGTGGGTAGGCTGGGACGAATATCACCGGCTGATCGAACTGCTCGCGCTCAGCGTGCATGACTCGGGCTGGAAGTTCGACAATATCCTGTGCCTCGCACGCGGCGGCCTGCGGGTTGGCGACCAGCTTTCGCGCATCTATGACCTGCCGCTCGCCATCCTGGCGACGAGTTCGTATCGCGAGGCGGCCGGCACGGAACAGGGCACACTCGACATCGGGCAATACATCACCATGACGCGTGGCGAGCTGTCTGGCAACGTGCTGCTTGTCGATGACCTGGTCGACTCCGGCGTCACGCTTTCGCGTGTGCAGCAGCATCTGAAAGACCGTTATCCGGCGGTCACGGCAGTGCGTTCCGCCGTGCTTTGGTACAAGGGCTGCTCCAAAGTGAAGCCCGACTATCATGTGCAGTTTCTCGAAACGAATCCCTGGATTCATCAGCCGTTCGAAGAGTGGGACACTGTCCGCCCGCACAACCTCGGTGCGTGGATCAAGCGCGGCGTCCAGGACGAGCGCGGCTGATTCAAGTCCTGAGCGTGTTCAAGTCGTGCGCGTCAGCCGTTCACGTGAGTTGTTAGTGGTTAGTTGTTGAGCAGCGGAACGAAACTGAAACGAAACGCCGTTCGATTCGCCTGTCCGGTGCGATCGAACGGCATTTTTTTGCTGATAGCCGGTTAAAGCCGGAAACCGCCGCGCATGCACCTTCGCGCCTTTGCCGCAATGCTAAACTGCCGCTTCGCTCCGGTCGTCGCGGTATCGCAACAGGCCGGTCGGGCGCCGCACGCAACGTTAGAATGGCGTTCGTTTTTTCCGCTTCGGACGGCTTCCCGCGTTTATGAACAAAATCACCCACGCGCACGAGCGCAAACAGCCGCTGCCCGCCTTGGCACTCGCCGCAATCGGCGTAGTGTTCGGCGATATCGGCACCAGCCCGCTGTACGCGTTGAAAGAGGCCTTCAGTAAGTCCCACGGTATTGAACTGAGCGACGCCTCCATCCTCGGGGTTATCTCGTTGTTGTTCTGGGCGATCATGATCGTGGTCTCCATCAAATACGTGCTCTTCGTGATGCGCGCCGACAACAATGGCGAAGGTGGCGTACTCGCACTCATGACACTTGCGTTACGCACGTTGAAGGGATCGGGACGTGCAACCGGCGTGCTGATGATGCTCGGCATTTTCGGCGCGTGCATGTTTTACGGCGACGCAGTCATTACACCGGCCATGTCGGTGATATCGGCGGTGGAAGGGCTGGAAATCGTCTCACCGGCGCTTTCTGAATGGGTGATCCCCATCACCATCGTCATTCTCGTGATGCTTTTCTGGATCCAGCGCCGCGGTACGTCGGTGGTCGGCAAGCTTTTCGGCCCGATCATGGTGCTGTGGTTCCTGACGCTGGCCGTGCTTGGCGTGTATCACATCGCGCAAGTGCCGCGCGTGCTGATCGCGTTGAATCCGTATTACGCGTTCTCGTTCATGGCTGCCCACGTGCTGCAGGCGTATATCGTGCTCGGGTCGGTCGTGCTGGTGCTGACCGGCGCGGAAGCGCTATATGCCGATATGGGGCACTTTGGCGCCAAGCCCATTCGCTACGCGTGGTATGGCCTCGTCATGCCGTCGCTGGTGCTTAATTATTTCGGCCAGGGGGCGTTGCTGATGCACTCGCCGGAAGCCGCCGAAAGTCCGTTCTTTCTCCTGGCGCCGCAATGGGCTCTCTTGCCCCTGGTGATCCTGTCGACTGTAGCCACAGTGATTGCATCACAGGCCGTCATTTCAGGCGCGTATTCGCTGACGAGCCAGGCAATCCAGCTTGGCTACGTGCCGCGCATGAAGATCCTGCATACATCGGATCTGGCGATCGGGCAGATCTATATTCCGGTCGTGAACTGGATGCTGTTGTTCGTTATCCTGTGCATCGTGATCGGTTTCAAAAGCTCCGAGAATCTCGCGGCCGCATACGGGCTTGCCGTCACCGCGACCATGCTGGTCACGACCATTCTCGCGTCGGTTGTGATGACCAAGCTGTGGGGCTGGAACAAGTTCCTGGTGGGCGGGATCATCAGCGTGTTTTTTATCGTCGATGTCGGGTTCTTCGGCGCCAGCCTGCTCAAGATCGAGCAGGGCGGCTGGCTGCCGCTGGGGATTGGCGGCGTGCTGTTTTTCCTGCTGATGACGTGGTTCAAGGGCCGCATGATCGTGAAGGACCGGACCGCCGCCGACGGTATTCCGCTGATGCCGTTCCTGCAGGGATTGCTTGCGCATCCGCCGCATCGGGTGTCGGGTACTGCAATCTATCTGACCGGCAACGACACGCTCGTGCCCGTCAGCCTGTTGCACAACCTGAAGCACAACAAGGTTCTGCACGAACGGACCATCTTCCTGAATTTCGTTACCCGCGATGTGCCGTATGTCGATGACGACAAGCGAGTGGAAGTGAAGGACGCGGGCGGCGGGCTCTTTCTCGTGAAAGCGCAGTATGGTTTTAACGAAACGCCCGACGTGAAGGCCGTGCTGAACGAGATTGGCCGTACCCATGACATGACGTTTGAACTCATGGATACGTCCTTCTTCATGGCTCGGGAAACGGTGGTGCCGACGCAGTTGCCGGGTATGTCGGTGTGGCGTGAACGGGTGTTCGCGTGGATGCATCAGAATGCCGCCAAGCCGACTGACTTCTTCAGTATTCCCGCGAACCGGGTGGTTGAGTTGGGGACGAAGATCGAGATTTGACGGGAAGCGTGCGGGGGCGTTTGAGACCATCATGCACGCGTGGCCCGGCTTGATCCGTCAAGATTGTTAAATAGAAAACGGCCCATCGGGCCGTTTTCGTTTCCATCGGGCCGTGCCGCTCGTTTACTTTTTCAGCTTGGCAAACGCCGCTGCCATTGCGCTGGCTGCTTCCGGTTCGCGCTTGCCGCCGCTATTGCCCCGGACATCGCGGGCACTGCCACCACCCGCGCCACCACCACCACGGCGGTCTTGCGCGCCGCGTTGCTGTTGCTGCGGCGGTGCTCCATCGGCGGCGAAGTCATCGTCCAGACGCATGGTCAGCGCGATCCGCTGGCGCTTCACGTCCGTCTCCAGCACTTTCACCTTCACCACCTGTCCCGCTTTCACGACCTCGTGCGGGTCCTTGATGAACTTTGTCGACATCGCCGATACGTGCACCAATCCATCCTGATGCACGCCGATATCCACGAACGCGCCAAACGCCGCGACGTTCGTGACCACGCCTTCCAGGATCATTCCTGGCGTGAGATCGGAGAGTTTCTCGACGCCGTCGCGGAACGTGGCCGTCTTGAATTCCGGACGTGGATCGCGGCCCGGCTTTTCCAACTCGGCGAGGATGTCTCGCACCGTCGGCAGACCGAACCGTTCGTCGACAAATTCTGCCGGCGACAGGCCCGCCAAGGCTTCACGCTTGCCCATGACATCGGCGGCGTGCTTCTTGATTTTCGCCAGGATTCGTTCGACCACCGGATAGGCTTCCGGATGCACCGACGAGCGGTCCAGCGGATTCACACCGTTGTTGATGCGCAGGAATCCGGCGGCTTGTTCGAAGGTTTTATCGCCGAGACGCGGCACTTTCTTCAATTGATCACGCGATGCAAACGGGCCGTTGGCATCGCGGAAATCGACGATATTACGCGCCAATGTCGCGTTCAATCCCGACACGCGCGCAAGCAATGCAACCGATGCCGTATTGGCGTCCACGCCGACCGCGTTCACGCAATCCTCGACCACCGCGTCAAGCGAACGGGCGAGGTCGCGTTGATTGACGTCGTGCTGATACTGGCCGACGCCGATCGCTTTCGGATCGATCTTGACGAGTTCCGCGAGCGGATCCTGCAGCCGCCGCGCGATAGATACTGCGCCGCGCAGCGTGACATCGAGGTCAGGAAACTCTTTCGATGCCAGTTCGGAGGCCGAATAAATCGATGCTCCCGCTTCGGACACCACGATCTTCTGCAGCTTCAGTTCCGGATGTTTCGCGATCAATTCGCTCGCGAGCTTGTCGGTCTCGCGTGACGCCGTGCCATTGCCGATACTGATCAGCTCAGCCTGCGTCTGCGCGGCGATCCGCGCAAGCTTGGCGAGCGAGCCATCCCAGTCGCGACGCGGTTCGTGCGGATAAATCACGTCGGTGGCAAGCAGCTTGCCGGTACGATCGACCACGGCCACTTTCACACCGGTACGCATGCCGGGATCGAGTCCGATCACGGCTTTCGGCCCTGCCGGAGCGGCAAGCAAAAGGTCCTTCAGGTTGCGTGCAAATACGCGAATAGCCTCGGCTTCAGCTTCTTCGCGCAAATTCGTCAGCAAATCGTTTTCGATATTCGGCTGGACCTTCACGCGCCAGCACCAGCGGCACACGTCCGAGAGCCATTTATCGGCTGGCCGGCCCTGATTCGCGATGCCCACATGGCGTGCGATCAGCGCTTCGCCGGGATGCGGCACTTGCGCGTCGAGCTCTTCGCCCAGTCCCAGCTTGACCATCAGGACGCCTGCATTGCGCCCGCGAAAAAGCGCGAGCGCCCGGTGCGACGGGACGGTGCGGATGGTTTCCGAGTAGTCGTAATAGTCGCGGAATTTCTCGCCTTCCTCGGTTTCTTTCCCTTCCACGACAGTCGAAATCACGCTGCCTTGCTTGAACAGGTAGTCGCGAACCTTACCGAGAATTTCTGCCGTTTCGCCGAACTGTTCCGAGAGAATGTCGCGGGCGCCATCGAGCGCGGCCTTGATATCGGCAACCCCTTTTTCAGCGTCTACATAACGCGCGGCTTCTGTTTGCGGATCGAGCGTCGGGTCGGCGAGGAGGGCATCCGCGAGCGGCTGCAGGCCGGCTTCACGGGCGATCTGAGCACGCGTGCGGCGCTTCGGTTTGTAGGGGAGATACAGGTCTTCGAGCACCTGCTTGCTCTCGGCGCCTTCAACGGCTGCGCGCAGCTCGGGCGTGAGCTTGCCCTGTTCGTCGATGCTCTGGACAATCGTCTCGCGGCGGTCTTCCAGCTCGCGAAGATAGATGAGCCGTTCCTCGAGATTGCGCAATTGCGTGTCGTCGAGATTGTCCGTTACTTCCTTTCTATAACGGGCGATGAACGGAACGGTTGCGCCTTCATCGAGTAGTTGCACGGTGGCGGCGACCTGCCGTGGTTGCACATTCAACTCGGTGGCGATGCGCTGGACAATCTTGAGTGCTACGGTTTCCGTCATGGGGGTCTGCGTCAGCCTGCTGGCTCATCAAGGGCTTTTCGTACCGCGCATTTCACTCGCATTTCACTGTAAGCCGCGCGAACACGTTTGCCGGGTTGGTGAAGCGAGGCATTTTGCCATAAATGCCGGAGGGCTCCGGCGCGCGGTGATAGAATTTCAGGATCGTAGAAGCTGCTTTTTCACGCCATTGTCCGTCTCCTTGTCCGTTTTCTTGCCTATCACGCTGGCTATCACGTTGCCGACTTCCCGCCTTTCGCCCGCTTTGCCGACTGCTTCAGTCGATTCGTTCGCCTCGACCGGTCCGGCCGCATCGGGTGGCGATGTTGCCATCGTGCGATCAGCCGGACTGTTGGCTGGCTTGTCGCGGCAGGTCTTGTCATTCGCCCGGCCCGTTGCGGCAATATTGGTCGCGTTAACCTGCGCGGGTATCGGCACGGCCGTCATGGCGCAGACGCCGAAGCCCATCAACCCGGGTACGTCGGTCACGCAAACGCCGCTCGACGAAACCGGCGCGCAAGACAATGGCAATGGGGGCCAAGCGGCATCGGGCGTGCCGGCAAGCCGGGCGGCGGGGCAGATCGGAGCAAGTGGCGTAATCGATGCTGATGCAGCGCAAGCCACCGCCGATACCAACGCTTTCGCCGCGCGCCAGAAGGCGTTGGACGTTCGCAGCGCGGAGAACAACTATACCTACGGGGTCAAGCAGCACGATTGCTACAGCAATTTTTTCGTCAATCACTGCCTGGACAAAGCGCGGGACGCCAAGCGTGAAGTAGCCCAGCAAATTCGCAAGGAACAACTGGCGCTCGACGACGAACAACGTCTGCAGCACGCGCAGCAGCGGGACCAGCAAACGGCGATCAAACGCGCGCAGTACGTGTCCGAGGGGCCGCAGCGTGCGGCGAATGAGAAGGCGAGCGCGGACTCGTTTGCAGAGAAGCAGCGCCAGAACGCATTGTCGGAGGCGCAGCGAAATGCGGAAGCGCCGCAGCGTGCGCAGAACCAGGCCGATTACGATCGCAAGCAGGCGGATTACCAGAAGAAACTTGCCGATGCCGCCGCGCGCGGCGTGCAGGACGCAAAGGACCGCGAAGACAAGGCGGAACGTTTTGCGGCCAAGCAACGTGATGCTGCCGAGCATCAGGCGGAAGTTCAGTCCCGGCAGAAGGAAGCGGCCGCCAAGCAGCAACAGCGTGCGCAGCAGGACGCGGCAGATCAGGCGCACCAGGAACAACTCAAGCAGCAACAGCAGCAGCAACAACAGCAACCGAAGTAAGCCGGGACCGGACAGTAACCTCGGGCGACGCCGGTCAGTGACCTGAAGCGGCCTACGCGGCCAGGGGAGACGAATATGCATGCATATCCTGCAGCAGCAGTCGACACAGGCACGATCCGTGAACGCATCGGACAGCTGGAAGCGGAGCATCACGGCCTGAATAGTCTTATCGGCAAGATGGCTGAGGTTCCCGGCATCAACGACTTCGAGATCAGGCGCCTGAAGAAGCGCAAGCTCAAAGTCAAGGACACCATCATCCTGCTGCAATTGCAGTTGGAACCGGACGCGCACTTGAATCCATGACGTACACGTGAAGCACACGTGATGCCTGCGCGGGCCGGAAGAATTTTTACGCCAGCTACCCTTGGCGCCTTGTCGGCAAGGGGGCAGACCTGGCTTGCTGACACGAGTCACAAGCCGGAACACAAGCAGGAACGTCCCTTTGAATTCGCCCGACAATGCCCTCACAGAGAACGCGGAAGCCGTGCTGAAGCCGGCCGCGAAGGCGGGTGTCGTCGACACCACGCTGTCGCTCTCGCTGGCGCCAAAACGCCGCACTGAACTTGATGCGATTTTTGCCGCCGAGGGTCTGTTGGCGCGGCAAATCGATGGTTATCGCTCGCGTGCTTCGCAGGTCGACATGGCGCGCGCGGTCGCCGCCGCCATGGAGGCTTCCGGGCGCGCCATGCCTGAACCCGCGATGTTCGACGCGCAACGCCGTCCCGCGCGCAAGCTCGGGCCGTCGGATGCGCCTGTCGTTCATGACGACGGTGCGGACGAGTTGGGTGTGGCGACGGCATCGACGGGAATCGACGGCGGCGAGAACACGCTGATCGTGGAAGCGGGTACGGGTACGGGCAAGACGTTTGCGTATCTCGTGCCGGCCATGCTGTGGGGCGGCAAGGTGATCGTCTCGACCGGCACGAAGCACTTGCAGGACCAGCTATTCCAGCGCGACATTCCTACCGTGCGCGACGCGCTCGCCGTGCCGGTGTCGGTCGCCATGCTCAAAGGGCGCGCGAATTACCTGTGCCATTACTACCTGCAGCGCACGGCCGACAACGGCCGCTTGCCCACGCGCCAGGACACGTCGCATCTCCAGGAAATCATCCGCTTCGCCAAGATCACGCGCACCGGCGACAAAGCCGAACTTGCGAGCGTGCCCGAGAATTCGCCCGTCTGGCCGATGGTCACGTCTACCCGTGACAACTGCCTCGGTCAGGAATGCCCGCAGTACAAAGAGTGTTTCGTGATGCAGGCGCGGCGCGAGGCACAGCAGGCGGATATCGTGGTGGTGAATCACCACCTGTTTTTCGCCGATGTCATGTTGCGCGACACCGGCATGGCCGAGTTGTTGCCGACGGCGAATACCATCATTTTCGACGAAGCGCATCAGTTGCCCGAAACCGCGACGCTGTTTTTCGGCGAAACGGTATCCACCACGCAGTTTCTCGAACTGGCCCGCGACGCGGTAGCAGAAGGCTTGGGCCACGCCCGCGATTTCTCCGACTGGACCAAACTCGGCGCTGCGCTGGAACGTGCGGCGCGCGACGTGCGGCTGGCGTTCAAAGAAGATTCGGTGCGGATGTCGCTTGGCCAGCTTGCCGATGACCATCCGCTATTCGACGCGCTCGACACACTTGAAGAGCATCTTGATGCACTCACCAAGGCCCTTGGCGAGCACGCCGAACGGGCCGAGCCGCTAGGGGTGCTGTTGCGCCGTGCGCGCGAATTGCAGGGCTTGCTGGGCGGCTGGACCGCGCCGCCGACTTCTGTCGAAAAGGCGGTAGCCGAGGAGGCTCAAGCGGCGGCGAAAGCCGATCCAAACGAAATGGTCCGCTGGATCGAAGTGTTCTCGCATACGGTGCAGTTACACGAGACGCCGCTTTCCGTCGCGCCAATTTTTTCGAAGCAGCGCGCCGGTGTGCCGCGGGCGTGGATCTTCACGTCGGCAACATTGTCGGTGCGAGGGGATTTCACGCATTACGCCGCGCAAATGGGCCTGAACGCGCGTCGTTCCATGACGCTGCCCAGTCCCTTCGATTACCCGACGCAAGGCTTGCTGTACGTGCCGCGTAACTTGCCGCAACCGTCGTCGCCGAATTTCACCGACGCCGTGTTCGATGGCGCGCTGCCGGTGATCGAGGCATCGAAGGGCGGCGTGTTTTTCCTTTGCACGACGTTGCGCGCGGTCGATCGGATTGCAATGCGTTTGCGTGACACGATCGAGCAGCGCGGCTGGGACTATCCGCTGCTGGTGCAGGGCGATGCCAGCCGAACCGAGTTGCTCGACCGCTTCCGCTCCTACGGCAACGCCATCCTGGTGGGCAGCCAGAGCTTCTGGGAAGGGGTGGACGTGCGTGGCGACGCGCTGTCGCTGGTGGTTATCGACAAGCTGCCGTTTGCGCCGCCTGATGACCCGGTGTTGTCGGCGAGGCTGGATGCGTTGACCAAGAAGGGGCTGAGCCCGTTTGCCGTGCATCAGTTGCCGCAGGCGGTGATTACGCTCAAGCAGGGCGCGGGCCGGTTGATACGCGCGGAAACGGATCGCGGCGTGCTAATGATCTGCGACACCCGTCTCGTCGATAAACCCTACGGCCGGCGCATCTGGCAAAGCCTGCCACCGTTCAAGCGCACGCGTGAACTGGAAGTGGTGCGCGCTTTCTTCTCCGATCCGGAAACGGCGGTGGCTCAAGAAGACGAATGAACGCGGCGTGTTGAACGCCGCGAGCCTCTGCGCCGGCAGCATGTGCCGCGGCGCAGTCGTTGGCGTGCTTCTTTCGCTATGCACGCCCCCTCGGGCATGACGCCGGATCAGGCGGCGTTGATCCAAACGCGGCGCGCTGCTCGATCAGCCGCCGGGCGGTTGGGCCGGCACTGTCTGCCAACCTCCGGGGCAGGCCCTGACGTACGGGTAATAACCTTGAGGCTTCCCGCAGTAATACCAGTAGGACGCTTGCGGCGCGCCGCCACCTGTCGTGTCCGTTTGCCCCTGTTCGACATACTGAGTCGGCGTGGGATCGACGACTGGCACAGGGCCGTAAGCGTAGTAATTCGGGTAGTAACCGGGGTAGTACGGGTACGGATAGCCACCGACAAAACCCGGGCCAAAATACACCCCGACCGACCCACCGCAGCAACCGCCGTGATAGTAGCCGCCGCCGTGGTAATAGCCGCCGCCATGATAGCCACCCCCCCAGCCACCGCCGCCGCCGTGATAGTAGCCGCCGGCCATGGCTGCGCCGCTTGCACCCACGGCCGCCAACACCACCAGCAATAGCTGGCACGCTCTACGCGCATTCATGATGATCACCTCTACTGTCCGCACTATTTCAGATTTGTTTTGCCAAGCCGGATCTTGCACAGGGCAGGCTACCCCGAATCAGGACCGGTTACTCACAAGTGTATGAATTCCGCGGAGATTTTTCCTTCTTTGTGTAACGGGAGATGACACGGGCTTCGATTCCACCCGATAACAGAGTTGTAATGTCCCCGCTGCCCGTTGGGTAATCGTCCGCCAGGCGCGCTTTTCACGTCAGGAGGCCCGATCCGGGCATCTCTTTTGAGAGACCGGGACTGGCCGGGAATTGGCCATCTGGAACCCGCTTCAGCCTGTGAGAATGGTGTCCGAAAAAAAGCCGCGCTCCGAAATGAGCGCGGCTTTTTTATAAGGCTTAACTGAACTGCATCACCGCTTTCGCCGGCTTTTTCGTTGCCGTGGTTAGCGTGAAGAACCTAGCGTGAAGAACCCGCTTACCAGATCTGCCACCACGATTTGTTTTCCTTACCCGGGCGCGATTTGCCGGTGACATACGGGCTGTCGGGGAACGTAGCGGCCAACACGCGTTTCGTATCGCCTTCCAGCTGCGGCTGGTCGAGCTTGCCGTACGACAGCATCATGATGTGCAACGCATCTTCCGTTGCAGGCGCATTCCGGTATTCACGGATCGCGAGTTGCGCACGGTTGATTGCCGCGACATAAGCGCCACGCCGATAGTAATAATCCGCAGCGTGCACTTCGTGCGAAGCCAGCGCATTCACAATGTAGCGCATGCGTTGAGCAGCATCGGGCGCATACTTGCTTTGCGGGTACCTGTCGACGACGACCTTGAACGCGTCGTACGATTCGCGCAGCGACACCGGATCACGTTCGCTCATGTCCTGGCCGGAGAAACGGCCGAACAGACCGAGGTCGTCGTTGAAGTGAATCATGCCTTTCAGGTAATACGCGTAGGGAATGTCCGGGTGATCCGGATGCAGCTTGATGAAGCGGTCGATAGCCGAATCTGCGGAAGCGGTTTCGCCGTCCTTCCAGTTGCAGTAAGCGACATTGATCTGCGCTTGTTGCGCAAAATGACCGAACGGATCGCGACCTTCCAGGCTCTCGAAATACTTCGCACATTTGCCGAAGTCACCGCCGGTCAGCGCATCCTGCGCCTCCGAGTATAATTTGCCGTTATTCCACGTTGCCGTTTCGTCGGTTTTCTCGGGCAAACCATGGCAGCCCGCAACAATGACGGCACCCGCAGCCAGCGCCATGACCTTGACAGACGAGTTCGACGATAGCCGGACCAGTTGACGGACAGGGTTCAAAACGGTTCTCAAAGCTTGATTCACGGCTCGCATCAGTGCTTGCATTTTCTAGCTCATGCCTTTCTGGCTAATTCCCAGCTTTTCAGTCTAAATGACCCGCTCAAGTACAAGTCGTACCAAAGATCGCAGCAAAGATTATAGCCCAAGCGCATCGGCCGACGACGCACGTCCGGACGATTTGACCGAACCGGCCGCTGCGCCGGACGCCGCAAGCGAAATTCACGGCAAACCCGTGCCCACCAACCTGCACGAGCGCCGCGCCGACGCCGAAACGCCGCGCACGATCCTCGTCCCCGACGAGTACGCCGGCGAGCGTCTCGACAAGGTCATGGCACGCCTGTTCCCCGAATTTTCGCGCAGCCGCCTGCAGACCTGGATTGATGCGCAGCGTGTGCAGGTCGACGGCGCGCCCGCGAAGATCCGGCAACCGGTGCCGCTCGGCGCCACTATCACGCTGATTCCCGATTTACTGCCCGAACAGCTCGCGTTCACGCCGGAACCGGTGCCGCTCGAGATCGTCTATGAAGACGAGGCGCTCGTGGTCATCAACAAGCCAGCGGGCATGGTCGTGCATCCGGCGGCGGGCAACTGGAGCGGCACGCTGCTCAACGGTTTGCTGTACCGGTACGGCGACGCCGCCGCCGGCTTGCCGCGCGCGGGTATCGTGCATCGGCTGGACAAGGAGACGTCGGGGCTGATGGTGGTTGCACGCACGCTCGAAGCGCAGACGGTCCTGACCCGTCAGTTGCAGGCACGCACGGTGAAGCGCCGCTACGTCGCGCTGGTGTGGGGGACGATGCCGGACGAAGGCACTATCGATGCACCGATTGGCCGCGATCCGCGCGACCGCACGCGCATGGCGGTGGTGGAGAGCGCATCGGGGAAATACGCCCGTACGCACTACCGCACCATCGACCGGGCGATGTGGAACAACCAGCCCGTGTCCGCGGTTCACTGCGATCTCGACACCGGCCGTACACACCAGATCCGCGTGCATTGTGCGCATATCCGCCATCCGTTGCTGGGGGATCCCATCTACGGTCACGCGCGTGGCAAGCGTTCGGTGCAGCCGCTGCCGGAGGGGTTCAATCGCCAGGCGCTGCATGCCTGGCGGCTTGGACTGATCCATCCGATCACGGGTCGCGAGATCAGCTGGCGCGCCGACGTGCCGGAGGATATTGAAGCGTTGGCAGCGGAATTGGGCCTGGGTCGCGATGAAGCGACGGATCTCGATCCGGAGGACGCGGATTTCATCGATGAAGACGATGGCGGCGTTCAGGCGCGCGGCGGCTGGGACGAGTCGCAGCCAATCGAATATGACGATGATGACGAGGAATGAGGCCAATGGTGACGCCATCCGAGGCAGGCTTCGCCGCTAAATTTGCGGCTTACCCGCAGCTTCGCCACGACGATTGCCTTTGGCCCGGCTGGTCCAGCGGTCCCAATGCGGTTTCGCCGCGAGTGAAGGCGCTCGCGACCACGCGCAATGGGGGTGTCAGCGCCGCGCCGTACGGCGGTGCGAACAGCCGTGTCGGCCTGAACCTCGGCCTGCACACAGGCGATGCACCCGACGCCGTGATGGAAAACCGCCGGCGCGTGGCGGAACTCACTAGCGCCCCGATTGCATGGCTTGCGCAAGTGCATGGCGCACAGATCGAGGATGCGGGCGCGGTGATCGACCGCTGCGCCGGTTCCCCCGCGTCAGTGGTCGAGGCGGACGCAGCGGTGACCGATCGCGCGGGCGTCGTGTGCGTTGTGATGATCGCGGACTGCCTGCCGGTACTTTTCTGCGATGCAGCCGGCCGTGCCGTCGGCGCAGCGCATGCAGGCTGGCGTGGACTGGCGGCTGGAATCGTGGAAAAGACGGCGGAGCGGGTTGCGCATCTCGCCGGCGCCCAGACCAGCACGTTGCACGCATGGCTCGGTCCGGCAATTGGCCCGGCAGCGTTCGAAGTAGGTGAGGATGTGCTCGATGCGTTCGTCGCTGCGGCCGACCCTGCATGTCGCGATGCGACCATTGCCGCTTTCGTCAAGCGTGAAGAGAAACACAAATATCTGGCCAATCTCTATGCGCTCGCCCGTTTGCGCCTCGAACGGAGCGGCGTGCCGTCCGGCAATGTCCACGGCGGGACGTTTTGCACGATGACTGATGCGGACCGGTTCTATTCGTATCGACGGGACCGGACAACGGGACGCATGGCCGCAATGATCTGGCTGGCAGACTAGACTCCGGATCCGACCCGCGCAGATCCGGCTCAAACCGCCTATGACCTGGTGTTCGTCAATGCCGCCAGGCGCACGCTTTTTGCTGCGCAACTAAAACGTGATTGGCTGCGATGGACGCGTCTTATGTTGCGCAACAATTCTTGACATTCATCATCGCGTCACATCGGGAAAACGATGATGAAAAAAATATCGCACTGCGTCAAAATCAAGGCGACGCATTGACACGCCTTGCACCGTGGAGCAAGAATGTTTCACAAAAGCGCACGGCGTAGCAAGGTCACATCATCGCGGTCGGGCGTTTAGCAGCCCGGCACGACGATTACAACGACGCGGCTCCACGTCACGCCTGCATCAGCAACTCAGTCTCTCGGGACGCTTAGGTCAAACGCGGATATGGCTGCTTCCAGATCTTCATCTTCATCATCACCGGGTTCATCAAGTCCATCCGCTGCCAAGGCTTCGCCTGGTGCGTCGGGTGCGCCTTTTAGTGTGCCTGCCGCAGATCCAGCGGCAGTGCAAAAGATGTTCGAGCAATGGCTCAACACATGGCGTGCAGTAGCCGACCCGGACCAGTGGCAAAAGCTTGCCGCCCAGGCGAATTCGGGACATGCGGAATCGGCAGGATCAGCATCGGCCAATCCGTTTGCGGCGCTGGGTGGTTTCCCGGGATTCTCTGGTTTTCCGGGCATGAGTGGCGGCAACAGCAGTAACGGTGATAGTGGTCAATTGCCGTTGGCGATGCCGAAGATGCCGACTGCCGCTATCGCGCCGCAGCGCCTACAGGAGCTGCAGTCCAGTTTCTCGCGTGACGCCGCGGAACTGATCAAGCAGGCCAGTGAGCAAAGCATCGACCTGGCGACGCTGAAAGACCGTCGCTTCAGCACGACCGCGTGGCAATCCGCGCCTGGTTTCGCATTCGCCGCTGCATGGTATGTGTTGAATGCGCGTTATTTGCAGGAGCTTGCAGAAGCTGTCGAAGCCGATCACAAGACCCGCGAACGAATCAGGTTTGCCGTACAGCAGTGGGCAGCAGCGGCGTCGCCGAGCAATTACATTGCGTTGAATCCGGATGCACAGAAGGCGCTGATCGAGAGCCGTGGCGAGAGTCTGCAAAAAGGCATGCTGAATTTGCTCGCCGACATGCAGCGCGGCAAGATCCAGCAAAGCGATGAATCCGGTTTTGTGGTCGGCAAGAACATTGCGACCACGCAAGGCTCGGTCGTGTTCGAGAACGACCTGCTGCAACTGATCCAGTACACGCCGCGCACGGCGACTGTGAGAGAGCGGCCGCTGTTGATCGTGCCACCGTGCATCAACAAGTTCTACATTCTCGACCTGCAGCCGGAAGGTTCGCTCGTCGGCCATGCGCTTGACGCCGGCCATCAGGTTTTCATGATCTCGTGGCGTAATGCGGATGCATCGATCGCGCACAAGACCTGGGATAATTACATCGACGAAGGCGTGCTTACGCCTATTGATGTAGTCAAGCAGATCAGCGGACGCGAGCAGATCAACACGCTCGGTTTTTGCGTCGGCGGCACGATGCTCGCCACCGCGCTGGCCGTGCTGGCCGCGCGCGGGGAACATCCCGTTGCGTCCATGACGCTGCTCACCGCCATGCTCGACTTTTCGGACACGGGCGTGCTCGATGTGTTTATCGATGAGCAGCATGTGCAGATGCGCGAGCAGACCATTGGCGGCAAGAACGGCAAACCGGCTGAGCTGATGCGTGGCGTCGAGTTTGCCAACACGTTCTCGTATCTGCGCCCGAATGATCTGGTGTGGAACTACGTGGTGGACAATTACCTGAAGGGCCGCACGCCGCAGGCGTTCGACCTGCTTTACTGGAACAGCGATTCAACCAATCTGCCAGGTCCGATGTTCGTCTGGTATCTGCGTAACACGTATCTGGAAAATCGCCTGCGTAATCCGGGCGAACTGACCGCGTGCGGTGAGCCGGTGGATTTGTCGAAGATCGATGTGCCGACGTTTTTGTATGGGTCACGCGAGGATCACATCGTGCCGTGGACGGCGGCGTATGCGTCCGCACCTTTGCTGACCGGGCCGCAGACGTTCGTGCTTGGGGCATCGGGACATATTGCGGGCGTGATCAATCCGCCGTCGAAGAACAAGCGCAGTTTCTGGCTTCTCGATAACGCCGATAAAACCCTGCCCGAAGACGCCGATGCATGGTTCGAAGGCGCGACCGAACATCCGGGTAGCTGGTGGCCGACGTGGACGCAATGGCTCGATGGTTACGCCGGCAAGAAAGTAAAGCCGAAAGCAAACCTGGGGTCCGGTGATTTCCCGGTGATCGAGCCGGCGCCGGGACGTTATGTCCTGCAGCGGGACCAGTGAAATTTTGCATGACCTGCACGGCTGAATGACTTTTTGAGCGCAAGTTTGAGCGACGGCCGGGCGGGTCATGCGGATCGGACCCGATTGCATTTCGGGCGCGACCGGTCAACAGTATCCGACGTATCGCTTTATTGCAGTTGCTGAAACCCGAAGAAACCTGAAGAAACTGTAACGCCAGCGCTGTTGAGAGCGTCGCCTGCACCGGGTGAAAACCGCGCAGGCAAACAAGGGGCAAGCGCGAACACGCATCCAGCCGGCCACGCAGTCAGCCGGCTAAACCCGGGCTACCACTTTCGATTCTCAAAGGAAACTGAAATGACAGACGTAGTGATCGTATCGGCTGCACGGACGGCCGTCGGCAAATTCGGCGGGTCGCTGGCGAAAATCGCCGCACCCGATCTGGGCGCGATCGTGATTCGCGCGTTACTCGAACGCGCGAACCTCAAGCCCGAGCAGATCAGTGAAGTGATCCTCGGCCAGGTCCTCACCGCGGGCTCCGGCCAGAATCCGGCGCGTCAATCGCTGATCAAGGCAGGCTTGCCCAGCTCGGTGCCGGGCATGACCATCAACAAGGTGTGCGGCTCGGGCCTGAAAGCCGTGATGCTGGCGGCAAACGCGATTATCGCGGGCGATGCCGACATCGTGATCGCGGGCGGCCAGGAAAACATGAGCGCGGCGCCGCACGTGTTGCCGGGCTCACGCGACGGTTTCCGCATGGGCGACGCGAAGCTGATCGATTCGATGATCGTGGACGGCCTGTGGGACGCGTTCAACTCGATTCATATGGGCGTCACGGCGGAAAACGTCGCGAAGGAATACGGCATTACGCGTGCAGCGCAGGATGAGTTCGCGGCCCTGTCGCAGAACAAGGCGGAAGCGGCACAGAAGTCCGGCCGTTTCAACGATGAAATCGTGCCCGTTGAAATTCCTCAGCGCAAGGGCGAGCCGCTGCGTTTTGCCACCGACGAATTCGTGCGTCATGGCGTAACAGCCGAGTCGCTGTCCGGCCTGAAGCCCGCGTTCTCGAAGGAAGGCACTGTGACCGCGGCAAACGCCTCCGGTCTTAACGACGGCGCGGCGGGCGTGATCGTGATGTCGGCGAAAAAGGCCGATGCGCTGGGCCTCACGCCCATCGCGCGCATCAAGGCGTACGCGAACGCAGGCGTTGATCCGAAAGTGATGGGCATGGGTCCAGTGCCGGCATCGAAGCGCTGCCTGGAACGCGCGGGCTGGTCCGCGTCGGACCTCGACCTGATGGAAATCAACGAAGCATTTGCAGCGCAGGCGCTGGCTGTGCATCAGCAGATGGGCTGGGACACGTCGAAGGTCAACGTGAACGGCGGGGCGATCGCGATCGGGCATCCGATCGGTGCGTCCGGTTGCCGGATTCTCGTCACGCTGCTGCATGAAATGCAGAAACGCGATGCGAAGAAAGGACTGGCGTCGCTGTGTATCGGCGGCGGTATGGGCGTGGCGCTCGCGGTGGAGCGGCTGTAGGGAGACAGGGTGCGACAAGCACCGCGCGCCGCGATACGAGCCGGCAGCCAAGGCCGGTCGCCAAGCGCGCATAACGATAAACGGAGCGAGCAATGACGAAACGAGTAGCGTATGTGACGGGCGGCATGGGCGGCATTGGTACGAGTATCTGCCAGCGGCTCCATAAGGATGGCTACACGGTCGTCGCGGGCTGTGGACCGAACTCGCCGCGCCGGGTCAAGTGGCTCGAAGAGCAAAAGGCGCTGGGCTATGACTTCATTGCGTCAGAAGGCAATGTGGGCGACTGGGAGTCGACCAAGAACGCCTTCGACAAGGTCAAGGCTGAAGTCGGCGAAGTCGACATCCTGGTGAACAACGCGGGCATCACGCGCGACGTCGTGTTCCGGAAGATGACGCACGAAGACTGGACCGCGGTCATCGATACCAACCTGACGAGCCTCTTCAACGTCACGAAGCAGGTGATCGATGGCATGGTTGAGCGTGGTTTCGGACGCGTGATCAATATTTCGTCGGTGAATGGTCAGAAAGGGCAGTTCGGCCAGACCAACTATTCCACGGCGAAGGCCGGCATTCACGGCTTCACGATGGCGCTCGCGCAGGAAGTGGCGACCAAAGGTGTGACGGTCAATACCATTTCGCCGGGCTACATTGGCACGGACATGGTGAAGTCGATCCGCCCGGACGTGCTGGAGAAGATTGTCGCGACCATTCCGGTTCGCCGGCTGGGGCGGCCGGAGGAAATTGGTTCGATCGTGGCGTGGCTGGCATCGGAGGAATCGGGTTTTTCGACCGGCGCCGATTTCTCGCTGAACGGCGGCTTGCACATGGGGTGAGGGTGCTTCAAGCGGCGCGCCATAAAGCTGTGCGCGCCGCGCGTCTCGGGTAGGGTCGGGGCGTTGGGACTGGATGCCGGAGATCACCGGCACCAACTACGAACCGGCGGCTTGCGTCGCTTTCAATCACGCGGAGTCCGCCGGCACAGTTTGAGTTTTGCGTTTAAAGGCGTTACATGACCACTACAAAGAAATCCGCCGAACGACTCATAAAAAAATATCCGAATCGCCGGCTCTACGATACCGAAACCAGCACCTACATCACGCTTTCCGACGTCAAACAGCTCGTGCTCGACCAGGAAGAGTTCAAGGTGATGGACGCCAAGTCCGCCGAGGACCTGACGCGCAGCATCCTGCTGCAGATCATTCTGGAAGAAGAAAGCGGTGGCTTGCCGATGTTTTCATCGGTCATGCTCTCGCAGATCATCCGCTTCTACGGCAACGCGATGCAGGGCATGATGGGTACGTACCTGGAGAAGAATATCCAGGCGTTCATCGACATCCAGCACAAGCTCACCGATCAGTCGAAGGGGCTGATCGACGGTAATGCCGTGCCGCTTAATCCTGAAGTCTGGTCGCAGTTCATGAACATGCAGGCGCCCATGATGCAGGGGATGATGACGAGCTATATCGAGCAATCGAAGAACATGTTCGTGCAGATGCAGGAGCAGATGCAGACCCAGGCGAAATCGATGTTCAACACGTTCCCGTTTCCGACGCCGGGGACGGCTGGGGCGGCTGCGACTGCAGCGCCGGCTACTTCCACGGCTACTCCGCCGGCCGGCACGCAGGAGAAGAAGTAAGCGGCGAGCGGCGCAGTGTTTGATTTGAAGCAGACTTGGCGAAGGGCCAAAGCCGCGCGGGTCAAGGCTGGGCGCGCGGTATCATGTGGCATCCGCGCGCGGAAAGTCAGCTTTGTTTCCTTCGGATATCTGAAGGAACGTTGATAAATCGGCGGCTTGGCTTTTATACCGGCTTGGCTCCGTATTTCCGCATCACACCGTTTGTAGGTCTCGCAACGCGTCTGGATGGAGAGCTGCGACCCGCAGCAGCGTCTGTGCGGCCCCGGTAGGTTCGCGTCGACCTTGCTCCCAATCTTGCAGTGTTCGCGTCGATACACCGAGCAGAGCGGCAAATGCGCTCTGCGAAAGTCCGACCTTGGCGCGGGCTAAGGACGCCGTTGTGGGTGCAACGGTAGTAGTGCGTCCAGCACGTCCTGCTTTCATATCGCGGACAGACTTCAACAAGTCCGCTTGGAATTGCTCCATTTCCTTATCCATTCTTCACCTCTTCACGTAACTGGTTTAGAAACGACGCTGGCAGATTGTCGAACTTCGCCTTCGTATACGCGATCAGCAACCAGATGCAGCCGTCATCGAGCAGGTTGTAATAGATCACACGTGCGCCGCCACGTTTTCCCATTCCTGGCCTTGACCACCGTACTTTGCGTAAGCCGCCAGTACCCGGAACGACATCTCCGGATAGAGGATTATTGGCAAGCCAAGCGATGAAAGCCTCTCGCTCTGCTTCGCGCCAGATGTCCGCAGCATAACGCTGAAAAATTTCAGTCTCGACGATCGTATACATTGGATCGAATTATACGGCATTGCCGTATAATTCGCAAGAACGCGTGCGCTACATTTGGGACTGGAGGACTGCCTGGTTCAGAAGGTCTGGACGCTATTCGGTTGAGGCTCTGGTGCACGGCATTCCTTCGCGTCCGCTCACGGTACAATCTCGATTTGCAGCACAGCGCCCAAGGCGAATACCTCGCCCTGTGGCGGATGCCGCGCCGGTTCTCGTCTTTTCCAGCGTCTTTTGTCACGCTTTCGAGCGGCGACGAACGATAACGGCAGCACGCGCGTCGCTGCGCTCGTTAGCTTCGTGCCTGTCCGGTGCCCAAACGCCGCCCGGCACTCACATCGCAGAACACAACATGTCCCACATCACCACACCCGCCACTCCGAAAGTCGGCTTTGTTACGCTCGGATAGCCGTAAGATCGGCAAAAGCAGCCCAGGCGCCGTTCTCGCATGAGCCGGCTGTTTCTTGCGCCCATGGAAGGGCTTGCGGACTACGTGCTGCGCGACGTGCTGACCAGCACAGGCGGATTCGACGGCTGCGTGTCCGAATTCGTCAGGGTGACGGGCTCGGTGCTTCCCCGAAGTGTCTACGAGAGAGATACGCCCGAAGTCCTCCACGGAGCCCGTACACCCGGCGGCACGCCGATGGTGATCCAGTTGCTCGGCAGCGATCCTGAATGGATGGCGCTGAACGCGGCCCAAGCCGCCAGTCTGTCGCCGCATGGAATCGATCTGAACTTCGGTTGCCCTGCCAAAGTCGTCAACCGGCACGGTGGCGGCGCGATGCTCCTGGCGCACCCTGAACAGTTGAACCGGATCGTTGCGTCCGTTCGCGCAGCGGTGCCTGCCGGCATCGCCGTGACTGCAAAAATGCGGCTTGGCGTGTCCGATACTTCGCTCGCAATCGACTGCGCCACGGCGCTGGCCGAAGGCGGTGCCGCTTCCCTTGTCGTGCATGCCAGAACGCGTGACCATGGCTATCGGCCGCCGGCCCACTGGGAGTGGATCGCGCGTATCGACGCCGCCGTGGACGTGCCGGTCGTCGCCAACGGCGAAGTCTGGACAGTGGCGGACTGGGAGCGGTGCCGGGCGGTCAGCGGCTGCGCGGACGTGATGATCGGGCGTGGCGCCGTTTCGGATCCGTTCCTGGCCTTGCGCATCCGCGGATTGATAGACAGGACGCCTTCCAGCGAGGAATGGCCGGCCGTGCTGGGTCAACTCGCCGATTACCTGAGAAAACTGCAAGTCCGTATCGCGGTCCGTCATGAGCACGGACGCGTCAAAATGTGGCTCAGTTACCTCAAGCGGACCTGGCCGCAGGCGGCTGAGTTGCACACAGCCATCCGGCGCCTGCACGATTCGCGCGAAATTCTTGAGGTAATCGAGCGCGCTTCGGCTTTCCACGACCCGATACCGGCACATCAACGCGCGGCGCTCGGCCTGCTTGATGCGGCAACGCCTTGCCGCTTGGCCGGCTCTGCCCCCGCCAGCGCGGTACAATAAGCGGTTACGTGCGCGGGACGCTGTCTGGGCTGTGGTCCTCATGGACATCGGACCCGTAGCCTTGCCGCACCGTCCCCATTTGTCGCCATCGTCACCGCTATACGCCGGACCCACACCTATGTCGCAGACCATTTCCCCCGCCGTGCCGACCCCTTCGACTCCGAAAGTAGGGTTTGTAAGCCTCGGATGTCCAAAAGCTTTGGTGGATTCCGAGCAGATCATCACCCAACTGCGCGCGGAAGGTTACGAGATTTCCGGCTCCTACGACGGCGCCGATCTCGTCGTGGTCAACACCTGCGGGTTTATCGATGAAGCCGTGCAGGAAAGCCTCGACGCCATCGGCGAGGCGCTGCACGAGAACGGCAAGGTGATCGTGACCGGTTGTCTCGGTGCGAAGAAAAGCGCGAGCGGGACCGGCCTGATCCAGGAAGTGCACCCGAAAGTGCTGGCCGTGACCGGGCCGCATGCGACCGCCGAGGTCATGAGCCACGTGCATCTGCATTTGCCCAAGCCGCACGATCCGTTCATCGATCTCGTGCCGCCTGCCGGCATCAAGCTGACGCCGCGGCATTACGCGTATCTGAAGATATCGGAAGGATGTAACCACCGGTGCACGTTCTGCATCATCCCGTCCATGCGCGGCGATCTGGTGTCGCGCCCGCTGGCCGACGTGATGCTCGAAGCCGAGAACCTGTTCAAATCCGGCGTCAAGGAACTCCTCGTGATCTCGCAGGACACGAGCGCGTATGGCGTCGATGTCAAATACCGCACTGGTTTCTGGAACGGCAAGCCGGTCAAGACGCGCATGACGGATCTCGTCGGCGCATTGGGCGAGCTCGCTGTGCAATACGGCGCGTGGGTCCGCCTGCATTATGTTTATCCGTACCCGAGCGTGGACGAAGTCATCCCGATGATGGCCGAAGGTCCGTTGAAGGGCCACGTGCTGCCGTATCTGGATGTGCCGTTCCAGCACGCGCATCCCGAAGTGCTCAAGCGCATGAAGCGCCCGGCGAACGCCGAGAAGGTGCTGGAACGCGTGCAGAAATGGCGCGCGATGTGCCCGGACCTGACGATTCGGAGCACGTTTATTGCGGGATTCCCGGGTGAAACGGAAGAACAATTCCAGACGCTGCTGGACTTTATTCGCATCGCCGATCTGGATCGGGTCGGATGTTTCGCTTATTCGCCAGTCGAAGGCGCAACGGCGAATGAGCTCGACGGTGCGCTGCCCGACGAAGTGCGCGAGGACCGTCGCGCGCGTTTCATGGAGCTGGCCGAAGAACTGTCGGCGGAACGCATGAAACGCAAGGTCGGCAAGACGCTGAAAGTGCTCGTCGATGAACTGAGCAATGAAGGCGGCGTCGGCCGGACCGCGGCGGACGCGCCGGAGATCGACGGCGTGGTGTATATCGAGCCGGCAAAGAAGGCGTCGAAGCGTTACAAGGCGGGCGATTTCGTGTCGGTGAAAATCACCGGCGCCGATGGCCACGACCTGTGGGGCGAAGTCTGAGCGTCTGGTTGTGATTTCACGCTAGCCGCAGCGGCGTACGCAAAACGCAAAACAACTGAGACGAAGGAGCTTTCATGGCGCAACGTGAAGTGATGGTGGTCAGCGGCGTACGGACTGCAATTGGCGATTTCGGCGGTGCGCTGAAGGACTTCAGCCCGACGGATCTCGGTGCGCGCGTGGTGCGGGAAGTTTTGTCGCGAGCGAACGTGTCGGGCGAGGATGTTGGCCATGTGGTCTTCGGCAACGTGATCCAGACCGAACCCAAGGACATGTATCTGGCGCGCGTCGCCGCGGTGAACGGCGGCGTGGCGCATCACGCGCCCGCGCTGACGGTCAATCGCCTGTGCGGGTCGGGCCTGCAGGCAATCATCTCGGCCGCTCAATCCATTCTGCTTGGCGACACCGATATCGCCATCGGCGGGGGCGCGGAAAGCATGAGCCGCGCGCCGTATCTCGCTCAGTCGGCGCGCTTCGGACAGCGCATGGGCGACGCGCGTCTCATCGACATGATGCTCGGCGCGCTGCACGATCCCTTCGATACGATCCATATGGGCGTCACGGCGGAAAACGTCGCTGCCAAATACGGCATTTCGCGCGAGATGCAGGACGAACTTGCGCTCGAATCGCATCGGCGCGCAGCGCGGGCTATCGAAGCGGGTTACTTCAAGGAACAGATTCTTGCCGTCACGCAGGCATCGAAGAAGGGCGACATCGTCTTCGATACCGACGAGCACGTCCGTCTGAACGCGACGCTCCAGGACTTTTCGAAGCTCAAGCCCGTGTTTGCCAAGGAAAACGGAACGGTGACCGCGGGCAACGCGTCGGGCATCAACGACGCGGCCGCGGCCGTCGTGCTGATGGAACGCGGCGCGGCTGAAGCGCGTGGCCTGAAGCCGCTCGCGCGGCTGGTCTCGTATGCGCACGCGGGCGTCGATCCGAAATACATGGGCATTGGCCCGATTCCGGCTACACGGAAGGCGTTGGAGCGCGCGGGCCTGAGCGTTGGCGATCTCGATGTAATCGAAGCGAACGAAGCGTTTGCGGCGCAGGCTTGCGCGGTATCTAAGGAGCTGGATCTGGATCCTGCGAAGGTCAACCCGAACGGCTCAGGCATTTCGCTCGGCCACCCGATCGGGGCAACCGGCGCGCTGATCACCGTGAAGGCGCTGTACGAACTGCAGCGCGTGGGCGGACGTTATGCGCTGGTGACTATGTGCATTGGCGGCGGGCAGGGCATCGCGGCAATTTTTGAACGCGCATGAGCACGGCAAGGACAGGAAATTATTCGATGACGCAACTGAAAGTGGCGGCGGTGGCGGCAGCGCTATTGCTCGCCGGCTGTAATTCGGCCATGCCGCCCGACGGCTCACGAGCCGTGTCGGCGGCACGCGCGGCGGCTACGCCAGGCGATCTGGGCCTGCAGGGGCCGGGTACGGCCGAAGCAATTGAAACGCTGGCACTCCCGCCCGCCAAACCGCTGACGCCGAATCCGGCGTTTGCGCGTTTCCCGACCTATGTCGGTACGCTGGGCGACAAGCAGATTGAAATGAAGCTCGGCGCAAAAACCGATGAGCGCACGGGCGTACACGGCGAATACCGGTTTGCGGGAGCGTCGACGGTGATTTTGGTCGCGGGTGACCGTGACGGCGATACGCTCGAGATCGAAGAGTCGAATGACGGCACGCATATCACCGGCAACTGGGTCGGCAAGTTTGCAGCCGATGGCAGCGTGTCGGGCGAACGCATGAATGCCGACGATTCCAATCCGCTGCCCTTCGACCTCAAGCCGGTCGGGTCCGGTGTTGTGCCTGCCCCTGCCGCCGGTGCGGTTGCGCCGAAAGTGCCGCAATCGGCCGCACCTTCGCTGGAGCCGGCGCCTCCGCCTGCTCCCCCGGCCGCAGGGCACGCGCTGGGCGGGACCAGTAACGTGACCATCGGCGAGTGAAACACGAACTCGCCGTTCGATGTAACACGGCGTCATCGGCTTCGAGCGATGACGCTTTTTTCTTATAGCCTCGAACAAGCAGGACACTCATGACCGATTCCAGCAACTCGTCCCGTGCGCGCAGCTTGCAGACCCGTATCGTCCATCCGGACGATCAGCTCAGCCCCGGTTTCGACTCGTTCTCGGTGCCGGTTGCACGGGCGTCGACCGTGGTATTCCCGAATCTCGCCGCCATGCGCGCGCTCGTCTGGAGCGACGACAGTCAGTGGCGATACGGCCTTCACGCCACGCCCACGTCGCTTGCGCTGGCGCAGCGGCTGGCGGCGATCGAGGGTGGCAAGCATGCGTTGCTGCAGCCTTCGGGGTTATCGGCCATATCGAACGTGTACTTTGGTTTGGTGAAGGCCGGCGATCACGTGATGATTCCCGACAACGCTTACTCGCCGAATCGCGAGCACGCCGACTGGCTTGTGGCGGATTTCGGCCTGGAAGTGACGTATTACGATCCGTTGATCGGCGCGGGCATTGACGCGCTGATTCGGCCGAACACCAGGCTGATCTGGCTCGAAGCACCGGGTTCGGTGACCATGGAAGTACAGGACGTGCCAGCGATCACGAAGGTCGCGCGGGCGCGCAAGATCCTGACGGCTATCGACAACACGTATTCGGCCGGTCTCGCATTCAAGCCGTTCGATCATGGCGTCGATATCTCGGTGCAGGCGCTGACGAAGTACCAGTCAGGCGCGAGCGACATCCTGATGGGCGCGACGATTACCGCCGACAAAGCCATCCACATGCAATTGAAGCGCGCGCGGATGCGCATGGGCGTCGGCGTGTCTTCGGACGACTGTTCGCTCGTGCTGCGCAGTTTGCCGAGCATGCAAATCCGCTTCGATGCTCATGACCGCACGGCGCTTTCCCTGGCTCACTGGCTCAAGACGCGGCCGGAAATTGCGGCGGTGCTGCATCCGGCGTTGTCCGATTGCCCGGGCCATGAATTTTTCGAACGCGATTTCACGGGGGCCGGTGGACTGTTCTCCGTGGTCTTCGACAAACGCTACAGCCCGGCGCAAATCGATACCTTCGTCGAGGCGCTGGAAAACTTCGCGATCGGCTGGAGCTGGGGCGGGGCGAATAGTCTTGCCATGCCGTACGACATCAAGTCGATGCGCACCGCCGGGGACTGGCCGCATGAGGGCGTGCTGGTGCGACTTTATATCGGGCTGGAAGATGAGGCGGATCTGCGGGCGGATCTGGAGCGTGCGCTGTCGGGCTTGGACGGGTAAAGCCGGTTGATCGGAAGAGGGCCGAGTCTCGGACTTAGCCCTTTTCTCGCGATACGAGTCCGCTCAAAACAGCCGCAGCAAGCCGTCCAGTCCGACGAAGTTCAACGCTAATCCGGCCGCTTCGCGCACCACCGGCTTCGCCCGGAACGCAACGGACAACCCTGCTTCCGCCATCATCTTCAAGTCGTTCGAACCGTCGCCCATGGCGATGGACCGCTGCGGATCAATACCCAGTTGCGCGCAGGTTTCGCGCAACGTGCGCGCTTTGACATCAGCGTTGACGATCTCGCCGGTGACCTTGCCGGTCAACTTGCCGTCCACTATTTCAAGCGTATTCGCGCGCGTGAAATCTAGCCCGAGCCGTGCCTTCAGCTTCTCGGTGAAGAACGTGAAACCGCCAGATACCAGCAGGGTTTTCAGTCCCGCCGCCTTCGCCCCCGCGAGCATGATTTCCGCACCCGGCGACAACCGCAGCCGTTCCTCATAAACCCGTTCCAGCGCGCTTGCGTCGAGCCCCTTCAGCAGCGCGACACGCCGCGTCAGGCTCTCGTTGAAATCCTTGATCTCGCCGCGCATCGACGCTTCGGTGATCGCCGCGACTTCTGCTTTCAACCCGCAAAAATCGGCGATCTCGTCAATACACTCGATCGTGATCAACGTCGAATCCATGTCCATCGCAACGAGGCCGAAATCGCTCAGGCGCCACGCGGGATCAATGAACGCGTAATCCAGCCGATGCGCGCCGCAATACGCATCGATATCCGGTCGCTGCAGCGGATCCGCGCCGCCCAGCCGCAACACCCGGCCGGCGTCCGCGCGTTCGGTCTGCTGCGAGCGGGCGAGGCCGGTGAGCGGTTTCAGATGGGTATCGGCGATTGGATCGAGGCTTTGGATGACAAGGTTCATGACGGGCGGCGAGCGAGAAAAATAGCGATGGAAAGCGGTGCGAGACCCGTCATTGTAATGGTCCCGACGGATGGCGGACGTACGCGCCGCGCCGCTATGATGACTCTCGATCAACGACGGAGACCCGCATGACCCCGACCGAACGCGCGCTCGACTTTGATCTGCGCAAGCTCGACGCCGCGTTTTACGCCGACCCGTATCCGGTCTACGACGCGTTGCGCACCAGGGAGCCGATCAAGACAATGCCCGATGGCTCACTGTTTCTCACGCGCTATCGGGACGTTCAGGCCGTGTATCGCGAACCGAAAACTTTCAGTTCGGACAAGACCGTCGAATTCGGCCCGAAGTATGGCGTCCATACGCCGCTTTTCGCGCATCACACGACCAGCCTCGTATTCAACGACCCACCGCGTCACACGCGTGTGCGCAAACTGATCGCAGGGGCGCTGACGGCCCGTGCGATCGCGGCAATGGAGCCAGGTCTTGTGCGTCTGGTCGACGGTCTCCTCGATCAGGCTGCGGTACGCGGTGAGATCGATTTGATCGATGACTTCGCTTCGGCGATTCCGGTTGAAGTGATCGGCAATTTGCTCGACGTACCGCACGATGAACGTGCGCCATTGCGTGACTGGTCGCTAGCGATTCTCGGCGCGCTGGAACCTGCGCTCAAGCCGGAACAGGAAGCGCGGGGTAATCGGGCGGTCGCGGATTTCATCGATTATCTGGTGACGCTGGTGGCGTGCCGCCGGGCGCATCCCGGCGACCCGCAGCATGACGTGCTTACGCGGCTGATTCAAAGCGAAGCCGACGGAGAGCGCCTGGACGAAGCTGAACTGCTGCACAACTGCATTTTCATCCTGAACGCGGGGCACGAGACGACTACGAATCTGATCGGCAACGGCATCGTGCTACTGGCGCAATGGCCGGAGCAGCGGGCGCGGTTATTGGCCGATCCGGCGTTGATCGAGAGCGCGATCGAGGAGTGCTTGCGCTACGAAAGCTCGAACCAGCTTGGCAACCGGATCGCAACGGTGGATACGCATATTGCAGGGATGACCGTGGCGCGTGGGACGCCGGTGACGTTGTGCATTGGGGCGGCGAATCGTGACCCGGAGCAGTTTGAGGCGGCGGATCAGTTCGATATTGCTCGCGAGCCGAATCGGCATCTTGCGTTTGGATTCGGGATTCATCAGTGCGCGGGGTTGTCGCTGGCGCGGCTGGAAGCGCGTATTGCGATCGGGCGGTTTATTGCGCGGTTTCCAGATTATGGGCTGGCGGGGAAGCCGGTGCGCGCGTCCCGGGCGCGGTTTCGGGGGTTCGTGAAGGCGCTGGTGACGGTGGGTTGAGGGCGCCCTGAATCGGGCGCGCCTCTACCACTCATCTCAGTCATCTTTCAACGCATCAATCCGTGCGATTTCGCGTAGTCGCGCAACGCGGCATTCATTCGCGTTTGCCAGCCTTCGCCTTGCGCTTTATAAGCGTCTACCACGTCCGGATCGATGCGCAATTTGATGGGTAACTTCGGGTTTTCCAGCTTCGGTCGCCCGCGCGGGCGCAGAATTTCCATCGCTCGCTCATGCCCGTAAAGCTCCGGCAAAACTTCCGACGCCGGTCGTGCACGGGCGAATTCCGCCTCACCCCATTCGGGGTTCTCGTCCAGCACTTCTTCCTTGTTCTGCTTGCTCATACCGCTTTACCTCGCGAAGGTTCGCTTTCCGTAAACTAATAACGTGAATTTTGTTGCCGCGCGGTGTGAAAACCACCATGTGCAGGCGGTCGGCTATTAAACCGAGGGCCTGAAACCTGCGCTCGTCATACGTGTTACGGCAATCCTCGACGATCAAGGCACTCGACATGACAGTCGCGGACCGCTTCGAACGACAGGCCTCGTTCCTGGATATTTGCTTCACTCTTTGGGACGTTATACGAAATGCCCATGAATAATGTACCCCCAAAAAACGGTGAGTACAAGGTTTATTTGTACACCCAAAATTTATAAGTGCTGTTGGCTGAAAAAACAACAAACACGAGGACAGCAGGATGAATTGCCGAAGGATGCACACGACTGGGCGCGCCGGCTCCAATTCGTCAATGCACTGCAATAATCCCGCTCCCAGGGCAATTGCATGAAGGCTCGTTAACAATCAACGGGTTAGAGAAAGGGGGGTTGTTAACTCGACGGAAAAGGCGTTTACTTTCGTCTTTTTCGGGTCGAAACGATGCGCGATGAAGCACTGAGTATTGAAGATGCGTTTGGTGATTTGAAGGACCCGCGCAGGCGCACGCCGGCTCATGATCTGAGCGGGATGCTGATGGTTGCGGTGTGTGCGATCCTGAGCGGGGCAGACAGCTGGGTCGCGATCCAGACTTGGGGCACCGAAAAACTGGATTGGCTGCGCCGCTATGTGCCGCTGGAGCACGGCATTGCCTCTCACGACACTTTCGGGCAGGTGTTCGCGTCACTCAATCCTAAGCAGTTCGAAGCATGTTTTATCCGCTGGATGAGCCACCTGTGTCCGGCGCTTGTCGATCAGGTCGTGGCGATTGATGGCAAGACCGTGCGTGGCTCGCATCGGGCAGGTGAGCGTGCGATTCACCTGGTCTCGGCGTACGGTTGTGGACTGGGCGTGGTGCTCGGGCAGGTTCGTACGGCCGACAAAAGTAATGAAATCACGGCGATTCCGGAACTGCTCGATGCCCTGTTGCTCAAGGGTGCGATTGTCACCATCGATGCCATGGGGTGTCAGCAGCGCATTGCGCAGAAGATCGTGGATGGCGAGGCTGACTACGTGCTGGCCGTCAAGGGAAACCAGGGCAAACTCAAGGACCGGGTCCACGAGGCCTTTGCAGCATTGGAGCGCTGGCCGGGTGCCTACGAGTGCGACGAACATGTGGAGATTGGCAAGGATCACGGGCGCATCGAAACGCGGCGCTGCGTGGCGCTGTCGTACACGCCTTGCGCACTGGATGCTTTGTCTCGCTGGCCGAAGCTGCGCTCGGTG
This sequence comes from Caballeronia sp. dw_19, assembly GCF_018449515.1. Classification (GTDB taxonomy): domain Bacteria; phylum Pseudomonadota; class Gammaproteobacteria; order Burkholderiales; family Burkholderiaceae; genus Caballeronia. The sequence goes on along the minus strand of NZ_JAAVUQ010000001.1, from coordinate 128,607 downwards.
GCGATGGTCGAGGCCACGCGCGAGATCAACGGTATCGTTTCAACCGAGCGCCGCTATTACATCAGCAGCCTCCCGCCTAACGCACTCACGATCGCCCAGGCCGTACGTTCCCACTGGCGCATCGAAAATTCAATGCATTGGGTATTGGACATGGCCTTCGGCGAAGATCAATGCCGCGTACGGGTGGACAACGCCGCGCAGAACTTCGCTGTGCTTCGGCGCATCGTCATGAACCTGCTCAAACGCGATACGACATCCAAGGTGGGGCTGAAGATTCGCCGTCTAAAAGCGTGCGCGAACGACCGCTATCTCGCTCAACTCCTCGGCTGGCGTGAGGAATAGAAATTTAACTTTTAGTGCAATCGCCCTGATCCCGCTCCCCCAAAATTTTAAGAATACGTAAATTCCTATTTGCATTTACGGGATGACGACTACCGCATCACCCTTTGCGGATCGACGTCCCAGTAAGGCGGATCGCCGAAATGCTCAATCAGGAAATCGATGAATGCTGTTGTTTTCGGCGGCACGAATGCGCGGCTCGGGTACACCGCCCAGATCGCCACCGTTTCCCCGAGCGGATAGCTATCGAGGATGGTCACCAATTCGCCGCTGTGCAGGAATGGCGCCACACTCCACGTCGATTTCAACCCGATGCCAAACCCGGCAAGCAACGCATCGCGAATGACCTCGCCGTTATCCGTCTCGAGGCGGCCGGACACGCGCACGTCGATGGTCCCGGTCGGCGTGACGAACGCCCAGTCTCGTTGGCCGGACAAGATCGCGCATTCGTGCTGCGCGAGATCGGCGGGGTGATGCGGCGTGCCGTGCTCAGCGAGATACGCCGGCGACGCGCACAGCACGCGCCGGTTGCTGGCGAGTTTTTTCGCGACGAGCGTCGAATCCTTTAACGCGCCAAGACGCACCGCCAGATCAATGCCTTTATCGACGAGATCGACTATCTGGTCGGTCAGGCGCAAGTCGAGGCTCACGCCGGGATAGCGGCGCAGGAATTCAGGAATAACCGGCGAGACATGCTGACGCCCAAGCGAAGACGGCATGGTCACGCGCAAACGCCCCTGCGGTTGCTCGAACGCCCGTCCGACCGAAGCGCGTGCCGCGTCGGCGGCGTCCAGCAACGCGCGGGCGTGCCTGGCGAAAATCTCGCCTTCCTGCGTGACGCTGATGCGCCGCGTCGTCCGGTGCAAAAGCCGCGCGCCAAGCTGCCGTTCAAGTTGGGCGAGCCGGGCGCTCGCGACAGCGGCAGACAATCCGAATTCCCGTCCCGCTGCAGACAGATTCGATAAAGCCGCCGACCGCACGAACAGCGCGACGTCCAGCAAATCGAGCTGTGCCTTGTAGGGTAATTCGCTCAGAACGTCTGTTTTTGTCATCTTCGTGATTTTCAATAAAATGTTTCAGCGATTATGACGGTTTCGCGCGAAGCTGAAAGCCCTTAACATCGGGTCCATGCATTGCATAAGCAACGCTTGAAACCCCCTAAGGAGCTCTTTCATGAAAGCCATCGCCCTGACCCGTTACTTGCCCATCTCGAACCCGGAATCGTTGATGGACGTGGAGATCGACAAACCCGCGCCGGCCGGCCGTGACCTGCTGGTGAAGATTGAAGCGATCGGCGTGAACCCCGTCGATACAAAAGTGCGTGCGCCGAAGGACAAAGTCGAAGAAACGCCGCGTGTCCTTGGCTGGGATGCATCGGGTGTGGTCGAAGCGGTCGGTCCGGACGTGACGTTGTTCAAGGTGGGAGACCCCGTCTTTTATGCCGGCAGCATCACGCGGCCGGGTACGAACAGTCAGTTCCATCTGGTCGATGAGCGCATCGTTGGCATCAAGCCCGAATCGCTCGATTTCTCGCACGCCGCGGCCTTGCCGCTCACCACGATTACTGCGTGGGAAGCACTGTTCGCGCGGCTGGGGGTATCGGCGCAAGGAGATGACGCCGGCAAGTCCGTGTTGATCGTGGGCGGCGCGGGTGGCGTAGGTTCGATCGGCATCCAGCTTGCAAAAAAAGTCGCGAAGCTGAAGGTGATCGCGACCGCGTCGCGGCCGGAATCGGCGAAGTGGGCGACCGAACTGGGCGCGGATCACATCGTCGACCATTTCGGTGACATGCCCAAGCAACTGAAGGAAGCCGGTTTCGAGCAAGTCGACTACGTGCTGATTTTCAATGACACGGACAAACACTTTCCCGCCGCTGCCGCCGTCATTGCACCGCAAGGGAGCATCTGCTCGATCGTCGAAAACGACAAGCCGGTCCCGGTCGAATTGCTGAAGGCGAAAAGCGCCGCGTTCCATTGGGAGTTCATGTTCACGCGCTCGATGTTCGGCACGCCGGACATGATCGAACAACACAAGCTGCTCACTGAAGTGGCGCGACTGATCGACGCAGGCACGATCAAGACGACGCTCGGCCGCGACCTCGGCAAGATCAACGCAACAAACCTGCGCGAGGCGCATCGCCTTTTGGAAGAAGGGCGTGCGATCGGCAAACTGGTGCTGACGGGCTTCTGATCGCCGGGCGGTTCAATCGGCCAATCCATTGCAAGCTGCGCGCCACGGGTTTCTCATGAGAAACCCGTGGCGTGCGTCGCGCTAGACTGATCGCGCCACACGCGCGGCGCGGCCACCCCGGCGCCGTTGCTGTATGCCTGGCGTGACGGCTGCAAACGGAGGGGTTTTTCACATGATTGATCGTTCGGGTTTTATTCAGGCTGGCGGGTCTTCGCGAGGTCGCGTGATTGCGGCAGGCGCCGTGATGGCCCTGTTGGCTTGCGTGGTTGCTCCCGCAGCTCATGCGACGCCTGGTATCAAGGTGCTGTCGGAAGTGGCCAACGACGGGCCGATCAAATATACGGTGAAGATGGCGTCGAAGAACTGGGGCAGCGCGCAGGAAACGCGCACGATCCGCTCGGGCCAGACGGATGACTTCACATGGCAAAGCAAGCCTGTGGGCGGTTCGCAGAACGTCCCGGATGCGTGTCCGGATGTGGATTCCATCCGCAACGCAAGCGGCACGACGGTGCGTCAGGTGAAGATCCGTTTTGCGGCGGTGGTGGCGAATAGCGGGGACGCCGACGTCCAGTTGAGTTTCCAGGGCCACGCGCCGCGCCCGGCGAGCGCTGTTACCGTGGGCGGCAAGAAGCTTCAATGTCCCACCGATAACTTCTTCAGCCAGCTGGTTCATTTCACGATGCCCACCGGCGGCGCCGACAAAAACATCACACTCAGCGACGGTACGAAACTCACGATCAGCGCGAGCCGCAAGTAGGGTCTCTCCCGGCGACGCTGGCGAGGTTTGCATTTTCGTGCCTGGAGTCCGGAGGCCTCGCCGCTGGTGTTGGATAAGCGCGCGTCCAGGCCGGCGCGCGCTTAGCCCATCTGGCATGTTTTCTGCAACGCGATAACGGCCATGCGTCTATCGGCGCGTGTTAATCGTTGTTAGCCGTTCATCCCGTCACGCCGTCAGAGCGGCTTGTCGGAAAGGTCATTCGCGATGCCACACATGATCTGGAAAGGCGCGATCAGCTTCGGGCTGGTCCACGTCCCCGTGCAGCTCTATCCAGCGACGCAGTCGGAGAATGTCGGCTTTAACCTGCTCGACAAGCGTTCGATGGACCCCATCGGCTATAAGCAATTCAACAAGAACACGGGTAAGGACGTCACGCGCGACAACATCGTGCGTGGCTTCGAGTACGAGAAGGGCAAATACGTCGTGATGAGCGACGCCGAGATTCGCTCGGCCAATCCGGAATCGACGCAGACCGTGGACATCCTCGCGTTCGTCGAAGCCCCCGAAATCTCGTTTCTCTCCCTCGATACCCCTTATTACCTCGCGCCCGATCGCAAGGGCGAGAAGGTGTATGCGTTGCTGCGCGACGCGTTGAAGGCGTCGGGGAAAGTCGGGATCGCGAACGTGGTGCTGCACAACAAACAGCATCTGGCCGCACTGATTCCGGTGGGTCCTGCGCTGGCGCTCAACACGTTGCGCTGGGCGGATGAAGTGCGCGAATTCGATGACTTCAAGTTCCCGGACGAAAACTCGAAGAAGGCGGGGGTATCGCCGAAAGAACTGGAGATGGCGCAGCGATTGATTGATGACATGAGCGATACATGGAACCCGCACGATTATCACGACACGTTTCGCGAGGACATCATGGCGCTCGTTAACAAGAAGGTTAAGGAAGGGAAGACGGAGGAGGTGTCGGAGGTTGAAGAAGGCGCGCCGCGCAAGGCATCGGCGGAGATTCTCGACCTGTCCGACCTGCTGAAACGCAGTTTAAAGAAGGGGAAGCCGACGAGGCGCGGCGCCAAGAGTGCCGGCAGCGCCGAGGACGATACGGCTGAAGCCGACGCCGGGGAACCAGCGGCCAAACCCGCACGCAAGACAACAACGCGCCGCAAACGCGCTTGAGCCTGTCGTTGAGCGTTGAATCATGCGTTGCGTCGTGCATTGGTTCTTCCATCTACACGCACCAAGAAAAGCGATCCGCCAATGGCCGGAAAACCCGACAGAAAACTCGACACCTATCAGCGCATGAGGCGCTTCAACCAGACGCCCGAGCCATCCGGCCAGGCGGCTGATAAGGCCAAGGCCAGGCGCGCGTCGAAAAAGGCTCAGGCGAGCGCGCTTTCGTTCGTCATCCAGGAACACGATGCCCGACGTCTTCACTACGATTTTCGTCTTGAACTCGACGGCACGCTGAAGTCATGGGCTGTACCGAAAGGGCCGAGTCTCGATCCATCGGTGAAACGGCTGGCCGTGCACGTGGAAGATCATCCAATCGATTACGGCTCGTTCGAAGGCAATATCCCCGAAGGAAATTATGGCGCGGGCAGCGTGATCGTTTGGGATCGCGGGACGTGGGAGCCGCAGGGCGGCAGCATCGACGAGGCCCGCGAAACGTACGCGAAGGGCAAGCTCAAGTTCGTCCTGCACGGCGACAAGCTGCACGGCGGCTGGACGCTCGTGCGTAGCAACATGCGTGGCAATGGCGACAAAGAGCAATGGCTGCTGATCAAGGAACGAGATGACGAAGCTCGCAACGAGGCCGACTACGACGTGCTGCTCAAGCAGCCCGGCAGCGTGATCAGCGATTCGCTCGGCGCACGCACGAAGAGTGGTGAAGTACGCGAAAGGACCGAGCGAAAGAGCGCTGCGAAGACGAGTAGAACGACCAAGGCCGTACCATCGCCGAAGCGGCCTGCCGTGAAGGATCAAGGCAAAAGCCCTGAGCGGTCACGGCCGGATATCGTGGCGAACCGGAGCGCGGAATCACTGCGCACGCTGGCGGATAACCCGGCGATCCAGGACGCGATACGTGCAAAGCTTCCTGCAACCATGAAGCCACAACTCGCGACCCTCGTGGACATCGCGCCACCGAGCGATGATTGGTCGTACGAAATCAAATTCGACGGTTATCGGATTCTCGTGCGCATTGATCGCGAGGCAAGGGCAACGCAAGTCTTCACGCGCAACGGCCATGACTGGACCAGCAAGTTCAGCCGTCAGGTCAAGGCGCTGAGCCAGCTCGATGTGGATAGCGCGTGGCTCGACGGCGAGGCGGTCGTGCTCGACGACAACGACCTGCCCAGCTTCCAGAAACTGCAGAACGCCTTCGACGCCAATCGTCCGCAAGATATCGCCGTCTATTTCTTCGATATCCCCTACCTGAACGGTTACGACCTGCGCGGCGTGCCGCTGGTACAGCGGCGAGCGATCCTGAAGGCGCTGCTGGAACCGGTCGATGACGACACGCTGCGTTTCTCCGCGGATTTCGAATTTGGCGTCGACGACCTGTTGAAGAGTGCTTGCGATATGGCGCTGGAGGGGATTATCGGCAAGCGGCGCGACAGCACGTATACGCCGGGCCGTAGCAGCGCGTGGATCAAGCTGAAATGTCGGCGCCGGCAGGAATTTGTGATCGGCGGGTATTCGGAGCCGACGGGCAGCCGGGGGCAGTTCGGCGCGTTATTGCTCGGCGTTTATGACGCGAACGGCAAGCTGCAATACGCAGGGCGGGTGGGCAGCGGCTTCGATGCATCGACTCTACGCGCTGTCAAAAAGCAACTCGATGCACGCGAGGTCAAGACAATGCCATTCGCCAGCGCGCCGAAAGAGCGTAGCCGCACACCGGTGCATTGGGTCAAGCCGGACCTTGTCGCCGAATGCAATTTCGCTGAATGGACATCGGAGCGGATCGTGCGGCAAGCGTCATTCGTGAGCCTGAGGGACGACAAGCCGGCGCGTGAGATCGTCAAGGAAGTGCCGAAATCGACGAAGGAGGTTGCGTTGGACGATGACAACGATGAGGACAAAAAACCAGCGAAGAAAACAGTGGCCAAAAGCGCGGCGAAGGCGACTCGCGCGGTGAAAGCGGCGACCAAAAAAACGTCGGCGAAGACCGCCGATACGGCGAAACCGAATGGCAAATCCAAGCTGGTTTCCGAGGAAACAGACGCGAAAGCTGCCGCTAAAACAGCCGCGAAAAAAACCACGCGCAGTCCCGCTGGTACCGAGCTTGTAGCGGGCGTGAAGATCAGTCATCCCGATCGTGTGATCGATCCTTCGACGGGTACTCGCAAACTCGATCTCGCGCTCTACTACGAGTCCGTCGCGCCGTGGATGCTGCCGCATCTCAAAGACCGTCCCGTGTCGCTGGTGCGTGCGCCGGAGGATATCGGCGGCGAGCTGTTTTTTCAGAAGCACAGCGAGAAGCTGACCATTCCCAACGTCAAGCAGCACCCGGGCATCGATCCTGGTCATCCGGCGCTCATCACGATAGAAAACGTCGGCGCGCTGGTGGGCGTGGCGCAAATGGGCACGATCGAGATGCACACGTGGAATGCGCTCGCGGCCAAACTCGAGAAGCCCGACCGGATGGTCTTCGATCTCGATCCAGGCGAAGGCCTCGGCTGGGACCGGATGCAGGAGGCCGGACGCCTGACGCGTGAGTTGCTGACGGAACTCGGTCTTGAATCGTTCTGTAAGACCAGCGGCGGCAAGGGCCTGCATGTGGTCGTTCCGCTTACGCCGCAGGCCGGCTGGGACGAAGTGAAGGGGTTCTCACAGGCGCTCGCGCAGCATATGGCCAGCACGCTGCCCAAGTATTTCTCCGCGAAGATGGGCAAGCAGAATCGCCGTGACAAGATCTTCGTCGACTACTTGCGCAACAACCGGGGTTCGAGCACGGTCGCCGCGTTCTCGCTGCGCGCGCGGCCGGGCATGGGGGTGTCGGTTCCTATCGGCTGGGACGAACTCGATGCCACCACGAGCGGTGATCAATGGAATATCGGCAATCTGCATGAGCGCCTGGATGCACTCAAAACCGATCCGTGGAGCCAGTACGCGAAAACACGGCAACGCATCACCGCTTCCATGAAGAAGCGGCTTGATATGAAGTGAACGGAAGCGAAGATCACCGCATAACGACCACGGCAACGGAGGTTGCAATGACACACCAGGGCAATACGTCACAAGATACGTCACACGACGCCGCCAATGCCACTCGCCAAGGTCCGGCGCAGGACGGACGTGAACTGGAAAGCAAGCATCCGGCGCAGCAAAAACGCGATGACGGCGCGGTCGCGCCGCTGCCGCATGAGACTGATCAAAGTCCCGCTTCGCAGCAGGAAGATGAGCCGCGCGAGGTCGGCGAGCAGGCGCACGAAGATCTGGAGCGTGGCTTGCAGGACACGGACCGCCGCGGCGGCGCCGATGGTTGCACGTGGTCAACAAAGCACCTCTTGCGTAGAATGGGCGCGCGGTGTTAAGAGAACTTGCGGAGAACCTGCACGGCCTCGTGCGAGCCAAGGTGAGAAAGGCGTTTGCTCCTAGCAGCCGCAGTTGTTTCTACCATTTTTGCGTACGCGTCGCCCTGTGCATCGGTAATCGATGCCGACGGGGAGTTCGGAGTGGCGAGCCAGGACTGCTCAATGCCCCGCCGGCCACAATGCTGTGCCGGCCCACGCCGCCCCAACACGAACAGTAGCAACGCCGTACGCCTGGTCCAGCATGGTTACCCGGCATTCGGTATCTGGCATTCGGGTCGACATTGCGGCATCCGCGCGGCAAATCCGCGGCAAATCTATTAAATGGATCATGCAATACGACCTCCTGTCCCGTCTGAAAAACGAAACCGCCGAGTGTCATACGCGGCTGGAAAACGCACTCGATCTGATGCGTCCTGAGTGGCCGCGGGAGGAGTATGTGGCCTTGCTTGAGGGCTTTTACGGATACGTCGCACCGTGGGAGGATGCGGCGGCGGCCTTTATGCCCGCGCGGCTGCGCGATTTTTTCGAAGGGCGTCGCAAGGCGTCGCTGCTTGCGTCGGACCTGGCGCTCCTGACCGGCGATACCAATCGCGCGAACAGAGTGACGAAAGTTGAACAACTTCCTGCAATGGACAGCATCGGCCGCGTTTTCGGTTCCATGTACGTCATGGAAGGCTCCACGCTCGGAGGGCGCTTCATCGCGCCGCACGTCGCGACATTGTTCGGTCTGCAAAGCGGCTTCGGCAACGCTTATTTCGAAGGTTATGGATTGCGTACGGGCAGTATGTGGAACGCGTTTCGCGAGACCGCGAGCGCGAACGTTCCGCCCGAGCAGTACGACGAGGCGGTAGATGCCGCGATCGCCACGTTCGATGGGTTGCACGGCTGGCTCGGCCGGGTCCGCGCAGGATGGGGGACAATGGCATGAGCAGTGGGCCAGAGCCAGTGTCGCCCGATACGGCGGCCATGCGCGGGCACGATGATCGCGGCGTGTCGGGTCCGGATTTGAACGGGACCACCCCTGCGGTACCCGGCGCGGAGCCGCCCCACCGGGCGCTCACGGCGAATGCACAGTGCGACGCCGAGCCAATCCACATTCCGGGCGGCATCCAGCCGCACGGTTATCTGCTGTGCCTCTCCAGCACGCTTACCATCCTCCAGGCCAGCGAAAACGTCGCGGCGCTCGTGGGCAGTCCGGTAGAGCAATTGCTGGGCAAACCAGTGGACGTGGTGATCGGCGCTGCCGCTGCGGCGCGGGTCGCACAGGCCGCTGCCACGGCCACGCTGGACGAAACGCCGCTCTACGTCGGCGTGATGGAGAAGCCGCTCTTCAGCCTGCCTGATGCCGTGCAGGACCCCGCGCAGGACCATTTGGCCACGGCCGTAGACGCTCCTGAACTCGACATCACGATGCATCGGCACGACGGCAACCTGATCGTCGAACTCGAAGCAGCGCGGCATCAGTCTGCAGACGTGTTTGCGTCGCTCTATCCGCTGGTGCGCACTTTCACGCGCAGTCTGCAGGACGTCGGAACCTTGACCGAACTCGGGAACCTCGCCGTGCGCGAGGTGCGCACGATGACGGGTTTCGGCCGTGTGCTGCTCTACAAATTCGACGACGAGGGCCGAAGCCAAGTGCTGGCAGAACATGTCGATGACGGGTACGCGTCGTTCCTGAACCAGTTGTTCCCCGCCTCCGATATCCCGCGCCAGGCGCGCGCGTTATACGTGAAACAGCGCGTGAGGGTCGTCGCGAACGCCGACGCGAAAGCCGCGCGGCTCGTCCCCACGATGAACCCCGCGACCGGCCGCCCCACCGACCTCACTTATGCCGCGCTGCGCAGCTTCTCGCCAATCCATCTCGAGTACATGCGCAACATGGGCACGCATGCGTCGATATCGGTGTCGCTGATCGTGCGCGGACAGCTCTGGGGCCTGATTTCCTGCCACGACCGCGACGCGCGTCTCGTGCCGTTCGAGGTGCGCGTCGCTATCGAGCACCTTGGACAGATCGTGTCATTGCAGATCGAGGCGAAGGAGGAGCGGGCCGAGACGGCGTATCTGCTGAGGTTACGACGCACGATGTCACGTCTGATGGGCTCGCTCGCCGAGCAAGACGACTATCTTTCCGCTCTCGAATCGGCGCCCGAGGATTTGCTGTGTTTCGCCGGATCGACGGGCGCCGCGATCGTAGTCGACGGGAAAGCAACGCTGGTGGGTTCCACGCCGGACCAGGAAACCGTGCTCGCGCTCTCGCAGTGGCTGTCGTCGAGCACGTCGGGCGTCTACGCGACCGACGCGCTGTCGGAAGCCTGGCCGCCTGCATCGCGTCATGCAGACACCGCGAGCGGCATCCTGGCCGTGCCAATCTCACAGATTTTTCGCAACTACGTGCTCTGGTTCCGTCCCGAAACCACGCGCACGATCACATGGGCGGGCGAGCCGGTCAAACGCGTGTCGAGTCGGGACGACAGGGTGGCGCCGCGCAAGGACTTTGCGCCGTGGCTGGAGACCGTGCGCAACCGCTCGATTCGCTGGCACCCGGTGGAACTCGAAATCGCGGGCGAATTCCGCTTGGGCATGCTTAACATCGTGCTGCGCCGCGCGGAAGAACTGGCGGAACTCGCGAACGAATTGCGTCGCGCGAACAAGGAGCTCGAAGCATTTTCGTATTCCGTTTCCCACGACTTGCGCGCACCGCTGCGGCATATCGCCGGCTATGGGGATTTGCTGCGGGAAAGCGAAGGCGACGCACTGTCCGAGCGCAGCAAACGGTTCCTCAACAACATGCTTGAGTCGGCGCGTTTCGCCGGCGTTCTGGTTGACGATCTGCTCACGTTTTCGCAAATGGGCCGTGCCGCATTGCGTCCGGTAAGCGTCGACCTGAACCAGTTGGTACGATCGGTCGCGCAGGAATTTGGCGAAGAGACAGCGAACCGAAAGGTGGAATGGATTATTCCGGAGCTACCGACAGTGACAGGTGATCCGGCGTTCCTGCAGATCGCGTTGCGTAATCTGTTCTCGAACGCGGTGAAATATACGCGTACACGGGAATCGGCGAAAATTGAGTTGTCGGTGTATTCGACGGTCGATGAATACATCGTCAGCGTGCGGGACAATGGCGTCGGTTTCAATATGAAGTACGTGAACAAATTGTTCGGCGTGTTCCAGCGGCTGCATCGTGCTGAAGAGTTCGACGGCACCGGCATTGGCTTGGCGAACGTGCGGAGGATCATCGAGCGGCACGACGGCCGGACCTGGGCCGAAGGCCGCGAAGGCGAGGGCGCCGCGTTCCATTTTTCGCTGCCGAAGGTGTTCAGGGCTGAAACCGCCGCCACCGAAGGCACTGGCAAGCTGAGGAAGCCGTCACCGCCGTCACCGCCGTCACCGCAGAAGTGAATGTGCGGTGTTTGACTGCTTATCGAGCAATTACCGAGCGACTGATCCCGTCACCTTTTATTCCAACCCGTCATATCGGACCATGCTGAAACCCATTTTGCTTGTCGAAGACGATCCCGGCGATCTCGAACTGACACTCATGGCGCTCGACAAAAGCCAGCTTGCCAATGAAGTGATCGTGGCGCGTGACGGCCAGGAAGCAATCGATTACCTGCGTTGCGAAGGCGAGTGGAGCCCACGCAACCCAGGCAACCCCGCAGTGATCCTGCTCGACTTGAAGCTGCCGAAAATCGATGGCCTGGAAGTGCTGGAAACCATCCGTTCCAATGAAACGCTGAAGGCGGTTCCGGTGGTCATGCTGACGTCGTCGCGTGAGGAGCAGGATCTCGTGCGCAGCTACGCGCTCGGCGTGAACGCTTATGTGGTGAAGCCGGTGGAGTTCAACGAATTTGTGCAGGCGATTGCCGATCTCGGCGTGTTCTGGGCCGTGCTCAACGAGCCGCCGCCCGGGTCAATGCGGGTTCGCCGTCAGCCCGCGCCGCAATGAATCTGGTGCACACTGGCGTATTCCTCCTGCACGGTGCCTGGCGTAGCGGCCTGGACCCGCTGGTCCTTTCGTTGTTTTGCCCGATGCGACCTGCCCGGCAGTATCGCGTGCGCCGGTTCGCCTGAGTGCCCTGACATGCAGCCTTTGCATCTGCTTCTCGTAGAAGACAACGCGCTCGACGCGGAACTGACCCTGACTCAGTTGGAACGCGCCGACTATAAGGTCGACGTGCAAATCGTCTACACGGAGCAGGGTTTCATCGCGGCGCTAGAGGCATCCAGCTTCGATGTGATCCTCGCGGACTTCGTGATGCCGGTGTTTTCCGGCGTCGAAGCGTTGGCGATCGCCCGCGAGCGCGTGCCGCATACGCCGTTCATCTTCGTCTCCGGCGTGCTCGGCGAGGAGCATGCCGTCGACATGCTCAAGCGCGGTGCCACCGACTACGTCCTGAAGCAGCGCCTGCAACGGCTGCCTGCCGTCGTGCGGCGCGCCTTGACGGAAAGCACCGAGCGCCAGCAGCGTATTGCGGTCGAGCGCGCGCTGCGGGAGACGGAAACGCACTTCCGCTTGCTGGTGGATGCGCTCAAGGATTACGCCGTCATCACGCTCGATCAGGAGGGCAGGATCCGGACGTGGAACGCGGCGTCGGAGCGAATTCTCGGGTTCGCGGCGCAGGATGTGGTCGGCCGGTCCGCCGACGTGTTCTACGGTCAGGAAGATCGCGACACCCATGTGTTTGCGCAGGAACTGGAGACGGCGCAAGCCGATGGCAGTGCGAGCGACGACCGCTGGCTCTGGCGCAAGGACGGGCGCTCGTTCTTCGCGTCGGGCGTGACAACAGCGATCCGTGCCGATAGCGGCGAGCTGATCGGCTATTCGAAGATCATCCGCGACGTCACCGAAGAGCACATGGCCGCCGATGCCTTGCGGGTGGCGAAGGAACAGGCCGAGACCGCGAATCGGGCGAAGGATCATTTCCTGGCGGTGTTGTCGCACGAATTGCGTACGCCGCTGACACCGATCGTCGCCGCCGTGCGTTTGCTGGAGATACGTCATGCGCTGCCGGCCGAGGCCCAGGCGACGCTCGAACTGATCCGGCGCAATGTGGAGCTGGAGGCGCGCTTGATCGACGATCTGCTCGACCTGACCAGTATCGCGCGCGGCAAGCTTTCGCTGAACTTCGCGAATGTGGAGCTGGAGACGCTGATGTCGAGCGCGCTCGATATGTCGGAGTCCGATCTGCGCGGCAAGGGCCTGACGCTGGAAACAACCTTGGGCGCTACCTCCACGCTGGTTTTCGGCGATGCCGCGCGCTTGCAGCAGATCGTGTGGAACCTGATGAAAAACGCGGTGAAGTTCACGCCAGCGGGCGGGCGTATCGCGGTGCGGATGTGGAATCCGGATGCATCGACCATCGCGATTTCGGTGACCGATAGCGGTATCGGGATTAGCGCCGAAGCGTTGCCGCGGATTTTTTCAGCCTTCGAACAAGCCGATGATTCCATCACCCGGGCGTTCGGCGGGTTGGGGCTGGGTTTGGCTATCGCCAGCACACTGGCGTTGAAGCATGGCGGAACGCTGACGGCCCAGAGCGACGGTCGCGACAAGGGCGCCCGGTTTACGCTGACGTTGCCGCTCGTGAAGGCCGGGGCGGAAGATGAAACTTCGCCGCTCGCGGCGCAGGATCCGAATGAGATCGTGCGGTCGTTGAAGGTGCTGCTTGTCGAGGACAACGAATACACGTCGTCCGCCATGGCGCAGGTGCTGGAGGTGCTCGGGCATCAGGTCGGCGTTGCTACTACCGTCGCCGAGGCGCTGGCTTTAGCCCGGGGCGAAGTGTTCGATCTGCTGGTCAGCGATATCGGCCTGCCCGACGGCAGCGGGCTCGAGGTCGCGCGCGCGTGGACCGACTTGCAACCCGGTAAACCATCGGTTGCCATCACCGGTTATGGCATGGACGAAGATATCCGCCGATGCCGCGATGCCGGGTTTATGGATCACCTGACAAAGCCGGTCGACTTCTCCCGGCTGGAGTCGCTGATTCACGCTTTGGCCAGGCGGCCGGGCGGCGCGTAACGCAACGGCTTGCGGAGGGACGTGATTTTGCCCGCGTCTTTATCCGCGCTTCGGTTTTTCCCTTTCCACGAGCTTTGACGCCATGAACCGGTGTTCCGGCGAGAACAGCCGCCGGTAGGTCAATAACACTGCGCCCACCGTTCCGAGAGCCGACGAGGCCGCGATAAAAAACATGATGACGATCTGATAACGGACCGCCTGCAATGGCGATTGGCCCGCCAAAACCTGGCCCGTCATCATGCCCGGCAGACTCACCAGTCCTACCACCGACATCTGGTTCAACGTCGGGATCATGCCTGCCCGCACGGCCTGGCGCGCTGGCCCTTGCGCCGCCTCCCATCGCGTTGCGCCGAGCGCAAGCGACATCTCTACCGTCCCTCGTCCCGCCGTCAGTTCCTCTGTCATCCGCTCGATGCCGAGCGACACGCCCGTCAACGTGTTACCCAGGATCATGCCGAGGATCGGTATGGCATATTGCGGTTCGTACCACGGATGAATCCGGATCACGACGAACAATCCCACCGCGGCCACGAGCCACGAACTCACCCAGATCGACACGACGCTATCCGTGCGCTGGCCAAGGTAGGTGCGCCGTCCGCGATTCGATGCCGACAGTCCCGCTATCAGCGTCATCAATGCCATCAGCGGCAATACGACGTACCAGCGTGAAAACTGGAAGACCCAACCGAGTACGTACCCGATCGCAAGCAGTTGCACGACAGTGCGCACCGCCGCCCATGCCAGCTTGCGTTCCAGGTCGAGCTTCAGCGCAACCGATAACGCCCCGTTCACCACGATCAACGCCGCCGCGATCCCAATGTCGAGCAGGCTCAGGTTCTGATAGCCGCTCATGACAAGGTCCCCGCGGTCATCACGAGCTGGCGCTCGCCTACACGTTGCGCCTGGGCCGGATCGTGCGACACCCAGATGCTGGCGCGTTCGCCCTGCCGATCATCGAACCAGGCACCGACGAGCGCTTCTATTTCCAGCGCGGAAGCAGGGTCGAGTGACGCCGTCGGTTCGTCGAGCAGTAACACGTCGGGGTCAACTTGCAACACGCGTATCAGCGCGGCAACCTGCGCTTCACCACCCGATAGCTCGCTCGCGCGTTTATCGAGGAAGTTGGCTTCGCGGCCTGCACGGCGAGTCAGCTTGATCACACGCTCACGATCGAAGTGCACGTCGCGATACACCTTCAGCGAAAACGGATAACGCAGGTTGTCTTCCACGCTGCCATCGAGCATGGCCGGGCGTTGTGCAATGTAAGCCACGCGTCGCCGGTACGCCGGAATTCCCGCGCGCGCGATGGTCTTTCCGCGCCACTGGATCACACCGTCATCGACAGGATCGAGCAGCGCAAGCGCACGCAGGAACACACTCTTGCCTGAGCCCGACGGCCCGGTGATAACCGCGCGCTCGCCTCCGGACAAGCTGAACGTGGTGGGATGCAGCAAGGCAGCGTGGCGCACCGGGTCGTAGCGGGTGAGCTGTGTCGCGTGAATCAGGGGCGTGTCGGCTTGCAGGGACATGGCGAAGACAGCTCGGGAATGATCTCGGAGCGCAATCATAAATCAATGCTGCTTAGGCGATGCTTAGGTTAGTTGTGCCGTCCGTTGCGCATGAGTCTTGATCGGGCTGTTCACGCGTCGAGCGCGGCGAGGATGCCGGTCCTGCTCGGCATGGGGAAAATCGCCGGGCACGCGATGTGCTGCGCGGTGTTTCAAGAAAAACATAGAGGGAGCCACTATGGCGCTTGGCCGGAAAATCGGGAAAACAGTCGCGTGGATCATTGCGGTTCTGATCGTCCTGATCGCTGTGCTGGTGATCGTTTTCCTGACCTTCGACTGGAACCGGGCTCGCCCCTGGGTCGACGATAAAGTCTCGCAGGCCATCGGCAGGCAGTTCCAGATTACGGGCGACCTGAAGATCGGCTGGCAACGGCCACCCGGTGAAACCGGCTGGCGCCGCTGGGTCCCGTGGCCTCGTTTCTCGGCGGAAAAAATCACGGTCGCGAATCCCGACTGGACCAAACAGAAGTTTTTCGCGACCCTGGACGAGATCGATTTCCAGGTCGAGATCCTGCCGCTGCTCGCGCACAACATCGTGATTCCATCGATCAATCTGGTGAATCCCTCAGTCGATCTGGAACGCCTCAAAGACAACCGCAATAACTGGACGTTCAAGTTCAAGCAGTCAACCGAACCGTCGGCATGGAACCTTCAACTGCATGACATCGCGCTGGACAAAGGCAATATCGCGTACGCGGACGAGATCACGAAAGCGGACATGCAGGCCGTCGTGAATACGCTTGGCCAGATGATTCCCATCGGCGATGTGATGAAGCAGCAGGAGGCGGCATCGCAGAAATCGTCGGCCCAGATGGTTGGCAAGAGCGGCGCGACCAAGCTGAACCAGCAAGTCGACAAAGCGGCGGCATCCGAAGCCGCTGCTGCTTCCGCGGCGTCGGCCGCTGCCGCCGCGGCTGCTAGCGCGCCGAACCCGGCGAGCGTCTCCGCGAACACCAGCATCACCACGAAGGAAGGGCCGAAGCCGCCCGTGCCCCCGTATGGCATCGGCTGGTCTGTGACGGGCAAATACAACAGCGTGGCGGTGTCCGGCAACGGCAAGGTCGGCGGTGTGCTCGCGCTGCAGGACGCCATGCGTCCGTTCCCCGTGCAGGCGGATGTTCGTATCGGGGACACGCATATTGCTTTTGTCGGCACCGTGACTGATCCGGCCCATCTCGCCGCGCTCGACTTGCGGCTTTGGCTACAGGGCGTGAGCCTCGAACATTTGTATCCGATCGTCGGCGTGACGCTGCCGGCGACGCCGCCGTATGCAACGGAAGGGCGGCTCGTCGGTCAGTTCAAGGCTGACGGCAATGTCTTCAGGTACGAGAACTTCACCGGGCGCGTGGGCGGTAGCGACCTGAACGGCTCACTGACGTTCGTGGGACGCAAGCCGCGGCCCTTGCTCTCGGGCGAACTCGTGTCGAACCTGCTGCAATTCTCTGACCTCGCCCCGATCATCGGCGCCGATTCGAACGCCAGCAAAGCGAAACGTGGCGACACGGAGAAGCAGCTGTCGTCAAAGGCGCTGCCGACCGAGGAGTTCAAGACGGATCGATGGAAGGCGATCGATGCCGACGTCAAGTTCACCGGCCGCAAGATCATCAAGGACCCGGCGCTGCCGATCACCAATCTCTATACGCACGTGGTGATGACGGACGGCGTGCTGTCGTTCGAACCGCTGTCGTTCGGCGTGGCGGGCGGGACGCTGTCGTCGAATATTCACCTCGATGGCAGCAAGGAGCCGCTCCAGGGCCGCTTCTCGACCTCGGCTCGGCACCTGAAGCTCAAGCAACTGCTGCCGACCGTCAAGACGATGCAGTCAGCGCTGGGTGAAGTGAACGGCGACGCGGCGTTATCGGCGATGGGCAATTCGCCGGCCGCACTCGCCGGAACCATGAACGGCGAACTCAAGACGCTGATCACCGACGGCACGGTCAGCCGGTTGTATATGGAAGCGGCGGGGCTGAACGTGGCGAACGCGGTCTACGAAAAGCTCTTCGGTAACCACGATGTGAAGATCAACTGCGCGGCGGCGGATTTTGTCGCGACCAATGGTGTACTGGAATCGCGCGTGTTTGCCCTCGATACCGACGACGCCGTGATCAACATGGACGGCACCGTCAATCTGAAGACCGAGGAGATGGACCTGAACATTCATCCGCACACGAAGGGTTTCCGGGTGTTTTCGCTGCGCTCGCCGCTGTACGTGAAGGGGACATTCAAGGACCCGCATGTGGGCGTGAATGCCGGTGCGCTGGCAGTGCGCGGCGCGGCGGCGGTCGGGCTCGGCCTGATCAATCCGTTTGCCGCGCTGATCCCGTTGATCGCGCCGAGTAACAACAAACCGCTGCCGTGCACGCAAATGCTTGCCGACATGCGTACCGCGCCGTCCGCGCCGCCGCCGGGGCAGAAGCAAAAAGCGAAGGGTGCACCCGGGTATATGGATTCGGGCGCGGCGAATCCGGCGGCTGCATCGTCTCCGTCTTCGTCGTCCAATAGTGCGAAGGGTGCCAAGGGTGCAAACGGTGGCCAAGCCCGGCCGGCGGTGTCCACGCCGGGCAGTGCGGCGCTTTATCGTGGAAGCTGATAGCCGGCAATGGAATTGCCTGCTTCATGCGATGGATTATCGGCGTTGCCCGATTTTGAATGGAAATTTGCGCGTTTTAACGCGCATTTTCTTATTTATTGGCGAAATTGCGCATGATAGTGCGCAATTCATTGCAACCGATCTACAGGAAATCAACCAATAAAAATGCGCATCATACTGCGCAAAATACAAAATAAGTCTACAATTGCGCATCATGACGCGCAAATACACCGACCCCATCAGTAATTTCGAGCGTGTGGCAGCGGAACTCCGCTCGCTCCGGAGCGAGCGACGCATGAGTCAGCAGACGCTGGCTGATCGCGCGGGGGTGGCCCGGCGCACAATCACCAATGCGGAAGGTGCACAGAACGTCGGCCTGCATGAGTTTTGCCGGATCGCCAACGCGCTCGGCTACGACCTCACACTGCGTCCGAAAGACACTGTGGTCTTCGAAGATCTGGACTTCTTCTTCAGGGAGGACGAATGAGCACGCCGTTGTCCCTTAAGCCTGCGCCGCCGTTCGACTTGGAACAGCTCTTCGACAAAATCCGCCGGCTCGACGTTCACACGCCCCAGGGCTTGGCCGGTCTGCTGGCGAAGGAGAGCACCTTCGTCTTCAACTACGGAGAAGTCGAGCCGGACGCGGCCGTGTCGCTGACCATGCCCGTGCGCCGCAAGAGCTACAGCAGTGGCGCGCTGATGAACGTGTTCGCAATGAATCGCCCGGAAGGTTATTTGCGATACATCATCGAAGAACGGCTGGCGCGCTTCGGTACCCCCAGCGACATGTTCCTGCTGTTCCTCGCCGGGCGAAACCAGATTGGCAGGCTCACCTACGCGCTGCACGGCCAGACAGTGCCCGAGGGCGAGGGTGAGCGGCTTGACGAGCTGCTGTCGTCGCCATCGGGACAATTGTTCGAACGTCTGGTGAGCAAATATGCGCTCGGCTCGGGCATTTCAGGCGTGCAGCCGAAGACCGTGGTGCCGCTTGCTCCCGAGATTCCCGCTAGCATGTCCACCCTCGACGCCCACGCGACCTTGCCGTTGACCACGGTGATCGTGAAGGCTGAAGGCGACGACTATGCGGGGATCGCCCGCAACGAATTCCTGTGCATGTCGGTGGCGCGCGAGGCGGGTTTCGACGTGCCCGATTTCTGGCTCTCCAACGACGGCCTGCTGTTCGTCATGGCGCGTTTCGATCGTGCGCCGGACGGCACGCCGCTCGGCTTCGAGGACATGAGCGTGCTGACCGGCAACGACAAATACCGCGGCAGTTACGAGATGATCGGACGGGCCGTGGAGGTCTATACCGGCGCTGATTTCCGCGCGCAATCGCTGCGGCTGTTCGAGCGTGTCGCGCTGTCGTGTTTTCTTCGCGATGGTGATGCGCATATGAAGAACATCGGCATTGTCTATGCCGATCCCACCGGGCCGCGCCGGCTCTCGCCCATCTACGATGTCGTCTGCACGGGCATCTATCCGATGCTCGACGGCCGGATGGCGCTGAACCTGAATAAGTCGAAGGTTTTCCCCGTGCCCGGGCAGCTGATTGCATACGGCGAGCGACTGGGCCTGAAACGCGCCGAGGCGGAAGCGATCCTGCTGCGCATCGACCAGGCATTCGACACGGTCGCCGAGCGGCTCAGCCAGGACGATCGGTATAAAGCAGACGATCTGCTCACGCGGATTCGAGAGGTGATCCGTCGCACTGGCGCAATTCCCGTCGCGCGGCCGAAGCGTCCGGCGTTCCGTCTTCCCTGAGCTATCAGCGCGAACAAGATGCTTTCGAGTCACGGCTATTAAACCGTGCTACATCAGCGACTTAAGCGT
Organism: Caballeronia sp. dw_19; assembly: GCF_018449515.1. Taxonomy (GTDB): domain Bacteria; phylum Pseudomonadota; class Gammaproteobacteria; order Burkholderiales; family Burkholderiaceae; genus Caballeronia. Next base: position 108,809 of record NZ_JAAVUQ010000001.1, on the reverse strand, counting down.
TGAGCCCCGTGCTTATCAACAAGCCTATGAACAATTACTGGGGATAACTCGCCGGTCGTTGCGGGCTTGGGAACGCGCCAACATTACACGCAACGCGTGGATCAAAATCGGATCGATTCGAAACTGCGTTTATTTATCAAAGACTTAAGAAGATTCCCTCACGCTTGTCCACAGGTCCTTCAACAGATTGTGTGCACAACTTTGCTGGCTGAAACGATCGAATCCGCGTGGCAGGCGCGCTTTGAAGCGGCGCCTGAAAACCCTTTCCGTTCAATGCGTTCCGGGGTTTGTCAGAAGGTTGTCAACAGGGTGGTCCCCAATTTCTGTGCACAACTTTGGCCGGCGACGCCGTTCGACTAATAGCTGCCGGACAAAAGCCTGTATTCATCCGCAATGCGTTTCGTTTTCCATCTTAAATAACGCCGCACCTTTTTGATCATCGCTGGGCTTGTCCAATGCGATCCTCCGGCAGGTCGCCCAGTTGCGCCCGATTCACTCGTTGCCGCACCGGCGTCAGAGCGAGATGCCCGGCATGGTGAACGTGCGCCGGACGTTGTTCGTATGCGCGTCGCTGGCGCGATTGTTTGGGATCGCGTCGGTTGTCGCTCCAGATAGGCGCAGGCCGGAGCAGCAGAGCGGCCAGCATGGTGTCGATGCACGGAAACGGTTCCGTTCTCCGTGCCCGCAGCGCCATTCAGCGATGCCGCGCGCTTGCCGAAACTGAACGGCACCATGCGGGCGTTGGCGCTCTACGCGCCCTTGCGCGTTTCGTCCCCGAGGATCGGGGCGCGTTTGAAGTACTGTGAACAATCGGACGGGTCCGTCGATGCATCGGCCGACAGGCTGCCAAAACCGTTGGCGATGCCTCAGCAGATAAAGCGCCCTGAGCCTGGCTGACGCGCGGCGGCCTGACATCGGGCGTGACCACGAAACCCGCGTGCGAGCTGGCCTCGATGGCGGTAGAAGGAGCCGCCGGGGCAGGCGTCACAACATCGTCCGATGCAACGAGGCCGGGCAAGGGCGCGCTCCACGGATCGGCTGGCGGAGGGGGCGCACTATGTACCGGCGCTTTCGCCGGTTCGCTCGGTTCAGCGACCCGCGTGGTGCGGTTGAGCCACGCGTCGTGGGATGCGATCAGACCGGGCGAACGTCCACGCGGTGTTTCATTCCAGCCGGAGCGATCCATTGCGAGGGCGGGAGATGTTTCCTGGACAGTTGTTGCTACGGAGCCGGGCGCATGCGTCGTTGCGACCGGTCGGGGCTCTTGCTCTGACGCAGGCGCTGGTGAATCGGCGCGGATTTGTCCCGGCGATGTGAGCCGATCGCCGGACGGTGCGCTCCAGGCATCGTCAACTGCGAGACTGGGTGCTGCGGGGTTGCTCCATGGGTCATCGGCTGCGAGTTGGGGCGCGGCGTGGCTGCGCCATTGCTCACCTGCGGGCACGCTGGCCGGGGCGGACTCTCCCGCGCGGGCCGTTACGTGCATCAAACCAAAGGCAGCGCACGCCAGCGCGACTTTTTCCAGTCCTGAATGAACGAGCCGGAACAGGTCACGGAGCGGTGAGCGAGACATGGCATTTCCCCTGAATACACGAAAGCTCGCAAGCCTATGGGAAAGTGCGGTCCGAAATAACGCGATTTATCTGAATAGTGAAAGGTTTCAGTGAAGAAATTGAGTTGAAGGAAGGTTATGGGCGCATTTGGATGGCAGTGCGATGTTTCGGCGATCCTGAATTGTGACATTCGATGTCTTTAATCTCAGGCTTCGGTCATCCTGATGAAGTGCAAAGAGCCGTTCCGACTCACGCCGGAACGGCTCTTTACGTACAGCGCTCGTTTCAGTTTTACCCGTCAGGTGAGAGAGAACTCGCCCGAATGGAATGCGACCCGGCAGCGACGGTTATTTTGCTGTCCCCGTCCCCGTCCCCGTCCCCGTCGCTGTCTCGGCCGCTTTTGCCGCAGCCGCAAGATTCGCCGTGCTGCCGGTTGGAGAACCCATTGCCTGGAACAGCAACGCGGTATCGCTGAGCCGTGCGCTTTCATAGCGAATAGCATCCAGCCGCGCATTTCGATACTGGCGCTCGCTCGCACGCGTCGCCGAGGGCGGAATCGCTCCGAGCCGCTCTCGCGCCGCCGAATCCATGAAGGCGTTCATTGACGTGCGGCTGGCGGTATCGGCGAAACTGAGTGCCTGGTTATCCTGCTCGAGCGCCACGAGTGAATCCGCCACGTTGCGGAACGCTGTCAGCACCGTCTGCTTGTATTGCGCCACGGCGGCCTCGTAGCTCGCTTGCGCCGCGCGCCTTTGGGCGAGCAATGCGCCGCCATGAAACAACGGCTGCGACAGCGACGCGCCTATCCCCCAGATCGCGCCCGCGCCGGACAAGGCGGTCGGCCAGCTGAAACCCGCTTGCCCCATTGATGCTGACAGCGTCAGGCTCGGGAACATTTGCGCTGTCGCGACGCCGACTTGCGCTGCGGCCGCTTTGAGCAGCGCATCGGCGGCCTGGATGTCCGGGCGGCTGGCAAGCAGTTCCGACGGTACGACCACGGGCACATTGCCCGGCACGGTGAGCGACGCGAGATCGAGATCCGGCGGCGCCTGATCCGGCGTCCGGCCAAGCATCACGGCAAGCGCGTGACGGGTTGCAAGCCACTGGGCCCGTAGCCCGGGCAACGAAGCGGCGAGCGCGGCGGCGTTCGATTGCGCGTTGAGCGCGTCCGCGCGCGACGCCGAACCGAGTTCGTAGCGGCGCTGGGTTTCTCGCGCGTCTTCATTGGCGAGGACAATCAGCCGTTCGGTCGTATCGATTTGCGCACGCAACGAGGCGGCACCGATAGCGCCCGTGACGATGTTTGCCGCGAGTGCACGGCGGGCGGCATCGAATTGCCAGGACTGGCTGTCCACTTGTGCAGCCAGCGCCCGGTCCGCGAGCCGCGCCGCGCCGAACAGGTCGAACGTGTATTGCGCCCGGATCTGGCCAACGAAGAGGTTGTAGAGCACCGTGGGCGGCCCGAAGTTCGGCACGCCAATTGCGCGCTCCCGGTCCGTCTGGCCGCCAAGGTCGATGCTCGGCAACATTGACGATCCGACTTGCGCCCGCAGCTGCTCGCGCGCCGCGGCGAGGGTTTTGTCCGTCGCGGCGAGGCTCGGGCTGTTGCGCAAACCCTCATCGACGAGCGCGTTCAACGGTTCCGAACGATAAAGCTTCCACCACTCGGGCACCGGTTTTGCGTTGGCATCGAAACTCTGCGATACCCCTTCGGCCGTCACGGTGCGTGCCGGTTGCGCGTCGGCGCCGTAATGGGCCACCGTTGGCATGACGGGCGGTTTCCCGTCCGGGCCGAACGAGCACGCGGAAAGGGTGGCTGCGAAGCCTAGAGCAGTCAGGTAAGCGCGTTTCATGACTGGCCTCCTTGGCGAGTATCCGGCACGGAGGGCGTGGAGGGCATGTCTGGATCTTCAAACCCCGCGCGCTCGTTACGCCGCACCTTGAACGAAGCCGCATATAACGCCGGCAGATAAAACAGCGTGAGGACGGTTGCGCTCGTGATCCCGCCCATCAGCGCGGTTGCCATCGGACCGAAGAAGTTGCTGCGCAACAGCGGGATCAGCGCGAGCACCGCAGCGGCGGCGGTCAGCGTGATCGGCCGGAAACGCCGCACGGTCGCGCCAACAATGGCGTCAAAGCGAGGATGCCCCGCGGCAATGTCCTGTTCGATCTGATCGACGAGAATCACCGAGTTGCGCATGATGATCCCGAACATGGCGATCACGCCCAGCATGGCGACAAACCCGAACGGCTTGTTGAACAACAGCAGCGCGATCACCACGCCAATCAACCCGAGCGGCGCGGTCAGAACCACCATCATCACCCGTGCGAAGCTCTGCAACTGGATCATCAAGAGCGTCAACACGACAATCACCATGATCGGCATCTGCGCATTGATGGACGACTGGCCTTTCTCGCTTTCCTCAACCGGTCCGCCCACTTCTATCCGATATCCCACCGGCAAGCCGGCGCGCAAACCCGCGAGCTTCTTCTCGATCGCATGCGTGACGTCAATACCCTGCGCGCCGGCCTTCACGTCCGACTGCACGGTGATGGTCGGCTGACGGTCGCGTTCCCAGATCACGCCGTATTCCAGATCGTTCACCACATGCCCGATCGTTCCGAGCGGCACGGGGCCGTTCGGCGTCGGCATGGCCAGCGTGGCGAGCTTCGCCGGATCGACCCGTTCGCTTTTCGGGGCTCGCAAGTCGACGCTGACCAGCTTGTCGCGTTCACGATATTGCGTGACGGTATAACCGGTCAGTTGCATCGCGAGGAAATTCGATACGTCCTGCGACGTGATACCAAGTTCGCGCGCCTTCTTCTGGTCGATATCGAAGCGCACCGAGCGCTCCGACGGTTCGTCCCAGTCGTACTGGACATTGGTCGTGCCACTGTCGGCACGCATTTCGGCAAAGACCTTTTCAGCGATACCGCGCACTGTCGGCAGGTCGTCGCCGCTCACGCGGAACTGCACCGGATAGCCGACCGGTGGACCGTTTTCGAGTCGCGACAAACGCGTGCGTACTGCCGAGAACTTCTCGCGCAACACAGGTTCAAGCCAGCGTGCGAGTTTCTCGCGATCTTCGACTGACTTTGCCGTAATGACGAACTGCGCGAAGTTCGCCACTTGCAACTGCTGGTCGAGCGGCAGATAGAAGCGCGGCGCACCCGAGCCGACGAAGTTCACCACATGATCGATCTCGGGCCGCCCCTCCAGTACCTTCTCAAGACGTTTGGTCTCGCGCAGCGTGGCTTCGAATGAGGCGCCTTCTTGGAGACGGACATCGACGAGCAGTTCCGATCGGTCCGAACTCGGGAAGAATTGTTGGGGAACCAGCGTAAAGCCTGCCAGCGCTATCACGAACAGCACGAGCGTAATGCCGAGCACGACGAAGCGCCGCTCAATACACCATGTCAGCCAGCCGCGCAGACGCGTGTAGAACTTCGTGTCGTAGATATCGTGTTCATGATCGTGGGCGTGATGCGCCTCGCGCTTGCGCTCGGGCAACAGCTTGTAGCCGAGCAGCGGAATCAGCACGACCGCCGCGAACCACGACGCGATCAACGCGATGGCCGACACCTCGAAGATCGAGCGCGTGTATTCCCCGGTGCTGGATTTGGCCAGCGCGATCGGCAGGAAACCGGCGACCGTCACGAGCGTGCCCGTGAGCATGGGGAACGCAGTGCTGGTATAGGCGTAGGCCGCGGCACGCGAACGGTTCCAGCCTTGTTCGAGTTTCACCGCCATCATTTCGACAGCGATAATCGCGTCGTCGACCAGCAGGCCCAGCGCGAGGATCAGCGTCCCGAGAGAGACCTTGTGCAGGCCGATATCGAAGAGATACATGAAGAGCGCGGTGACCGCGAGCACGACCGGTATGGAGATCACGACCACCATGCCGGTGCGCACACCGAGCGACACCAGGCTCACGATCAGCACGATGATGACGGCCTCGGCAACGGCTTCAAGAAAGTCATCGACCGACTTCGATACCGCATGCGGCATGCTCGACACTTCGTTGAGCACGAGGCCGGCCGGGAGTTGCGCGCGCAGCTCAGCCACCTTGGCGTCCAGCGCCTTGCCCAACTGCACGACGTCCTGACCGGGCTGCATCGTGATACCAATGCCCAGCACCGGTTTCTCGCCCGCGCGCATTTGCGTAGCCGGGGGATCGAGATATCCTCGCTTGATGGTGGCTATGTCGCCAAGACGGAACGACCGGCCGTTGACACGGATCAGCGTATTGGCGAGCGCGGCCATGTCGGTGATCTGGCCAGTCGGCCGCACGAACACGCGGTCGTCGGGCGTATTCAGCGTGCCGGAGGGCGCAACCGCATTTTGACCGTCGATAGCCTGAGCAATCTGCTGCGGCGAGATACCGAGCCGCGTGAGTTGCGTATTGGCTATTTCGATGTAAACGCGCTCGTCCTGATCGCCGAAATAATTGACCTTCGCCACACCGGGCACGCGCAACAAGACGGTGCGCAGCGAGTCGGCGTAATCGTGGAGTTGCACCGGCGAAAAACCGTCGCCTTCCAGCGTGTAGATGTTCGTGAAGACATCGCCGAACTCGTCGTTGAAGTAGGGACCTTGCACCCCTCTTGGCAGCGTGTAGGCAATGTCTCCGACTTTCTTGCGCACCTGATACCACTCTTCAGGCACGTCTTTCGCGGGCGCGCCGTCTTTCATCGTGAAGAACAGCAGGGATTCGCCAGGGCGGGAGTAGCTGCGCAGGAAGTCGGTGGCGGGCGTTTCCTGCAGTTTTTTCGCGATCTTGTCGGTGACCTGCTCCTGCATCTGCTGTGCGGTGGCTCCTGGCCAGAAGGTCTGGATGACCATCACGCGGAACGTGAACGGCGGGTCCTCCGATTGCGCGAGCCGGGTGTACGCAAGTACGCCGAAAATGGTCGCCATGGCGATCAGGAAGACGACGAGCGCCTGATGACGCAATGCCCAGGCCGAGAGATTGAAACTGCCTTCTTCGTGACGATAATCGCCCGACGCCGCGGCAGCAGCGTTGGCAGCATCTTTCGATGAATCCCGCTCTTGGTCGCTCATGACGCGAAGTCTTCCGGATGCAAGGGCGTGACCACGCGAACTTTTTCGCCCGCGGAAACGGTATGGACACCTTGCCATACCACACGATCCCCAGACGAGATACCGTTGGAAACCGTCACGGTGCGCTCGCCGTATCGAGACACATCCACGCGCCGCAATTCAAGCGCCCCGTCAGCCTTCACGATCCAGACGGCAGGCAGTTTGCCCGCGTGAAAAAGCGCGGTGGAGGGCAGCGTGAACGCTTGTGCGGATGCCCCGGATGCAGCCGCCTGCGCGAATGCCACGTCGGCTGTCATGCCAAGCCGGACTTCCGGCGTGGGGGCTTCAAGCGTCATCCTCACGCGATAGGTACGGCTTTGAGGATCGGCTGCGGGCGACACCTCACGCACGCGGGCCGCGAACTGTTTGCCTCCCAGCGCGGCAAGCTTCACGGTGGCTTTCTGGCCGACCGCGAGCGACCCGAGCGTAGTTTCCGGCACGTCCGACACCACGTCGATCTCGCCGCTCCACGCGAGGTTATAGACGGCCTGTCCCGCCGATACGTTCTGTCCCGTGTCAGCCTGTTCAGCCGTGATGACACCGGCGCGGTCAGCAACAAGCGTGGTGTATTTCAACTGATCGGCCGACAACGCGGCCTGTGCCTGCGCCTGGTTGCGCTGCGCGAGCGCGGCGGCATAGGCGTTCTCGGTTTGTTCCAGCTGCGCGCGGGCGATCAGGTTTTCCTGCGCCTGGGTGCGGTCGCGCGTGAGTTGTTGCTCGGCATACGTGAGTTGATGCTGGGCGGCGGACAGTTGCGCGGCTGCGCTCGCGGCGCTTTTGGCGTTGTCGGCGGGATCGAGTTTCGCCACGATCTCGCCGGCTTTCACGCTGTCGCCCAGACGCACGCTGCGCTCGATGATCTTCCCGGCCACACGAAACGACAGCGGGGTCGAGTACCGCGCTTCGATAGTCGCGGGCAGCGACGACTGCACAGTGTGCGTGTCGGCGACGGCCGCCATGGCGACCACGGGACGCAACGCCACGGCGGGCGCTTCCTTCTTGCCGCATGCGCTGAGCGCGACGACAGCGACCACGCCCAACGACCAGGCAAGGGTGCGGCGAGCAGGAAAAGATCCCGGCCTGGGTAACGTGAACGACACTAACCGCGATCGGAGCGATGACAATAATGGCAATGACAACGGCCGCGTGCGGCGACAGACTTGCAGAATCACGAATGACCTCGACGCAAAGGCTTGCCGTGCGCGCAAGGGACTTGCAGGCACGGCCGGCGCGCAGCGTCGACACGGTCTGTCGCTGCGCATTTTCAAGATATGGCGTTATTCGGGGCGCGATACTCGAACAGGCGGCATGCTATGGCCACCAAGCTTTCCAGCACCTCACCGCCAGATACGCGATGAATTCTAATACAACTATGAATCTGGAATCAAAGCCGTATCATAATTCAATTTTGAGATGGTAAACTCGACCGATGAAACGAATTCGCCTCACCCGGGAGCAAAGCCGTGATCAAACGCGTGAGCGTTTGCTGGACGCCGCACAAACTGTTTTCATGAAGAAGGGGTTTGTTGCCGCCAGTGTCGAGGACATTGCGGCGGCGGCGGGTTATACGCGCGGTGCGTTCTATTCGAACTTCGGCAGCAAGTCCGCTTTGTTTCTGGAACTGCTCAAGCGCGATCACGACGGGATCATGGGCCGGCTGCATTCCATCTTCGATGGCGAAGCGAGCCGGGCCGACATGGAAGCCCGCCTGTTGCAGTATTACAGTGAGTGCTACCGCGACAACAAATGTTTTTTGTTGTGGGTCGAGGCGAAATTGCAATCAAGCCGCGATGCGAAATTTCGCGCGCAGTTCAACGCATTCATCCGGGAATTGTTGCAGACGACGACCGCTTACATTGTCGCGTTTTCGGAACGGGCGGGGACGCCGTTGCCCATGCCCGCGGAGCAGCTCGCGCTTGGACTGACGGCGTTGATCGACGGAATGCAGTTTTTTTATACGTCGGATCCGCAGGCTTGCGGCAGTGAAATGTCCGAAGCCGTGCTGGCGAAGTTTTTTAGCCGGGTGGTGTTTGGGTCCGACGTGGTCTGAGAGGGGCCGTGCGAATAAACGTCCGCTCAGTTTCTCATTCGCTCGCTCAGATAGAGATCCCCGACCCGCCGTTGCTGCCTAGCAATTGTTCCACGGCATCGGCGCTGGCGTAGTCCTGCTCAGGCAATCCATCGAACACGGCAATCACATCATTGCTCACGCCTGCAGCGCGCGCCGCATCGACAATGTCATCCTTGTTGGCTGGAAACTTCAGGTCACGCAAGACCTCCGCGATTTCGTCATCGATAGGTTCATCGTTCAAGCCGGCATTCAGATGTGTATCGGTCATTGGTTGTCTTGGTTGTCCTGGTTGTTTTTGGTGGTCAATCCGAGTCGCCATGCGCGCGGCCGAGCTTCACGTCTGCACTTCTACGTCTGCACTTCTATTACCTGGCTCGTCACGCCGTGGCTGGGCGAGTGCGACTTCGGCAATTCCACATGAAACCAGTGCGCGTGATCGAGTTCCTGTGCGCGCACTTCCGGCGCCGGCGGTGAGACCGGCGGGGCATTGGCGCGAATGGCAAGTGCCGCGCGCATGGCTTCGGCCTGGCGAGCAGAGTAGATTGCCGCATCGTCCGTATGGATCGGCGCGGCATAGCACGACACGGATACCAGAACCATCAATAAAGCCGTTGAGGTTTTCATCGCTCAACCCTCCAGACACTTAGTACACAAGCTCACGCAAGCGGTATCCAGGCAGCACAAACACGAGGCCGTACGGAGAATAGTAGCGAGGATTCGAGCAAACGTTATGCCAATCGATCAGTGCGGTTTTCCAGCGCGTCGCCTGATGGATGGTGCGTGCCGGCCGAGCCTTGTTTCAAGCGGCGCCGGTGGCCGTTGTTCGAGCGAATTCTAGAATCCGCTTTTCAGCGCGTGCTTCACGGGGCAGACCGGTACTGCCGCAATTTTGCACACATCGAGCAATTTCAGCGCGATGCCGGGTTTAATCGGAAGTAAGCATCGAGAAGCGATGTTTTGTAGACAACGCCGAGTAATACCGGCCGCGTCGGGCAGTCGATGACCGGCAAGCGCTCACCCTGGAACGCCAGGAAATGCTGCAACGCTTCACCCAGCGACATGTCCGGTGTAAGGACATCGAAATGAGGTTGCAGATAATCTTCGGCGGTTTTGACGGCAGTGTCGCGCTCATCGAGCAGGTCGGACGTGATGTCCTTCAACGCCACCACGCCGCGAAACTGCCCGTCCGCATCCACGACGTAAAGGTACTTCACCGGATATTCGAGGAACACCCGCGTCATGGCTTTCACGTCTGCATCGAGCGGGACGACCGTGTCGGCTGGTTTCACCAGCTCGCGCATTTGCGTGGCGGCGAGCCGCGAGCGCTCTTTTTCGTCACGGTTGCGCCGCAGCGTGACCTCGTACATCGACGTCTGCGCCGATGCCCGCGCAATGAAAAATGCCACCACGCACGAAAGCATCAGCGGCAGCATGACCTGATAGCTCAGCGTCATCTCGAAGATCATCAGGATTGCCATCAACGGCGCGTGCGTGGCGGCCGCGAGGAACGCGCCCATGCCGACCATCGCGTAGGCAAACGGCGCGGACGTGGAGTGCGGCCAGATCGCATGCGCCGCCAGCCCGAACAGGCAGCCGACTACCGCGCCCACGAAGAGCGTCGGCGTGAAAATCCCGCCTACCGCGCCGGAACCCGCGGTTGCCGCGGTCGCGACGATCTTGAAGAACAGCACCGCTGCCAGCGCTTCCCAAGTCCACGAATGATGCAGGATCGAGTTGACGACTTCGTACCCGTTGCCCCAGACCTCCGGGAACCAGATCGAGATCACGCCGACAATCAGGCCGCCGAATCCGAGCCGGATTGGCAACGGCAGGGGCAGCTTGGCGAAGCGTTGTTTCGATGCCGCCAGCAGGCGCAGGAAATACGGCGCGAGCACGCCGCAGAGCAATCCGAGCATGACGAACAGCAGCACTTCGACGCCGGTGACAGTTGGAAACACCGGCATTTCGTAAGGCGGCCGGTAGCCGGCGAACTCGCGCATGGTGATGTTCGCGACCACCGAGGACACCACGATCGGCCCGAAACTTTCCATTGCCATGGAGCCGAGCACGAGCTCGGTCACGAAGAACGCGCCGGCGATAGGCGCGTTGTACGCCGAGGTGATCCCGGCCGCCGCGCCGCAGGCGACGAGCAGGCGTAGACGCGGCGGATCGAAGTGGACCCAGCGCCCGATCAGCGACGCGCACAGCGCCGCGAGTTGCACCATCGAGCCTTCTCGTCCGATGGACCCGCCGCTTGCGATAGTGAACAGCGACGAGATGCTGCGCCACAGGCTTTGTGAGACCGGCACGACGCCGTCGCCAATGGTCACTGCTTCCATGTAGTCGGCATTCGCCTGGCCCGAGCTACGACGCCGGGCTATCAGCAGGCACAGGCCCGCGATCAGCCCGCCCGCTGTGGGCAACGCGACCCGCACGGGCCAGGGCAGGCGCGTGGCCATCTCGACGAAGTTACCGTGATCGCCCCCAAAAAGGCGCTGCATTTCGTCGATGCCATAGCGGAACGCCGAAGTCGCGAATGCGCCGGCCACGCCGACAATCACGGCCCACACGAGCATGGAGTGGGATTCGGAGAACCGGAACCGGATCTGTGCCCGGGTGCGAAGTTTAAGCAGGAATGAAAGCACGTGAGCTTGAATGTCGGAGCGGGTCGAGGCCAATGGTGCGGGGCAAGGATATCACCCGCAAGGGGCCTCGGGGCAGTGCTCCGGCATCCATGTGCATACTGAGTTGCTTGGCACCGGCTGGTTATCGACGTAATAAGCGAAGTCCGTTGGCAACGACCAGCAAGCTTGCCCCTACGTCGGCGAGAACGGCCATCCACAGGGTTCCCGCACCCGTCAGCGCAAGCACGAAAAATACGGCCTTGATCCCCAGCGCCAACACGATGTTTTGTATCAACACTGCATGCGTCGCCTTCGAGAGCCGGATGAAAGCCGGGATCTTGCGCAAGTCGTCGTCCATCAACGCGACGTCGGCGGTTTCAATGGCCGTATCCGCGCCCAATGCGCCCATCGCAAAGCCGATATCAGCGCGGGCGAGGGCGGGGGCGTCGTTGATGCCATCGCCCACCATGCCTGCCGCCGCGCCGTCTGCCGCACGTTTTGCCACTGCCTCCGCCACTGCAGTGAGTTTGTCGGCGGGCAACTGGTCGCCGCGGGCTTCATCGATACCCACGGCTTTCGCTATGACCGCCACCGTATGCGAATTGTCACCGCTCAGCATCACGGTGCGAACGCCGAGTGCATGCAGGTCGCCGATGGCGGCACGGCTGGATTCTTTGACCGTGTCCGCGACGGCGAACAAAGCGAGTACGCCTTCTTCGCCGATCAGCAGGACGACGGTTTTTCCATTGCGTTCCAGCCTGTCGAGCCGGGCTTCCAGGCTGGCGGAACAACGCCCGAGCCCTTCGACCAGACGATGATTGCCTAGCGCGTAAGGTCGGCCGTCGATCGTCCCCTGCACGCCGCGTCCGGGCAACGCTTCGAATTCATCGACGGGTAAGTGAGAGATGTAGTCCGCGTTGGCGGCACGCGCGAGCGCCTGCGACACGGGGTGATCCGATCGTCCGGCGAGGCTGACTGCAAGCTGCCGGCATCGGTTGATGTCTGTATCGGCGAGAGCTTCGAAATCGGTCTGCGCCGGTGTTCCATGCGTGATCGTACCGGTCTTGTCGAGCGCGAGCCAGGTCAGCTTGCGACCCCTTTCGAGGGTGGAACCGCCTTTGATCAGAATGCCCTTTCGCGCCGCCGCAGTGAGACCACTGACGATAGTCACAGGCGTCGAGATCACCAGCGCGCACGGGCAGGCAATCACCAGCAGCACGAGGGCCTTGTAGATCCAGTCGTGCCAGACACCGCTAGCCAAGAGCGGTGGCAGGACCGCGACGAGCACCGCAAGCGCGAATATAACCGGCGTATAGACACGCGCGAACTGGTCGACGAAGCGTTGCGTCGGCGCTTTCGAACCGTGCGCCTCCGACACCGCGTGAATGATGCGGGCGAGCGTTGTATCGCTGGCGAGTGTCGTCACCCGATACTCGATCGACCCGGATTCGTTGATCGTGCCAGCGAACACGGCGTCGCCGGGTGCTTTATCGACCGGCAGGCTTTCGCCCGTGATGGGCGCCTGGTTCACCGTGGAGCGTCCGGCGCTCACCACGCCATCGAGTCCGATCCGTTCACCGGGTTTGAGGCGCACGACGGCGTTTATCGATACCGATTTGGCGTCCACGTCTTGCCACGTGCCGTCGGGTTGCTGGACGGTCGCGCGCTCGGGCGCAAGTTGCATCAGCTTCTGGACTGCGTTGCGCGCGCGGTCGAGCGACTTCGCTTCAATCAGTTCGGCAAGGCTGAAGAGGACCATGACCATGGCTGCCTCGGGCCATTGGCCAAGCACCAGCGCACCCGTGACGGCAATGCTCACGAGTGCGTTGATGTTGAGATTGCCGTTGCGAATCGCGACCCAGCCTTTTTTGTAGGTTCCGAGGCCACCGGCGATGACAGCAAGCACGGCAAGCGACGCCGCGATCCAGCCGGGGAACGCGGCAAAGCTGACTATCTCCGATGCAACCGCCGCGGCGCAGGCCAGCGCGAGCGGCCAGTGCGCGGATTTCCTCGCGCTGGCGGCAGTCCCACCTTGCGGCGCTGATTCGGGCAATTCAGCGGTGAACCCCAGCGATCGAATGGCCTGCGCAATCGCCTCACGCTCAAGCGGCGAATGGTCCACGGTGAGCAAGCGCTGCATCAGGTTGAATTGCACGTTGTGCACGGAAGGCATGGCCGAAAGCTTCTTGCGTATCAACGCTTCTTCCGTCGGGCAATCCATCTGCGCGATGAGAAACACCGTGCGTTCGCCGCCATTCAAAGGCTTTTGCGGAGCGGGAGCAGCGACCTTTGCCTCGGCGTGCGAATGTGCATGCGAGGGCGCATGGTCCGACGAATGGTCATGACCGTGGCCGCACGGAGACCTGGCCTGCTCTTCATCAACCGTGTGATTCGTTTCGCTGAGTGGGGACATCGTGGCTTCCTGAGGGGATCTATGGTTTAGTAGACGCCCTGAAGTCACTTCAAGGTCAAGCGTTGACCGGGAGCCCAAGCAATGAAAATCGGTGAATTGGCGAAAATGGCTCAGTGCACGACTGAAACCATCCGCTTTTACGAGAAAGAAGGCTTGATGCCGGAAGCCAGCCGGACAGATTCGAATTACCGGAATTACACGGAGGCGCACGCGGAACGTCTGCGGTTTATCCGTAATTGCCGCGCGCTGGATATGACGCATGACGAGATCCGCCATCTGCTCAGCGCGACCGATGCGCCTGGCGCACCGTGCGGTTCGATCAATTCGCTCGTCGATGAACATATTCTTCATGTAGACAGGCGGATCGACGAATTGACGCAACTCAAGTTGCAACTGGTTGCGTTGAGGAGCCAATGCACGACGGAAGAATCAGCGACGGACTGTGGCATCGTCCAGGCGCTTTCAACGAACAATGTCGCCCCCGCACGCGAGAAGCGGACACATTTGGGCTGAGTAGCGGAGCGGGGCGACCAGGGTCTGACAACCCGGCCTCTTCGTATCAAAGCCGGGTTGTGTTCTACGTCAAACTACTCAATCACCATTTCGGCGCGAACGGTGGCTTTGCATTTCGCTGGCCTTCGTCGAGCGCATCGATCTTCGCAATATCGTCGGCGTCCAGTCTCACCTTTTGCGAGTCCCAGTTAAGTTGTTGATGTTCCGGATTCGTCGATGCCGACAGCACCACGATATCGCGCGACAGCAGCCATGCAAACGTCACTTGAGCGGGCGTCACGCCATGCTTCTTCGCGATTGCCACCAAGGTGGGATCTTTATGCGCGCGGCCTTCGCCCAGCGGCATATACGCGGTCACCTTCACACCGAGCTTTTGCGTTGCCTCGACCAGCTTGCGGTTCGCGAGGAATGGGCTGATCTCGAACTGATTCGTCACAATGCCCTTGCCGCCGGGCGCGTTCAACGCTTCTTCGAGCAACGGCGCGGTGAAGTTCGACACCCCGAAATACCGGATCAACTGCTGCTTCTGTGCATCCTGAAAGCCCAAGATTGATTCGGCGACCGGCACCACGCTGTCCGGCGACGGCCAGTGAATCAACGCAAGATCGATTGTGCCGATGTTCAGCTTCTTGTGGCTTTCCACCAGGCTTTTCACTACGTCGTCACGACGCAGCCGGTCGTGCCAGACCTTGGTGGTCACCCAGATATCGTCGCGCGGCACGAGCGAGTCGCGCACGCCTTTACCGACGGCCTCTTCGTTCTTGTAAAGCTGCGCGGTATCGATATGGCGATACCCGAGTTGCAGTGCGCTTGCGACAGACTTGGCGGTTTTCTCCGCATCCACGCGAAAGGTGCCGAGTCCGAAGGAGGGAATTGTTTCGACCATCTGATGCTCCTTTTGATTACGTTTATCCGATACAGGCCGGCCGGCTCAGGAATCCTAGGCGTCCTGATCCAGTTCCGGGTAATGACGAAAGATGCCGGATTCGTTGAATGGAATCCGGCGCTCCGAGTCCACATAAGCCGCGATGTTCGGTCGTTCCAGCACCGCATCATGCAACGCCGCCACGCGCGGATACAGGCTGCCGAATTTTTTCATCGCACGGGGAAAGGCGTAGTGCAGGCCGTCGACAAGTTGAAATATCGACAGGTCCACGTACGTGGTCATGTTGCCGATCATCTGTGTATCGCCGTGAGGATTCTGCGCGAGCACCCGCTCGAAATAGCCGATGAACTTCGGAACCCGGTTGTCGATGAAATCCTTCGAGCGCTTCTTGGCTGCGTCCTTCTGGTCTTCATAGTAAAGGCCGCTTGCCAGCGGATGATGGGTATCGTGGACTTCGGTCACCATGTCCGCGATCGTCAACTGCAAGCCGTGCGCGACATAGCGCAGGCCTTCGTCCTTCGGCGCGAGACCGAGCTTCGGCCCCAGATATTGCAGTATGTTCGCCACGTGCGGCACGATCAGTTCGCCATCCTTCAGGAATGGCGGGGCGAAAGGAATGTGCGGCTCGGTCTTGCTGTTGATGATCTTCATCATGGCGCCCGTGCCTTGTCCGTCCTTCTTCGCGCCGCGTGCAACGTCAACGTAGTCGGCGCCGGCGTCTTCCAGCGCGAGCCGGACGAATTCGCCTCGGCCTTGAAGACCATCCCAGTAATACAGTTCATAGGCCATCGGCAATATCCTCGCGGTGTGATTGCTGGAAACCCAAAGACAAGAGGGTAGCAACACGCGTGCCGTTGTGCTTGCATCGCACTTGTAATCTCGCTGAAAAGCAAAAACCCCGCATGGGCGGCGGGGCTTTTGTGTTCCTGCAGGCGGCACCTCTACGAACGTTACCCGAGCAGGCGCTCGACGCCTATGGTTATCGCGAGTCCTCCCCCGATCAGCCAGGCATACACAATGGCCCCGGTTACCAGCGCGCGTGGTCCCGCCCGACGAATCTGCGCGATCCGCGTTTCGATGCCCAAGGCGGTCATCGCCATGGTCAACGCGAAGGTGTCGAGCGTGTTCAGCGTGTGGGTCGCGGTATCAGGCAAAACATGCAATGAATTCACGATCACGAGGGCGAGGAAACCGAGCGCGAACCAGGGAATCGCCAGCTTGCGCTTCGTGCCGCTGCCGTCGGTTTGAGCGCTGTTACGCGAGCGGTTCACCCACATGCCGATCACGAGCAGCACCGGCACGAGCAGCATCACGCGCGTCATTTTCACGATGGTCGCGATATGCGTCGCTTCCGGGCTCACGTTGCTGGCCGCGCCCACCACCTGCGCCACTTCGTGGATCGTGCCGCCGAAAAACAGGCCCACGCCCAGCGTATCCAGGTGCAGCCAGCCGAGGTGCAACGCGAGCGGGTAGAGGAACATGGAGAGCGTCCCGAACAGCACGACGCTGCCCACCGCCATCGCGCTTTTATGCGGCTCGGATTGCAAGGTCGATTCGAATGCGAGCACCGCCGCGGCGCCACAGATCGCGCTGCCGGCTGCGGTCAGCAATGCCGTATCGCGGTCGAGCTTCATCAGCGTCATGCCCGCCCATGTGCCGATGGCGAGCGTGCTCACCACCACCAGTACCGATACCGTCAAGCCCGGCAGCCCGACCTGCGCGATTTCCTGGAGGCTTACGCGCAGCCCGAAGAAACCGACGGCGATACGCAGCAGCTTGCGAGCGGAGAAGTTCACGCCTGACGCCCAGCTTTCCGGCATGCCGTCACGCAACGCATTGCCGTAGATCGCGCCGGCAACAATGCCGACGATCAGCGGACTGAGTCCCAGATTCGAGATGAACGGCAGCGCGGCCAATTGCGTGACGGCGGCGGCGAACAGCGCGACGAACAAGATCCCGTTTAGCTGACCGCGCGTTTGACCGCTTGGGGCGGTTGGAGCGGAACGAGATGCGGCAGGAGTGGCGAGGGAATTCACGGTTTTTTCCGTTTTGGATTCGATACGCCAATCCTATTATTGATATATAGATATGAAAAATCGTCATTTAGAATGTAAAATATCCATTTGGCCGATAGTTGAGCGCCAATGACCCCAGACCAACTTATAACCTTCGCCACCGTCGCCGAGCATGCCAACATCAGCCGGGCGGCTGTTGCGCTGCATCTGTCGCAGCCGGCTGTGTCGGGGCAGTTACGCCAGTTGCAGGACGAATTCGGCGAGCCTTTGTATCAGCGCGCTGGCCGTGGAATCCGGCTGACCGCCGCTGGCGAACAGCTCGCGGTTTATGCCACGCGGATCCGGGAGACCGTCGGGCAGGCGCACGCGTACCGGAACGCGCTGCGCGGCCTTGAGCGCGGCACGTTGAGGATTGGCGCGAGCACGACGCCGGCAAGTTACCTGTTGCCTTATCTGATCGCGGAGTTTCATCGGCAGCATCCGGATGTGACGGTTCACACGATCGATGGGAATACGGCTGAGATCGTTGCGGCGCTGGGTTCGCTGGACATCGCGATGATCGAAGGGCCCGTGGGCGCCGATCTGCCGCCGGGAACTGAAGTCGCAGAGTGGCGCGAGGACGAGATCGTGGCGATTGCGCCGCGCGGGCATCCGCTGGCGTCCGTCTCCGGCAGGGTGACGCTGGAAGCGGTATGTGCTCATTCACTGGTTTTACGCGAGGGCGGGTCGGGCGTGCGCCAACTGGTCGAGCGCGCGTGCGCCCGGGCCGGCGCGCAGATGCGGGTCGCGCTGGAAATCGCGGGCGTGGAGGGCGTGAAGGAAGCCGTGCGGGCGGGGATGGGGATTGGTTTCGTATCGGCGATGTCCATGCGCCATGAGGACGGCGCGCTGCTGCGTTTGCGAATCGCCCCGGAGCCGCTGACACGGCGATTTTCGATCCTGATGCCGCACGGAGCAGCAGCGTCGCGGGCGGCGGCGAGGTTTTACGCGCTGTGCGTGGAGGATGGGTCTGAGAAGTGACGATTGCCGCTGATTAGCTCGGCGTGGGCGCGTGAATTTCGGTGAAATCCGATCTGTCACCAACCACGGATACCTGGATCTTGCCCGACGGCAGCGGCCCGGCATCAACCCGGATTCGAAGCTGCCAGCACGCCAACCGTCGGACAGCACAAGCAGATCAGCCACTCTTAGGGAATTCCAGAATAGCGCCCCTTTAGCCCCGGGCGCATTATTCGACGTCACTCAGACGCAGCACGCGTCTTTTTTGAAATTCGTTCTTGGAACCGGTTCCATTGGCCGGTTAAAGGCAAATTCCGCTGTGAAACACGGCAATTCTGAGAATCTGATCAAAAATGATCCGGCTCATGCGACCGTCCCGGTGGTTATCGTGGCGAGCGCATTCGGCCCGGAGATGATCCGCCGCGACGGCCACGCAATCTGGGCGGAAGTGGCGGCAAAAGCAGGCGCGGCGGGTTTCGAAGTGCGCCGCGAATTGTTCTCCGATGAGACCCAATTCCAGTCCGCTTCCCTGTACGAACTCGGTCAGCGAATCCGGGCGGCCGGCATCTGGCCGGTCTATTCCACCCCCGCGACCCTTTTCGACGATACCGGCGCCCTCGATGAAAACGCGATGGAGCAGACCCTGGACGAAGCCGCTGCACTCGATGCGCGCATCGTCAAATTCCAGCTCGGCGGGTCGGAGAGCACCGGCACGGCGACGGATTCCGCGACGCTCGATCGCTTGATCGCCGGTATCCGACATTCCAAGGCGCGGGTCGTCGTCGAGAATGGCCAACTGAAAGCGGGCGGCACAATCGATGCTTTTTCTGCGCTGTTCGACACGCTGGAAAACCGCTCGCATACGCTCTCCATGACCTTCGACACCGGCAACTGGCAATGGGCGCAGCAAGATCCGCTCGAAGCCGCGCGGCGCCTGGCCAAATACGTGGGTTACGTGCACTGCAAGGCGGTGCAGGGCGAAGGCGCGCGACGTTTCGCGACGGCCCCCGCGACCAACGACGCGCACTTCGCCGCGTTGCTGGCTTACTTGCCGGCCGACGTTCCTCGCGGCATCGAATTTCCATTCGATCAAGACAATCTCGCCGCCGATGCTGCGCGCTACGTCAAACAACTTGCATCGACTTGAACATCCCCATCAATGAATGACGAAGGACCGCTTATGACAACCCCTCTCGATGTCGTGACCTACGGCGAAGCCATGACGATGTTCGTCGCCGCCGAGACCGGCGATCTCGCGAAGGTCGGCCAGTTCACCAAGCGCGTGGCCGGCGCGGATCTGAACGTTGCGATCGGTTTGTCGCGGCTCGGCTTCCGGGTCGGCTG
Organism: Caballeronia sp. dw_19; assembly: GCF_018449515.1. GTDB lineage: Bacteria > Pseudomonadota > Gammaproteobacteria > Burkholderiales > Burkholderiaceae > Caballeronia. The sequence continues at coordinate 89,290 of NZ_JAAVUQ010000001.1, read as the reverse complement.
GATGAGCCGTGTTGGCCACGATTCGTTCGGCCGATACGTACTCGATGTGCTCGCGCAGGAAGGAATCGACGCGAGTTGCGTGACAATCGACGAGCGTTATCCGACGGCTTTCCAGCTGAAATCGAAGAATGACGACGGCAGCGATCCGGCGATCGAATACTTTCGCAAAGGTTCGGCGGCGAGCCATTTATCGCTCGACGACTATGTCGCCGACTACGTGCTGGGTGCGCGCCACTTGCACCTGACGGGCGTCGCACCGGCTATTTCGGCGACCTCGCGCGAACTTGGGTTTCATATGGCCCGAGAAATGCGCAAGGCGGGCAAGACCATTTCCTTCGATCCGAACCTGCGTCCAACGCTCTGGCCGTCGCGCGAAGCGATGGCTGAGTCGCTGAATGCGCTGGCCGCGCTGGCCGACTGGGTGATGCCGGGCGTCAGCGAAGGCAAGATCCTGACGGGCTTCACGAAGCCGGAGGATATCGCTCGTTTCTATCTGGATCAGGGCGCGAAGGGCGTGGTGGTCAAGCTAGGGGCGCATGGCGCGTACTTCCGCACCGCGGATAACGATGAAGGCACGGTGCCGGCGATCCCCGTCAAAAATGTCGTCGATACCGTTGGCGCGGGCGATGGTTTCGCTGTCGGCGTGGTGAGCGCGCTGCTGGAAGGGTATGACGTGCGCCACGCATTGACACGCGGCAACCGTATCGGCGCGTTGGCGATCCAGGTAATCGGCGACAGCGAAGGTCTGCCGACCCGCAGCGAACTCGATGCGCTGGAACAAGCGGGCGGCAACGGGACGCAAGTCAAAGTCGCGTTGTAGAGGGCCGTCAAAGCCCTTTCATAGCTCCTTCACAGAACAAACGAGCCAGGGACGGAGACAATCATGCAGCCAGCCAGTGCCAATACCCATAAGCCCGCGCTCGCGGTGCGCCGCTGGTGGACGATCATGCCGATCGTGTTCATCACGTACAGCCTCGCATATCTCGACCGTGCGAACTTCGGCTTCGCTTCGGCGGCCGGTATCAATCACGATCTCGGCATCAGCCACGGACTGGCGTCGCTGATCGGCGCGTTGTTCTTCCTCGGCTATTTCTTCTTCCAGATTCCCGGCGCGATCTATGCCGAGCGTCGCAGCGTGAAGAAGCTCGTGTTCGTGAGCCTGATCCTGTGGGGCGGCTGCGCGGCGCTGACGGGCGTGGTCACCAACATCCCTTCGTTGATGGTGCTTCGTTTCATGCTTGGTGTCGTGGAAGCGGCCGTGATGCCCGCGATGCTGATTTTCATCTCCAACTGGTTCACGAAATCCGAGCGCTCGCGTGCCAACACCTTCCTGATCCTCGGCAACCCGGTGACGGTGCTGTGGATGTCGGTGGTATCGGGTTATCTGATCAATTCATTCGGCTGGCGTCATATGTTCGTGGTTGAGGGCGCGCCGGCCATCATCTGGGCGGTGATCTGGTGGTTCATCGTGCAGGACAAGCCGGCGCAAGTTCAATGGCTTTCCGACCAGGAAAAACGCGATCTGGACAACACGCTGCGCGCGGAACAAGCGGCGATCAAACCGGTCAAGAACTATGGCGAGGCGTTCAAATCGCCTGCGGTGATCAAGCTGTCCGCGCAATATTTCTGCTGGAGCATCGGCGTGTACGGTTTCGTGTTGTGGCTGCCGTCGATTCTCAAGAACGCTTCCACGTTCGGCATGGTCGAGACGGGCTGGCTCTCGGCCGTGCCGTATCTCGCGGCCACCATTGCGATGATCGCGGCTTCCTGGGCCTCGGACAAACTCGAACGCCGTAAGTTGTTCGTATGGCCGTTCCTGCTGATTGGCGCGTTCGCTTTCGCAGGATCGTACCTGCTTGGATCGACGAGTTTCTGGGGCTCCTATACTTTGCTCGTGATCGCGGGCGCGGCTATGTACGCGCCTTACGGCCCGTTCTTCGCGATCGTGCCCGAGTTACTGCCCAAAAACGTGGCGGGCGGCGCAATGGCGCTGATCAACAGCATGGGCGCGCTTGGATCTTTCGTCGGATCGTATGTGGTCGGGTATTTGAACGGCGCGACGGGGTCGCCGGCGGCGTCGTATGTGTTCATGAGCGCCGCGCTGGTCGCGGCCGTCATACTGACGCTGATCGTGAAACCGCAGCCGGTCGCGCCCGCCGCTAAACTGGCTACACGTGCTTGAAACGCTTGAGACACGCTTGAGACGTTTGAGAGATCCCCAACCTTCTTGATTCCACAGGACTTGTTTCGATGAAAAAGAAAATCGTCGCGTATAAGCCGTTGCCCGCGGACGTGCTCGCGTATCTGCATGAACACGCGGAGGTCACGACCGTCGACCCGAAGCAGCACGACGTCTTCGTGGCGGCGTTGAAAGAGGCCGATGGCGCGATCGGCGCGGGCGTGCAGATCACGCCGGCCATGCTCGAAGGGGCGACGAAGCTGAAGGCGCTGGCGACGGTGTCGGTGGGTTTCGATGCCTTCGATATCGCCGACCTGAACCTCCGCGGCATCCTGCTCACGAATACGCCGGACGTGCTGACGGAATCGACGGCGGATACGGTCTTCGCGCTGATCCTCGCAAGCGCGCGCCGCGTGGTGGAACTCGCGGAATGGGTGAAGGCGGGCAAGTGGACGAAGAGCATCGGCGAAGACTGTTTTGGTGTCGATGTGCAGGGCAAGACGCTCGGTATCATCGGGTTGGGACGGATTGGCGGCGCGGTCGCGCGGCGCGCGTCGCTCGGCTTCAGAATGAACGTGCTGTACACGAACCGCAGTCCGAATGCGCAGGCTGAACGCGACTACGGCGCGAAGAAGGTCGATCTGGACGCGTTGCTCGCCACCTCCGATTTCGTGCTGCTGCAAGTCCCACTGACCGCTGAAACGCGCAACCTGATCGGCGCCGAGCAACTGAAGAAGATGAAGCGCAGCGCGATCCTGATCAACGCATCGCGCGGACCGACAGTAGATGAAGACGCGCTGATTCAGGCATTGCAGGACGGCACGATCCTTGGCGCGGGCCTCGATGTGTTCGTGGAAGAACCGCTGCCTGCCGACTCGCCATTGCTCAAGCTGAAGAACGTGGTGGCGCTGCCGCATATTGGCTCGGCCACGCATGAAACCCGCCACGCGATGAACAAGAATGCCGCGGAGAACCTGGTCGGCGCGTTGAATGGCACGCTGACGAACAACATGGTGAATCCGGAAGCATTGAAGCGCTGAGCGGCTTGAGGCAAGCTCGCTGCATTGAACAAAGCGCGCCTTGGCGCGCTTTGTTCTTATCGGATGTCGAACGAGAACATGGCAAGAGACAATTTTTCGAATGACCGGCGTGCGACCATCACCGACGTCGCGCGCGAAGCAGGCACCGGCAAGACCAGCATTTCGCGATATTTGAACGGCGAGACGGGCGTGTTGTCGACGCAATTGCGCGAGCGCATAGAAGAGGCAATCGCGAAGCTCGATTACCGTCCGAACCAGATGGCGCGCGGGCTTAAACGCGGGCGCAACCGGCTGGTCGGGATGCTCGTCGCGGACCTGACGAATCCGTACTCGGTCGAGGTACTGCAGGGCGTGGAAGCAGCTTGTCACGCGTACGGTTATATGCCGCTGATCTGCCATGCGGCGAACGAGGTCGATCTGGAGCGGCGATACCTGCAATTACTGAGCACGTATCGTGTGGAAGGCGTGATTGTGAATGCGCTCGGCGTGAAGGAGGAGACGCTGGAAACGCTTGCTCGCGGCGGTGTGCCGGTCGTGCTGGTGGACCGCTCTGTCGACGGGCTCGTGACCGATATGGTCGGGCTGGACAACACTGAAGCGGTACGGATGGCGATCCGTCATCTCGTGAGCCAGGGTTTCGATGAACTGCTGTTTGTCGTCCAGCCGTACGCGCAGGTCAGCTCGCGACGCGTGCGCGAAGCGGCATTTCGTGACACTATCGGCGCGCTCGGCGTTTCTGGCGTGTCAGGCGCCACGATCGTGCTCGATCTGGATAATGACGAAACCCTTGCTGAAATTGACGCGCGTATTGACGCCGCGCAACGGCGGAATCGCCGCGTAGCGCTGTTTGCGGCGAACGCGCCGGTAGCATTGCGGGTCGCGCTGCATCTGAAGGCGCTTCATGGCGCCGACTGGCAGCGGCGGGTGGCGCTGATGAGTATCGATGACTCCGAGTGGGCCGAACTCGCCGGCATGACCACCGTGCGCCAGCCGACCTATACCATAGGCGAGCGCGCCGTCGAGTTCCTGCATGAGCGCATTGAAGGTGCGGTCATGGCGGCGCGAGAATGCCTTCTGCCGGGCGAACTGATCGTGCGGACATCGACATCAGCACCAACAAATAATGGCGGCACATAGTTCTTGAGGGAATTTAATTAATGGTAAGTGCCTTGACGCTGGTCTGTATCACCCTCGCGACGCTGCTGATTGCCGCGTTGCCTATCTGGTTGTATCGCAAGACAAAACCCCGGTTTGGTTTCGAGCGGCGCGACGTGATTGTCGGGATCGCGGTCTTCGCACTGTTTTCGATGGTGATCGAACGTGGCCTGCACGGGCTCGTCCTGAGCCACGCGACCACGGTCGGCTTGCTGATGAATCCGGCCATTTTCGTGGTCTACGGCGCGCTTGCCACGGGTCTGTGCGAAGAAATCGGGCGCTTCATCGGTATGAAATGGCTGATCAGACGCGATCCAGCTTCATTGCAGCGGCCGGGTACGGCGCTCGGCTATGGAATCGGCCACGGCGGGGCCGAAGCGTGGCTCGTCGGCGTGCTGGTGCAACTGCAGTGGATCCTCTACGCGTTGCTCGCCGATCGCGGCATGCTCGATCAATATTTCACGAGCGTCCCGGCCGAGTCGCTGCTGCGGCTGCACGCCGTGCTCGGCAGTCTTACGCCGGAATCCGCCGCGTTGTTCCTGGTCGAGCGGGCGGCGGCGTTCGTGTTCCAGGTGGGGTTGTCGGTGGGAATGTGGCATATGCTGCGCGAGCGTTTCCGCTTCACGCTGCCGTTCATGATTGTTGCGCACGCGCTGATCGCATTGCCGGTTGCGCTGTATCAGGCGCGCTTGATTCCGCTGCTCGCCGCCGACGCCGTGTATCTCGTGTTCGGGTTGATCGTGATGCGCGCACTTCGGCGCTATTTCCTGGGCGTGGCGGCAGCCGCGAATCGAGCCGCGCGCGCGAAGGCGGGGAACTGAGATGGACGACGAATATCAATACGACTGTCCGAGCGCCGATATCGAATTGCTGGCGCGCGTGGTCAGCGACCTGTTCCCGGAGCAGACGCAATTTTCCGAGCGCCCGGGCGACGACGGCCAGCTATCCCTCGTGATTCATTACGTGGCAATGCGCTTCGGTGCAACGGCGCGCCGCATTGCCATCGATATCCGTTTCGATCCCGCCGCGCTCGCGCGTTACAGGGCGATGCCGCCGCGGCTGCACGCGCGTAGCTATGCGGTGCTACGTGCCTATGTGGAAGCCACGCTCGGCTCGCTCGAGGAGATGTACGCGGGCGGAGAAACTGTGCCGCGCACGGTGGAGATCGATATAGGTGAAGATTTCGCGTGAGCCTGGATGCAGCCGGGCCAAGCCCTGCGCTACCTACGCGCTTATCAAGCGCGCTTATAAACCTTCGCGAAACGGGCCGCCTTGACTACCCCGTAGTCGCCCGGCGCGTATTGCATGACCCAGTCGCCCCCTTCGCCGTGAAGCACATCGCCGGCTTCAGAACGCGCGATTGAAAACGCTTCGTGCATTTGTTTCGCCAGGACCGCGACTGGCACGTTCCGGTACGCACCGGCGTGGCCATGCGTGACGCCGTCGTGCGCGACGTACTTGGCATCGAACCGATCCCGCGATACCACCCAGCGCTCGCCGGTAGCGCCCGTGATCAACGCATCGCCGGGAGCATAGCGGTTCGGGCCTTCCAGGCTCATCAGCGAGCCGGGTTCTTCAGCAAACTCGACCGCGACGGTTTCGTCTTTCACCACGCGATGCGCGGCGGGGTCAGCGGTGAGGTCGAGGTGGGTAAGGGTGATTGGCGTCATGCGGATGTCGTGGAAAACGCTGAAACGATAATAATCCGCGATCGTAACGCCAAGCTCCCCGTTATGCATACCGCCATGTGAAAGCGCCCGCATCGAAATCTCGAAGCGGGCGCTTTTTCACGAGCTCACCACGGGCATGACCCGCGTGAAGTCCGGCATTCAGATCAAGCAGTTACCGCAAGCTTACGGCTTGGTGGTCGAAGCACCATCAGCCGCTGCGGCTGCCGGCGCCTTGCGATGCGGCGCGCGGCCTTTATGCGCGCCCGGCTTGCTCGACTGGTGGAAGCTTGCGTCGGCGAGTTTCTTTTGCTCCGGCGAAAGGCTTGCGTACAGCGGCTCGAAAGCCTCGACCAGACGCTTCGTACCGTCCGCGTGTGCTTGCGTGATCTGCTCGTACTGCTTCATGTCGCCGAGCGCGCTTGTGTTGTCGCCCAGCGCAATGCGCTGACGGTACAGATCACCCATTGTGTGGCCGTTGTCGCGCATGACGTCGGCGAACTTGTTCCATTGCTCGTCCTGGGCAGGGGTGATCTTCAGCTTGGCATGCAGTTCCGAAATGCGTTGCTCGACGCGCGCCTCACGCGCCTGGCTGCGTGCCGTATCTGGTGCCGATGCGCCCGCGGGCGCTGCCGGAGCGGACGATTGGGCGAAAGCCGTGGAAAGGGCCAGCGAGGCAGCCAATGCAACGAATGTTTTTTTCATGGGTGACACCTTGGGTCCATTGAGAAGGGGCAAGCAATACACGGAAAAGATAACGTGTGATGTTTGGCCGACGCCGCTATTAATATCACGTTAGCGCACGGTGTTGCTCGGGTTGCCACAACTGCTTACAACCGATACGTCCGCGAAAAAAATGCGATGAAGGAGCAATCCGGGTCCGTAGTGGTAGGAGTTTAACCAACAAGCGAGGGCAGGCGCAGTTTGATGCGCTCGTGTTTTAATGTCTTTGCTTTTTCATGGCTTTGTCATGCTTTGTTACGCGCATGAAGTCGTTCATGATTTCATGCCTCAGTTTCGCTGGTTTAAACAAAATCAAACAAAAGGATCACCCTCCATGCGACCGCCGCGCCTCGATCAGCTCGACGACATCGACCGGAATCTTGTCGCGTCTTTGCAGGTGAATGCCCGCGAAAGCGTGTCCGAGCTTGCGCGTCAACTCGGCATTGCGCGCACGACGGTGATCGCCCGGCTTGCGCGGCTTGAGAAAACCGGCGTGATTGCGGGGTATGGCGTCCGGCTGGGACAAGATGTACTCGATGCCAGTATCCAGGCCTACGTGGGCATCAAACTGGCGCCGAAGTATGGCCGCGACGTGCAGAAGCGCTTCGCCAGGATGCCCGAGATGCAACTGCTCTGCGCGGTGAGCGGCGAGTTCGATTATGTTGCGTGGCTGCGGGCGGATTCCCCCGACCGGCTGAACGATCTGCTCGATGAAATCGGCGGCCTGGAAGGCGTTGAACGCACGACGACATCGATCATTCTCGCCCGCAAGGTTGATCGCGGCGGCCTGGGTTAAAAGATCCGTTCGGCAGAGTTAACCAGGCGATTTCATACAATTTGTCGCATGGGGTCGTCAAAACGTCGAATCTGATAGTCGATTCGCATCATTTTGTGTCTTTTATCAATATTCATGCGCTCCTAAACTGATGGCCGGAGATTGCCTGTTGACCGCCCATCAAGGAGATAAACATGAAAATTGCCCTCATCGGCGCCGGCCTGATTGGCCAGAGCATTGCTCATTTGCTGCGTGAAACCGGCGACTATGAAGTGGTCGTTTTCGACCGCGATGCCCACGCGCTCGAACTGCTTGAAGCGCAGGGTATTCTCACCCGCCGCGTCGATTCCGCCGATGCGAACGCACTGCGTCTCGCGCTGCAAGGCTTCGACGCACTCCTCAACGCGATGCCGTATTACCTCGCCGTGACCGTCGCCACGGCGGCGAAAGCGGCCGGCGTGCATTACTTCGACCTGACTGAAGACGTGCGGGCAACCCACGCGATCCGCGCGATCGCCGACAATTCCAGCCACGCCTTCATGCCGCAATGCGGCCTGGCGCCGGGGTTCATCGGCATCGTGGCGCACGATCTGGCGAAGCGCTTCGCCGAGGTGCGTGAGGTCAAGATGCGGGTTGGCGCGTTGCCTGAGTTTCCGACCAACGCGTTGAAATACAACCTGACCTGGAGCATCGATGGTTTGATCAACGAGTATTGCCAGCCGTGCGAGGCTATCCGTGACGGCAGTACGCAATGGGTGCAGCCGCTGGAAGGGCTGGAGCATTTTTCACTCGATGGCACCGAGTACGAGGCGTTCAATACATCGGGCGGCCTGGGTACGCTATGCGAAACGCTGGCCGGCAAGGTGGAGACGCTGGATTACAAGTCGGTGCGGTATCCCGGGCATCGCGAGCTGATGAAGTTCCTGCTCGACGACTTGCGCATGTCGAGTGATCGCGACGGCCTGAAGGCGATGTTGCGGCGTGCCATACCGGCTACGGCGCAGGACGTCGTGCTGGTATTCGTCACGGCAACAGGCATGCGCGACGGGCGCCTTGTGCAAGACGTATTCACGCGCAAGATCTTCGCGAAGAACGTATGCGGCGTGCCAATGAGCGCGATCCAGATCACGACCGCCGGCGCGATCTGCGCGGAACTCGATCTGTTCCGTGAAGGCATGTTGCCGCAGAGCGGCTTTATCCGGCAGGAGCAGGTGCCGCTGGAAGCGTTTTTGGCGAACCGGTTCGGACAGTTGTACGAAGGCGCGAGCACGCTGGGCGTTGTCCGGCAACTAGAGGCTGCCTGAGGCTTCGCTCGGTCTGCCGGTTTTGAGCGTGGGGCGAAGCGAGCGGTCATCCATCTCTTTGCCTGACCAAACCCGGTAGACCGGCAGATCAACTTCTCCTGTATTGATTCATCAGCGGCGTCGACGTAATGCCATGCAGGATCACCGACGCCGCGATCACTCCCAGCACCAGCGGTGCAAGCATTTCGGCAACGCTGCGAGGCGCATGCTCTAAAGCGTACGTCAGGTAATAAAACGACCCAACGCCGCGAATCCCGAACCAGCTGGTGAGCAAGCGCTGCGAGCGCGTCGCCGATGAACCCAGCAACGAAGCCTGCACAGACACTGGCCGGGCCACGAAAAACAACAGCCCGATTACCGCGGCGCCATGCCACGTAAACAGCCGGTCCCAAACATTGGCGAGCACGCTGCCTACCATCAGCATCACCGCGACTTCCGCGATTCGCTCGAGTTCTATCGTGAAGCCGAGGACCCGTTCCGCGACAAACGCATGCGCTCGATCAGGATCGGAGGCGGTGGCGCCAACGTCCTCGGTATCGATCACACCCACCGCTTCATGCGCCGACTTGTCACCGCTGGCCTTTTGCTCGACACGCCGCATCGCGAGGCCCGCCGCGAACACGGCCAGGAACGCATATGTGTGGATCAATTCGGCGACGCCATACGCGAGCGCGATCAAGCCCAGCGCATAAAAACCTTCGGGTCCGAGAGCCAGGCCATGGCGAGTGCGCAGCCACGCAATCAGCCGTACCGCGAGGTCTCCCAGCAGCCAGCCCACGGCCAACGCACCGGCGACACCCCAGAGGGCATCGCCGGCGAAATGCCAGCTCAGCGCCTGCTGTGGCGATACCTCATAGTTGCATACCGCGATTCCCAGCAACGCAAACGGCAGCGCAATGCCGTCGTTCAAACCGCCTTCGCCGGTGAGCGAGAAGCGCAGCAAGTCGACATCGCCGGGAACCTGCACTTGCACGTCATGGGCGAGCACGGGATCGGTGGGGGCAAGCATCGCGGCGATGAGTAATGCAGGTCCCCAGTTCATATGCAGCAGATAGACGCCTGCCAGCGTCATGATGGCGACCGTTGCCACCATCGCGACCAAACCGAGGCGCAGGGGCAAGAGCCAGATGCGGTCGGTGGGCGGCACCCGCAGACGCAACCCGATCGCGAACAGCGACACGAGCATGGCGACTTCGGTGATCCGGCGCAGCAGGGTGGCTTCGCCCAGCAGATCGATCTTCAGCAGGCCGATGCCAAACGGACCCAGCCCGAAACCGATGGCGAGATACACCATGGCGCTGCTGATCGGCAGTTGTTTGAACGTCGAACTGGCAAGCCCCATGAAAATGAGAACACCGCCAACGACGAGAAACCATATCGTTTCGGTCATGAGAGCCTGAGGTAAATGCAGCGTACCCGAACAGGAGCAAGAGGCATGCCACAGGCTTTGCCGTTATGGCATCGCCGAAACGCTTCGGCCCTGCGTTACAGCATGCGCCGCAATGTGCCGTCCTTGAGCACTACATGATGTCCGATCGCCGCTAACGCGTGCGCGCCGATGACCCAGTAGAACAAATTCCCTAGAAACTCATGGGCTTCCTTGATGACGGGCCGTGCGACCGGATCGGCACCGACGAGCTGTATCTGCCAGCCCAGCCCGGCGAGCGTCACCGGATGCCCGCCCAGGTTGATCATCAGGATTCCGAGTAAAGGCTGCGCAAAAATGAACACATACAGCGCGAGGTGGACCAGGCGAGCAAGGAAAGTGAGCACGCGAGCGTCGGCGATCTCCGCGGGTGCGCCGTGCCACAAGCGCCATGCCAGGCGGAGCACAGCCAGCGATAACACCAGCGTGCCGCACCAGAAATGCACGTTACTCCAGAAAATGCGGCTGTCGCTACCTTTGGGTCCTCGGATCTCGATGGCGAAATAAGCCAGCGCGATCAGGACGACAATGGCCCAATGAAAGAAAATCGAGGGCTTCGAATAGCGTTCCAGTCCTGGTGTATTCGGGGTGGTTGATCCAGCGGGCATGCAGTTCTCCGGTATGTTTCATTGAGCGGTTCCGCCCGTGGCACGAGCATGCAATGAACGGATAATGGCGTACGCATATTCCATCGCTCTTTCCATCGATCCTTCCATCGATCCGGCGTGAGGATGTCAAATCGCTACAGTTCGAGCGGATGGCTGAGTAAGATCACGCGAACGTACGCATCAACCGATGCTCGCCGCCCCGGGCTCATGTGTCAACGCGCCAACGAGACAACGAACTTTCCGATCCGCCGTGAAACGTAAAATGCCCGCGCTGAATGCGCTCAAAGCCTTCGAGGCGGCCGGTACCACCGGCAGCTTCACCCGTGCAGCCGCGCTGCTCAACGTCACGCAAAGCGCGGTCAGCCGGCAGGTCCGGCAACTTGAGGAGCAGCTTGGCGAGACGTTGTTTTCCCGCCGTCATCAGCATCTCGTTCTCACGCCGAGCGGTCGCGTGCTGCTGCGCGCGTTGCAACAATCCTTCGACAAGATCGAACTGACGGTCCGCGCGATCGGCCAGAAAAATGATGTCAACCGCTTGCGCATCAATGTCCCGCCGACCTTTGCCGCGCGCTGGCTGGTGCCGCGCCTCGGGCGCCTGCGCGAGGCGTTTCCGCAACTCGACCTGAGCATTACCACGCGTGTGGACGATGGCCTCACGGATTCGAACCGGCTCGACTGCGCGGTGCGTTTCGGCGATGGCGAATGGAATAACCTTGAAAGTACCTTGCTGATGCACGAGCGGCATATCGCGGTGGCGGCGCCCGCGTTGCTGGATCGTGAAGGCGTGGATACGCCTGTGGAGCTGAACCGCTTCACCTTGCTGCATGTTCTATCGGGCGAAGATCAGCGGTATCTGACCTGGCAACACTGGCTGGACGCCGCGCGGATTGAAGGCGTGGACACGGACAACGGTCACGAATTCGACCTGCTCGATTTATCGATACAAGCCGCTGTTGACGGCATGGGCATCACCATTGCCGATCGTCACATGATTGCGGCCGAACTGGCGTCCGGGCAATTGCGGCAAGTGCTGGACGTGGAGGTGGAAGGGCGCCAGTCGTACTGGTTCGTGCTGCGTCCCGAGCAGCGTGCAAGCGGGACGCAGCGGCTTTTCCAGCAGTGGCTTCAGGCCGAGGCGGCGGCCAGCGCTTCGCGTTGAACGAAGGTGGGCGTGGCGGCATCGGCGAGAATCATTTGCGCGCCTTTTTCAGCCACCATCATCACGGGTGCATTGATATTGCCGGACGTGACGTTCGGGAAAATGGACGCATCGACGATCCGCAATGCCTCGATGCCATGTACGCGCAGACGGTCATCCACTACCGCGGTCCGCGGGTCCGGGCCCATCGCGCATGATCCGCACAGGTGATAGATCGAGCCGCTGTTCTCGCGGAAATACTGCAGCATGGCAGCGTCGTCGCCATCGGGCACGACTGACGCGCCCGGCAGCGTTTCTTCCACCGTGACCGCGCGCAACGCCGGGGCCTGCATGATCGAACGGATTAGCTGGCTTCCCTGGATCACTTCATCTATATCCTTTTGCGTCGTCAGATAATTCGCGTGAATCAACGCGGCGTCGTTTGCATTCGCCGACGCGATCTCGATCGATCCGCGGCTCGTCGGCCGGCACGGATTGAACGCGAGCAGGAAGCCGGGATACGGCTCGGGCGTGAGCTGCGAGCGGTTCGATTTCGGAATCCGATACGACAACGGATTGAAGTAAAGCTGCAGGTTCGCGAGCGGGCTGGCCGGGTCGGTGCTGAAGAATCCACCGGCCTGATTCACGCTCATCGCAAGCGGCCCTTTGCGCGTCAACAGATATTGCAGACCGAGCTTCAGCTTGCCGAGCAGCGAACCGAAATCGCCATTCAGCGTAGGCATGTTCGCGCGATAGTAGTAGCTCGCGCAGAGATGATCCTGCAGGTTCCGGCCGACGGCGGGAAGCGCATGCAGGACGGGAATCCCGTGGCGCTCAAGCAGTGCCTTCGGACCGATGCCCGAGAGTTGCAGCAGCTTTGGCGTGTCAACCGCACCCGCGCACAAAAGCACTTCGCGCGCGGCGTGGAAAGTCTTCTTGACGCCGTTCTGCGATACCTCGACGCCCTTGGCACGCAGTCCGTCAAACAGTACGCGCGAAGTCAGCGCGTGATGTTCGATATGCACGTTCGAGCGCTTCAGCGCCGGTTCCAGATACGCCACGTTGCTCGACGCACGCTGGCCTTTGTGGGTGTTTACATCGTAGACGCCGGCACCTTCGATCTTCGCGCCGTTGAAGTCGTCGTTGTGCGGAATCTTGAGTTCATCGCAGGCATCGAGGAAGTGACGCGTGATGGCGTGAATACCACGTTTCATCGATGTCACGTGGATCGGGCCGCTCGCGCCATGCACGGCAGTGTCCCCGGCCTCGTGTGTTTCCAGCTTGCGGAAATACGGCAGCACGTCCTTGTACGACCAGCCAGCGTTTCCCGCAGCGGCCCAGTCGTCGAAATCGCGCGGTGCGCCACGCACGTAGATCATCGCGTTGATGGAGCCCGAGCCGCCTTGCACCTTGCCGCGCGGTGCATAGATTTTCCGGTCCGCCAACTGTGCTTCCGGCTCGGTGTAATACATCCAGTTGCAGGCCGGATCGTAGTAGGTCTTGGCAAACCCGACTGGAATCTTGAACCAGAACGAATCGGCCTTGCCACCCGCTTCGAGTACAAGCACGGAGTATTGTCCCGACGCGGACAGCCGCTCGGCGAGAATGCAGCCAGCCGATCCCGCGCCAACGATGATGTAGTCGTAAGTCATGTTATGTACTCGGCCTCAGCCTTTGGCCGGAGACGTATCCCGGACATCGGCAGGCTTGGACGCCATCTGCAGATGCAGACGTTCGCCGGTGTAAGGAGAATGGGCACGCACGACGTCCATGTTCAATTCCACGCCCAGTCCCGGCGCCTTGGACGGCACGATATAACCGTCTTCCCATTGAATCGGCGTCTTGAGAATCTCCGCGTGAAAACCGTCCCACGTGCCGATGCTTTCCTGGATCAGGAAGTTAGGCGTGCAGGCGGCGAGCTGGATGCTCGCGGCTGCGCCAATGGGTCCGTTGTACAAATGCGGAGCGATCTGCGCGTAATAAACTTCGGCAAGGGCAGCGATCTTCTTGCCTTCGAGCAAGCCGCCGCAGCGCGCAACATTCAACTGCAAAATGGACGCCGCACCTGCTTGCAGCAGCTTGAAGAACTCATACTTGGTCGTGAGGCGTTCACCCGCAGCAATGGGAATGCTGGTGTGCCGGGAGACTTGTGCCATGGCCTCTTCCTGACCGGGCGGGACGGGCTCTTCGAACCACAGCGGATCATATTTTTCAAGGCGTTGCGCGAGCCGGATAGCGGACGACGGCACCATCTGCCCGTGCGTGCCGAACAGCAGGTCGCATCGGTTGCCAACAGCTTCACGGATGCGCTTGCAGAAGGTCTCGCAGCGTTCCAGAACGTCGAGCGAAAGCTGATGACCCGAGTACGCGGTGTACGGACCGGCGGGGTCGAACTTGACCGCAGTGAACCCACGATCCGCGTTCTGCACCGCACATTCAGCAGCGAGATCGACATCGTCGTAGTCGTATTCGCCCGCGGCGTTCTTCGGGTAAAGATATGTGTACGAACGCAGCCGTTCATTGACCAAGCCGCCCAGCAGTTCATACACCGGCTTGTCCGCTGCCTTGCCAATGATGTCCCAGCACGCCATCTCAAGCCCGCTGACGACGCCCATCATCGTGAGGTCGGGACGTTGCGTGAAGCCGCTTGAATACGCTTCGCGGAAAAACCGCTCCACGTGGTGCGGATCGTGGTCTTGCAGATACCGTCCAAACACGTCGTCGATAATGTGCGCCATCGCTTTCGGATGGAACGTCGCCGAATAAATTTCGCCCACGCCTTCAATCCCGCAAGCGGTTTTCAGCTTCACGAAGATCCAGTACATGCCGCCCAAATGCGGCGGCGGCACGGCGACGAAATGCGTTTCGAGGGAGACGATTTTCATTGGAGAACGTCCTTTGCAACGGTCGTGCGCATGCGCTTGAGCGCGAGTGCGGCGATGCCGCCAATCACGCTGATCGCAGCGATGTAAGAGAAGTAGAACTGGTAGCCGAGAAGGCCGGGGAAATGCTCAGTAGTCCATCCGTTCACGAGCGGCAGGAACACGTCAGGCGAATAACCGACCAGCGAAACGAGGCCGATCGCCAAGCCCGTTATGCGCAGCGGAATGCCGCATTGATCGAGTAGCGACCAGTAGAGCCCGCGAATGGCGTATGTCAGGATGCCGATCACCAGCACGACCACCGCGATCATTGCAACGCCCGCACGCGGATCGATATGGCCGAGCGTGGGCAGCACGACCAGTGCGACCAATCCCAGCGCTGCGAGAAACAGGGCAGTGGTCAACACGCCGAGCGTAGAGAAACGGTCGCCGAGATAGCCGCCGCCAATACCGCCAATCGGGCGCATCCAGAGCTTGAGCGTGGTGAGCGTACCGGCCATGACCACGGTCATCTTCAGGTCGCCGACTTGCAGGTAAGCCGAGAAGCTATAGGTGGCCCAGAAGATCTGATAACCGCAGAACACAATGGCCGCCATCAGCCAGAGTTGCGGAATGCGCATCAGCGTGAGGAGATCGCGCCACAGCGAATGGTTTTGCTTGAGATTGTCTGCTGCCTGCTGTTTTTCCAGCGCCGTTGCGGGCGGTTCTTTCACCATCGCCATCAGCAATCCCAGCGCGATACAGACGCCTGAATACAGGTAGACGACGTATTTGAAGCCTACGTTCGTCGGCAGGCCATGCTTCTCCGTGGCGGTCGCAAAGATCACCAGAGCGACGGTCGCGAGCAACGCCTCGATCAGACCGCGTCCGCCGTCGAGCAAACCGAAAAACCGGCCTTGTTCGTCGTGCGCGGCAATTGTCTTTACGCGCTTCAGAATGGAAGCCCAGAAGGTCAGGCCCGTGGTCAATCCCCAGCAGCAGAACACGGCGAGCAAAACGGGGAAGCTGGGTGCCGTCGAATAGACCAGTCCGAGCCCGCCGGTAGCAATCAACGAAAAGCAGATCAGGAAACGCGGCGCGATGCGATCGGCAAGCCAGCCGCTCGGCAAATAGCTGATCAGGAAAACGGTGCCGAGTATCGAATACAGATAACCAAGCTGGCTATTGTCGATATGAAAAAACTCGAGCATCGGCGTCTGGTAGACCTGACGCAAATACAGCAGCGGATAGATCGCGCCCGCGGCGATCACCAGCAGCAGGAGTTGCATGTATCGCTGCGCACGCGTTTTATCGGCGATTGACGGGGTGATGCCGGTCAAGGTTTTTTCCACAATAAGTCTCCTTCGGCTGCTCGCAATGAACGCCGTTTTTATAAATGTTCGAGTAGGTGATGAGGTGGTCAGTACTTCATGATGACGAGACGCGTCTGCGTGAATTCGAGCATGCCGTGCTTGCCGTCGTCACCGCCCAGGCCCGAGCGTTTCCAGCCGGCGTGAAAGCCTTGGTACGGGTCAGCGGGCGTGCGGTTCACGTACAGTTCGCCGGCTTCAATCTCGTTGGCCACGCGCATCGCGGTGCGATAGTTCTCGGTGTACAGCACCGAAGACAAACCGTATTGATGGTCGTTGGCCATCGCGAGGGCGTCGTCGAGCGTGTTGTACGAGATCACCGGCAGCACCGGTCCGAAGATTTCTTCGCGGACAATTTCCATGTCGTGACGGCAATTGACCAGCAGCGTTGCCGGATAGAAATAGCCAGGGCCTTCTGGCAACACCCCACCGGTGGCGATCGTTGCGCCCTCGGCAACGGCGCGCTCGACCATCGCGTGGATGTTGCGCTGTGCCGAGCGGCTGACGAGCGGACCCATCTTCGATGCATCTTGCGAGCGATCGCCGGAACTCACTGCATGCATCTTCGCTCGCAGCAGTTCGACGAAACGATCATGCACGCTGGCGTGGACATAAACGCGTTCCATCGCGGTACACAATTGCCCGCAATGCGTCGTCTTCGACGCCACGATTGCGCTTGCTGCCGCTTCAAGATCAGCATCCGGCTCGATGATCGCAGGCGCCTTGCCGCCGAGTTCCAGAGAAGGTTTCGCTATGTTCGCCTTGCAATAATCGAGCACGATGCGCCCGGCGTTCACGCTGCCGGTCAGCGTAATCATGCCCACTGCCGGATGCGTGCAGACTGTGCCGGCGGTGGCGTGGTCCATCGCGAGCACGTTGAAGATGCCTGCGGGCAGACCCGCTTGAAGCGCGGCTTCCGCAATCTCGAATGCGGACGCCGGCGTGTTGTTGCTCGGCCGTACGACCACCGCATTTCCCGTGATCAATGCGGGCGCGACTTTGCGCAGAAGGGTGTATACCGGGTAGTTGAACGGAATCAGGCAGGCCACCACGCCAATCGGTTCACGATGCAGTACGAGGTTTTCGTTCGGGGTATCGCTGGGAATGACTTCGCCTTCAATCCGGCGCGCCCATTCCGCGTGATACCGCGTGATGTCGGCGGCGTAACGGGCTTCGTTCTCCGAATCGGCCACGCCCTTGCCGGACTCCAGCGCGAGCGCCGCGCCTATCTTGGGGGCGCGCTCGACGATGGCATCGGCGAAACGGCGCAGATGCTCACCGCGCTCAATCGCCGTCAGTGCGCGCCACTTTTTCTGCGCACGCGAGGCGGCTTCCACCGCGCTTAACGCGTCATCGTGCGAAGCCAGCGTGACACGCGCGATGATCTCCGACGTGGCGGGGTTGTCAACATCGGCGACATCAGATAAAGCGTCAGATTGCGGCTCGACAAAACGGCCATCGATGAAATTACGGTAGGTGCGCATCGTGATTGCCAGGAAAGGTGAAGCGCCGCGGCCGTCCGCGACGTGAATGGCGGTAGTTTTATCGGCGTGACACTCGGCCACAAGCGATTAAAACTCGACCCGCCCATGCGGAAAACGCACTGAAAGGCGGGGCTATTCGCGCAGCGCGATAGCCGATGGCGAGCTACCATGCCAAAACGCCACGTTTGTTCACTGTTCCGCGCTGATCCGGCGTGACCATTCACTGGGGAGACTCGCATGTCACAGCAGATGTCACAGCACTTCGACGCCATCGTGATCGGCACCGGACAAGGCGGCGGCCCGCTTGCCGTCAAGCTGGCCGAGAGCGGCCGGCGGACCGCCGTGATCGAACGGCATCTGTTCGGCGGCACCTGCGTGAACGTGGGCTGCACGCCGACCAAGACCTACGTGGCAAGCGCGCGTGCAGCGCACGTCGCGCGTCATGCAGGCGATTACGGGGTGATCGTGGAAGGCGAGGTGCGAGTCGACCTCGCGCGGGTCAAGGTGCGTAAGGACGGCGTGATCGCCCAGTCACGCGAAGGCGTCGAAAAGTGGTTGCGCAGCACGCCGGGCGTGGTGGTATTCAATGGCCACGGCCGCTTCACAGGTCCGCATTCGATTAGCGTGACAGGCTCCGACGGCCAGCAACAGGCGCTCGACGCGGACGCGATTTTCATCAATACGGGCACGCGCGCAACGGTTCCTGAAGTCGACGGGCTGGCCAGCGTTTCACATCTTACGAATTCCACCATCCTCGAATTGACCGAGTTGCCCGAGCATCTGGCGATTGTCGGCGGAAGTTATATCACGCTGGAATTCGCGCAGATGTTCCGGCGTTTCGGCAGCCGCGTGACCGTGCTCGTCAGAGGCGAGCGTGTGCTGGCGCGTGAGGACAAGGACTTCGCTGTTCAGATTCAGAAGGTCATGTCGCGGGAGGGCGTCGATTTTTTGTTCAACACCGAGGCGTCGAAGCTCGAACCGTCAGGCAAGGGGATTCGAATTACATTGAGGGAGCCGATGCGGGATCGGGCAAGCATCGAAGCATCGCATTTGCTGTTTGCGACGGGGCGCACGCCGAACACGGATGATCTCGGGCTGGAGTTGGCCGGCATCGCGTTGAACAAGCACGGGTTGATCGATGTGGACGGACAGCTTCGTACCCGGACGAAGGGCGTATGGGCCCTCGGCGATGTCAACGGTCGCGGCGCATTCACGCATACGTCGTACAACGATTATGAAATCATCGCGTCGAATGTGGTGGATGGCGAAGCGCGCAGCGTCGATTCACGCATCATGTGCTACGCCGTTTTCGTCGATCCACCGTTTGCGCGTGTGGGGATGAGCGAGACGGAAGTGCGCAAGGACGGCCGGCGTGCATTGATCGCCACCATGCCGATGTCGCGCGTCGGCCGGGCACGCGAACGCGGCGAGACTGACGGTTTCATGAAGGTGCTGGTCGACGCCGAAACGAAGAAGATCCTTGGCGCGGCCATGCTTGGTATCGAGGCCGATGAAGCTATCCATACGTTCATCGACATCATGAATGCCGATGCGCCGTACACCACGCTGCAACGCGCGATGCATATTCATCCGACGGTCAGCGAGTTGATTCCTACGTTGCTCGGCATGCTTGAACCGTTGAAATAATTCAGGCCCGGCGTTGCTTGATGCGTTGAGCGATAACCGGGCTTTGAAGCGACCGCTCATAAGCGGTTCTGTCGGCGCTAAGCGTGGAGTCACCGTTGGCGATAGCGGTTAGCTGACGTTTCATCGATCGCACGGTATCTGGCACGCACGCGCGAAGCGCATCGATGTATTCCGCCGTGCGCGAGCTCAGTTGTTCGGGTTTGACCAGCTCGGTCAGGAAGCCGATGCGCAGCATCTCGGGAGCGTCCAGCGTCATGCCCGTAAGAAAGAGCCGTTTCGCCTGCGCGAGTCCCAGCTCACGAACGTATCGACGCATGCCGTCGGGGTAATAATGCAAACCGATACGCGCAGCCGGCATGAACATGCGCGTGCCCTCTACGCCGATGCGCACATCGCAGCACAGCGCGAGATCCGTTGCCCCGCCATAGACGCTGCCATTGAGCGCGCAGACAGTAGGCAGTGGGCAGGCTTCCAGTTCATTCAGGAAGCTTTCGAACGAATCATCGATATTACCCTCGGCCAGCGCCGACAACGTATAGCCCGAACTGAACGTGATCGCGCCGGTTCCTGTGACCACCAGCGCTATGGCTGTTTCATCTTTCCCCGCCGATGCAATCGTTTCCCGGAGCCCGGCCAGATCGGCGGGATCGATGCGGTTATGTTGCTCCACACGCGTGAGCTGGATCGTGACCACGCCCTCGTGCCGCGAGCAGGAAAAACCTGGGGTAGTGCTGGTATTCGTCATGTTTCCTGCCAGTTATCGAAAGCGTTATCGGCTTGCCTGCACGCGCACGGTCATGGTTCAAAGATCAGTCGGGCAACGGTTGGCCGCGTGTTTCAATCGCCCATCGCAGCGTGATGATTCCAACAACGAATATGGATGCGGTCAGCGCAATCGGTATGCCGAGCGTTCCAAAATGGCTCACGGCAACGCCCAGGCACAGACTGACGCCTGCTGCAAAAAACCGCCCGATCGATGTCGAAAAAGCGAACGCTGTAGCGCGGATCGACGTCGGATACTGCTCGGGTAACCATAGCGCATACATGGCCGCGTTACCCCCGCCCAGGCCGATAAAAAACGACAGCGCCATGAACGGAACCAGTCCTGCATGAAGGTAGAACGCCCAGCCAAATCCTGCAACCAGGAACAGCGCGGCCGTGGCGTAATAAGCGGCAAGTGTCAGGCGGCGACCGTAGCGGTCGGCGAGAAAAGGCAGTATCAGACAGCCGATGATCGTACCGATCGAATAAATGGCCGTGGTCGCGGAGGCCAGCTTGATCGCGGTGATGGCGTCGATTCCCTGCCGCTCCGCCAACTGGATGACGGCTGTTGGCAGATAGATCGAGCCGCCCCAGAGCCCCAGAATGGCGACAGTCACCAGCACCGAGTTCACGATGGTCCGCTGCCTGTAAGGCTTGGAGAAAATATCGCGTAAGGGGCGCTTGCTGGGCGCCGAAGCGTGCGCATCGCCATGCGTGCGTTTCCATTTGCGCGGTTCGCGGACCTTGAGCAGGGTGTACAGCGCGACCACGACAGGGAGCAAGCCGCACAGGAACATGACCCGCCAGCCATATCGTGTACCGATGGTGTAATTCAAAGCCGAGGCGAGGAAAAATCCCGCGTAATAACCGGTTTGAAGATATCCCGCGCCTGCTCGCCGCCGGTCTTCCGGCCATGCTTCCGCCACATACGTACCGGCCAGTGCCCATTCGCCACCCACGCCGACACCCGCGAGAAAACGAAAGATCGCGAGTTCCCAGACGTTATGCGAGATAGCCGCGAGCCCCGTAAAAACCGCATAGAACAGCGTAGTGGCCGCGAGCACCCGCACACGGCCGAAGCGATCCGCAAGCGGTCCCCATATGTACGAAAAACCCCAGCCCACCAGGAATAACGCGAACATCAGCGACCCGGCCAGACCGATGACGCCCGGCTGGCGGCGAAGCCCGACAACGGCAGCAACTCTTTCAACGCCGGCACGAGCACGAGCGCAAAAATCACGGAGTCCATGCCATCGAGCGTCCACCCCGACCATGCCGCCCAGAAACCAATGATCTGCTCGCGATTGAGCGTCGTTTTACGTGGCAGCGCTTCGCCGATAGCGCGACTCGATGAGTTCACTCCTGTCTCCTTGGATATTTTTATCGGGTCCGTACAGCGGCGCAGAGACGCCCCTTGCATCGGCCCAGGGGCAATATAAGCGGCAGGCGCGACATCGTGGAAATATTGAATTACGATCCATCCATAGTGTTTTTGTTATGGACGATGAAGTCGAGGGAGTGATCGATGGACCTGAAGCAGTTGAGGTATTTCCTGTCGATCGTGGAGTCGGGAAGCATTACGCGCGCAGCCGAGACACTGTGTATTGCGCAGCCTGCGTTGAGCCTGCATATCAAGAATCTGGAAGAAGAACTGGGCGTGCGCCTCTTCAGCCGCAGCGTGCAGGGCGTGAAGGTGACGCCCTCGGGGGAGTTGCTCTACAGGCATGCGAAGGGCCTTGTGCGCCAGGCCGACAACACGAAGTTGTTGCTGTCGCAGCACGCGCGCCAGCCGAACGGGACGGTCGTGGTCGGTATGCCTCACAGCACCGCGCACCTGATCGCAATCGATGTAGTCCAGGAGCTTCGCGCTCATTACCCGGGCATTATTTTGGAGCTGACCGAGAGTTCATCGTCGGAACTATACGGACTGGTTTTGCTGGGCCGGGTGGATTTGGCTGTCGTTGTCCTCGACCAGCCGGTTCGCGGACTCACACGGACGCCGCTGCTCAACGAACAATTGTTCCTCATTCGTCATCCGGACATGGCCGGCATAGGTTCGACGTGCAGCCTCGCCGAACTGGCGCGGTTGCCGCTGGTGCTGATCAGCCCGCCGAATATCGTCAGGACGAAACTGGATCGGGCCTTCGCGGCGGCGCAGCTCGACTACAACCTGGTCGCGGTCGTCAACTCCACGTCCATGCTGGTGTCATGGGTCGAGAGAGGCGTGGGGGCAACCGTATTGCCCTGGTCCGCCGTGCATGAACAGGTCACGTCCGGCCGGCTGACAGCCACGCCGCTTGATGGCGACGAATGGCAACGGGATCTGTGGCTGTGTCACGCGGAATCGCTGCCGCTTACGCCGGCGGGCGAGATCGTTCAAGGGCTGATCGTGCAGGACGTGCAACGGCGTCTTGTACCCGGCGCATGGCTGGGCGCCCGGAGTCTGGCTGCGCTCGACGAAGCCTGAGGCATCCGTTCGAGCACGCAGGATTGCAATCCTGCGCTGGCTTCCTAGCTCCATACCGTAATGTGATTGACCCATCGTCAATCCGTATTTTTCATCTGTGCGGCGGCCGTCTATCTTGTGCGCTTCAATCGTCTGCTGGTCGATAAAAAAACATCGATGAAGCCAGCACCGTCACAAGCAGATATCCGGAGGGGACATGGCATTGCCGTTGCAGGGAATCAAGGTGCTGGATCTGACCCGCGCGCTCGCGGGTCCTTTTTGTTCGATGATCCTCGGCGATCTCGGAGCGGACGTGATCAAGGTGGAACCCGCGCCGAGCGGCGACATGGTCAGGACGTGGGGACCTTTTGCCGGCGGCATCAGCGCGTACTACCTCTCGTGCAACCGGAACAAGCGGGGCATGGCGGTGGATTTTCGCAAGCCCGCTGCGCTCGACCTGCTGCGCAACATGGCGAGTTCCGCCGACGTGGTCCTCGAAAACTTCAAGACCGGCACGATGGAAAGCATGGGGCTGGGGTACGAGACGTTATCGGCGCTTAACCCAAGGCTCGTCTACGGCAACATCACGGGCTATGGCCGTACGGGTCCTGCCGCGTTGTGGCCAGGTTTCGATCAGGTCGCGCAAGGGTACGCGGGCATCATGAGTCTCACGGGTATGCCGGAGGCCGGCCCCACGCGCGTGGGCATCGCGATCGGCGACATGACCGCCGGCATGTGGACCGCAATGGGCGTCCTCGCCGCATTGCTTTCCCGGCAACAGACGGGACGCGGCCAGCGCGTCGAAAGCTCATTGCTGTCGGGGCTGGTTGCCATGCTGGGCGTACAGGGCCAGCGTTATTTGAGCGCGGGAGAAATACCCGAGCCGACCGGCAATCATCATCCGGTGATTGCGCCGTATGGGGTTTTCGAGGCGCAGGACGGCGCGCTGAACCTGGCGCCGGGCACGCCGGACATGTGGGTCAAGCTCTGCGAACTGCTGGGGCTTGAGCACATCATGTCGGACCCGCGTTTTGTCACCAACGAGCAGCGCATGCAGCATCGGGAGGCGCTAAAAGAGGTCATCGATACAAAACTGCGCACGCGCACGCGCGCCGATTGGACCACTGATTTGAGACGGCTCGGCATTCCGGCTGGTCCTATCAACAACCTCGCGGACGTGTTCGCCGATCCTCAGGTGGTGCATTGCGGACTGGTCGAAGAGGTGGCGCACGGCTCGATAGGTCAGTTGAAGCAGGTCGCGAGCGCGATCAGGATGAGCGAGATGACCGAAGGTTCGGTTCGCATGCCACCGCCCATGTTGGGTGAACACACGATCGACGTGCTGAGCGAGTACGGCTTTTCAGACGAGCAGATCGATGCGTGGCTGACATCGCAGGTCGTATTGCAGCATGAGCACGCGCTGGGCTGAATCAAGTCCCAGACCCAGCGCGGTCCGTCTGCTTATTGAGTCCACTCACTAAGTCCACTCTTGAGTCCACTCACGCCGCCGGGGTCGCTTCCTTCTCCCTGGCGGCTTCCTCGTTGGCGGCGGCGTCGCGGGTTTCCGGCATCGCGAGCCAGACCAGCGCCACCGCCAGCGCACCGGCTGCGGCAAGTCCGAAGAAGCTGGTGTTCACGCCGAACTTGTCCGCCACGAATCCGGCAATCGCCGTACTCAGCGTCGCCCCAACGCCCGCTGCCAGTCCAAAGAATCCTATACACAAGTTGTAACGGCCCTTGCCGCCGGCCACGTCGGCGGCAATCAGCGGCAGCATCACGCCGAACACGGCGCCGCTGATGCCGTCGAGCATCTGCACCGGTACCAGCAGGTAAGGGCTGGCCGCGCTGCTGGCGGCCGCGAACAGCAGCGCACGTAACGGCAGCGCCGAGAAACCGATGATCAGCACCGGCCGCCGTCCCCAGCTTTGCGCCTGCCGCCCGACCCACGGCGACAACCCCGCCACGATGAACTGCGGCACGATAATGCACGCCGCGATCACGAGTTGAACGTTGTCGCCCATGTGCGCGGTGACTTCACCGGCGGCGAGATTCAGCATGGCTGCATTCGACAAGTGAAACAGCACCACGCACGCCGCGAAGGTCAAGAGCCTCGGATCACGCAGCAGATCGCGCAGGCTCTCAGGCCGCTCGGCCCCGGCTGCGCTCACCGCTTGCGCGATGCTCGCCCCCGCTTTCGCCGCCGCCTTTTTCATGCGCGGAACGACGGGCGCCATCTCGTGATGGATCATGTTCAGCGCGACGAGCGCAGGCAACGCGAGCGCCGCGGTCAAAAAGAACACCGAGCGCAGCGACAGGTACTCGCCGAACACGCCCATCAACGCCGCCGTCAGTGCGCTGCCGATCGACGCCCAGCGCGCATTGCGCCCAAGCCGGTCGCCGAGATCGGCGCGTGAGACGAGGGCGAGCGAGATCGCGGCCATGGCCGGCACGAGCATGCAGCTCGCAAAGCCGTGCAGCACTTCGGCCGCGAACACGACGACAAACGTCGGGCTCGCGCCGAGCAGCAATGCACTCACGATGATCGCGATGATGGCGGCAGCAGCAGCGCCTTTCTTGTTGCGCAAGGCATCGACGAGCGCGCCGGCCGGCAACTGGCTCGCCATCGCGCTGATCGTGCCGACGCTCAGCATCAGCCCGATCTCGCCTTGCGTCCATTTGTTCGCGGCGAGATAGGAGGCGATGAACGGCCCAAAGCCGGTCTGCACATTCGCGACAAAGAAGTTCAGCCAATCGAGCGCGCGCAGACTTCGTGCAATTCCCATATTTCAGATCGTCCTCATTGTTTCGAGGGGCGCGCAACGGCCGCCGCGCCGGTTTTCGCAGCCGGCTCCGGGCCGGAAGCCGCAGCCGGGGCAGGCTCTGGCGATGCGGCAGGTTCCGGTAGCGGGACGACGGGCGAAACGATCTTGATCGGTTGATCGGGCGAGTACGTTGGCGCGGCTTTGATCTGTGCGTCGGTGAAGTCCAGTTGCAATTGCATTACCTTGTTGCGCGAGACCACGTGCAGGTCGGGCCAGTTCGCCGCGACTTGCCGTTTGTCGGCGGCGAGGGAATCGGAGAGATCGATCACGAGTGCCTGAGGTTGCGCCTGCGCATCGACCAGCACGTCGACAACGCGGCCCATCCGCGCGCCGTTTTTCTGCGCGACATTGGAGTCGATAAGTTGAGCGAGCGTCGGCGCAATGTCGTTGACCGAACCGGGTTTCGCCGATGCGTCCTGAGCCTTCGCTTTCGCCGCGCTCGACGCGCCATTGCTGCCGGGCGGTGGCATCGCGAACGTGATGGGCGCTTTTTTGGTGGCCGGATTGAACCGGAACGCGGTCCACGGGAAGGTCACCTTGCGGTCTCCCACACCCAGGAAACCCGCCAGGTTCACGATCATGATCTTCGGTTTGCCGGTGGCATCGGCGTACATGTCCACCGCTCGGCCGATCACCTTGCCGTCCGGGCGCTGGATCTCGCTGTCGAGCAAACCGCGGATTTGCTCGTGCTGCATGATGCGCGTGGTGAGCAGGGGCGGCGGCGCAGGCGGCGCTTTTTCTTCGACGGGCGGCGGCGGGGGCGGTGGCGGTTTTTTCGGCACGACCACACGCCGTCTCGGCGCAGGATGCGGGGCTTTCGGTTCGGCCGGGGGTTGCGTAGCGACCGGCGCCGGCGCCGGCTCTTCCGGCTCCACGACTTCCGGCTCGGCCGGCGGTTGCGGCGTCGACAAGTCGACGATCGGCGCAGGCGCCTGATGCGGGAACAGGGTGCATCCCGACATGACCGCCAGGACGAGGAGGATTGCAAGCGTCCGGGCCACTGTTCGCCAGTGCCATTCGTACGCTCGAAGCGGGAAACCGCCACTCATCACAAGAGCTCCATGTTGCAGGACTGCCTTCGCGAAATTCGTGCGCCGTCGCATGGGGTATCGGCGGCGCGGGGGTTAATAATGTTCGATACGGACCTGCCGGACGGCGCGCGAAGCGGCTGCGCTCGTCTCGCTTTGTCTCGTCTTGTTTTGTCTCGTCTCGTTTTGTCCGGCTTCGCTCAAACGCCCGGCGGACGCGACTTCGCCTCGGTCGCCTGCGCGAGCCGCGCGGCGGTGTCGGGGGCGCCCATCTTGGCGGCGGCGTCGCGTGCGGTAAAACCGTTCGCGTCTTTCGCGTCGGGGTTTGCACCTTTCTCGATCAGGAACTCGACCATCTCCATGCGATTGAACATGGCCGCGATCATCAACGCGGTGCGTCCGTCCGGCGACGCCCCTTCCACGTCCGCGCCGTGTTCCAGCAAAACCTCGATGACTGGTTTGTAACCCTTGAACGCCGCGCCTGCGATGGGCGTCTGGCCGTTGTCGTTGCGCAGGTTCGGATCCGCCTTGTGTTCCAGCAGCACGCGCACCGCGTCGGCATGGCCGTGATAACTCGCGAGCATCACCAGCGTGTCGCCCTTGTCGTTGCGCAGGTTCGGTGGCAAGCCTTTATGGAGCAAGGCGTCGAGCATGGCGGCGTCGCCGCGGCGGGCTACGTCGAAGACCTCGCTCGCGAAATCGATGAGTTCGTCGCTCAAGGGTTCCGGGCTCTGACCGGGAATGCCTGCGGGTGAATCGGGTTGCATGGGAGGCTCCATTAAGGTTGCATGGACGGGTGCGGCGCGGCCGCGGTTCGATGCAGGGGTAGCAGGCGCGCGCCGGGTCGGGCGATGTTCGGTTCGATTGGCACTGCCGGAACCTTCGATCAGCGTCCGATGTCAGGCTGTATCGTTCAGTCGCATACGGCAATGGTCCTGCGGGCGTTCGTGGTTTCTGCGGTTTCTATCAGTGCGTCAGGATACACAGGTTTGGCGGCAGGCCGCACCGGGATAGCAGGAATCGCGCCTTGTCTGGTCGACCGGGCTCCTTCTCCTGTCAGCGCTGACCGCGTGTTCGGAGCGTCATTCTAAAGGGTGCGTCCCCATGGTCATTCATTCTTTAGTGTCGCTGAATGTGACTGATCCGTTTGACCGGCGGTTTATCGGCTTGCACAGCGGCGCTGCTCGTTCCTCGTTGCAATCTCTTTGCGCCTGTTTTCTCCGCTGTTCATCGGCAGGTCGTCCACGCGCCGGCCATTGGAATTTTTCCTCGTGCTCGCCTGCGAGGTTATCGGCGGCTCTTTGCTTGACCTGTGCCTATCGCGCGCTTACGCTCGCCAGCACTTCATCTGGAAACACATCGTGAGCCCTGATAACGCCGATAACCCCGACACCCTTCGCCGCGTGGCGCCCGCTGCTGAACGTAATCGCGGACCCATTCTCGATGTGCTGAACCGCGTCCTGCCCAAGGCCGGCGTGGTCCTCGAAATAGCGAGCGGAACGGGGCAGCATGCGGTCCATTTCGCCGCGGCGTTGCCCACCGTCACCTGGCAACCGAGCGATCCCGACGCGGCTTCGCGCGCCTCCATCGACGCCTGGCGCAAGCACACTTCACTCGCCAATCTCAACGCGCCGGTAGCCCTGGATGTCCGGTCGGCGCCGTGGCCCGTGCCGGATTCCCTTGCGGCCATCGTCTGTATCAACATGATTCATATCGCGCCGTGGGCGGCGGCCGTTGCGCTTTTCCAGGGAGCCGGCGAGCATCTGTCAAGCAACGGCGTGCTCTTTTTGTACGGACCTTACAAGCGCGACGGGGCACATACCGCCGCGAGCAACGAAGCCTTCGATGAGCAGCTTCGGGCCACCAATCCCGCCTGGGGTGTTCGGAATCTGGAAGACGTTGTGCAGCTCGGGCGTGCGGCAGACTTGTGGATGGAAGAAGCCGTGCCCATGCCCGCGAACAACTTCTGCCTGATATTCAGGCGCACCGGCATCTGACGAATCTGATGTATCGGGAGCGAGCCCGCCGGATCGAGGCACCGAGGCCAGGCGGATCCAACGCAGGGCGATTCGATCAGGAACCTGTCCGGATAGTTTCGTATCGGGTGGATGGAGAGTGCAGGGCCACCGTAGGCACGGCGCAAAAGGCGTCGCAAGAACGTCGTCCGGCGCAGCGGCGAAGTGCCGCAAAAAAAGCTGCCGCCCCCCCTGCGCACGCCCATCCGGCCCGCGTCCGATGTCTGCCGCCACCCCTCGTCGCGCCTCAATTGCCGTCTGGCGTGTAGACTGCGTTAGGCCTTTGGTTGCAACGTCTTCTCAAAGCACTTTTTTCGTCCTTTTCGTCCGTTTCTAGCCGATTCCCTCAAGCGGAGGCATCGTACATGCATGTAGCACTGCAACAGGACGTCGCTTCGAGCGAACTTCCGTCCCAACAGTCTCAACCGCCGGCGCGCGATCTGCGCCGTGTCGATATTCATCCCGATCACTGGTATCCGGTCGCGTGGTCGCGGGAAGTAAAACGCGGCAAGGCGCATGGCGTCCGTTTTGCCGGCGACCCCGTCGTACTCGTGCGCACGGAAAGCGACAAAGTGTTCGCACTGGAAGACCGCTGCGCGCATCGGCAGGTGCCGCTGCACGCGGGCGTGGTCGACGGCGAAGCCATTCGTTGTTGCTATCACGGCTGGACCTACGACTGCACCGGAAGTTGTATCGACGTTCCGTATCTCGGGCGCGAACGCCTGCCGAACGGTGTGCGCTCGTATCCGTGCCGGGAAGAAGCCGGCCTGATCTTCATTTTCCCCGGCGACCCGCTGCTCGCCGAGACCACGCCGTTTCCGGCGCTGGGTTCTGTCGGCGACAAAGCCTATAAAACCCGCCGCTTCGGCCGCGAAGTGAAGTGCCATTACACCTTCATGCACGAGAACCTGATGGACATGAACCATCAGTTCCTGCATCGCAAGCAAATGGGCCAGATGAAGGCGCGTTCAGTCGGCCGCAGCCGCGGCGACGACTGGGTGGAAGTGAACTACACGTTCGCGCGCGAAGAGGGCAAGCAGCCGATCGGCGAGGCGCTGGTGTTCAGTCAGAAACGCGGCACCAAGCCCAACGACAATCACAAAGACGTGATGACCATTCGCACGGAATATCCGTACCAGACGCTCAGGATCCGCACCAAGGACCAGACGATGGTGATGGATCTGTGGAT
The DNA here is from genome assembly GCF_018449515.1 of Caballeronia sp. dw_19. Lineage (GTDB taxonomy): Bacteria > Pseudomonadota > Gammaproteobacteria > Burkholderiales > Burkholderiaceae > Caballeronia. The sequence continues at coordinate 59,651 of NZ_JAAVUQ010000001.1, read as the reverse complement.
CGCGTATGTGCCGCTCGACGCCGAGCAGCGCACCAACCGCACGTTCGGCCTGCTGTCCATCCGCCGGCCGAAAATCCCGGGCATTCTTGATGCCGCGTGGCCGTTGCTGGTGTGGTTCACCGAGCGTATCTTCAAGGAGGACCGGTGGATCGTGGAGCGCGAGCAGGAAGCGCATGACCGGCAAGGCGCCGATCATAACCACGAGGTTTTCCCGGTTATCCTTGAACTGCGTTCGCTGCTGACCGAATGCGGCGCGCCGGTTCGAGAACCCGCGACGGAGCGTCGTGTGCATATGATCCAGCCGATCAGTGACTGATAATCGACTAATCTCGATTGAGTCGCGCACACGACGAAATGCCGCAGTAACAACGTCTTAGTCAAGACGTCGCAGTCATGAAGTATTAACCAGAAGAGGTCGACCATCATGGAACCCAACTCGACAGAGAACCCGGTCAAGCCGGCGGCGAACGCGCCCCCCGAACAGGACCACTTCGATGCCGCCATCAGCCACGTCGATCAATCCTACGCATCGGGTGTCATGGCTGCAGGCGCGGCCAAGGGCATTCTCTATAGCGTGATCGAGACGCTGGGCACGCTTATCGGCGACCCGGATTTGCCGGAGCATGCGCGTTCCGGCTATCAGGCGCTGCGGGTGAGCGCTCAAGAATTACGCTCGAAGATCGATTAAGCGTTTTCGCTTGTTTTCGTTTTAACCCCGAGTCGCGCAGCAAGTCCCGGTGACGCATTTTTATGTCCCCTACGTTCCCAAATCGCAACGGCTCGGGCAATAATGCAAGGTCAACCACGGAGCACATCATGAGCAAGAGCCAGGACGCGAAGAAAACCGAGAAGAAGGTCGCTGTCAAATCGCCGAAAGAAAAGAAAGAAGCGAAGAAAGTGAAGAAGGAGGCGTCCAAGCGGCAGTAATGGAAGTAAGGGAAGTGACGGAAGTAATGAAAGTGCCACAAGGGCTGCAAACGGGTGCGTTCAAACGTCCGCCCGTTTGATTTTTCCTCGGCGCTTCCAGATCCCCAGCTTTTCGCAGCATGTTTTGGTTATTCGCGGCCCGCTTTCAAGCGGGCCGTTTTCATACTGAAGACCCGTTCGTACGAAGGCAAGTTGATCGTCCCGATGAGGCGGCGAACTCCATGAAAGACGCCGATGTCCCTGCACGTCACAAAATTCTGTATGATAATGATTCTCAATAACATATCTCAATCCAATTTCGAGGATTGAGACAGACCCTCTCTCGCGCTCCATGCAAGACTTTTCCACGCCGGGATCCGTATTGTTCGCGATCGCCGGCGCACTCGCGTTTTATCTCGCCGCGCCCGGTCAGCGCTGGCTGCGCGCGCCGTTGCCACCGCGGCTTTTTAGAACGCTCGCGGCGGTTTTCAGCGTCGCGGCGTTTGTTATCGGCGCGAGCGGGCTACATCCCGCCACCTCGCTTGCCATCGTGTTCACTGCGGCGATGGCGTGCCTGACCGCGTGCCCGTTTATTGGTGTACTTATCGGCGTACTACTCGAGCGGACGCGGCTACGTGGCGCTTCGAGGTGACATTGAAGACCGGGCGGCGCGAGACGTTATCGCGGGACTGGCTGTCGAAAACGCTGGCAGGGGTGATCGGTGGGTTCGGGCTTGCGATTGCGGCGAGCGGACTGCTGGCGTGCCTGACACCCGGCGCCCTCGATGAGCAGAACAAATTCCAGGTCGCGATGTGGCTCGTGCCGCCCGTCTGGATCGGCGTGATGAGCGGCAGCTTTGTATTCCGCAGCGGACGGCGCGCCTGGATCGCCCTGGCCGCCGTGAACGCGCTCGGTTTCGCGATGCTCGCGCTCGCCCGTCATTTTTTCATTCGATAACCCTCCATGCGCAGCGACGTCATCCGCGTCTACAAGACGGTTCACACGTGGACGGGCATTGTTGCCGGTCTTGCGCTTTTTATCGCGTTCTATGCCGGTGCGGTGACCATGTTCAAGGACACGCTGAACGAGTGGGTCACGCCGCCGGCCGCGCATGCCGAGGTTTTCCCGCTGGCTCAGGCGCCGGCCGTTATCGAGCAGACGCTGGCTGAGCATCCGGCGGCACGGCGCCAGTTCACCTTGCGGATCGAACCTGCGGGCGCGGCCAGTCTTTCGTGGCGCGAGCCCGGCAAGCCGCAGCGTTTCACCGCCACGCTCGATGATGCTACCGGCAAGCTCGAAACGCATGCGCGCGGCGCGTCAAACGCAGCAAGTTTCATCGATATCCTGCATATGACCGCCGGCATTCCAGGCGGTTTCGATGTCGGCATGAGCGTGATGGCCGTGGTGTCGCTGCTTTACGGGCTCGCGCTGGTGTCCGGTGTGATCGTGCTGCTGCCGAGCCTGATCAAGGATCTGTTTGCGTTACGCGTGGGTAAGAATCTCAAGCGGATGTGGCTCGATGCGCACAACGTCGTGGGCATTCTGAGCTTGCCGTTTCATGTGGTGATGGCGTTATCGGTTGTCGCGTTCGGGCTGAGCGACACCATTTTTGCGGTGCAGGATCGCGTGATCTATGGCGGCACGCTCAGCGCCACCGTGCAGGCCCAGAACCCGTATTACGCGAAGGCGCCAGTTGTGCCGGGCGGTTCCGTGACGCTTGTCTCACCGCTTCAGATAGTGGCCGCGGTGAAGCAGCACGCGCCGGAATTCGAGCCGGTGGAATTGAGTTATCGGGGAGCGGGGGCACCGGGCGCGACGGTATTGGTGAGTGGCGATGATCCGCGTTATCTGGCGCGCAGTGGAGGATTTGCGCTGCTGGATCCGGTGACCGGGCGCTTTCTGAATGCTCAATTCCTGCCCGGTGCCGCCGATGGGAACGCGTGGTCCGCCGCCACCAGCGCATTTTTCGCGTTGCACTTCGGCAGTTATGGTGGCGAGCCGATTCAATGGGGTTATTTCTTTCTCGGCCTGGCCGGCGCGTTCTTGTTCTATTCGGGCAATTTGCTTTGGATCGAGAGTCGCCGGAAGCTCGAACGGGGTGCCGGCGTAGTCAAGCAACGGCCTGCGACCTACTTCATGGCAGCGCTGACTGTTGGCGTGACGCTGGGTTGCGTGGCCGGTATTTCCGCGACGCTCGCAGCGGGGAAGTTGTTGCATGGCCGCGTGGCGGATTTATCGGCGTGGCACGCCCGGATTTATTACACGGTGTTCCTGGCGAGTATTGCGTGGTCGTTCGTGCGAGGCGGAGCGCGGGGATCGGTCGAGCTTTTGGCGCTGGCAACGGGCGCCACTTTGCTGGTGCCGCTGGCTTCAGTTGCAGGCTGGCTTTTTCCCGCCACGGGGCTGTGGTTTGAGCCTGCGGCGGCCGGGGTGGATATATGTGCGCTGATAGGCGCCGCGTGTTTTGCCTGGATGCTGCGGGCAACCGCGAAGCGGGCTGCGACAGGGCGGCAGGATAGCGTATGGGGATATTCCGCTCGTGCGCGATGATGGGTTTTGCGTGGGGCTTTGTCTGGTACCGGAAGGGGGCGAATGCAGATTGTCGCCGCTCGGCAAGGCGATGCGCTTGAGGCATGAGGCTGATTTTCTATCGCTGCGGTTTGATCGACACCGCTTTCAGACCCGAGCAGAACCGAGTGCTGTGCCAAGGCAATATCCCATGCTCGACCATGCTTAGGAGGGTGCAAGACACTGTTCGCTACGTCACGCTGTCTTACATCCGTCTCTTCATTGCATGGCCGCCGACCGCGCTTTCACGTCACAACCGGTAGGCCGTGCGTCCAACGAACAGGCGCGTCGGGACCGCTTTGACTGACTCTCCTCGGGGAGAAGAGACGGACGACGGCCTCTCCGGCACGCCGACAAAACCGGTCCACTGCGCGTTCCGTTTTCAGAAGTCCGTGGTCATCGAAAGCAGCAGCGTACGCGGTCTCCCCTGCGTCAGGTATGCGCCGGTCGCCGAGGCCCAGTAAGCCTTGTTCGTCACGTTTTCCACGGTCGCACGGAACGTGGTGACGTGTTTCAGGACGCTCGTCGTGTAGCGCGCGCCGAGATCGAAACGGTCCCAGGCCGGGATCGGCAGCTTGTTCTGCGCGTCGAGATACTGGTTGCTCGTGTGGATCCACGCGGCATTGACCGTGACGCCGGGCAGCATCGGAAGATCGTATTCCGCACCGACGTTGAACAGATAGCTCGGTACGCCCACCGGGCGCAAGCCGTCGGTGGCTCCTCCGTCCGTGTCGAGTTGCTTGGCGTTGATCAGCGTCGCGCCCGCGAGCACGCGCACGCCTTGCAGCGGCTGGCCATACACCGACAACTCAATACCACGATGACGCTGCGTGCCGTTGGCGCCGAACAGATTGGTCGCGCTGTCGGTGTAGACGGACGGCTGTTCGATCTGGAACGCCGACAGCGTCGCGCCGAAGTGATTCGAATCGTACTTCGCGCCCACTTCGTATTGCTTCGTCCTGTTCGGCGAAAGCGTCTGGCCCACGTTGGCCGCGCCGAAAGGCGCACTCTGCCCGGCGCTCAGCGATTCGCTGCGGTTCGCAAACAACGCGATATTGTTCGTCGGCTTCACGACGAGCCCGAAGATGGGGGTCGTGATCGACTGGTCGAACGATGACGAGATGGTGTCGGTGCCGACCGTGAAGTTGTTCTGGTGCAACTGCTGATGGCGCGCGCCGATCGTGAACAGGACGCGATCGTTCAGGAAACCGAGCGTGTCGGAGATGGCCACGCTGCGCGTCAGGATCTGGTCGGCAAGACCGGGATCGGCGAAACTTCCTGCGACAAAACCATTTGCCGCAGGCTCGGGCACGATGCCTCCGCCATAGAGGCTTGTCGGGAACGAGCCGCTGAACGCGAACGCTTCACGATCCTCTAGCGTCGTGATCGCGAAACCCGCGCTGACCAAGTGGGTGACTGGCCCGGTGGAGAAGTGCCCGCGTACGCCGGCTTCGGCGGACAACGCATCGGTGGTGCGCAAGATGTCGCCGCGCGTCGCGGTCGTGCCGGCAATGGAATCGAAGGTCGGCGACGAGTACGTGCCGTCCTCGTGCGAGCGATGGATGCCGCCGCTTGCATACGCCGTCCACGCGGGCGCGAAGTCGTATTCGGCCCGCGCGATACCGACTGTGTCTTCGAGCGTGCTTTGCGTCCAGGGCTGAGCAAAATTGTTCGCAGCGGACGGGACCGTTGGCACCTGATCGCCGGTCACGGAAACCGTCGAGCGTCCTTGATCGATATTCCTGCGCTGGTAGAGAAAATCGCCATACAAACGCACCTTGTCGCCGCGATAGTCAAGCGAGACGGCAGTTGACGTGTTGTGGCGGAATTCATCGTCGATACTGGTTTCGCCGCCGAGGATCGCGCTATTCACGCGAATGCCGAACTGTCCTTCGTCGCCGAAGCGGCGGCCGACATCGACGTGCGTTCCCAGTTGGCCTGAACCGCTGCCTTCGACCGTCACGCGCGTCAGCGGTTTGTCGTCTGCGCGTTTCAGTTCCAGATTGATGCCGCCGCCCACTGCGGAACCGGTCGGCGACGCGCCGTTCAGAAAAGCGTTGGCGCCTTTGAATACGTCAACGCGTTCCAGCACTTCGGTTGCTACCAGCTGGCGCGGCGTGATGCCGTACAGGCCATTCAACGAGACGTCGTCCCCGGTCAGTTGAAAGCCGCGAATGACGAAAACTTCTGAAAAGTTGCCAAACCCGAAGGCTGGACGAACGCCGGGATCATGCGACAAGAGTTCGCCGACCGAATGCGCTTGTTGATCTTCGATCGCCTTCGACGTGTAACTCGTCATGCTGAAAGGCACGTTGATCATTTCTTGATTGCCAAGCACTCCGAACTTTGCACCGCGCGCGATCTGGCCGCCGTCGTAGGCGGGGGCGAAATCACCCGGCAGCGGTTCCTTGGCCGCCTGAACCTTCACTGCGGGCAATACGTTTTCCGTCGCCTCGGGCGAAGCGGTCTGTGCCCGGGCGGTGGAGGTTACGCCGATTGTCAGGGGGAGCGCCGCGTAGAGGAACGCGAGGCGAACGGCATTGGATAACGGTCGGACGGACGATGAACCGGTAAAAATAGACATGGCGATTAGATAGTTGGCACGCGAAGCGGTTGCGGAGTGAGGGCGAGCAGGCGAGTTGCAGATAAGTAGCGGACTGTCGGAAATCGCGCGCGTGGCGCCATCAGGCAAGCGATGCCGTCACGCGCGACATTTCGGTCTTGTAGCCGATCGACAAATTACAGGGAGCTAAGAACTGGCTGACGGATTATACACGAATGCGAATCGTTATCATTTGTAGTTTCAATAACAATAACACTGCGGTGTGACCGGGGAGGCTTACTGGGAAAGGCGGGGAAAGAGGGGCCGTTGACGGCCGAGTAATGGGGTTGGGTGCTGTTGGGCGTTTCTGTGCGAACGATACGGTTGATCCAGCCCCTTAAACTCCGCCGACCCACCGTTCTTCCGATGCCTTCAAATGCGACCGCATGGCGGCCTGCGCGGCGATAGGATCGCGCGCTTCCAGCGTCCTCAGGATCCGCTCGTGCTCGGAGAGCGCGACGCCCCATGTCGTGATGTTTTCTGCCAGTCCGCTCACCTTGGCGGCGATCGGGTCGTTACGGCCATCGAATAACTCGCCGACCAGCCGTGTCAGCACCGAATTCCCCGCAATTTCAGCTAGCGTCATATGAAACTGCCGGTCCGGTTCCAGCGGCGAGCGTCCTTCCGCGATCAGGTCACGCATCGACTCCACGCTCTTTTGCAGCCTGCCCATTCCGTCCGGTGTCAGCCGCGTGCAAGCCAGCACGATCACGCATCCCTCGATCGCCGCACGCGCCTGCATCAACTCGGTAGGACTCTCGCCCATGGAGGTTAGCGGCGGCTCTTCGGTGTTGCCGTCGCACACATACACGCCCGAGCCCATCCGGATCTCGACTTGACCGCGAATTTCCAACGCAATCAACGCCTCCCGCAACGATGGCCGCGACACGCCCAACTGCTGTGCAAGCTCGCGTTCCGGCGGCAAGCGCGTCCCCGCCTGGAAGCTGCCGAGGCGGATCAGCGTATTGATCTGGTCGGCGATGGTCTGATACAGCCGTCGCGTTTCAATCGGTTTCACAGATATCGTCATGAGTGTCCGGCAGGGATCGGAGTGTAAGGTGGCTTGACCAATTGCTTTCAGGATCGCTTGACCGGCATGCCGATGAATATAAGGGTAAATACCGCGATTCCAGAGTGGGCCTAACGCCATTATCATTCGGAACAGGTAAGGCCACGTGATGAAGCAGAAAAATTGGCTTGACCACTTGGTGCCAGAACGGTGATTGGCGCCACCCCAGAATCAGAGACCCCGCCGAGGAGACAACGCCGGTGCAAATGCTCATACGAGTCGACGAGGCCCAGCAATGAACGTGGCAGCCGAACAGGGCGCGCCGGATATTGCGCCGCATACTGAGCGCCCGCACGCCATGCCGGACGAGCCCTTGCTGCGGCTGAACAGCGTCGGCAAGCGTTTTCCTGGCGTGATCGCGCTGCAGAACGTCAGTTTCGACGTGCGCGCGGGCGAAGTGCACGCCATTTGCGGCGAAAACGGCGCGGGCAAGTCGACGCTCATGAAGATCGTCAGCGGCCAATATCGGCCGGATGAGGGCGACATCTACATCGACGGCCGCGAGCACCATTTCGCATCCACGCTCGAAGCGCAGGCTGCGGGCATCGCGATCATTCATCAGGAACTGAACCTGATCCCGCATTTGTCCATCGCGGAAAATATCTTTCTGGCGCGCGAGCCGAAGCGCGGATTTTTCATCGACCGGGCGCGTCTCGCCGCTGATTCACAGACGGCGCTCGATCGCATCGGCCTGCCGCTGAAACCGCGCACGCTGGTTGGATCGTTGTCGGTCGCCCAGCAGCAGATGATCGAGATCGCCAAGGCGCTGTCGCTCAACGCGCGCCTCTTGATCATGGATGAACCCACGTCGTCGCTGACCGAATCCGAGACCGTGCATTTGTTCCGGATCATCAAGGAGTTGCGTGCGGCGGGTGTGGGCATTGTCTATATCTCGCATCGGCTGGACGAGCTGGCCGAGATCGCCGATCGCGTCACTGTGCTGCGTGACGGCCGCACCATTTCCACCGATGACTTCGCTGCCACCACCATCGAGCAAGTGGTCTCGCATATGGTTGGCCGCGATCTGGACGATGTCTTTCCCGAACGCAAATCAAAGCCGACGGATGAAGTACTACTAAGCGTCAATGGCCTCAAGCGTCGCGATGTGTTCGGACCGGTGAGCTTTGAATTGCGTCGCGGGGAAATCCTGGGGTTTGCGGGATTGATGGGCTCGGGGCGCACTGAAGTGGCGCGCGCGGTGTTCGGCGCCGATCCGGTGGAGGCGGGCGAAGTCCAGTTGCAGGGCAAGCTGCTTTCGATCCATTCGCCCATCGACGCGATCCGCAACGGCATTGCGTATCTATCGGAAGATCGCAAGGGCAACGGTCTTGCGTTGCAGATGACGGTCGCGAAGAACATCACGCTCGCGAACATGGAAGCCGTATCGGGCGCGGGCGGTTTTATCCGCTTCGACGAGGAGGCGAAGGTCGCGCGCAAATATATCGATGCACTGGGCATTCGTACGCCGAGCGTGAACCAGATCACGCGCAATCTTTCGGGCGGCAATCAGCAAAAAGTCGTGATCAGCAAATGGCTGTTCCGCGAATCGAAGATCCTGTTCTTCGATGAACCCACGCGCGGCATCGACGTCGGTGCGAAATACGCGATCTATGAACTCATGGACCGGCTCGCGGCGCAGGGTATCGGCGTTGTATTGATCAGCTCGGAGTTGCCCGAAATCATGGGCATGACGGATCGCGTGGCCGTGTTTCATGAAGGCCAGATAGCGGGCGTGCTCGAGACCCGTAAAACCAATCAGGAAGAAATCATGCACTACGCATCAGGACGGATCGCCCATGCTTGAGATGACTACCGACCCGGCGCACGCCGACCGTGCCCGCGCCCGTGAACGCCGCAAGGACCTGATCCAGAAGTTCGCGGCACTGGGAAGCCTGGTGATGCTCGTGGTCGTGTTCTCGGCGACCAGCAATGCGTTCATGTCGCTTGGCAACGGCATGACCGTGGCGCTGCAGGTGACGTCCATCGCTTATCTCGGGATCGGCGCGACGTGCGTGATCATCACCGGCGGTATCGACTTGTCAGTCGGGTCAGTGCTCGCGCTGTCGGGTGTGGCCGCCGCGATGCTCGTGAAAGCCGGCGTGCCCGTGCCTATCGGCATGCTCGGCGGTGTGGTCGTGGGCGCGATCTGCGGCGCATTCAACGGCTTGTTCGTCACGCGCATGGGCTTGCCGCCGTTCATCGCGACGCTGGGCATGATGCTCGTTGCGCGCGGCGTGGCGTTGCAGATTACCGGCGCGCGGCCGGTCTCGGGACTCGGCGATTCGTTCGCCGAACTCGGCAACGGCTCGCTCTTTCGCGTGGTCCGCATGGGCTCGGACGGGTTTCCCGACATCGTGTTTCCGGGTATTCCGTATCCCGTGATCATCATGGTCGTGCTGGCGGTGCTGGTCGCTATCATGCTCAGCCGCACCTCGCTCGGGCGGCACATTTACGCGGTCGGATCGAATGCGGAAGCGGCGCGGCTGTCCGGCGTGAACGTGAATCGCGTGAAGCTGTTTACCTACGTGCTGTCCGGCGCGCTTGCGGGGCTGACCGGCTGCGTGCTGATGTCGCGACTGGTCACGGCGCAGCCGAACGAAGGCGTGATGTACGAACTCGATGCCATCGCGAGCGCGGTGATTGGCGGCACGTCGCTGATGGGCGGCGTTGGCACGATCTCCGGCACGGCGATTGGCGCGTTCGTGATCGGCATTTTGCGCAACGGGCTGAACATGAACGGGGTATCGAGTTTCATCCAGCAGATCATCATCGGCCTGGTTATCCTGGGGACGGTTTGGATTGACCAGATCCGTAACCGGAGATGAGTTTCATCGAACGCGCCTCGAGCGTTCGCGTTTTTAGACGAGAGCAAGGGTCCCACGGGGTCTTACAAAATCAACAGGAGCGAGACATGAAACTGACTACGAAGGCGATGTTTACCGCTGTGCTTGCCGTCGCTGCGAGCAGCGCGTTTGCAGCGGGTGGCGAGATTGCCGTGATCGTGAAGAGTGCCGATTCGAACTACTGGCAAAACGTCAACAAGGGCGCGACCGCAGCCATGGCCGCGGAGAAGGGTTACACGATGACCTTCCAGGGCCCGGCCGCCGAATCCGACATAGCCGCCGAAGTGAACATGGTCGAGAACGCGGTGAACCGGAAAGTCGCGGGCATCGTGCTGGCGGCGTCCGACCCGGACGCGCTGGTGCCGGCCGTGAAGAAGGCATGGGAAGCGCATATTCCGGTGGTGATCATTGATTCGGCCCTGTCTGATTCGGGCAAGCCGTATTACCAGGCTTTCCTGTCCACCGACAACGAAAAGGCCGGCGAGATGTGCGCTCAGGCGTTGATCGCGCGGGTGGGGCAGACGGGCAAGATTGCGTTGATGTCGTATGTGGCTGGTGCGGGGTCCGAGGTGGGGCGCGTGGGCGGGTTCCGCAAGTATCTGACGGCGCATTCGAAGTTGCAGGTGGTCGGTCCGTATTACTCGCAGTCGCAAATGGCGAACGCGTTGAATCAGACGACTGACGTGCTGGCCGCCAATCCTGATCTGAAGGGAATTTTCGGGGCGAACGAGCCGACGGCCGTGGGGATGGGACGTGCGCTGGCCCAGTCGGGCAAGGCGGGTAAAGTGATTGCGGTTGGATTCGACGGTAATTCGGATCTGCAGAACTTCGTGAAGGACGGAACGATCCAGGCTATCGCGGTGCAAGGCTCGTATCAGATGGGCTATAAGGGCATTCAGACGGTGATTGGCGTGATTGAGAAGAAGGCCCCGCCGAAGTTTGTCGATACGGGTGTCGTCATGGTCGATAAAGAGAATATTGATCAGCCGGCGGCGAAGAACGTGCTGTATTGAGCGTTGTTGATCACTGCCCTTGGTTAAGGGCTACGCGGGTGATGCGCAGTGCGAAGGGATTTCAGGTTGATCCTTTTGCGCTGCGTTTTTTTGTGATCGGGTTTGGTGGTTCCGCTTCGCCGAACGCTCATTGCGGCTTTGTTGCCGATTTCTCCATTACCTTCACCGGTAGGACAATCTGTTCCCGCCGCGTGGCTATCCGCCGCATATCTCCTCGCATACCATGCCGTATCGATTACGATCCTGGCCTGATATGCAAACACCCTTGTACCGATGGTTATTGGCTGCTACCGCTTCCGCCACTTTATTCACCAGCGCCGCTCAAGCCCAGGTCGATACGACCAAAAGCACGGTGACGGCGACATCGAAGCAAATGAACGTGCCGGTTGAAGGCAAGTTCAAGAAGTTCAACGCGCAACTCGACTTCGATCCGGCCAAGCCGGCTGCGGGCAGCGCGAATATCAGCATCGATACGAGCAGCTACGATCTCGGCGATGACAGCTACAACAAGCAAGCCGCGAACAAGGACTGGTTCGATACCGCCCATTTCCCGACCGCTACATTTGCGTCGACGGCGATCGCACCAGCCGGTGGAACCAAGTTCAACGTCAGCGGCAAGTTGACCATCAAGGGCAAGTCGCAGAACGTCACGGTGCCGGTCACGGTGACGAGTCAGGGCGCGACGCAAACCTTCGATGGCTCATTGCCTATCAAACGCACGCAGTTCGATGTCGGCTCGGGTGAATGGAAAGACACCTCGGTCGTGGCAGACGAAGTGATCATCAAGTTTCATCTCGTCGCCGCCAAGAAATAAACCAAGAAATAAGCGCTCATCGATCATCACATTCATCCTGGAAAACTCATGAAAAAGAACCTTCTGATTGCAGCCGCTGGCGCGCTTTTCGCGGCCGTTTCATTTAGCGCGATGGCTGAAGAAGTCACGTACCAACTCGACCCGAGCCACACCTACCCGAGCTTCGAAACCGACCACTTCGGCGGCATCTCGATCTGGCGCGGCAAGTTCGACAAGAGCAGCGGCACGGTGACGCTCGATCGCGCGGCCAAGAAGGGCACGCTGGACGCGACCATCGACATGACGTCGATCGATATCGGCAATGACAAGCTGAATGGCGAACTGAAGAGCGCGCAATTTTTCGATGCCGACAAGTTCCCGACAGCGACCTACAAGGGTACGTCGATGAAGTTCAAGGGCGACGTGCCCGTTGAAGTGATCGGTGAACTGACCCTGCATGGCGTGACGAAGCCGCTGAACTTGAAGATCGAATCGTTTAAGTGCTTCACGAACCCGATGCTGAAGAAGGAAGTGTGCGGCACGGAGTCGACGGCAACGTTTGATCGCGGCGACTTCGGCGTGGACTACGGTAAGGCGTATGGCTTCAAGATGAAGACCACGCTGCATATTCAAGCCGAAGGCGTGAAGCAGTAAATCCACTGATGGATGCCGGCGTGGAGATCATCATGCCGGTCGTTCAGGACACAGAGGCCGTTCAGCTTATGCGGGAACGGCCTTTTGGTTTGTAAGCTCGGCTCGAATTCGCACCTAGGTTTGCGTAGTTCCCCCGGCGCTGCAACCCGGCGTTACCTGTATATCATCGCCGCACTCATCATCAATGCTCTTATGTCATGAATGAAATGACATGCGGGCTATCGTCAAACCGGGTCCCGTCCAACACAATCCTCTCCAACGCAGCGCTTGCTGCCTCATTTTATGGAGAGAGACCATGTTTGCAGTGACCGGAATCACAGGGCAGGTTGGGGGCGTGGTTGCACGTTTGTTGTTAGCAGCCGGCCAAGATGTTCGCGCGGTTGTTCGCGACGCAGCGAAGGGCGAAATTTGGGCGAAGCAGGGCTGTGAAGTCGCGCTCGCCGACGTCAACGATCAACAGGCGTTGCAACACGCGTTTGAGGGCACTGAAGGCGTGTTTGTCCTGCTTCCGCCAACGTATGACCCAACGCCAGGCTTTCCTGAAGCGCGCAAGACTATCGCCACGTTGCGGGCCGCGCTCGCGGCTGCCAAACCGTCCAAGGTCGTTGTGCTGTCCACTATTGGCGCACAAGCTACGCAGCCGAATTTGTTGAACCAGTTACAAATCCTCGAACAGGAACTGGGCACGCTGCCAATGCCCGTGGCTTTCCTGCGCGCCGCATGGTTCATCGAAAATGCTGCATGGGATCTGGCATCGGCACGCGATTCAGGCATCGTGCCCAGCTTCCTGCAGCCTCTCGATAAACCCGTGCCGATGGTCGCCACCGCCGATATCGGCCGCGTTGCAGCGGAACTGCTGCGTGAGTCGTGGACGGGGCGCCGCATTGTCGAACTGGAAGGGCCGCAACACATCTCACCCAACATGATTGCCGAGAGCTTCGCGCGCCTGCTTGGCCGCGACGTCCGCATGCAAGCCGTGCCACGCGACACGTGGGAAGACCTGTTCCGCTCGCAAGGGATGACAAACCCGACGCCGCGCATGCAGATGATCGATGGCTTCAATGAAGAGTGGATCTGCTTCGAAGGCGCCGAAAGCGAAGTGCGCAAAGGCCATGTACTGCTCGATACGGTATTGCAATCGCTGATTGAAAAGGCGTCGTAGAAGGGCATCGATCCTCAGGGTTCGGCTTGGGAGAATCCACCCTTATTAAGGAGTACAACCAATGACTCATACGGAAGAAAATACGAGCCTCAAAGGCCGCCTCGATGGCAAGAAAGTGATCGTGCTTGGCGGTTCATCGGGTATCGGCTACGCGGTGGCGGAGTATGCGCTGGCCGAAGGCGCGCGGGTCGTGATTGGATCGAGCCATGCGGGACGTGTCGAGGCTGCGGTCACGGCGCTTGGCGCGAATGCCGAGGGCCATGCGCTCGATCTCACGGATGAATCCGCTATTGAAGCGTTTTTCAACGCGACCGGCGGCTTCGATCATCTGGTGTTTACCGCCGGGGATTCGCTGCGGCTTGGCGAGATCGCCACGACGGATTTATCGCTGGCAAGACGCGCCTTCGATATCCGCTATTGGGGTGCGCTCGCTGCGGTCAAATATGCTACACCGCATATTGTGGCGGGCGGTTCGATTGTGTTGACAACGGGCGTCGCGGCGTTGCGTCCGCGCAGTGGTTGGGCATTTGGCGCGAGCGTGTGCGGAGCAATGGAAGCGCTCACGCGGGCGCTTGCCGTGGAACTCGCGCCGGTGCGGGTGAATGCTGTATCGCCAGGATTGATCGCGACGAACCTATGGCAGAACATGTCCGAAGAAGACCGGCAGGCGATGTACGAACAGGCCGGCAAGCATTTGCCGGTCGGACGAGTGGGCGAGGCACGCGATGTCGCGGCTGCGTATCTGTTCCTGATGGAAAGCGCGTTTGCAACGGGACAGACGCATGTAGTCGATGGCGGGGCGGTGCTGGTTTAGGGCGCGCTGGGTAAAGCGCCGCAAGGCTAAAACTGGAGGGACTTGAACCCCTTCAGATTCCCAATGGCGCGATGTCGTACTTCCCGCGCCTTTAGACACTACTCGCGACTAAAAAAAGTGGCTTGGGCGAACCACCGCCCAAGCCACTTTGTCATTTCTGACTCACTGCCTTATCAATTCGTCAGCGACAGATACGGCGAGCTCAACGGCGCTGGCGGGAAGGACAGTGCGCCGGCCTGTTTCGTGAAGCTGTACCGTACGTACACGGCGGCCAGATATTCGCGATACTGATACGCATTGCCAAGAGACGCTGTCGCCCCGACCGTAAGTTGCGGTGCGAGTTGATATTCGCCCGTTGCGCTGAACGAATAAGAGATGCCTGTCTTGCTGTTGCCGGGGTAAACGCCGCCGGCAGTCCCTGGACTTCCAGGCTGGATGTTGCCGGTGGTCGGGAAATAATTCGAAGCATCCTGCCGATAATGCTGCACGCCAATCGACCCCTTGAGGTCGTAGGTGAACGGTCCATTGCGGCCCATATATTCGACCGGGATGTTCAGGATCATGTACTGCTGGGGACTGAAGTAGCCGCCCTGACCATAGGTGAAGTAGGACAGGTTCTTGTCGTAGTGCATCAGCGTGGTGTTTACGCCTGCCGTCAACGTGGTGTTCGCGTCCTGGAACAGGCGCGTATAGAACCCGCCGCCGCCTTTCTCGGACGTATTGCTCGCGACATTGGTGCCGTCGTAGTACTGGAACGCGGCGTTTACATATACGCCGCTCGTTCCATCGTCCCAGCCGAGATCCACGCGTCCGCCGTTCGACGTGACGCCACCCCATTCCAGACCTTGACCCTGATCGTGTGTCCCTGCATAGGAGAGCAAGCTGTCAGTGACCGCGCGGCGCGCGACGGCGATCGAGTACGAGACCTTGTCCGTTACGCTGCCGTTGTACTGTGCGCCGCCGACCACGTTTTCTTCGCTAAAGCCGAGCGGCGTGGTGCCGACATCGAGCTTGACGCTGTTCGTTTCGTATCCCACGGACAAACCAACACCGCTCGCCGTTTGGTTGCCATAGTTGTTAACAAGGGTCGACGCGGCTTGTCCCGAGCCGAAGCGCTTGAGCGTGTCGGCAGTCGTTTGTGCATCGCTCGCGTCCAACGTCACCGGCGTCGCCGTCACGACAATATGCCCGTTCCCCGCCGCGATGCGACCCTGAACCGGCGCTTCGATATCCGTCAGGTTCGACAGCCCGTCCTCGCCGGTGCGTTGGCGAAAGATGATGCCGCCCGACACCGTGCTCGACTGGGCGCGATTGATTTGCGCGAGTTCATCGGCGACGCCTAGCGTCTGTGCGTTTGCTACGCTCGTCGGATTGTTGCCCGCCATACCCGAGTACGCCTGTGCCGTTTGGGCGGGTGCGTAGCCGTAACCGGCTGGTGGTTGCGGAATATAGGGCTGCCCGTAGCCCTGGTTTGCATAAGGTTGCTGCTGCTGCGGATACCCGTACCCCTGTTGCGCATACTGCTGTTGCTGCGGGTAAGGCTGCTGCCTGTAGTCCGTTTCATCGGCTTGGCGGGTATTGCGCGGCGAGGCCTGCTTGCGCGTTGACGTATGTTTCGACTTCGCTGGCGGCGCGCTGGAATACGTGCGGGGTTGCGGCTGCTGAGCGTTTGCCTGCGCTTCGCGGGCAGCGGGCGACATCGGCCACGGCGAACTTGCCGCCGGGTCGTATGGCTGCTGACCTTGCTGATACTGAGCCGGATACGGTTGTTGATATTGCTGCCGATTCTGCCCCTGATATTGCGGCTGATTCGGTTGCTGATAAACCTGCGGCTGATATTGCCCCTGATACTGCCCCGCGTCCTGAGTCGGCGCTTGCCCCGGATAAGGCTGCAACGGCGCCGCGGCCGGACCGCCGGACTGGCTTGAACCGGAGGTATCGGGACCATATCCGCCGCCTGTCGCTGCCGGGCGTGCTACGTTACCCGGCGTCGAATAGGGCGCAACATACGGTGTCGAATAAGGCGCGGCTTGAGGCGGAGGCAAATAATTCGGCACGTTCTGCGTCGGTGAAGAAGGCTGGGGATAGTTGGACGACCCAGAGGGCAGTCCGGGCATCGGCGTGGTCGAGCGCGAGAACAGTCCGACCAGCGGACCGGTCGGTGCGCCCGATGCGCTTGAGGACGTATCGACGGCGGTCTTGCCTTCAAATGGATTGGTGCCGGGTAGCGGCATCGACCCGATGCGCTGCATGGCGGATTCCCAGCCACGCGGTACATTGGGTTGCGCGCCTTGACCCGTAGTACGCGCCGTTTGACCCACCGGCGTATTCGCCGCGATCAACGCCTGCTGCAAATAACGCGATGCCAGCGAAAGCTTGCCCTCGGCGTGATACATGCGGCCGGTCGCGGCGAGCACGCGGGGGTCGTCGGGCGCGGCACGCAGCGCCTGATTCGCCGTTGCCTCAGCAAACGAAAATTCCTTCGCGCCCGACGCCGCGCCAATCGTCGCTACCTGCAGGTCGATGTCGTCAGGGCGTCGAGCCAGCGCTGCACGATAACTTGCGAGGGCGCTGCGATCATCGCCGGCAGAGCTGTACAAACGGGCCAGCGCGCCTTGGAGATCGGGGTTGTCGGGCATGGCGGAAAGCCAGGGCGCGATCACATCGTAGGCACTTGCCAGGTCTCCGCGCTGACGCACGGTATCGGCTTGTTTCACCACAATGCCAATGTTCAGGTTGTTGAAGTCGATGCGTTGCTGCGGCGTGAGCTGCGACGCGGCCAGCCGCCGCATGACCGAGCTCAGTTCCGCTTCCTGCTGCGGATTCGTCTGGCCCGCGGCGACAGGAACAGCGGTAAGGATACCTGCGTATTGCAGCAGCAGGCCGGTATCGTCGGGGGCGGCGGCCATTGCGCCGCGCACCAGCGACAACGCGCGCATGGTGTCGCCCGCCTGCAGATACGACGAAGCCAGCACGCCGATCAGTTCCGGGCTGCCCTGCGCAGTCGGCGTAGCGGCTTGCAGAATTGCTTCGGCTTGTTGCGTCTGCCCGGCACGCGACATCCGGTTCGCGAGTTCCGCCTGGGTGTGAACCCATAAGCGGTGTTGCAGCACGGTCATGGCCGTCGTGCGCTGGTTGACCGGGACGCGTTCCAGCTGCGATAAACCCGTCGCCCAGTCCTGCGTTTCGGCCGAGAGCAGCGCGCTTGCGTAAAGCGCATCGGTCATGTCCGGGTGCGCGGCGAGCAAGCCGTCCATCATGCTGCGCGCATTGCCGACCGCGCCTTGGCGCACATAAATGCGGGCGAGGTCGAGGCGCATCCAGGCATCGTCGGGATTGTTCAGCAGCGCGTCTTCGAAGAGACTGCGCGCGGTGCCGAGGTCACCTCGCGCTTCCGCGGCACGTGCCTGCGCCGCCTGCGCTTCGCCGCGCAGCTTGTTGATGCCGCCGGCCTTCGCCTGCTGTTCCGCGTTCAGCTGGTTCGCGAAGCTGAGCGCCTCGTCGCCACGGCCTTGCGCGGCCAGTGCACCGACCAGTCCGCGAATCGCGTCAGGGTTGTCGGCCTGACGGCGCAGCGCCATTCTGTAAGCCTGTTCCGCGCCACGCGGGTCGCCGCTATTGAGCAGCGTTTCGCCGAGCATGGTCTGCGCGGTGGTATCCGACGGATTCAGCGCAATCGCGCGCTCGAAATCCGACCGCGCTTTCGCGATCTCGCCGTTGCTGCGCGCGCCGATACCGGCGCTCGTATAACTCCAGTAAGTCGCGCTGGTGAGCGCATCTTTCCACCGAGCCGGATTACCGGCACGCGATGCACGCTCCAGATACGTGCGCGCTTCGTCGAATTTTTCTTGCTTCAATGCGGCGATGCCCATGCCGCCGAGCGCATCGCCATCGTTCGGGCTATTCGTTAGCACAGCCGAAAAACGCGCGCGCGCCGTGACGATATCGCCACGATCCAGCGCTGCGAAACCATCGGCGACCGCGCGGCCCCGGGCATCGACGGCGGCATCCGCTTGCACGCGATCGCGAGCTTGCTTGTCTTGCTGGACCATCGAATCGAAACGCGCCTTGACCGCAGGATCGTCCGGCGATGCTTGCAAATACGCTTGATAAAGCGGTGCGTCGGACGGGCGTGCGCCAAGCCACAGCAGCGCCTGGCGCCAGCTTTTTTTGGCCTGCTCGCCGACCGTGCTGTCAGTGCTCAACTGTGCGAGGCGGGCGATGCCGTCACGCCGTGTCGTGTCGCGGTAGGTCAGGTGCTGCGCGAGCGCCAGCGCGTAGCGCGGGTCGTTGGGATTCTGGCGCGCGAGCTGTGTCAGGCCCTGACGCGCCTGATCCCAGCCTTGCGGCGTGGCGGCAAGTGCCTGGTAATACTCGAGCGTGAGTTCGGGTGTGGCGGGCTTGCCTTCGATCGCGCGCTGATATTCCTGCACCGCTGACGCATTCTGCCCGCTTTGCGCGAGCCGCCGGGCGTCGTTCACGGTCTGGTCGCGCGGGCTGGTTTCGCCCAGCCGCTGGCCGAGTTCATCGATATTCGGATACTGCGGCGCTGCTTCCCGCAAGCGCTGCAGATACTGCTGTGCACCGCTGCCGTCCTTGCGGTCCGCGAGGATGATGCCCATGCCATAGAGCGCGTCGGGTTGCTTCGGGTCGATGCGCAGCACCTTCTGCCACGCCTGCTCGGCCAGATCGCCCCGGCGATGCGCCTGCCAATAACGACCCTGATCGATCAGCACGGTCAACGGCGAATTGGCGCCGGCACCGGCAACAGGGCCTGCGGTGGCAACGCTGTTGGCGGCTTGCGCGAACACGGTGAGCGGCACATTGGCGACGCAGCCAGCCGCGAGACTCAGCGCGATCGCACGCACGCCGGTACGCGGTTTCATTGGGAACAGGGGCCGTTTCAACATGCACTTCTCCAGCTCGGCACGAGTCGGCCGGCTTCGTCGAAACGGTATCGGCCTTCTATAAATCCGGCGCCGAACAAGCCCAGCACCCGGTCGTAATAAACCGGTTCACGGTCAGGATTTGGCGACGCCGTAGCCGATGAAGCGGCCACGGGCGCGTCGAGCGCCGCGAGATGCGTCCGGGCAAGGCCCAGGCCGCGATCGTCGCCGATAGTCCTGAAGTACGGTGCGAGCGCGGCCCAGTAGCTAAGCGGGCCTTCGCCGCTGGTAGCGCCGGTCGCCACATTCAC
This sequence comes from Caballeronia sp. dw_19, assembly GCF_018449515.1. Lineage (GTDB taxonomy): Bacteria > Pseudomonadota > Gammaproteobacteria > Burkholderiales > Burkholderiaceae > Caballeronia. Next base: position 40,030 of record NZ_JAAVUQ010000001.1, on the reverse strand, counting down.
GCGTTCCGGTGGATAGCCGTTTTGCGCGACGGCCTGACGCATGCCGCCGAGCGCGGCGAGCCACTGTTTGCCAAGCGGATCGGCACCAGACGCAAGCCCCGCCCACAAATACACGCGAATAGCGTCATAGCTGCCGGTGTCGGCGGTCTGCGGATCGACGACGAACTGCCCCGACTTGTACGCCGCCCAGTCAGGAGCAAAACCGTGCGGCGCGGTGGTTGCCACGAGCTTGTAGCCGTTCTCGGCAAGCTGGTTCCAAGGGCCGTCCGGCATCTCGCGAGCGAGGCCGCGCAACACCGGCAGCGGTGAATAGCTCGGATTCAGACGCGTCACGTCACCGGTTTGAAAACCCTGCGGACCGGGCAGCAGCATGGGTCCGAGGCCCGCGAGATTCGTCACTTCATGGCGCGCGATCTGGGCAGCCAGCGCCATGCCCAGTTGCGTGTAAGTCTTCTCGTTCCACAGACGTCCGGCTTGCAGCAGGTCGTAGGCGATCCACAGGTCGGAATCGGAGGCCGAATTGGGATCGAGCACGCCGAACGAACCATCCGGCTTCTTGCCCCATTGCCACGACGGCAACCGGACGTTGCCCGGATCGAACTGGTTCGCGGCGAGGTTCGTGCGGGTCCACGCGAGCAGCCGGTCGAAGGTCGCGCGGTCGTTCGCGACCAGCGCGAAGAACATCGCGTATGACTGGCCTTCGGAGGTCGTTTGCTGTGTCGGCGTGGAGTAGTCGATCACGCGGCCGTCAGCCTGCACGAAGCGCGCGGTGAACGTGCGGTAAGCGGTCCAGCCGGTACATTGCGCGGGCGTTGAAGAAGCATAAGCACTGAACGTGGTCCCCATGCCGGTCAGCGCGAGCGCCAGGATTGCCGTCTTCGATCCACGTCTTCCACGTCTGAAACCTGCCGGCATATCAATCCCTCAAACGGCGCGCAGCAATGGCGCGCAGCGACCGGTAGAACAGTGCCGCGAAGATGATGGCCGCGAGCAAGCCGCCAAGCACCAGCAAAAGCGGATGCGACGACAACGCCCAGCGCATGTATTCGAACGGCGACAGGCGGCCGACGTAATACGCCTGGCCATTCGATGTCACCGTCACGTCGCGTCCATGAATCACCGCCATGGCGCCCTGGATTTCCGGCAGCACGTCGTTGTCGAGCAAGGCCGCGGACAGGTCGGCATCGGACTGTCCGGCCGAGCTGATCAGCGCCACGGCGCTGCGATTGCTTTTGAGCGGCGATTCGAAGCCGGTGATGAGCGCGTCGCCGCTGGCGCTGACAAGCGACAGGTCGGCGCGTGCAGGCAGGCGCTCCACACCGTGCGCGCCGTGCCACCAGTCGACCACCTTGAACGCCACGTCGGAGAGTTCGAAGTTGCGCGATTCGCCGTCGCCCGAGAACGGCATCTGCTTCGCCCAGCTTTGCAGCAGCGGCTGGCGGCCGGGCGAGCCCAGGATCAGCAGGTCTTTATCGGCGAGATTGTCGACCTGATCGGCCTGGGCGACGGTCACGCCAGTCACCGGATAACCCGTCGATGCCCCCATGCGTCCCATCTCCAGCAGGTACAGGCTGAAGTCGGCGGAGTTCGGATCGTTGGGCATGATGACCGCCGTCTCAGACAGGTCGGCCATGCGCGTGAACGGGAAACCGCCGTTCGCAAAGGCTGCGAGGTCGGGCAGCGCCATGTAGTGCGGGAAACCCGACAGGTCGATGGTCGAATTCGGATCGATGGAACCCACCACGTTATCCAGCACGCGGCCCTGGCATTCGCCCGTCTTCGGGTAGTCGTAGTAGAAGTGCAGGCGCAACTGCGAGCGAGGCGTGAGCAGCAACGGCGGCACGTAGATCTCATGGCGCGCGGCGGCCGTCTTGTCAGGCATCACCTGGTTGAAATAGCGGCCGAGATCGAAAGTGGACGTGGCGACCGCCGGAATCCGCAGCGACTGCACGAAATCGTCGTTCACATTGATGTTAAGCGTTGACCGGTCGGGCGCGGGACGCACCGTGTACCGATAACCCAGATCGATCGGCACGCCCTTCGTTTGCCACATGAAGAGGTCGGGTGGCACGCGCATGTTCACGCGCACGGCGTCGGCGTTATAACCCGTCACCGACAGGTCGCGCGCTTCCGCCAGTTCGCCGAAACGCACGGGCCGGTCGGTCGGCAGCCAGTTCGGCGCGTCGTAGGGTTTGCGCGGGGCGAAGTCGTTCAGTTGCGTGATCGTCGCGGTCGTGCCGGACAACGTGTTCTGGCCAATGCCGAGCGCCTTCGCGGCGGTCTTCAGCTCGGCGTCGTTGCGGCCCATCACGAGCAGCAAGCGGCCGCGCGAAGGAGTATCACGATCCACCACCGCGATGGTCGGGCCGGATACATCGGGGATCTTCACGCCGGCCGGGTGCTGGTCGCTGGTGGCGAACACCACGGCATTGCCGGACAGCGGCACGTTGTCGATCTGCGCCGGAAACACCGCGCCGCGATATCCGCTAAGCGAGCCGAACCATGACGCTACCGCGCCCGCTGCTTCGAGCGTGGCCGCGCTTGGTTTTTGCGCGAACACGAATGGCAGTTCGAGGCGGCGAACGTCGCGGCGATCGAAGAAAGGCGCGGGCAATGCAGCCAGGTCAGGCTTGCTTTCCAGCGATGCATACGTGAGCTCGAGCGAGCTCGCGTTGCTGACGCTCGCCCACAGCGTGGAGTTCGACGGGTCCTCGCATTGCTGCGTGTAGTGACCGATCAACTGCACGTTCAGGTGATTGAATTCGGTGATGAAGCGCGGGTCGACGGATACGTCGCGGGCGACGAGAATGCCGGCTTGCTCGCGTGGCACGGGCAGCGTGGCGGCCACTTCGCCGTTGACGAGCACCTTGAGTTGCGAGATCGACGGCAACAGCGAAGGTGAATAGCTGTAGATCAGGTGCAGTACCGCGCTGGTCACGACTTCGTCGCTACGGACCGAGAACGGCACGCCGTTCTGGCCGTCCGTGCCACGCAGTTGCAGCGGATCGAGCGCGCCGAGGTCGGAGAACGTAAGGGTCTGGCGGCGCCCTCCCGGTACCAGCGTGCCGGGCTCGGCCGTGGTCGGTGTCCTGGAGGCGAGCGTGCGCACGGCCGGCACGGCTGACGCTCCCAACGCGCCCGAGGCCGCCTGTGCGAACGCCGGCACGGGCACGGCGAGCTGCGGTTGCTCGATGGTTTCCCGGTTGAACGGCGTGGCGGGGCCGGGGAGCGGTACGGCGCCCACGCCGGTAGCGGTTCCGGTTGCGCTGGTCGGGGTGTTAGCCGCCGCAGCGCTTGCCAGCGACGCCAGCGGCACGGCCAGCGCCGTTTGCAACGCAAGCCAGCAGGCGAGGCTGCGCATCAGGGCGCGGGGAATGGGGCGGGAGCTGAACGGAGTGAAAACCGTTGTGTCCGGTTCGCCTTGTTCATTGCCCGGGCGCAGCGTCGAAATTCCCTTACCCATGTCAGTCTTTGGTCTTCAGTTTTTTAACGTCGGGTGAACGGGTCGTCAGCCAGTTCCGTGCGTCGGTGAAAAGATGCTCGAACAACGCGCCGATACCGCCCATGCCCACCAGCAGCACATGCCGCAAGCCGCGCAGCGGCGCGTCCGGGGTGCGTCCTTCGGACCATTGGGTCCAGGCGTCGGCGCGGGCGAAGGTGGTCTTCACGAACTCGAATTCCTGCTCGCGCGTGAGGGCGGAAAAGCGCAGCCCGACGCGTCCGACGGCGGTAAAACCGACGGTCGCGGGAAACGCATATTCCTCATCGCCACGAAAGAGCGAGACGGTGACTTTCTCGTGCAGCGGCACTTCCAGATCGGCCGGCAGCTTCACGCCCACGCCGCCTTCCGAGTAGTCCATGGTTTCGCAGGCGAGGGTGCGGCCGGTCGAAAACTTGAGCATCACGGGCATTTTCATTTCTACCCGATGCGTCGTGCGCACTTGCTTGCGTTCGCTTGCAGCCGCGACGCTCGCGCCGAGGATCAGCATGTTGTACGTGGTCCAGGCGAGGTTCAGCAAGACCGTGTTCACTTCGCTGCTGACTTCCCAGTGCAGGTAGATGTTCACGAGTCCCGCGATAAACCCGAACAGGTTCAGCACCAGCAGGATCAGATAGGGGCGCGAGATGGCGTAGTCGAAATAATCCTTCGAGATCTGGCCGCCCTTCGCCGTCACGTTGAACTTGCCGAGCTTCGGGTTGATCAGTGCAAGCAGGGTGGGTGCGGTGATGTACGACGCCAGCACGGACTCATACACTTCAGCCCAGAACGAATGCCGGAACGAGCGCTGCATGCGCGAGTTCGTGATGCTCGCATGCATCATGTGCGGCAGCGCGAAGATGGCGATCGTACCGGCCGCCGCGTGGATTACGTGCGCCCCAAAAAACAGGTACGACAGCGGCGCGGTAAGGAACACGAGGCGCGGGATGCCGTAGAAGAAATGCATCATCCCGTTCAGGTAACAGAGCCGCTGACCGAGCTTCAGGCCTCGGCCCGTGAGCGGGTTATCGATCCGGAAAATCTGCGTCATGCCGCGCGCCCAGCGAATCCGCTGGCCGATGTGCCCCGACAAACTTTCGGTCGCGAGGCCTGCCGCCTGCGGGATCGCGAGATACGCGGTCGTATAGCCGAGCCGATGCAGCTTGAGCGCGGTATGTGCGTCTTCCGTCACCGTCTCGACCGCGATGCCGCCAATCTCTTCCACCATCGTTCGACGCAGCAACGCGCACGAGCCGCAGAAGAAGGTCGCGTTCCAGAGATCGTTGCCGTCCTGCACGAGGCCATAGAACAGCTCGCCTTCGTTGGGCACCTTGCGGAACGTGCCCAGGTTGCGTTCGAACGGATCGGGCGAGAAGAAGTGGTGCGGCGTTTGCAGCATCGACAGCTTCTTGTCGCGCAGGAACCAGCCAAGGCCGATCTGCAGGAACGAGCGCGTGGGAATGTGATCGCAATCGAAAATGGCGAGAAACTCGCCCTTCGTGATCTTCAAGGCTTCGTTGATATTGCCGGCCTTCGCATGCCGGTTGTGCGTGCGGATGGTCCAGGTGACGCCGACCTCTTCGCAGAACGCCTTGAACTCGGGACGGCGGCCGTCATCGAGGACATGAATGGAGATCTTGTCCGCCGGATAGTCGATCGCAAGCGCCGCATAGATAGTCGGCTTGACCACGCCGAGCGGCTCGTTATATGTCGGGATGAAGACGTCGACGGTCGGCCATTCATCGCGGTTTGCCGGCAATGGCATCGGCTTTCTCTGCAGCGGCCAGGCGGTCTGGAAATAGCCGAGCAACAGCACGATCGCCGAGTAGACCTCGGCTGCGACCAGCAGCAAACCCCAGGCGGCATCGAGCGGACGTTCCCAGTACGTTGTCTCGGTCAGCCGCCAATACATGTAGCGCCCCGTGACCGCGACAGACAGCATGATCATCACCAGCGTCGCGTACTGGCCGCGCAGGCGCCGGAACGCAAGCGCGAAAGCAAAACAGCAGCACGCAAAAATCAGTTGCTGCGTGAACGCGAGCGGCACCGTCCAGACGAAATACATCGTCGCGAGGGCGAACAGCGTGAGGATTGTCGTAAAGATCCGGCTGCTCCAGATCCTTGAATCGACAAAACCTTCCAGCTGCGATGCAACCTCGTCGGCCTCGGTCAGTGGTCGTGCGCGTGTGCGTGGCGTGCTCATGCGACGTTCCTCGGCGAGAGCTGCCTGGAGTCGACCGCGTGGGTGAGCCATTCGCCGCACGTGCGCAGATCGGCGGCGGCCTGGCTCAGCGGGTCGTAATGGATCAGCGTGGTGTCGCACGCGAGCGACTCGCTCACGCCTTCGTCAAGGTGGATAACGCCCGGGAACAGCTTGTCGCCGAGCAGGTTGCGCAGCACCTTGAGGACGTCTTTCGTCAATTGCCGCGACTGGTCTACCTGGTTCACCACGTAACCCGTGCCGACAAAGTTCGCCCGCGGCGTGGCGTAGGCTTCGATCATGCGTTCCATCTGCGGGATGGCGGCGTACGAAGCGGCATCGGCCAGCACGACGTTCAACGCAAAATTCGACGCGCACAGCGCCGTGCGCGTATAGACCGACGAACCCGGCGGGGTATCGACTATCACGATATCCGCGGCATCGAGTTCCAGCCTTTCAAGCGATTGCACGAGCCACTGCGGGTCGCGGTCGATGTGCGATTCGAAGCGGCGGCGATCATCTTCCACCACCGCGCCGTAGGGCAGGACCGTGACCCCGTCGACACCATCGAACATCACGGTTTGCCACGGGTCACCGGCGAGAGTGGCGCGCGACAGTCCGTCGATGCTGTCGAGCGGAATGCCGAAGTGCAGGCGCAGCGCGTTTTGTGGATCGAGGTCGAGCGCGATCACGCGCCGCCCGCGCGCGGCGAGCACCGAGGCCAGGTTCGCCGCGAGCGTCGTTTTACCGACACCACCCTTGGCAGAGACGACGGTGATGACTTTCATGATTGTGAGTGGTTTTTGGCGAGCCACGAACCCGCGCCCGAGTTGATGGCGGCCGGCGCTTCTGCGACAGGTCCGCGCAGACGCTGGAACATCGACGCCAGCGAATCCGGCGGTGCGCTTGCCTGGGGCGCAGGCTGAGCGTGCACTTGCGGACGGAACAGCTTGCCGAGGATCGACTGGCTTTTTGGTTCAAGCGCGAGTGCTGATGCAGGTGCAGGCGTTGATGCCGCTTCGGGTGCCTGCACGCGTGGCAACGACAGCGACCTCGCCGCAGTGTTCGAGCGTTGCAGCGCCGCCGCGAAGCCCGTCAGTTGGGCCGACGCGCTCGCATGCGCGGGCGTGGCGAGCGGCAGCGTGCGCGGTTGTGGCTGTGGGTGTTGAGCCTGCTGCGGAAGTTGCTCTTGTTGCGTGTGGAATGGCCGAAACAGCGGCTGCGGCAGTCGTGCTTGCTGCTGCGGTTGCGCGTCGGCTGATGGCACGGCCTCGGTTTCCACCGCGTTCGACGTTTCTTCTACCGCGTCGACCAGAGCAGAGAAACGCGCTGCGCCAACCGGCGTCGCCGGCAAGGTGACATTGGCGACCGGTGGAACCGTCTTCCGGTGCGCGCGTGCAAAGAGCGGCGGTTTGCCGCGGTTGAGCGGCGCTGCGCCCGCCGGCAGCGTCAGGCTGTTCGGCACGTTGCGATGTTCGCCGGAGCGATCGTGCGTGTGGGGCAGGTGCGCATCGCGGCGAGGCGCGATGTTCGGGATCGACGGCTGCGAGAGGTCAAGGGTCGCGAGCAACGGCCAGCGCGTGCGGGCGTGGATGGCTTCGTTCTCGCGGCCGATTTCCTGGTAGTTGCCGGCATCGCCGCCAAATCTGTCGAACAGCTTCTTGATATCGCGCGAAGGGTTCATGTGCTGCGTCCTCGTACTCTCGTTGTACTTTGGGCCTTGCCTCGACGACCACTGGCCAGTGACGTCTCCCGCGCTTGTGAGCGCTGATGCGGGCAATGCCTGTTGACTACCTGGTTGACTGCCTGATCCGGTGTCGGACCCGTACCGCATTCGTAAAAGCCAAGGGAGTTTCCGGTCCAGCCTCGCGGTCCAGCTTCAGGCTCGCCCATTCATGCGAGGTTGGACGTGCTCTCGGTTGCCCTCAGTTGCTATAACGGCCCAATCTGAATTCGACTGCAGCACTTTCATCGAACTCGCCGGCTTGCACCACCGACAAGCCTTGCGCGCCGAGCGCGCTTAGCCATTCCTGATACGCGCCTTCGAGAAACGCCGGGCTCCACGGAAGCGCGTTCGCGCCGAATGCGAGCAGCGGCGGACAGCAATGAACGATGCGCAGATAATCCGGCTCGTCGCTCACTTCGACAAACCCCCAGTCGACGTCATTCCAGATCGCGTTCAATGCGGCGCCCAGCTCGGGCGTGGTGGCGCAGGGCGGTAGCGGGTGGGCGGCGGCAAAACGGCGACCTACCCGTTGCATCAACTGACGCAGCTCGTCGCGGCCGATCTGGGTATCGAATTCTTCTGCCAGGGCGACCAGCACGCCACGCCACTGCGAGGAAATTTGCCGGTCCAGCAGGTAGTCGAGGGTCATGGCCATGTTGTTGGAGAGGAAAGCTTTCAGCTAGATAAACGCGAAAATAGCGATACGGCGTAACCAGTAGTAATTACACTGCTCCGTCGTGCGACGGACGGTAATAGTGATACGGCTACCAGTAAGCCGCGAGTCTACTTCAAGGCGATTTCTTTTTCCGACATACCGCACATTAGCAAATAGTTTTGTGGTTAAAGCCGCAAACAGAGGGCAAAAAATCCACCGTGTCCAGTTTATGTAGTACTCGGGCAATTAGCGCAAACGTTTAATCGGCGGAATTCATTTGTCAGTCTAATCTTGCGTTCAGGCGGTTGTATTGTCGAGTTGCGCGGGGCGAACAACGTGTTGATATCGCATAAGCTGTTGTCAAAGAGTTGAAAGTTATGGGCCGCGCCAGTTCGCTTTCCGCGTGGCGAATAATGCGGATTACGTACGGGGATAATCCTCGCGGTTTTTAGCAGTTGGATCTTCACCGCGGGATTGTCAGTGAGCAGTTTCTTGCCGTATTTGCCACGCCACCGATTCGACACCGCGACGCGTTTATCTGCTTAATCAATGCAACTGACCCTTTGATCTCAAACGCTCCTTTGCGCCGCAGAAGGATGATCGTCCGGTTTTCGCACCGGCAATGCTCACGCTTACTTAATCAATTTGGACACGCGTCCAACTCGCCCTTTGCGCGACGCCGGACATCGCCGCGTGAGCCGGGCGGCGAAGATTGTTGAGGAAAGAGCTTGGAGCAGAAAGCGGACGGCTGGATATGTCATGCAACCAAAGACATCACAGGGTCAGCAACGCGGCAATCACGGCATAACGCGCTGTTTTCGCAATCGCGACGATCAGCAGGAACGACCACAAGGGTTCGCGCAAAACGCCCGCGATCATGGTCAAGGGATCGCCAATCACTGGCGTCCAGCTCAACAACAATGTCCAGCGTCCGAAGCGCCTGTACCAGTGTTCCGCGCGCTCGAGCGCGCGCGGCTTGATCGGGAACCAGCGACGCTCGCGCAGCTTTTCGATCGATCGTCCCATTGCCCAGTTGATGGTCGAGCCCACCACGTTCCCCACGCTTGCCACCGCGACGAGCATCCAGACCGGTTGTTTGCCGGCGATCAGCAAACCCGCCAGCAAAGCCTCGGACTGAAGGGGGAAAAGTGTCGCCGCAACCAGCGCAACCGCGAAAAGCCCGCCATATACAGATAAATTGACCATGAGAGAAATGCGGGCAACCGTGAAAGAGGGCGACAGCTTAGCTGTTTTTCGGCGATGCCCCACTTGGGGCGGTGCATCCGGGGATTGAAAGCTTTCTCCACAGTTGATACCTTGAAGACCGGTTGAAACCTCAATCCAGGAGATGTCATGTCTTATATGTTGCTCATCGCCGAACCTGTTGGACAGCGGGCCGAGCGCTCGCAAGCCGAAGGCAAGCTCCTCTACGAGAGCATGGTCGAGTTCGGTGCGGGACTGAAAGAACGCGGTTTGCTCATCGCGAGTGAATCTCTGGCAACGGGCGGTGTGCGCGTCAAGAAACGCGACGGCCAGGCTAGCCTGATCGACGGCCCGTTCGCGGAGGCGAAGGAGATGATCGGCGGGTTCTACATGCTCGATTGCGCGACGAAGGAAGAGGCCATCGAGATTGCATCGGCATGTCCGGCCGCCGAATGGTGCGAGGTCGAGGTACGCAAGATCGGTCCCTGCTGGGAGTGAGGTTTATAAGCCGTTTTCGTACGCGTCGTCTTTGTCCGTGTTAACCCTCGCACAACTAGAAATTGTCGATTTCTCCGGGCGTGGTTCGTCGTGGGAATGAGAGCGCGGCCGGCGTTCTTGTTTTCACACCACGAGGAGAACAACGATGCGATTCATCATCCTGGTCAAGGCGACCGAAAAAAGCGAAGCGGGTGTATTCCCCGAGGACGCGCTGATCGGCGCGATGGCGACCTACCACGAAGAACTGGCGAAAGCGGGCGTCCTGCTCGATGCGAACGGTCTCCAGCCGAGCGCCAAAGGCTGGCGCGTGCGTTATGAGGGTGGCGGGCGTAGCGTGGTCGAAGGGCCGTTCGCGGAGACCCGCGAACTGGTTGCGGGCTACACGCTGATCCAGGTGCGTTCACGCGAAGAAGCGATCGAGTGGGCACGCCGTTTTCCTTCTCCGATGGGCGAGCATGAGAGCGGCGAAATCGAAGTGCGGCAGTTGTTTGAACTGGACGACTTCGGCTCGGGAGAATCGATCGAGCGGTTCCGCGAGCTTGAAGCGGCGCGACGAGTTTGAAAGCAGCTTGAATAACCCGAAGGCACTCGCGCAAGCCGGCTAACGCCAGTGATCCCTTCTTCATGGACGATAAAAATGCACAAGCAAATCTACGTGAACCTGGCGGTGGCGGACCTGCCGAAAGCGCGCGCGTTTTTCAGCGAACTCGGCTTCAGCTTCCACCCGACGTTCAGCAACGATCAGGGCGCGTGCCTGATCCTCGGCGAGAACATCTTCGCGATGTTGCTGGTCAAGCCATTCTTCCAGACCTTCACCACCAAGGCGCTTGCCGACCCGAAACAGCAGGTCGAAGCGCTCATGTGCCTGTCGTGCGAGAGCCGCGCCGAGGTCGATGAAATCGTCGCCAAGGCCCTGCGCGCGGGTGGCACGACGCCGCGGCCGGCGCAGGACCATGGGGGAATGTACGGCCACGGTTTCGACGATCTCGATGGTCACGCATGGGAGTTCGTGTACATGGACCCGAACGCGGCGGCCGCACCGTGAGCGGATCTACCGGTGAGTCCGGCAGCCTGGAACTGGCCACTCATCGCGCGATAGAGGCGGTATGGCGGATGGAATCGGCGAAGGTGATCGCGGTCGTGGCGCGTTTGGTGCGAGACGTGTCGCTCGCCGAGGAGTTTGCGCAGGATGCGCTGATCGCGGCGCTTGAGCATTGGCGTGTGGATGGCGTGCCGGACAACCCGGGCGCATGGCTGATGACCACGGCGAAGCATCGTGCGCTTGATCGCTTGAGGCAGGATGCGTTGCACGCCCGCAAGCACGAGGAGTTGGGGCTCGACATGGATGCGCGCGAGGAGCATGTCACGCCGGATTTCGTCGAGGCGCTGGACGCCGCGCGTGAGGACGACATTGGCGATGACTTGCTGCGGCTCGTGTTCACCGCGTGTCATCCGGTGCTGTCCGTCGATGCCCGGGTTGCGCTGACGTTGCGCCTGCTCGGCGGCCTGACCACGGACGAGATTGCGCGCGCGTTCCTGCAGCCCGAACCGACCATCGCGCAGCGTATTGTCCGGGCGAAGCGGACTTTGTCGGCGGCGCGCGTGCCGTTCGAAGTGCCGAAAGCCGATGCGCGGGCGGTGCGGCTGGCGTCGGTGCTGGAAGTCATCTACCTGATCTTCAACGAGGGTTATTCGGCGACTGCGGGGGATGACTGGATGCGTCCTTCGTTATGCGACGACGCGTTGCGTCTCGGGCGCATTTTGGCGGGTTTGACGCCCGACGAGAGCGAGGTATTCGGGCTGGTTGCATTGATGGAGATACAGGCATCCCGTACTCATGCACGAACCGATGCGAACGGGCGGCCGGTCTTGTTGATGGACCAGGACCGCAGCCGATGGGACCCGTTGCTGATTCGTCGCGGCCTTGCGGCATTGGAGCGGTCGGAGGCGCTGAACGGTGCGCGCGGGCCTTATGCGTTGCAGGGTGCGCTGGCGGCTTGCCATGCGCGTGCGCGGCGGGCGGAGGACACGGACTGGGCGCAGATCGTGGCGCTATACGACGCGCTGGCGATGGTGGCGCCGTCACCCGTCGTGGAGTTGAACCGCGCGGTGGCGGTGGGGATGGCGTTCGGCCCGGCGGCGGCGCTGGAGATAGTCGATGAGTTGGGATCGAACGCAGTGCTAAAGAATTACCACTGGCTGCCGAGCGTGCGCGGCGACTTGCTGGCGAAGCTGGGCCGTCGTGAGGAGGCGCGAGTGGAGTTCGAGAAGGCCGCAGGGATGGCGCGTAATGGGCGGGAGAGGGAGTTGTTGCTTGAGCGGGCGGCGGAGATGAACGGGATGAGGGAGTAGCTGGCGAAGCTCTCGCGAAGTAGCTGATTGTTGACTCAGCAATCACGTGGTTCACACCCGTCGGGCAGTCGCACATGGCTATGTCGCGATCTAACACACTTTCGCGTTGCCCAAGCCGAACGTTTCCGCGGTGCCGGCAATCGGTCTGGTCTTTCCACATAGACCACATGATGCGTGATCCATATGTCGCGCAATGGGGACGACTGCCGAGCGCAGTTTCGTCGCCCTCGGTGGATTTCGTAATCCGTCGCAGTTGCATTGCCTCTTGCTGCTGCGTTCTTCATCTTTCGCTCCTGGAAATTCAACCGCTTGCTTTTGCCTATTAGTGGTCACCGTTGCTATTGATTTATTTTGTTATTTGATAAGTACAACATATGTATTGAAAGCGTTATCGCACCAAAAATAGATCGGAAATAAGACAAATCTGAATCAGGGATTCTTTCTGCAGAACCCTTCCATCCCCGCGCAAGTTCAACGATCATCCACGAGCTTTGCCGTTCAGCGAAGCAATGAGGGCGAACGTTTCGTGTTTGCATCGGTGCATGCCGTTCGAAACGACGCAGACGGGCATCCACGGAGCGTCTGGCGAGTGAGGCGCCTACGCCCTAGCCCTTTCAGCTGGCGATCTGAAGTACACGCAGATCGATGATAACGGTCATTCTTCTTGATAAAGATAACTCCCCAATGCTGATCAGCCCACCCTTCTTGCCGAAGCGCAACGACAACGAATCCGACGAAGCGTACGTTCGTCGATCAATGACCGGCGACGCACCCGGCGCCGGCGCATTTCCCGTGAGCTACCAAAATCGGTGGCACGGTGGCCTTCACTTAACGCCACCGTTCGAGCACAACGTAGACCTGGAAATTCGCGCCATCGCCGATGGCGTATTGGTCCATCGCGGCGATATCAGCACCAAGTCTGACGACCCGAATCATCCGCTCAATTACGGCGGCGGCTGGACCAGCGACGGTTGCATAGTGCTCAAGCACAGCACCGAAATTGGCGAAGGCGATAACGGCAAGGTCGAGTTCTATTCGATCTACCACCATCTGCGCCACATGCCGCCGGCCATTCTCGCGATGAAAATCGGACAGAAGGTGTGGCGTAAAGATCCCATTGGCAGCGCCGGGTACATCAATAACAAGCCGAATTTTTTCCATTTCGAAATCATCGCCGACGATGCCAACGCCCGCAAGCTCATGGGACGGATACAAGGCGACGTGCCGCTCAGTGGCGATGGGCGAAAGGATGTGTGCTACGGCGACATGCATTTCTATCTGCCAGCAAGCACGACATTCAGCGATTTTCCGACAAACCCGCACGGCGTGCGGCCCACGCCGCGCGATGTAGTTGGACCGGGTGTAGCGCTGTTCGTTTCGATGCACTTCGAGAACGGCCATTGCACGATGACCACGTATCGCGAGGACGGCACGCTCGTGGGAACGACTAAGGACGATGAGTTGCCCGGGGCCGCGTATGAGTATCAACTGTACGAGACAGCGACGAAACTTTATCCGCAACAGCCTGCCGCCGGCTTTGAGTTGCTGCGATTTGGGCGTGTGTTAGGAACCGCCGACACGCTGATTCCCGCGAATGCGCAGCACTGGCGCAAGGTCGCGTTGCCGAGCGGCAAGCTATGGGTCAATTTGAACGGCGCGGGCGTGGTCAAGCTCAGCGATGCAGATTTTCCGCACTGGTTAGGTTGGCGAATGGTTGATGCCAGTCATGGCGATCTGCGCTGCAAGGACGAGAAGACGTTGGCGTTGCTCGCGCCAGAAGCGCCGACAGTTGAGATTAACCAGGTTAGCGGCGGCGCTAAGGTCGAGGCCAACGCTCAGATCGTTTCATCGGAAGTGCTGCGCAAACAACGTCTCGCCCGTACAGCGGCCAAATTTGTGACCGACTGGGATTACACGACTTTCGAGCGCCGGCTGGGATGGCTTAAGAATCCGGAACCTGATGGGCTTGGTATGAACGATGCAAGCTTCGCTCGACTTCAAAAGCATAGTCAGGCTGTGTCGTTTTGGACGCAGGCGAAGTTGGGTATGGATTCAACGCCATGGCACTTCGATCCGCGCGAATTCATCATTCACTTTAAGAAGTGTGGGTGGTTGAGTGAAAGCGAATTAACCCAGATGCTCCCGACCTCAGCGATGCGGTTTGCTAAAGGACAATGGGTGTCGGAGAGTGTGCCTTTTTTATCGCCGACGAAAAATCGCATGGAGTTACATCGTGCCGGACTCAATAAGACTCTTCGAAAATACGGCATCGCGCCCCGTCCATGGCGCATGGCGGCGTTCTTTGGCAACGCTACAGTGGAAACGCAGTGGTTCGGAAAACTCTACGAAGAAAATAGGACCGCGTGGTATCACCCGTGGGACGGTCGCGGCTTTCTACAACTGACAGGGCCGGATAACTACATCAAATACTGGCATTTTCGTGGCCGCGCCGTCAGCGACGTGGTCAAAAACAAACTGCGTGCAGCGAGTGGAAAGGCACGCACGGAACAGAAGAGCGACGCGCTTCAGGATTCTATGCATTCCTATGTGACGGCGCAGATGATTCAATGGCGGGATGATGTGTCGGACCATCCACTCGATCCCAGTGATAGCGCCGGCGCCTATTGGGCGTGGAGCGGCGCAGCGACCTTTGTCAACGCTTCGCCGCTTTTGAAGCGTGAAACCAAGTTAGTCGGCAACGTCACTCGCCCGTACTACAGTTGCGAGTCATTCGGGCAGGTTGCAGCCACGGTGAATTTTGGTAGTCCAGTCCATGACATCAGCAAGATCGCCAAAGTGAACGGGATAGTTGCGCGCTATCAAGCGTACACTCAAGCGTTGATGATACTTGCCGACCGCATGGAATTTCCCAACGCCTATGGCCAGCTAAATGACGCGCCGGAAGGTTATGTCCAGAGGAAAGCATGATGAGAATTCTACGAGTACTCGCGTCAGTGTGTCTTTGTTGGGCAACAACTGTCGCGTACGCCGGAGCGTCAGTCGTCCGTCCGCTCACAATTCACGAGGTAGCATTTGACGGTTGCCACTTCAACTTGAGAGATGCCTACAACGGAAAGATCAAAGTCTCGACGGACGGGAGTTCATCTGTTGCAAATTATCATGCCGAGATCAATCCCAAAGCGCGTCATCCGTTTGGTACGTGGATTCAGTTTTATTGTGAGAAAGAGGGAATTGAAAAAGCATTCAAATCGATGGGTATGAAAAACGTCGACTCGCGTTGGGTGTTAGATAAAGAAAGCTATAGCCCGCTCCCCGAAGAACACGTCGCGATCTATCCTCTTCGTGGCAACTCGTGGAGCGGCGCCGGACTAAGTGGCGACCAGACAACGGGCGATGAAGATCAGCGAATGCGGAGTTTTGGTTTTTGCATTTCGGGAGCGAAGCAAGTTCTTTGCGGATCCATACAGCAGGTAATGTTTTTGACATCACCAAAGGAATCGACGATCCCGCAGGTTATTCAACTGCTACAGAGCATCGAGTTTATCGACGATACCTCGAACGCACCCGTAGAAGAGTACAAGGCACCTATGGCCAATCACTAGCAGGGAGTACTCGCACATTTTTGCGCTGCTGTTCGTCGTTCTGGCGTCGGTCGCACACGCGCAAGAAGCCTCTACCTGGTCTACAGCGGTGGTGCGCGCTGCATCTCAAAGTAAGGGAAACGTGTGTTCTTCGGCGATCACTGTTATTGCTCAAGGAGATAGATTGCGAACCAACAACCCTATAAAACCTGTTCCACCCCCACTGCCACAACCTCGACCACCACTCGTTCCAGCGCCCGGAACGGCGCCAGCCTGATGTCATCGGCGAGAGTGGTAGTGATCAGGCGCCAATCCCGCTCCAATGGCGTCCAGTGCTGTTGCCGTGCGCGCCCGAGCTTGTCGGCATCGGCCAGCACCACAACACTCGCCGCGCGGCGAATAATGCAGTCCTTCAAGTAAGCCTGTTCCGCGGTGGCCTCGCACAAACCAAAATCCGCCGCCACGCCGTCCGCGCCGAGAAACGCAAGATCCACGCTCAGCCGGCTCAGCACGAGCTCGGCCAGCGGCCCGAGCGTGCTCATGCTCGATGCCCGTAGATCACCGCCAATCAGCGTAATCCGCATGCCCGGCACATTGGCGAGCGTCATCACCGCCAGCAGATTATTCGTCACCACATGCAACTCGCGATGCGCACTCAAATGACGCGCGAGCGCGGCGCACGTCGTGCCGCCGTCGAGCAGCACGGTGTCGCCGTCTTTCACATGCAGCGCGGCAGCCTGCGCTATCGCTTCCTTCTGCTCACGCTGCGTCGACTTGCGTTCTTCCAGCGACGCTTCCGGTTCATGCGCGCCCACCAGCGCAGTCGCACCGCCATAAGTGCGCACGAGACGGCGTTCCTTCGCGAGCATGGTGAGATCGCGCCGCACCGTCGCCTCCGATACCCCCAGCGCTTCGCTCAACTGTTCTACGTTGGCGTCGCGGGTCAGGACGAGATCGAGGATGGCGCGGTGACGGTCGGCTGCTTTCATCGGTGAATGCTCATGCGGATAACAAGGCCGCCGATGTTACACGAGCGCATGAGCTGATCCACCGATCGGGCTCACCCGCGCCGCGTCGCGAGTTCCGCACCCTGGCGCAACGCTTCGAGCAGGCTGCGTTCATCGGCAATACCTTTACCCGCGATATCAAACGCCGTCCCATGATCCACCGACGTGCGGATCACTTCCAGCCCGACCGTCACGTTCACGCCCGCTTCGAGCCCGAGCACCTTGACCGGACCATGTCCCTGATCGTGATACATCGCGACCACCAGATCGAAATCACCACGGCCAGCACGGAAAAAGAGCGTGTCGGCGGGCAGGGGGCCGGTGATATCGAGTCCGCGTTCCTGCAGGATCTTCACGGCCGGGATGATCTTTTCCTCTTCTTCGCCATAACCGAACAAGCCGTTTTCGCCCGCGTGCGGATTGATGCCGCACACGCCAATACGCGGCTTTGCAATCCCCGCTTTCACCAGCGTCGCGTTACCGCGTTCGATCGTGCGCTGCACGAGGCCGGGCTCGATCTTCCTGATCGCATCGATGATGCCGATATGCGTCGTCACGTGAATCACGCGCAGTTGCGGCGCGACCAGCATCATCGAGACTTCCTTCACGCCCGTCAGATGCGCGAGCATTTCGGTGTGGCCCGGAAACTTGTGGCCGCCCGCGTGCAGCGCTTCCTTGTTGAGCGGCGCGGTGCAGATCGCGTCAATCTGTTGTGCTTGCGCCAGCTCGACGGCACGCGCGATGTACTGATACGCGGCGTCGCCGGCCACCGCCGAGAGCTGCCCGAAAGGGAGGTCATCGGGGATCAGGTTCAAGTCGATGCAATCGATGGTGCCCGGCTCATACTTCGCCTCCGTCGCATCCTTGATGCGGCGAATTTTCGCGCTGCCGTGCACGATCTTGTTGGCTTGCTCGAGACGGCGCGCGTCGCCGATCACGAGCGGACGGCACTGCTCGTAGACCACTTTATGCGTGAGACTCTTGACGACGATCTCGGGACCGACGCCGGATGCATCGCCCATCGTGATGCCGATTACGGGGAGAGTGTTGCTCATGATGATTGGTTAAACTCCGTGTAAGTGGGGGCGCTCTGAGGCGAGGTAAATACTGTGTTCGCTCTCAGTGGCTTTAATGTGCATTAGTGTGTATTAGTAGCCGCGTCCGGCGTCCGCAGCGTCGGCGATGTGGACCGCGTGGGCAGAGGCAATCTCTGCAAATGCTCCCACGCGCCGAACAGCGCATGCTCGCTGCCGAATGCACCGGCCTTGGTGACAATGGCGAGGCGTGCCGCATGCTGCCCGGAAGGCCGCGCCACCGCGACGCCTGCTTCAACTTCCGCCAGCAAATCGAGACTGCCGATACCGGCTGCGCTCAACATCGCGCGGGCGGTTTCGCCGCCGGTCGCAATCAAGCCGCCGACATGCCTGAAATGCGGCGTCACCAGCGCGGCGAGCGCGGTAGACAGATGCGCGCCTTCGGCTGGATCGAAGGCGTCGTCGCGACCGATGCGCACCAGCAAGTCGAGATGCCGTTCAAGATAATCGCCAATCTTCGACTGCCACGCGAGCCAGTCCGTGTGCTCGCTGCCCACACGCAAGACCGCGGGCGGCACGATCAGTTCGCTTACGCGGGCACGCTCACGCAACATCGCGCATTGGCGTTCGGACACGGCTGACAGGCTGCCGACCAGGATCAGGATCGCGCCCTCCTGCTTCTCGTGGGCAAGGGTCTCGCGGGGCGGGGTATCGAAGAGATCGGGCAGCGACGCCAGTTCGCGTGCCAGTCCGCCCGATCCGACCCAGAACAACGGGTGTTCGCGCGGGTCGAGTCGCGCGGTGGCCTGCGCGAGCCGCTTCAGGTCGTCGCCGGTATGGGCATCGACGATCAGCGCTTGCACGCCTTGCGCCGCCGTTGTCTTGATCCTGTCCAGCAGCGCGTTGATGTCACCGCGCAAAGTGTCCACGTCGATGGACTCGCTGCGCAGGCCCGCGTCCTCAAGCATCGTCAGGACATTCGCCGGCTTGCCGGCGTTTTCCAACTTCCATGTGTCCGTGTTTTCCAGCGGCTCGCCATGCACCAGCACGCGCGCCTGGTGCAGCGTGCGGCCGGTCGCGGGAAACGAGGGCGCGACGATCGCCAGTCCGGCGAGCGGTTGCAACGCGGCTACTTCGGCCGTCCAGTTGCCACGCAACGTCGAATCGATTTTCTTGTACAAGCGCCGGCCGGGTGCGTTCAGCGCATTGAACGCATGGGCGGTGCGTTGCGCCGCGTCTTGCGGCGAGAGACGGCGCGAGTCGGTATCGGCGGCGATGACGTCCGCGTTGTCCGCCTCTGCAGCGGCGTGAACCACGCCCGATGTCTCCAGCGTCACGACCGTACGCCGTCCCGCACCGGCGAACGCGATGGCGCAGTCGGCCGCGCCTGAGAGGTCGTCAGCGACGATCAGCATGCTGCGAGTGTTCATCGTGCGGCCTCGTTCTGAACTTTCTGCGCAGTACGGCGCTCTTCGGTCCGGGCGTTCACGCGTTTGGCGACCGCCGCTGTCAGGATAGGCGACACAATAGCAGTGACCACCACGCACGCCGCGACCAGCAGTGTCGCGCTTTTTGCGGCTTCCGCGTAGACCGGATTCGCCGCTGCGATCAGCGCGGGGACCGCCGCCGCATTACCGGCCGTGTTGGCCGCCGCCACGCCGGCCACGCCGGTGCCACCCGTCACGCGGTCGGCGAAATACAGCGGGATTCCGGTGACGATAACCACTGCCAGTCCCAGTCCGATACCCAGCAGCCCTGCCTGCCACACTTTGTGCAGGTCGAGACTGGCGCCCAGTGCAAGCGCGAAGAACGGGATCATGACCGGCACGGCGCGGGCGAGGAAGTCGCGCATTTCGCGATCCAGATTGCCGAGCAGCATGCCGACCGCGAGCGGCAGAATGCTGCCGACCAGCGTGGGCCATGGAAACGCGGCGAGTCCCGCCACGCCGAGCGTGACCATCGTCAGGAACGGTCCTGATTCCAGCGACATGATCGTGTACGCGCCCACGTCTTCGGACTTCCCGTATTGCCCCATCAGCGCCATGTAGAGGCCGCCGTTGGTGTCGTTCATCGCGGCAACGACTGCGAGCGTCGAGATACCGGCAAACAGGCCCGACGAGATGGGTTGCTCACCCAGAAAATGCCCCATCACGATACCCACGACAATCGCCGAGCCGATCTTCGTCGCGAATAGCACACCGCCTTTCTTCAGCAGATACGGGGTCGCCTTGACGTTGATGCTCGCACCCATACATACGTAGAACACCGCGAGAATTGGCAGCGCCCCCGTGAAAAGCGCGTTGGTGAACGAGCCGAAGAACGTCGGCATGCCGGGCAGGAAAGTTGCGACTAACGAGCCTATAAGCAAAGGCACGATCATCATGCCGCCGGGAACACGCTCGATCGAGCGCTTGATGGGAAGCTGGGCCATACGGGTCTCCTGTTTGACGAGCGAATCCGAGTTCAATGCTCGAATCGATCACGTGTTTGATTGAAACAGTCAAAATGAAGTGTAGTCCCATCTCAAAAAATGCGCAAACTGATCGTTCGAATGCTCGATCCAGTCATTTCTTATGAAAGTCGTCCGGCGGTGGGTCATGCGTTGATGTCGCCGCTCGATAGCTCAATCAGCAAAAAACACACCGCCGCCGGGCGTCCGCGGCACACGGTTCCTCGCGCGCCGAGCGCGATCAAACACGCTTTCCCGACGGCTAATAAACTAGCGATATGACCGCTGCAAAATCATCGGCTTCCAATCCGCTCGACGACTTCCATCCGGCCGTCGCGGCATGGTTCAGCCGGCATTTCCCCTCGCCAACGGAGGCGCAGAAGTGCGCCTGGCCGCTGATCAAGGCCCGCAGTTCGACGCTCGTGGCCGCGCCGACCGGTTCGGGCAAGACGCTGACGGCGTTCCTTGCGGCAATCGATGAACTGGTTCGGGAAGCATTGGCGAGCAATGACCCATTGCCCAACGAGACGGCCGTGGTCTACGTGTCGCCGCTCAAGGCGCTTTCCAACGATATCCGCGTGAACCTGGAGGAACCGCTCGCCGGCATCTCGATCGAACTCGAGCGGATGGGCTTGCCGCCCATCGACATTCGCGCGGCGGTGCGCACCGGCGACACCACGCCCCAGGAGCGCAACGCGGTAAAAAAGCGGCCGCCGCATATCCTCGTCACCACGCCGGAATCGCTCTACGTGCTGCTCAGTTCCGATTCCGGCCGCGCGATGTTGTCGACGGTGCGTACGGTGATCGTCGATGAAATCCATGCAGTCGCCGGCAACAAACGCGGCGCGCATCTCGCGCTCAGCCTCGAACGCCTGGACGCGTTGTGCGTTGAACATAAGCATGAAGCGCCGGTGCGGATCGGGTTATCGGCGACGCAAAAGCCGATCGAACGGGTCGCGCAATTCCTGACGGGCAACCGGCCGTGTTCAATCGTCGATGTCGGCCATGTGCGCAAGCGCGATCTCGCGCTCGAACTGCCGCCTATCCCGCTTGAAGCAATCATGTCGAACGATGTGCGCGAGCGTGTCTACGACCGCCTCGCCGATCTCATCGCGCAGCACCGCACTACGCTCGTGTTCGTGAACACGCGCCGGATGGCCGAACGTGTCGCGCGCCATCTCACCGAGCGGCTCGGCAAGCCCGCCGTCGCCGCGCATCACGGCAGCCTTGCGAAAGAGCAGCGGCTGGATGCCGAGCAGCGGCTCAAGCGCGGCGAACTGCAGGTGCTGATTGCAACGGCTTCGCTGGAACTGGGTATTGATATCGGCGATGTGGAGCTGGTCTGTCAACTCGGTTCGCCGGGCTCGATCGGTGGTTTCCTGCAGCGTGTCGGGCGCTCGGGACATCAGGTGCGCGGCACGCCGAAAGGGCGGCTCTTTCCTGAATCGCGCGACGATCTCATCGAATGTGCGGCGCTGCTCGATTGCGTGGCGCGCGGTGAGCTTGACGTGCTGCATATTCCCGAGGCGCCGCTCGATATTCTCGCCCAGCAGATCGTCGCTGAAGTGGCGAGCCGTGAGTGGAGCGAGGACGCGCTCTTCGAACTCGTGCGTAATGCGATGCCGTATGCGTCGCTTGATCGTACGCAGTACGACGCAGTTCTGCGCATGCTCGCCGAGGGTTATACGAGCCGGCGCGGCGTGCGTGGAGCTTACGTGCACCGGGATGTGGTGACACGAAGTTTGCGCGGCCGGCGCGGCGGCAGGCTGACTGCGGTGACATCGGGTGGGGCCATTCCGGACAACGCCGATTTCGCCGTGCTGCTCGAACCGCAAGGTTTGCAGATCGGCACGGTCAACGAGGATTTCGCGGTCGAAAGCCTGGCTGGCGACGTGTTCCAGCTAGGCAATGCGTCGTACAAGATCCTGCGAGTGGAGGGTGGCCGAGTGCGCGTGGAAGACGCGCACGGCCAGCCGCCGAACATTCCGTTCTGGCTCGGGGAAGCGCCGGGACGCAGCAATGAACTGTCGGCGGCGATAGCGCGTTTGCATGCGCAAGTGGACGCTTGGCTGGGCGATTATCCGGTCAATAAAACGATCTCCCTGCTCGCCGATACAACCGGTATCGGCGAGGAAGCGGCGCGGCAGATCGTCGACTACTTGGCGCGTTCGCGGGCCGCGCTCTCTGTTCTGCCCACGCAGGATGTGCTCGTCATGGAGCGTTTCTTCGATGCCTCCGGCGGCACGCAGCTCGTGATTCACGCGCCGTTCGGCAACCGGGTCAACCGCGCGTGGGGCCTCGCGCTGCGCAAGCGTTTTTGCCGCACGTTCAATTTCGAATTGCAGGCGGCGGCAACCGAGGACGCGATCGTTCTGTCGCTGACGGGCAGCCATAGTTTTCCGCTCGATGAAGTCTGGCGTTATCTGCATTCCAATACCGCGGAGCACATGCTGATCCAGGCGCTGCTCGACGCGCCGCTGTTCGGCGTGCGCTGGCGCTGGAACGCAACCAACGCGCTCGCATTGCCGCGCTACGCGGGCGGCCGTCGGGTCGCACCGCAATTGCAGCGCATGAAGAGCGAGGATCTGCTGGCGACCGTGTTCCCCGATCAGGTGGCGTGCATTGAAAACGTGGTGGGCGAGCGTGACGTGCCGCGTCATCCGCTGGTCGATCAGACGATCGATGACTGCTTGCACGACGCCATGGATTGCGATGCGTGGCTCGCATTGCTAAGACGCATCGAGAGTGGCGGCGTGCGGCTCGTCACGCGCGATTTGCCCGCGCCGTCGCCGTTGGCGGCGGAGGTTTTATCGGCGCGTCCTTACGCCTTTCTCGACGATGCCCCCATCGAGGAACGCCGCACGCAGGCCGTGCTCGCACGAGGCTGGACCGATCCGCAATCGAGCGATGACCTGGGCGCGCTCGACGCCGAAGCCATCGCGGGCGTGCGCGAAGAAGCATGGCCAACGGTGCGCGACGCCGATGAAATGCACGAGGCGCTGTCGGGGCTTTCATGTATCACTGAAGCCGAGTCGCAAGCGAACGATGGCTGGCCGGCGTGGCTTCAACAGCTCGCGGCTTCAGGGCGTGCGACGCGTTTGCAGGTGACATTGGCGGACGGGTTATGGGTGGCGGTCGAACGCCTGACCTGCTTGCGTGCCGTTCATCCGGTCGCACCGATGCAGCCGCCGCTAAAAGCGCTGCCCGGTTTCGATGAAGCCTGGACCGAAGACGATGCGCTCGTCGAGATCGTGCGCGCCCGTCTGAGCGGTTTTGGTCCGCTGCCGGCGCCTGTTATTGCGCGCGCTTTGGCCGTGCCGGTTTCGTCGGTCGCGCTCGCCTTGACGCGCCTGGAAGCCGAAGGTTATGTCATGCGAGGCCGCTTCACTCCGGGCGTGAAGGACTCAACGGGCACGACAGACGAAGAGTGGTGCGAACGGCATCTGCTGGCGCGGATTCATCGATACACCGTGCGGCGTTTACGGCGCGAAATCGAACCGGTCGAGTTGCAGGATTTCATGCGTTTCCTGTTCGACTGGCAACACGTAAGCGCCGACGCGAAAGCCGATCCGCATGGCGACGGCCACGACGCGCTGATGCTCGCGATCGAACAACTCGAAGGCTACGAAGCGCCCGCGGTCGCATGGGAAGATGAGATCCTGCCGGCACGCCTGAGCGCTTATTCCATGACCTGGCTCGACGATCTATGCCGCTCCGGCAAGGTCGTCTGGAGCCGTCCGGGTGTCCGGTCGCGAAGTTCGGGCGGCCCGGTGCGCACCACGCCGATCGTGTTGCTGCCGCGTCGAAATCTGGCAGCGTGGAATCCGTTGATGCAACCGGTGCAGTCCCCCGAGCCGTCATCGCGTGCCCAGCTCGTGTTCGACGCGCTCACGCAACACGGCGCCATGTTCTTCGATGAACTGCGTTCGGACGTTCGCCTGCTGGATACCGAACTTGAAAATGCGCTGGGCGAACTGGTGTCGCTGGGGCTGGTGAACGCCGATAGTTTCGCCGGCCTGCGTGCGTTGCTCGCGCCGGCCGCGCGCCGCAACAGTTTCGGCCGGCGGCCACGGCGCGGCGGCCGCTTTATCGGCGGGATGGACGACGCCGGGCGCTGGGCATTGCTGCGTCGCGCTGAAAGCAGTGCCGCGCCCGGCGCCGATTCCCTTGAGCATGTCGCGATGACCCTGTTGCGCCGATACGGCGTGATCTTTTGGCGCTTGCTCGAACGCGAAGCCGACTGGCTGCCGCCGTGGCGCGACCTGCTGCGGGTATTTCATCGGCTGGAAGCACGCGGTGAAATTCGCGGCGGCCGATTCGTCGCGGGGCTGGCAGGTGAGCAGTTCGCGCTGCCCGAAGCCGTGCCGCTGTTACGCACGATGCGCAACCGGGCCGCCGACGGCAGCTTTATCGCGATAAGCGCGGTCGATCCCCTGAATCTCGCCGGCACCTTGCTGCCCGGGGAGAAAGTGCCGGCACTGCCGGGTAATCGCGTGCTTTATCACGATGGTTTGCCGGTGGGGGCGGTGATCGCGGGGAAAACGCGTTTCCTGGTGGAACTCGATACGGAGTCGCAAGAGCACGTGCGCTGGCATCTTGTCCGGCGCAGCTTTGACCGAATGCCAGTTTCCCCAGTAATGACGACGAGTCGCTGAAAAGAACGGGCGGCGGTTCGCGATAAAGTCTTTCGATAAAACGCTGGTTTTCTTGCTAAACATTCCGCAAGTTAAACGAATTGGCGAATTGGCGAATTGCAAGCGCGCGCAAAACAAACCCGCCCCTTATTAACGAAAGTGGAATGAAAGTTCTGATCGTGAGGCGCACCACCTTCGCCAAAAACCCATAGCCCATGCAGGCAATCCCGTGCGGGCGGCATTATCGATTCCTTCGTCTTTTAGCTAAATTCTCCTGCCTGACCACGGGGGTATCGGCGGACTGTGGCATTTGAAAAGCCGCCGCCCGCTTGGGCTCTGCCAGCAAAAGAACGAATAAGGATATAGCGACAACTCCCCGTTCCCTTCAGATCGTTTTAAACACATGCTAAAGTTTTACCGCTAAAGCGCCGTTAATTTCTTTGCGATGCCGGGTAATGCCAAAAGCGAACCCGGCAATCTGGAAAGTCATGTCGAACCCTGCTGTTATGGAGGCTGAGTAACGCCATGTCCACGCCCATCAGATTCGACAGTGCCGATTTCCCCGAGAATGATGCCGAGGAAATCTGGCGCGAAGGACTTGACGCCATCTTTGAGATCCAGCGCCGGAAAGATCCACCCGTACCGTTTCGCGCGAAGATGGAAAGTTGGCCTTTAGGTTCAATGCTGCTCATGTCGCATGTCGTGCGCGGAGACGTTGAATTTCAGCGTACCCGCCGCAGGATAGCGACCTCCGGCGTCGACCATTACCTGGTGCATTGCCTGCTTGACGGCACATTGATGTCGACCTTTGGCCGCGACATCCAGCAGGTGTCGCTCGGGTCGGTCGTCATGCGCGACCTCGCCGTCGAAAACGTCGGTTTCACCCGCGACGCACCCATGCTGACGCTCACCATTCCACGTCAAGCCATTGACCGGCGCACGGGCGGCGCGTTGCGCATGCATGGATTGTCCTGGGAGGCCGCCGACCCTATCGGCCTGCTGATCGCTTCGCATATGCGCAGCCTGATGAGCGTCGCGGACTCGATGGACGACGAGCAGGCTCGCGTGGCGGGCGAAGCCACGCTGGACTTCGTCGCGGCCTCCGTGCTGCGGCGTGCCGAGCGTTGGGAGCAATCCGGCGATCCGCGCCTGACGCCGCTGATCCGCGCGCAGGCGCTGAGTTTTGTCGAAGGCAATCTGGCGGACATGAGCCTCGGCCCGGCGCGGCTGCGCGAAATCCTGAAGGTGTCGCGAACGGCGCTCTATGAACTCTTCGAACCGATGGGCGGCGTGGCTGAGTATGTACGCACTCGCCGGCTCGATGAAGCCATGCGCCGGCTCGAATCGCCGCTGCATGCGCGCGACCTCATTGGTGCAATTGCCTGTGCGGTCGGCTTCATGAGCGAATCGACGTTCAACCGCGCGTTCAAGGAGCGTTTCGGCTGCACGCCGACAGAAGCCCGCAGGCGATGTACAACCGGGGCGCTGATTGGCGCCGCTTCGCCTGTGGACGACGGCAGCCGCTCGCGCGATGCGCGCGGCGTCGGCGTCAGGACCGCTGCGACGATCCGCAGCCTCGGCGGCTGAGCGCGCCAAGCGGACGTAAGCAGCGGACGTAAGCAGCGAACATAAGCAGCGAACATAAGCAGCGAACATAAGCGAAGGCGAACAATCCTCCCCGCGCTGAACGAAATGGGCGGAAAGAGCGGACGGAATGAGAGGGCGGCGGCGTGCATCGAAGGCATCATTGCCTGACGTGTACGCAGGCATCGTGAACGGTGTTGACCAGACGCCGAGGCGGGAAAAGGAGGCGGGTTATTTCCCGGTCGTGGAAGGTGTAGCGAATTGCTGGCCACTTTCGCTATGAACCATGCGCTCTCGGTGCACGTTCCGGGTCCCTTTCGGGGCCTTGCGCATTGGACGCCAACCAGGGCTCCCTGGCCCTCGGATGTTCACGACCAGCGGCGCCGCCGCGGCTCTGCGACTGAGACCACTACGGCTACGACGGCGCCCGTGCCGCCTATAGCCGCCGACTGCGGACACGCGCAGGCAAGTGAGGGCCGTGATGGCCGTCCCGCCGAGTTCGGGCCTGACCAACCTGAACGCTGAAAAGCACGGGATTGCCGACTGAGAGAGAAAGCGCCATCAAGACGCTTCAAGGCGAAACACGCCTCAAGGGGAGATGTCACCGACATCAAGCCCGCCGCGTGTTCGACCCTAAACCAAGAAAAACGTGACATCGGGAAAACTCATGTGGCTGTTCGCTTTGTTCCAGGCTGAGACTTTGCTCGGCCGTATCGTCAAGATGGGTATGTGCGGCGCGGCGGCCGTCGCGCTTTATGCGGGTCTCACTTCGACGCCGCAGTCGGATGCCCAGGTTGCGCTGGCGCTTGCCGTCATCGCGGCGCTCTGGTTGCATGGGTATCGCGAAGGCAGGCGGTTGTCGTATGCATCAGCGCGATGCGACGCCGAGATTCGCGAGGACGAGGGCCGGATCAGGGTAGCCGGCGGCGGCGTCGATCTCACTTTGCATCTCGTGTCGCGAACGCTCACGGTCAACAAGGTGGCAAAGCGATTTGTCTCGATCGATGCTCCCGGCGAGTTTCAACGCTTGCGCTCCGGCCGCTTCGAATGGCCGTTCCGGGCGCTGGCGGTTGAGCCTGAGCCTGAGTCGAATGCCGGGAGCTTTGGCGCGGTGTCTGGCGCTTCGGCAGCACGATGGAAGGGCGAGCGGGCGACGTCGGCGTCCGATATCGGCAAAACCATTGCGCCGGCTGGCGAACGCGAAATCGGCGTGTACTGGAAGCACCCGGGCCAGGGTGATCGGCTGTTATTTTCGGTGACTGGTCCGGCAGGAAAATATGAAGCAATAGACCGCGCGTTTTGGATCTTCGCTGCATGGATCGATCGCGAGGACGAAGCGCGGCGCGCGATCGAGCGCCGCCATAAGGCGGAGGCGTGGCAACGCGACTGGGAAGAGAAACGGCTGGCGGAAGAACTCGACCACACGCGGCGCAGAGGGGGCAGCGCCTTCGACGAAACCGATCCGCACATGCGCACAACGGCCAAAGCGGCCAAAGCAATAACGCCGTCGAGAAGGTGGTAGCCGCTAGTCATCCGCTTGAAATGCGGCAGTCGCGTGCCGTCATCTCATTGCCCGGAAGGCGTAAAAACGCGCAGACGATGACCGTCGGGATCCAGCGCGACGAAGGTAAAGCCAAAATCCATTTCGGTCGGACGCTGGATGATTTCCAGGCCGCGCTTGACCCAATCGGCGAAAAGGCTGTGCACGGAGTCACTGTCGTTCACTGGGAACGCGAGTTCGCCGCCGCCCGGCGCTGTTGCTGCGGGTTCAACCGTATGCCTGGACCACAACCCCAGCTTGAGACCCGACTCCAGGATGAACATGGCGAACGCCGGAGAAGATTCGACGGGTGTCTTGCCGAGCAAGCCCGCATAAAAATCGGCGCTGATGGAGGGGTTGTCGACGTACAGGATGATGAAGTTGGGATCGGTCATGGTTTGCGCGCGTTGGGTCGATGGGAAGTAGCCGGGAAATAGCCGAGGCGTGCGGCTGAGAATCCAGCAACGAGCCGCCGATTACTTGCCGGTGCTGAAGTCGAACCCATCGTAAGCGTGACTACTGCCAGTTTCTGTCAGTAGTGGCGCGAATTGTCACCGTGCTCGTTCACCAAGTCACGCGAGCAACCCGATTTACGTCTACGCCTCACGCCAGCGCCGCCGCAACGACCGCCGACAAATTATCAATCGAAAATGGTTTTCGAAGCAGCGAGATATTGTTGCCCATCGCGGCGTCGAGGGCAGAGGTGTCCGCGTAGCCGCTCGCGAAAACAATGGGCATGTGCAGACCCTGGGACCGCGCCAGTTTCGCCACCGTAGCGCCGTCAAGATGCGGCATCGCGAAGTCCAGTACCAGCAAGTCCGGTGGATCGCTTGCCATCATGTGGAGCGCCGCGCGCCCGCCCGCCGCCGAGTCCACGCGATACCCCAGCGCGACCAGCGTTTCGACCATGAACGTACGAACATCCGGATCGTCATCGACGACCAGGATTCGCGGCGCACTCCGGTCACTCGCATTGACGATAGCCGCCGCCGACGGGTCCGGTGCGTTGGCTACCGCGGGCGAACGCCGCAGAAACAAAGACACCCGGGTGCCGCGCGGACTGCTCTCGATCCGCGCATGGCCGCCCGCCTGCTGGCAGATTCCGTACACCTGGGCGAGGCCGAGACCGGTTCCCGCGCCCAGTTCCTTGGTGGTAAAAAACGGTTCGAACGCCCGGGCCGCGACATCGGCGGGCATGCCGGTGCCTGTATCGGCGACACTCAATTCCACGTAGTCGCCATCGGCGAGATCGGCGTCGTCCGTGATCGTCCACGTTACCGTGCTGATGCGCAGCACGCCGCCCGTGGGCATCGCGTCCCGTGCGTTGATTGCGAGGTTGAGCAACGCGAGTTCAAGCTGGGTCGCGTCCGCCACGACCAGGGTGGCGTCGTCGCCGAGTTCCAGCCGCAGGTCGATCCCCGGGCCCAGCGTGCGGTCGAACAGATCGGCCATGCCGCGCACGAGTTGGGTCAGCCCGACCGGTTTCAATTCGAGTTTCTGCGAGCGCGAAAATGCCAGCAATTGCGCGGTGAGCTTGGCGCCGCGGCTGACGGCCCGCATGGCGTTGTCGGTCCAGCGCAGTACGCGCTCGCGCTCCGAAGGCGATCGTTTCACGAGTTCCAGGTTGCCGTGAATGGCCTGCAGCAGGTTGTTGAAATCGTGGGCGAGGCCGCCGGTCAACTGACCGACCGCCTCCATTTTCTGCGCCTGGTGCAGGCGCGCTTCCATCTGCCGTTGCTGCGAGAGATCGGAGATCACGCCGCAGATCAGCCGGTCCTGGTCGCGCTCGGCTTCGAGCGCCTTGAAGCTGCAATACACGGGCGTTTCCCCGCTGGCCGACAGCACCGTGAGTTCGTCGCGGGCAGTGCCGGTAGCGCTTTCGCGGATCAGTTCCTGCAGGCGCGCGTGCTGGCCATCGAGCACAAAAGCGCTGAACGCGTAGCCTACGACGTGCTCGACCCGGGCGCCGAGCAACTGCCCGGCGCGTTCGTTGGCGTAGAGAATGGTGCCGTCGGCGGAGAGCATCACCGCGCCTTCCTGCATCTGCTCCACGAGCACGCGGTACGGCCGGTCCGCGCTTTCGAGCGTATAGATACGGCGGTCGTCGTCGCTGCCGACCACCACGGCGTCCACCGCGCCGCTGCGGATGGCGTCGAGGGTATCTTCCGCCTCGCGCAGCCGCTCGCGCAGCTCCTCGATAGTCGCGGTTTCCAGTGAAGCGGTGTGGGATTGATCGGACATACGCGTCAGGGTTTGATGGACGCGGCCGAGGACGCGCCTAAGGACGTGCTACCGGCTACGTTCAACGCCATCACGCCGAGCGCGGCCAGTACCTTGTTCGAATCCGAGAGATCACCGATCACCCTTCGCAACGGCCCCGGACGCAGCTTGACCAGCGTCGGCGCGGCAATGATCTGGGCCGCGACCGCGGCTTCCGGATGCAGGTAGATGTCGATCACTTCCAGCTCGAAGCGGCCCGCCGCATGGGTTTCCAGCAAGCGCCGCGCGTTGTCCACGGCACGCGTGGAACGCAGCGTATTGCCCGTCACGTACAACCGCAGCACGAGCGTGTCCGATGGGGGTGGAGGCGGTGCACCGTCTCCGCCACCTCCGCCGTCGGCTTCGACGGGCAGGGCGCTCACGAACCGGCCCTCGGCCGGATGTCGAGGCCGACCAGCACGCGCTCGGTGTCCGACAAATCGCCGATCACTTTCCTGAGCGGCGCGGGCAGATGCCGGACGACGGTCGGTATCGCGAGAATCTGGTCGGCGGCTGCGAGTTGCGGGTTGATGCGCAGATCGATGACCTCGATCGAATACTCGCCGGCCAGATGCGTGGCGCAGAGCGCACGCAGGTTACGGATGGCGGCCATCGATTTCGGCGTTTCCCCCGCTACATACAACCGCAGCAAATACGAGCAAGCGTCGGGCGTTTCGGTCCTGTCCGATTCGTGTTCCGCTGGCGTGGACGCGTCCTGTTCGGTCATTCTTTCGATCGCCGCAATTGCGCCATCCGGCTACGGTCGGCTTCCTGCAGGCGCTTGTGTTCGTCGCTTTGCTCGATTAGCGCATCGAGTTCCGACGCTTCAGCGTCGAGCGCCGACTGCAGTTCCGCGACCTGCTGCTCGACCAGTCTGCGGCGCCGGGCGAGTTCGCGCTTTTTTTGCATCACAAGTTCGTCGCGCGCGGCGGATTCGTCGCGTTCCTGCGCTTCCTGCGCGAGCCGCGCGGAACCTGTCAGCACGCCGCC
This sequence comes from Caballeronia sp. dw_19, assembly GCF_018449515.1. Classification (GTDB taxonomy): domain Bacteria; phylum Pseudomonadota; class Gammaproteobacteria; order Burkholderiales; family Burkholderiaceae; genus Caballeronia. The sequence continues at coordinate 8,879 of NZ_JAAVUQ010000001.1, read as the reverse complement.
CGCGCCTATATAAGCTGGCACCATGGCGATTCCCCCATTGCTGATCTGATATTCACGGACCTGGTTCGAGTGATCCATGCCGCGCGATTTCAGCACGTAGACAAGCCGGTTGCGCTCGCCGTTCGTTTCAATATGCGATAGCGAAATCCAGGTATCCATCAGCGATGAGATGCTGCGGTCATTCACGCTGGACGCCTGGTCGGTACCGCTCAGACTTGTAAAAACTGCCGTAATGCCGCGGGATTTGAGGAGATCGACGAGTCGCAACAGCGTCGCGTGCACTTCCGACTCCACGCCGCGCAGCGACGAGATCGGGTCGATCACCACGGCGCTCGGCTTGAACAGGTCGATGTCGCGCGCCATCCGCGCCAAATGCATTTCCAGCCCGAAAAAACTGGGCCGCGCCGATTCGATCCTGAGCGTGCCGCCCAGAGAGTGCGCAAGATCCACGCCCACTGAGCGCATGTTGCGCACGATCTGCTCGGGCGACTCTTCAAAGGCGAACCACAGCGTGCGTTCGCCGAGTTTGCAGCGGGCCTCGACGAATTTAGCGGCAAAGGTGGTTTTGCCGGTTCCCGCAAGTCCCGACACAAGTACGCTCGAGCCGACGAAATAACCGCCCACGCCCAACATGGCGTCGAGATCGGCGATACCCGTGGAGATGACGTCGCTTGACGTCAGGTGCGCCAGCCCGGCTGATGTAACCGGGAGGACGCTGATGCCGGTGGTGTCGATAAGAAACGGGTATTCGTTCGTCCCATGCGCCGAGCCGCGATATTTAACGATCCTCAGGCGCCGCGTGGTGACCTGGTTTTCGACCCGGTTGTCGAGCAGGATGACGCAATCGGACACGTATTCTTCAATGCCGTGCCGCGTCAACAGGCTCGGGTCGCCGGTTCCGCGCTCCGCGGTCACGATGGCCGTGACGCCGCGTTCCTTCAGCCAGTCGAACAGGCGCCGCAACTCGGCGCGCAGCAAGACGGCGTCGGGGAAACTGGCGAACAGAGCTTCGAGCGTATCGAGTACGACGCGCTTCGCGTTCACACTCTTGATGGCGTAGTCGAGCCGCACGAACAGGCCTTCGAGATCGTATTCGCCGGTGTCTTCGATTCCCGCCGGGTCGATCTTGACGTGATCGATGGCGAGTTTCTTCTGCTCGATCAGCGACATCACGTCGTAGCCCAGCGACGCCACGTTCGCGGCCAGGTCCTCCGCCGATTCCTCGAAGCTCACCACCACGCCGGGCTCGCCGTACTTCAGTACGCCTTCCACGAGGAATGTCATGGCGAACAGGGTCTTGCCGCATCCTGCCGCGCCGCACATCAGGGTCGGACGGCCGGCAGGCAAACCGCCGAGGGTGACGTCGTCAAAGCCAGAAATGCCTGTCGGCGATTTTGAAAGCACTGCTCCGGTCATCGTTTTTCTTTGTAAGGTTTAACAGAAAGGTACTGGCCGGCCCGGCCTCGATACCCGCGCCAGTTGGTCGATGGCGACAGCGCATCTTGGCATCGCGGTACGCACTATGCAATCCAGAAGATCACGTCGACCGGCGCGCGGGGACAGGCGGCCATTTTTAAACGCTTGGCGCGAGTAATCGGACCCGTACAATTGAGCGCAGCATCGAACAAAAAATATCGAGCACTGAGAGGTAGAATTTTGAACCCTGTTGATGGAGTTTTGCAGGCCGCCATGGACGACAGTGACGAAGCCATTGCTCGCGACGTGGCCACCATCGGCCGGATCGGCGCCGTTCCGTCCATGCTGCGCGTGATCTGCAAAAACACCGGCCTCGGCTTCGCGGCGGTGGCGCGCGTCACCGAGGGAACATGGACCGCCTGTGCCGTGCAGGACGACATTCAGTTCGGGCTATTGCCGGGCGGCCAACTCGACGTCCACACCACGCTGTGCAGCGAGGCTCGCGCAATGCGCCGGCCTGTTGTTATCGACCATGCGAGTACCGATCCGGTTTATCGCGAACACCACACGCCCCGTATCTACAACATCGAGAGTTATATCTCGGTGCCGATCATCCTGCCCAACGGCGACTATTTCGGCAATCTGTGCGCGATCGATCCGCGTCCGGCGATGATCTCGGATGCACGCACGCTCACCATGTTCACGCTCTTCGCAGAACTGATCGCACTGCAGCTGGAGAGCGAGAACGAGCGCTCGGCGACCGAAGCCGCGCTCATCAATGAGCGCACGACCGCCGAGTTGCGCGAGCAGTTCATCGCGGTGCTCGGCCACGATCTGCGCAATCCGCTTGCCGCCGTGGGCGCCACCGCGGAATGGCTGGCGCGACGCGGCGGCGAGCCGGAACTGGTGAGCATCGGCACGCGGTTGCGGGCGACTACGCGGCGCATGTCCCGCCTGATCGACGACGTGCTCGATTTCGCCCGTGGCCGGCTCGGCACGGGTATCGGCGTGGCGCTTGCTCCGGTTGACGATCTCCCCGACGCGCTGCGCCACGTGGTCACGGAACTGCGCGACGTGAATCCGCAACGTGTCGTGCTGGAACAGATCGCGGTGGACGGCTGCGTCTACTGCGACCGGGGGCGCATTCAGCAACTGCTGTCCAACCTGCTGGCTAATGCGCTGACGCATGGCTCGCCGGATCAACCGGTGCGGGTGATGGTATCGGTGGATGCCGGCGAGCTCGCGATCTCCGTCTCCAATCTGGGCGCGCCGATCGCGCCGCAAGACCTGGAAAAAGTCTTCGAACCGTATTGGCGGCCTGCGAGCAGTCAGCCGGGCGGTGGGCTCGGGTTGGGACTCTATATTTGCTCGCAGATCGTCAACGCGCACGGCGGGACGTTGTCGGTGAGTTCATCGGCGGAGACGGGGACCTGTTTTGTGGCAAGGATTCCCGTGAGTGACGCGGTGTGAACGCCGGTCCGGGGTCGTAGCGCCTACCTTTCCCGATTCGTCGCCATCTCCCTCGCGACGATCGCGTCTCTTCAACCCCTGAACCCTCTCCATACAAACCCGGATTGTCCCCGTCAATTCGGCGCTGCTATCGTTCGCTGGCACATGTGGAAGCGCTTCCACTCCACCGCTCAACAGGAGTCCTCGTGGCACTCGACGCATCCGTTGTCTCCAGCGATCCGTTTCCCCCACCCTCCGATTCAGCCCTCTGGCGACGAGACTTTTTGCTCGGCGCAGCAACCGCTTCCTATCAGATCGAAGGCGCCGTCAGCGAAGACGGCCGGCTCCCGTCGATCTGGGACACGTTCTCGGCCACGCCCGGTAAAGTGCTGGCCGGCGACACCGGCGAGGTCGCTTGCGATCATTATCATCGGTGGGAATCGGACCTCGACTTGCTGTCCGCGCTAAACGTAGACGGGTATCGCCTATCCATTGCATGGCCGCGCGTGATGGATGAAGCGGGGCGTCCGAACCGGAAGGGGATCGACTTCTATAAGCGCCTGGTCGCGCGGCTGAAAGAGAAAGGCCTCAAGACCTTTGTCACGCTTTATCACTGGGACCTGCCGCAATATCTGGAAGATCGCGGCGGCTGGCTGAATCGCGACATAGCGTATCGCTTCGCCGATTACGCCGACCTGATGAGCCGCGAACTGAGCGGTCAGGTCGATGCCTGGGCCACGCTCAACGAACCCTGGTGCTCCGCTTACCTCGGCTACGGCAACGGCCATCATGCACCGGGGCTGGCGAATGACCGTTACGCGACCCAGGCCATGCATCACCTGCTGCTCGCGCACGGGTCCGCCGTGCCGGTCCTGCGGGCAAACGATCCCGCGTCGCTCAAGGGTATTGTCGCGAATGTGGGCCGAGGTACCGCTAATAGCGACAGCGCAGCCGACGCACGCGCCGCACATCTTTTTGAAGTCCAGCACAACGCGTGGATACTGGACCCGCTGTTGAAAAAGGCCTATCCCAAGGACCTTTTCGAACTATGGCCGGGCACCGAGCCGCTGGTGCTCGATGGCGATATGGAGATCATCGGTACGCCGCTCGACTTCCTCGGCATCAACTATTACTTCCGCACGAACGTGAAGAGCGACGGCGTGCATGGTTTCACCGAAGTGCCGTTGCCAGGCGTCGAGCGCACACAGATGGGCTGGGAGATTCATCCCGATGGCCTGCGCGACCTGCTGATCGGATTCAACAAGACGTATCCGTCATTGCCGCCGATCTACATCACTGAAAACGGCATGGCGTCGGATGACAAGGTAGTCGATGGACGCGTCGATGATCCGCAGCGCATCTCGTTCCTCAAACGCCACCTGGCCGCCGTGGATAGCGCGATCAAGGCCGGCGTCGACATACGCGGATATTTCATCTGGTCGCTGATGGATAACTTCGAATGGGCCTTTGGGTATGAACGTCGCTTCGGCGTGTTTCATGTCGACTACAAGACGCAGAAGCGCACCATGAAACATAGCGCCGAGCTGATTGCGAAGTTCCTCGCGGAGCGCAATACCCGCGTTAATTCCCGCGCCTGACCCGCAGTTCGATTTCAATGCCGAAGCCATTGGACCCTATGGACTACGGGGCCAAATAGAAAATATAGCCCGGAGGAGACGCAATGAACCGCATGAAGAAACTGGTCGTCAGTGTCATCGCCGCCGTTGCGGCGAGCAGCGCAGCGCACGCCGATCCGTTGAAAGCGACCGTGATCCACTGGTGGACATCGGGCGGCGAGTCAGCGGCCATCAGGCAGTTCGCCGACGCCTATAACAAGGCGGGCGGATTATGGGTCGACCAAGCCGTGGCCGGTGCAGACCAGGCGCGCTCCACGGCGCTCAACCGCATCATGGGCGGAGACCCGCCCACCGCCGCGCAGTTCAATACGTCGAAGCAATTCCACGACATCATCGACCAGGGCTTGCTGAACAACGTGGACGATGTCGCGGCCAAGGAGAACTGGGACAAGATCTTCCCGCCGTCGATCATTGAAAGCATCAAGTCGAACGGGCATTACTACGCGGCGCCCGTGGACATCCACATGCCGGCATGGTTCTTCTATTCGAAGCCGGCGTTCCAGAAGGCCGGCATCACAAAGGAACCGGCCACGTACGATGAGTTCATCGCGGATCTCGACAAGCTGAAAGCGGCGGGCGTGATTCCGCTCGCGCTCGGTGGTCAGGCATGGCAGGAGAAGATCACCTTCGACGCCGTGTTCGCCGATGTCGGCGGCCCGGACCTCTATTTGAAGGTATACCGCGATCGCGATGTGAACGCGGTCAAGTCCGACGCGTTCAAGAAGGTGCTGACGCAGTTCAAGCGCCTGCACAACTATATTGATCCGGGCTCACCGGGCCGCAACTGGAACGACGCCACCGCGCTGGTGATCTCCGGCAAGGCCGGCGTGCAGATCATGGGTGACTGGGCGAAGGGCGAGTTCTCCGCCGCCAATCAAACGGCGGGCAAGGACTTCGGCTGCTTCCCGGGCTTCGGTCCGCATTCGCCGTATCTTGTCGCAGGGGACGCGTTCGTTTTCCCGAAGACCGACGACCCCAACGCGATCAAGGCGCAAAAGCTGCTGGCGACGGTCATGACGTCTCCGGCTGCACAGGTTGCGTTCAGCGCGAAGAAGGGATCGATTCCGATTCGCTCGGACATCGACGATTCGAGTCTCGACATGTGCGCGAAGGAGGGCATCGCGATCATGAAGGACAAGTCGCGGCAGTTGCCGAATCCGGAAATGCTGACGCCGCCTGATATCAATGGCGCGTTGCAGGACGTCATCACCAACTTCTGGAACAAGAACCAGTCGGCGGAGGACGCACAAAAGGCCTTCGCCAGCGGGCTGAAAAGCTGATGGCGCAGGGAGCGCTGAGGACGCATACGCCTGCCGGCAAGGCCTTGCGCGCGCCGGCCGGTCGCGTGAAGCGCAAGCCGCTGAGGAAGCGGTTTGCGCTGGCCGCTTATATTGCGTTGGTGCCGATGGCGCTCACCGTTGTGTTCGCCTATCTCGGCACGATGTTATGGAGCTTGCGCACATCGTTCACGAACTCGCGTACGTTCGCGTCGAATAGTTTTGCGGGCGTGTCGCAATACGTGCGGCTTTTTAATAACGACCGGTGGATGCTGTCGCTGCAAAACATCGCGATCTACGGGGTTTTGTTCATCGTCATATGCCTCGCGATCGGGTTGCTGCTGGCGGTGTTTATCGACCAGAAGGTGATGGCGGAGGGCGCGCTGCGCACGGTCTTCCTGTATCCGTACGCCATGTCGTTCGTCGCAACGGGTCTCGTGTGGCAGTGGATCCTGAATCCGGAGCTGGGCATTCAGGAAGTGCTGCATCGGATCGGTTTCACGCACGCGCGCTTCGACTGGATCGTCGATCAGGATCGTGTGATCTATACGCTCGTGATAGCTACGGTCTGGCAAGCGTCGGGGCTGGTGATGGCATTGTTGCTCGCGGGGCTGCGCGGCATTGATGAAGAGATCTGGAAGGCAGCGCGCATAGATGGCATTCCGCGCTGGCGTGTCTATGTCAGCATTGTCATCCCCATGCTCGGCGCATCCATTTCGACGGCCTTCATCCTGCTGTTCGTGATGGTCATCAAACTCTACGATGCGGTGGTCGCCATGACGCAAGGCGGTCCCGGCACGGCAAGCGAAGTGCCCGCGAAGTTCATCATGGATTATCTGTTCGGACGCGCGAATCTCGGGCTGGCGTCGGCGGCGTCGATCGTTCTTCTCGTGACCGTGCTCGCGATCCTGGCGCCGGTCTTTTATATTCGCAGCCGCGCATTGCGGCTCAGGGATTCCCGATGAACGCGCCACGTCGCCCGTTAAAACGCAGGTCGCGCTTCACGCCCGCGCGCCTGGGCGTGTACGCGTTTCTGCTGACTTCGGCCTTGTTCTTCCTGCTGCCGCTCTATGTGATGCTCGTCACGTCGGTCAAGCCGATGACGGAAATTCGTCTTGGCAATATCCTTTCGCTGCCGGTGCATTTCACGCTGGATGCATGGCGTGTTGCGTGGCAATCGGCGTGTACGGGACTGGATTGCCAGGGCATTCAGGTCGGCTTCTGGAACTCGGTGCGCATTGTCGTGCCGAGTACGGTCCTGTCCATTCTGGTCGGTGCGGTGAACGGTTACGCGTTGTCATTCTGGAAACCACGCGGGGCCACCACGTTGTTCGCCATCCTGTTGGTGGGTGCATTCATCCCGGTACAGGTGATGGTCTATCCGCTTGTGCGTGTGCTCGCAACCGTGCATTTATTCAGCTCGTTGCCCGGCATTGTGCTGATCCACACCATCTTCGGTATGCCCGTGATGACACTGCTGTTCCGCAATTACTACGCAGCGCTGCCGCATGAACTCTTCCAGGCGGCGCGCGTGGACGGGGGCGGTTTCTGGCGCATCTTCCTGCAACTGATGGTGCCGATGTCCACGCCGATCATCGTGGTCGCCATCATCATGCAGGTCACCGGTATCTGGAACGACTTCATCCTGGGTCTCGTTTTCGCGGGCACGAAGAATTTGCCGATGACAGTACAACTGAACAATATCATCAACACCACGACGGGCGAGCGGCTCTACAACGTCAACATGGCGGCGACCATCCTCACGTCCATGGTGCCGCTTGCCATTTACTTCGTTTCGGGTCGCTGGTTCGTGCGTGGCATTGCATCCGGTGCGGTCAAGGGTTAGTCCAGGGCTCATTCATGTCTACAGTCATGTCGAACGTTTCAATCCGCGATCTGGAGATTCAGCTTGGCTCCAATACGATCATCGAATCGCTCGATCTTGAGGTCGAACCGGGTGAGTTTCTTGTATTGCTGGGCCCCTCGGGGTGCGGTAAATCCACCTTGCTGCACAGCATTGCAGGACTGATCGATGTGAGCGGCGGCAGCATCGAGATCGGCGGCCAGGATATGACGTGGGCCGATCCGAAAGATCGCGGTATCGCGCTCGTGTTCCAGTCCTACGCGCTGTATCCGACCATGAACGTCGAGCGTAATCTCTCGTTCGGTTTGCGTATAGCGGGTACGCCCAAAGCCGAGATCGAACGGCGCGTCACGCGTGCGGCCGAGATGTTGCAGCTTGGGCCGTTGCTCAAACGCAGGCCTGCGCAGTTGTCGGGCGGGCAGCGTCAGCGCGTGGCAATCGGCCGGGCGATCGTGCGTGAAGCGGACGTGTTTCTCTTCGATGAGCCGCTGTCGAACCTCGACGCAAAGCTGCGCACGGAACTCAGGCGTGAGCTGAAGCAACTGCATAAGCGTCTCGGTGCAACGATGATCTACGTGACCCACGATCAGGTCGAAGCGATGACGCTCGCGACCCGCATGGCGGTCATGCGCGGTGGGGTGATTCAGCAGATCGGTACGCCGGCGGAGGTTTATGCGCATCCGAATAATTTGTTTGTTGCGACGTTCCTTGGCTCGCCGGGCATGAACTTGCTGAAGGGCGTGTTGCATCGCGAGGGTGGTGGCGTGCGGTTTCGCAATGAGCACGTTGATATTGATGTTTCCGCGTATCCGTTTCTGCAGTCACCGCCGGAGAAGCTGCCGTGCGTGCTCGGCGTGCGCCCCGAGGATGTCTCGATTGATCCGGCGTTCGGACATCGAGGTACGGTGTCGCTTGTTGAGCCGATGGGTAATCATCGGGTAATTTGGCTCGATTATCATGGGGCCCAAATCGCGTCGATCGCGCAGGATACTGCGAGCGCAGCGGTCGACGAGATGACGGGGTTTTCGATCGACAGCAAACGTATCTCGCTCTTCGATGAAACCAGTGGTGATCGGGTTTGAGGGGTTATAGGGAAGTGGTTTTCGTTCGCACCGGTGGACGGGTTTTGGGTTTTGGGGTTAGTGGGTCCGGGTCAGTGCTGGGGTGGTCGGTTTTGGGGTTAGTGGTCGGGGTTGATGCCGGGGTGGTCGGTTCTGGGGTTAGCGGTTGGGGTTA